>NZ_JBVIGV010000004.1:451090-484271 GCF_055570615.1 Streptomyces sp. NPDC031121
GGGGGTGGGGGGTTAAAAATTACCGCTGAATCGGGGGGGCCGAACCCAACCCGGGCACGGACCAGGGGGAGGGGGGGAGGGGGGCGGGGCCGGCGGGTGGGGGTGGCCCCCCCCCCCCCCCCCCACCACACGCATGCCCGGGGCGGGTGTCACTTGACGCAGGCACCTCCAGTGGGTTGCATACGTTGTGTGATCACATACCGGACATCGGGAGCCGCCTCGTGGACCCGGTGATCGTCGTCGGTGCGGGGCCGGTCGGGCTGGCCCTGTCCCTCGCCCTGGCCGGCCAGGGCGTGCCGTCCGTCGTGCTCGACGAGGGGCCCGGCAAGGACCTCCCCCGGCCCGCCCGGACGGTCGTCCTCCACGCCGACACCGCCGCCATGGCGCACCGCCTGGGCTGTACGCCCCTGCGCGACGAAGGCGCGTCCTACGCGGCCTGGCGCACGCAGCGGCGCGGCCGCGACACCGGCCGGATCACCTTCGACGACGAGCCGGCTCCGCTGCACGTGCCCCAGCACGCCCTCACCCGCGGGCTGCGCGGCGCCGCCGCGGCCCATCCGCTGGTCACCCTGGTCACCGACAGCAGACTCGACTCCCTGGAGCAGGACGACCGGGGGGTCACCGCGCACATCCGCGGCGCGGAGACCACCTGGTGGCGGGGCAGCCACCTCGTCGGCTGCGACGGGGCGCGCTCGACCGTCCGCAAGCTCCTCGGCATCCGCTTCCCGGGCCGCACCGCCGTCGAGCGGCACGCCGTGGCCGCGCTGCGCACCGAGCTGCCCTGGCCGGGCGAGGCCCTCCTGCACCGCGACCCGCCGCAGGAGACCACCGCCCGGCCGCTGCCCGACGGGGTGTGGCGGCTCGACTGGCTGCTCCCGGCGCGCGGCGAACTCGTCACGCCGGACGCGCTGGTGACGCTCATCCGGGACACGATGGCCTCCTGGTGCGGGGGCACCACTCCCCCGTACGACCTCCTCGACACCGGGGTGCACACGCTGCACCACCGGCTCGCCATCCGCTGGCGGGAGCGCCGCGCCTTCCTCGCCGGGGACGCCGCGCACCTTCTGGGCGCCCTCGGCACGCAGGGCGTCGAGGAGGGGCTCCGGGACGCCGAGAACCTCGCCTGGAAGCTGGCGCTGGCCTGGCACCACGGCGCCTCGGAGTCCCTGCTGGACAGCTACGAGGACGAGCGGCGCACCGCGGTCGCCGCCCGGCTGCGGGCCGCCGACCAGGCCGTGCCCGCCCTGCGCGGAGGCGGCGGGCTGCGGACGCTGCTGCCGGGTTCCCCCCGGGGCGGCGAGGCCCTCCTCACCGACGGCCACCTGGGCCGCGGGCCGCTCGGCGCGCTGCCCGCGTACGCCCCGCCGGTCGCGGTGCGCGAGGTTCCCACGGCGACGGAGCCGGGCGGCGCCGTCGCGAACGTGCCCGTGTCGGCGCCCGACGGGGCGACCGTCCCGCTGCGCGACATGCTCGGCCGGGGCCGGCTGCTGGTGGTGCTCGTCGCCCCGGGCACCGGGGTGTGGGACCGGCGGCACTGGCTCGGCGCCGGGCTGATGCCCCGGCTCGCCGCCGCGGTGAGCGCCCTGCCGGTGCGGGCCGACCTGCTCGTCGCCGACGGCTACCCGGGGGCGCCGGCCCACACCGTGCTGCTCGTCCGGCCCGACGGGCACCTCGCCGCGACGTTCGCGGGCGTACGGCCGGCCGAGCTGTACGAGGCGGCGGACGCCGTCCGCATGGGCGCCCCCGCCGCGCCGGACCGCACCCCGTCCACCACACCCTCCGCCGTGATCGATTGACCGCCCCGCGGTCGCCGTGCTTGACTCGCCGCCCTGACCGGCAGCGACGGCGTGCACCTGTGGCGGAGGGTCCACACGGACCTGGTCGGCTACGCGGGCTGCGTGTGTCGCCGCTCCTGCTGATTCGCCTGTCTCCCCGCGCGCCCCGTCGCGCCCTTCCGCGAACCTCCGGGAACCGCGGCGGTCATCCCCATGCCTGCCACCGCGGCCGTGTCCGCGCACGCCCCTGCACGCCCCGCCACCACCACCGCCGTGACGGCTCCGGAACTCCTCGCCTTCGCCCTGCGCACGGCCGCCGTCGCCGCCCTCCCCCCATCCGTACGAGCGCACCTGGATCCGGCTGGACGGGCCGGGCGGCAGTGAGGCCTGGCTGATCGGCTGGCCGCCCGGGGCGGGGACGGGCCGGCACGACCACGCCGCATCGAGGGGCGCGTTCGCCACCGCCCGGGGCTCCCTCCCCGAGCACTCGCTCGCCGTCCGCCATCCCTTGCGAGGGCTGGCGCAGCCTGGAACTGGCGCCGGGCGCCGACCGCAGCCGGACCCTGGAGGCGGGCACGGGCGGCACCTTCGGGAAGCATCACGTCCACGAGGTGGTCACGAGTCCGCCTGGGCGCATGCGGTCTCGGTGCACGCCTGCCACCCGCCGCTGCCGCTGATCCGCAGGTTCGGACGCAGCGGCCCGGTCCTGACACTGGAGCAGCCCTCCTGGAGCGGGTCCGCGGCACCTACGAGCGGGTCTCGCCGGCGCAGGTGTACGCGGAGTTCACGGCGGGCGGCGCCGTTCTGGTGGACATCCGCCACCAGGCCCTCCGCGAACGCGACGGCCTGGTCCCGGGCGCGCTCGTCGTCGAGCGGAACGAGCTGGAGTGGCGGCTGGACCGCAGGGCTCGCACCGCCTCCCCGAGGCGGTCTCCCACGACCTGCGGGTGATCGTCTTCTGCAACGAGGGCCACGCCTCGTCGCTGGCCGTGGCGTCCCTCCACGCCCTCGGCCTGCACCGCGCCACGGACATGACGGGCGGCTACCAGTCCTGGCGCTGCGAAGGCCGCCCCACCACCGGCCCAGCCAGCCCGCATGTGACGGGCACCCCCGACCTGCGCCCGGTCAGTCCTCCGGGTACCCCGCGCCGGGGCCGAAGCCGTCGTCCCCGCCCTCGGCTTCGAGGGCGCGGCGGACCACGCGCAGGGCCATGCCCTCCGGGTAGCCCTTGCGGGCGAGCATCCCGGCCAGGCGCCGGATCCGCTTCTCGCGGTCGAGGCCGCGCGTGGAGCGGAGTCTGCGCTCGACGAGCTCCCGGGCGGTCTCCTCCTCCTGCTCGAAGTCCAGCCGTTCGAGGGCTTCCTGCACGAGGGCGGCGCCCACGCCCTTGGTGCGCAGTTCCTGCGCGAGGGCCCGGCGGGCCAGGCCCCGCCCGCGGTGGCGGGACTCGACCCAGGCGCCGGCGAACGCGGCATCGTCGATGAGGCCCACCTCCTCGTAGCGGGAGAGGACCTCCTCGGCGACCTCGTCGGGGATGCCCCGCTTGGCCAGGGCGTCCGCGAGCTGGCGCCGGGTGCGCGGCATCCCCGTGAGCAGGCGCAGGCAGATGGCCCGCGCCTGCTCTTCGGGACTCTGGGGCGGCAGCTCCCGCTCGGCCCTCGTCGTGCCGGAGCCGCCGTCCCCGTCGTGTTCCCGCACCGCGTCAGCTCTTGGCGGCGGCGGCCTTGGCCGTCTTCGCCTTCGACGCGGGGGCGGGAACGTTCTTGGCGTCGCCGTCGGCGGCGGCCGTCTCCTCGGCGATGCCCTCCGCGGCGGGCTGGGCCCCCTTGCGGACGCCGACGCCGAGCTTCTCCTTGATCTTCCGCTCGATCTCGTTGGCGAGGTCGGGGTTGTCCTTCAGGAAGTTGCGGGCGTTCTCCTTGCCCTGGCCGAGCTGGTCGCCCTCGTACGTGTACCAGGCGCCGGCCTTGCGGATGAAGCCGTGCTCCACGCCCATGTCGATCAGGCCGCCCTCGCGGCTGATGCCCTGGCCGTAGAGGATGTCGAACTCGGCCTGCTTGAACGGCGGCGCGACCTTGTTCTTGACGATCTTGCAGCGGGTCCGGTTGCCGACCGCCTCGGTGCCGTCCTTGAGGGTCTCGATGCGGCGGATGTCGATGCGCACGGAGGCGTAGAACTTCAGCGCCCGGCCACCGGTGGTGGTCTCTGGGGAGCCGAACATGACGCCGATCTTCTCGCGGAGCTGGTTGATGAAGATCGCGGTGGTCTTCGACTGGTTGAGCGCGCTGGTGATCTTGCGGAGGGCCTGGCTCATCAGGCGGGCCTGGAGGCCCACGTGCGAGTCGCCCATCTCGCCCTCGATCTCCGCACGCGGCACGAGGGCGGCGACGGAGTCGATGACGATGAGGTCGAGGGCGCCGGAGCGGACCAGCATGTCCACGATCTCGAGGGCCTGCTCGCCGGTGTCCGGCTGGGACAGGATCAGGTTGTCGGTGTCGACGCCGAGGGCGCGGGCGTACTCGGGGTCGAGGGCGTGCTCCGCGTCGACGAAGGCGACGGTGCCGCCGGCCTTCTGCGCGTTGGCCACGGCATGCAGGGTCAGGGTCGTCTTGCCGGAGGACTCCGGGCCGTAGATCTCGACGACGCGGCCGCGCGGCAGGCCGCCGACGCCGAGCGCGATGTCCAGAGCGGTCGACCCGGTCGGGATGATCTCGATGGGCTCGTTCGGCCGGTCGCCCAGGCGCATGACCGCACCCTTGCCGAATTGCCGTTCAATCTGCGCGAGGGCGGCGTCGAGAGCCTTCTCGCGGTCGGTGCCTGCCATGGGTTCCACCCGGTTTGCTTGAGTCGATCGCTTCACGTCATTGACGCTAACGCGTGCCACTGACAATCCGCTTCCACGCCCGTTTCGACTGTGGATAACCCATCAGAATGGATGTTCGATTTCCCTGTCAAGCCGACCCCGCAAGGCCCCCGCCGCCCTCCCCCGGGCAGCCGCACCACACCCACTGACAACCATCGGTTGACACTCCAGCGACTGTCAACCTAGGGTTGCATCCATGACGAACCCTTCTCAGGAACCCGTTCGCACGACCGTCCCGGTCCGCCTCGACGACCTGATCGAGGTCATCAAGAAGTCCCACACCGACGCCCTCGACCAGCTCAGCGACGCGGTCGTCGCCGCCGAGCACCTGGGCGACGTCGCCGACCACCTCATCGGCCACTTCGTCGACCAGGCCCGCCGCTCCGGCGCCTCCTGGACCGACATCGGCCGCAGCATGGGCGTCACCCGCCAGGCCGCCCAGAAGCGCTTCGTCCCGAAGGCCGACAAGGAGGGCGGGGCGGGCGACCTCCAGTCCGCCCAGGGCTTCGGCCGCTTCACGCCGCGCGCCCGCAACGTCGTCGTGGCCGCGCAGGAGGCCGCACGCACCGCCGGCAACACCGAGATCAGCACCGAGCACCTCGTCCTCGGCCTGGTCGCCGACCCGGAGGGCCTCGCGATGCTCGCCCTGAGGTCCCAGGGCGTCGCCCCGGACGCCGTCCGCTCCGCCGCCGAGGCCGCACTGCCCGCGCCGGCCGAGGGCGACCTGCCCGCGCTGATCCCCTTCGACGCCTCCGCGAAGAAGGCCCTGGAGCTGACGTTCCGCGAGGCCCTCCGCCTCGGCCACGACTACGTCGGCACCGAGCACGTCCTGCTGGCCCTGCTCGAACTGGAGCACGGCGAGGGCGTCCTCTCCGGCACCGGCCTCGACAAGGCCGCCACCGAGGCGGCCGTCAGCGAAGCCCTGGCAGCCGTACTCGGCGGCGCGGACCAGGCGTAGGGGCTCCCGCGTCGGCGCCCGCCGTCAGCTCGTACCGCCTGACGTACGCGCCGAGGAAGGCCTGCAGCGTGGCGACGGCCGGGATCGCGACCAGCGCCCCGACCGCGCCCAGCAGGGCCGTCCCCGCGATCACCGAGCCGAAGGCGACGGCCGGGTGGATGTCCACCGTCCGCGAGGTCAGCTTCGGCTGGAGGACGTAGTTCTCGAACTGCTGGTACACCACCACGAAGCCGAGGACGTACAGCGTGTACAGCGGATCGACCGTGAAGGCGATCAGCATGGGCAGGGCGCCCGCCAGATAGGTGCCGATGGTGGGGATGAACTGGGAGACCAGCCCCACCCACACCGCGAGCGCCGGCGCGTAGGGCACCCCCAGGACCGCGAACAGCACGTAGTGCGCGAACCCCGAGACGAGGGCCATCAGCCCGCGCGAGTACAGGTAGCCGCCCGTCTTGGCGACGGCGATCTCCCAGGCCCGCAGCACCTCCGCCTGCTTCGCCGGGGGCAGCACCGAGCACAGCGCGCGCCGCAGCCGCGGCCCGTCGGCGGCGAAGTAGAAGGCGAACAGGCCGACCGTCAGCAGGCGGAACAGCCCGCCGAGGACGGTGGCGGACACGTCGAGCACGCCGCTCGCGCTGTCCCGGACGTACTTCTGCAGCCAGTCCGAGTGCAGCAGGCTGTCCTGGATCGCCAGCCGGGACAGCTCGGTGTGGAAGGTCGCGTTGATCGAGCCGATCACCGAGTCGAGGTAGCGGGGGAAGCTCCCCACCATCTCGACGATCTGCCCGGCGAGCATGGAGCCGAGCAGGACGACGAACCCGACGGACGCGACCAGCACGGCGAGGAACACCAGGAAGGTGGCGAGCCCCCGGCGCATGCCCCGGGCCGCCATACGGGACACCGCGGGCTCGATCGCGAGGGCGAGGAAGAACGCGATCAGGATGTTGACCAGCAGCCCGATCAGCTGGTGGAAGGCCCAGCTGCCGAGGCGGTAGCAGGCGATCAGGGCCAGGACGAGGACGACGGCGCGCGGCAGCCAGCGCGGCATGCGCTCGCCGGCGGCCGCCGCGCGCACGGCCGCCGCCGCGGTCGCGGCCGGCCCCGCCGCGGGTCCGGCGGCCGGGCCCGGGGCGGGACCGCCGCCCGCGGGCCGGGCCTCGTCGTCGGTGCGCGCGGGCGGCGGCCCGGTGCGCTCGGTCGTGTCGTCGGTGGCTGCCACGCCGCCCAGTCTGTCCCACCCTCCGGGCGTACGGGCAAACGGCCGCCGGCGTCAGCGCAGCGAATCGGGTACGCCGACGGCGGCGCACACCGCGCGCCACACGTCCTTGGCCTCCCAGCCTGCATCCAGCGCCTCGTGGACGGTGCGCCCGCCGAGCTCCGACATGACGTGGTCCCGCGCGAAGGAGTCGGCGTACCCGGCCCCGAAGTGCTCGGCCATCCGCTCCCAGAAAATCGTCAACCGCATGACCCCAGTATCCCGCCCGGCCGCCGGGACCCTACCCGCCCAGGGCGCGCACGCCCGCGGTGACGGCGACCGCCGCCCCGACCACGAGCAGGAACGGGGCCCGCATCAGCAGCGCGATCCCGGCGGCGGCCAGGCCGGCCGCGCGGGCGTCGAGGACGACCTGCTGCCCGGCGCCGAAGGTCTGCTGGGCGGTGAGCGCGGCGAGCAGGGCGACCGGCAGGAGTCCGGCGAGCCGCCGCACCAGGGGCCGCTCCAGCGCCCCGGCGGGCACGAGCAGCCCGGCCAGCTTGACGGCGTAGCAGCCGGCGGCGGTCAATGCGATGGCGAGCCACACGTTCACTTGCGGCGTCCCTTCAGCCAGAGGATCGCGGGGGCGGCGAGCGCGGCGACGAGCACCGGCAGCCCGGCGGGCAGCACGGGCAGCAGGCCCAGCCCGAGGGCGACGGCCAGCACGGCGACGGCGCGCTCGGTGCCGGTCCGCAGCATCGGCGCGAGCAGGGCCAGGAACACGGCGGGGCCCGCGGCGTCGAGCCCCCAGGCGGCCGTGTCCCCGATCGCCTCGGCGCCGAGCACGCCGAGCAGGGTGGTGAGGTTCCACAGCACGTACAGCGTCAGGCCGGTCACGGTGAACCCGAGGCGCGCCGAGCGGCGGTCGGGCTGGGCCAGCGCGACGGCGGCGGTCTCGTCGATCACCCAGTGCGCGGCGAGCGGCCGCACGGGCCGCGGCAGGGCGAGCAGCTGCGACAGCCGCAGCCCGTAGAAGGCGTTCCGGGTGCCGAGGAAGAAGGCGCCGGCGGCGGCCGTGAACGGGTTGCCGCCCGCGGCGAGCGCCCCGACCAGCGCGAACTGCGAGGCCCCGGTGAACACGAGCAGGCTCAGGACGCACGCCTGCAGGGCGCTCACCCCGGATCCCGCGGCGGTCACCCCGAACGCGAAGCCGGACAGGCCGACGGCCACCCCGACCCCGAGGGCGTCGCGCACCACCTGGGCGCGCGGCCGGCCGGCGGGCGCCGCGGCGCCGCCCGCGCCCGCCTCGCCGTGGGTGTCCCCGGGATCGGGCCGGTCCTGTCGTATCACCGTCTGACGTTCTCGCACGCCGCGACGGTACGCACGGCGGGCGGGGCGGGTCTTGTACGTTCTTGCAGGCCCGGCCGGGCGGCCTGTGCCGCCTCTTTCGGATCTTGCCTGGTCCGCGCCGCCCGGCACCGCGCCTCGCCGCGTTGCCGGGCCGCCCACGTACCGGGACGCGGGCGGCCCTCCGCCTTGCGGTGCACGGCACCGGACGACGCGGGCTTGACCGGCAGGATCCGAAAGAGACGACCTATCCGGCCCGCTCGCGCCGGTAGGCGCCCGGCGGCACGCCGACGATCCGGGTGAAGTGCCGGTTCAGGTGGGGCTGGTCGGTGAAGCCGACGGCGGCGGCCGCCTCGGCCGGTGCGGTGCCCGCGTCCAGCAGGCGGCGCGCCCGCCGGACCCGCGCGTCGGTCAGCCACGTGTGCGGGGGCATCCCGTAGCGCTCGCGGAACGCCCGCAGCAGGGCGAACGGGCTGGTTCCCAGCTCCGCGGCGAGCTGCTCCAGCGTCGGCGGATCGGCCATCCGCTCCAGCAGCACCGCACGGGCCCGCGCCGCGCCCGCGGCTCCGGCGCTCGCGGCGGGCACGGCCGGCAGCGGTCCCGCGTGCCGGGCCAGCATCCGGGCCACCGCGGTGTGCAGCAGGGTGTCGGCGGCGAGGGCGTTGCCCTCCTCGGCGGCCCGGTGCACCTCGGTGATCGTGCGCGCGGTCTGCGGGTCGGCGACGGAGTCGACGGTGAAGCCGGGGGTGCCGCGCAGCCCGGCGATCTCCGCGGCGACGCGGCCGACCAGCTCGCGGGAGGGGTAGAGGGTGGCGTACGCCCAGCCCTCGGGGACGCCGGCGCGGGCGGTGTGCGGCACCTCCGGGTTGATCAGCACGACGCTGCCGGGCCCTGCGCGGAGCGTGCCGCCGGGCAGGCCGACCTCCTCGACTCCGCCGGTGACGGCCGCGATCACGTACCCGTCGTGGGCGTGGCGGGGGAAGGAGTGGCTGACGTAGTGGGCGCGCAGCAGGTCGAGGCCCGGCAGTTCCGCGTACCGCCAGTGCCGCGCCCACTCCCTGCGGTCCGCTCGCCCCACCCCTCCATTCTGCGCGCCGGCCGGGGCCCGCCCTCCCGCGGGTCCGGGCGGGCCGGGGGCGGGGCCGCCGCAGGTGCGCAGGTCGCGGCCGCTGTCGGTGCCGGGGTGCAGGATGGGGGCATGGCCGGCTCTGCGCTCGACGCGTTCTCCCCCGCGACCCGCTCCTGGTTCACGGGGGCTTTCCGTGCCCCCACCGCCGCCCAGGAGGGGGCCTGGCGGGCCATCGGGGAGGGGTCCGACGTGCTGGTCGTCGCGCCGACCGGCTCGGGCAAGACGCTGGCCGCGTTCCTCGCCGCCCTGGACCGGCTGGCCTCCGTACCGCCGCCCGCGGAGCCGCGCAAGCGCTGCCGCGTCCTGTACGTGTCGCCGCTGAAGGCGCTTGCGGTCGACGTCGAGCGGAACCTGCGCAGCCCGCTGACCGGCATCGGGCAGGAGTCGGTGCGGCTGGGGCTGCCGGAGCCGCAGATCCGGGTCGGGATCCGCTCGGGGGACACCCCGGCCGCGGAGCGCCGCGCGCTGGCGCTGCGGCCGCCCGACATCCTGATCACCACGCCCGAGTCGTTGTTCCTGATGCTGACCTCGGCGACCCGCGAGGCGCTGTCCGGGGTGGAGACGGTGATCCTGGACGAGGTCCACGCGGTGGCGGGCACCAAGCGCGGCGCGCACCTGGCGCTCTCCCTGGAGCGGCTGGACGAGCTGCTGCCGCGGCCGGCCCGCCGGATCGGCCTGTCCGCGACGGTGCGCCCCGTGGAGGAGGTGGCCCGGTACCTCGCGCCGCGCGGCCGGGTGGAGATCGTGCAGCCGCCGTCGGAGAAGGAGTTCGACCTGTCGGTGGTCGTGCCGGTCGAGGACCTGGGCGAGCTGGGCGGCTCCCCCGCCACGGAGGGCCGGGAGGGCGGCGACCGTCCGTCGATCTGGCCGCATGTGGAGGAGCGGATCGCCGACCTGGTGCAGGCGCACCGCTCCACCATCGTGTTCGCCAACTCGCGCCGCCTCGCGGAGCGGCTGTGCAACCGGCTGAACGAGATCGCGTACGAGCGCGCCGTCGGCGAGCGGCTGCCGGAGGGTGCACCGCCGGCCGAGGTGATGGCGCAGTCGGGGGCGTCGCTGGGGGCGCCGCCGCTGCTGGCGCGGGCACACCACGGCTCGGTGTCCAAGGAGCAGCGGGCGCTGGTGGAGGAGGACCTGAAGGCGGGCCGGCTGCCCGCGGTGGTCGCCACGTCCAGCCTGGAGCTGGGCATCGACATGGGCGCGGTGGACCTGGTGGTGCAGGTGGAGTCGCCGCCGTCGGTGGCGTCGGGGCTCCAGCGGGTGGGCCGGGCCGGGCACCAGGTGGGCGCGGTCTCGACCGGGGTGGTCTTCCCCAAGTACCGGGGCGACCTGGTGCAGGCGGCCGTCGTGACGGAGCGGATGCGGGCGGGGGCCATCGAGTCGCTGCGCGTCCCGTCGAACCCGCTGGACGTGCTGGCGCAGCAGCTGGTCGCGATGACCGCGATGGACACCTGGCAGCTGGACGAGCTGCTGGCGCTGGTGCGGCGCGCCGCGCCGTTCGCGGCGCTGCCGGAGTCGGCGTTCACCGGGGTGCTGGACATGCTGGCGGGGCGCTACCCGTCGGACGCGTTCGCGGAGCTGCGGCCGCGGGTGGTGTGGGACCGGGTCGCGGGGACGGTCACGGGCCGGCCGGGGGCGCAGCGCCTGGCGGTCACCTCGGGCGGCACCATCCCGGACCGGGGGCTGTTCGGCGTCTTCCTGGCCGGGTCGGACCCGAAGAAGGGCGGCGGGCGGGTCGGCGAGCTCGACGAGGAGATGGTGTACGAGTCCCGGGTGGGGGACGTGTTCACCCTCGGCACCACCTCGTGGCGGATCGAGGACATCACCCGGGACCGGGTGCTCGTCACCCCCGCCCCGGGGGTGCCGGGGCGGCTGCCGTTCTGGAAGGGCGACCAGCTGGGCCGCCCGCTGGAACTGGGCCGGGCGGTCGGCGCGTTCCTGCGCGAGGTCGGCGCGATGACCGCCGAGGACGCCCGGCTGCGGCTGCTCGCGGCCGGGCTGGACGGCTGGGCCGCGGAGAACGTGCTGGCGTACCTGGCGGAGCAGCGGGAGGCCTGCGGGCACGTGCCGGACGACCGGACCATCGTGGTCGAGCGGTTCCGGGACGAGCTCGGGGACTGGCGGGTCGTGGTGCACTCCCCGTTCGGTGCGCAGGTGCACGCCCCGTGGGCGCTGGCGCTGAGCGCCCGCCTCGCGGAGAAGTACGGCATGGACGCGCAGGTGATGCACGGGGACGACGGCATCGTGCTGCGCCTGCCGGACGCCGACCTGCTGTCGGCCGACCTCCTCGACCACGATCCGTCGGCCGTGCACTCGTTCGCCTTCGACGACGAGCAGGCGCCGCTCGGCGCGGCGGACGTGGTCTTCGACCACGGCGAGGTCGCCGGGATCGTCACCGACCAGGTGGGCGGCTCCGCGCTGTTCGCCTCGCGGTTCCGGGAGTGCGCGGCGCGGGCGCTGCTGCTGCCGCGGCGCAATCCGGGCCGGCGCACCCCGCTGTGGCAGCAGCGGCAGCGGGCGTCCCAGCTGCTCCAGGTCGCTTCGGAGTTCGGGTCGTTCCCGATCGTGCTGGAGGCCGTCCGCGAGTGCCTGCAGGACGTCTTCGACGTGCCGGGGCTGGCGGAGCTGATGGGGGACGTGGAGGCGCGTCGCGTGCGGCTGGTGGAGGTGACGACGGCGGAGCCGTCGCCGTTCGCGCGCTCGCTGCTGTTCGGGTACGTCGCCCAGTTCCTGTACGAGGGGGACTCGCCGCTGGCGGAGCGGCGGGCGGCCGCGCTGTCGCTGGACTCTCGGCTGCTGGCGGAGCTGTTGGGCCAGGCGGAGCTGCGGGAGCTGCTGGACGCCGGGGTGCTGGCGGAGCTGGAGCAGGAGCTGCAGTGGCTCTCGCCGGACCGGCGCGCCAAGGACGAGGAGTCCGTCGCCGACCTGCTGCGGCTGCTGGGGCCGCTGACGGACGGGGAGTTGGCGCAGCGGGGGGCGGAGGAGTCGTGGCCGCGGGCGCTGGAGCGGGCCCGGCGGGTGATCCGGGTCCGCATCGCGGGCGAGGAGCACTGGGCGGCCGTGGAGGACGCGGGGCGGCTGCGCGACGCCCTGGGCACCGCGCTGCCGGTCGGTGTGCCGGAGGCGTTCACCGAGCCGGTGAAGGATCCGCTGGGCGACCTGCTGGCGCGGTACGCGCGGACGCACGGCCCGTTCACCACGGTCGCCGCGGCGGCCCGGTTCGGGCTGGGGGCGGCTGTCACCGAGGGGGCACTGCACCGGCTGGCGGCGGCGGGGCGGGTGGTGCAGGGGGAGTTCCATCCGGCGGGCATCGGCCAGGAGTGGTGCGACGCGGCGGTGCTCCGCAGGCTGCGGCGGCGCTCGCTGGCCGCGCTGCGCGAGGAGTTGGAGCCGGTGCCGCCGGCCTCGCTGGCGGTGTTCCTGCCGCAGTGGCAGCACCTGGGCGGCGGACTGCGCGGCATCGACGGCCTGGCGCGGGCGATCGAGCAGTTGCAGGGCGCTCCGGTGCCGGCGTCGGCGCTGGAGCGGCTGGTGCTGCCCTCGCGGGTGGCGGGCTACTCCCCTGCCATGCTGGACGAGCTGACCACCACCGGGGAGGTGGTGTGGGCGGGTGCCGGAGCGCTGCCCGGCAAGGACGGCTGGGTGTCGCTGTACCTGGCGGACGCGGCCCCGCTGCTGCTGCCGCCCGCGCACCCGCTGGAGCTGACGCCGCTTCACGAGGCGCTGCTGGAGGCGCTGTCGGGCGGGTACGGGCTGTTCTTCCGCCAGGTGGCGCAGGCGGTGCGGGCCCGCTTCCCGGCGGCCTCCGAGCCGGAGATGGCGGACGCGCTGTGGGAGCTGGCCTGGTCGGGCCGGCTGACGAACGACACGCTGGCGCCGCTGCGGGCGGTGCTGGGGTCGGGCCGCACGGCCGGCGCCACCGCCCACCGGGCGCGCCGTACGGTGCCCCGCGGGCGGTACGGGTCGGTGGGCGCGGCGCAGGCCGTGCGGCAGGGGCCGCCCACGGTCTCGGGCCGCTGGTCGCTGCTGCCGGAGCAGGCCCCGGACCCGACCCATCGGGCGCACGCGCTGGCCCGGACGCTCCTGGACCGCCACGGGGTGGTGACGCGGGGCGCGGTGGCGGCCGAGGGCGTGGAGGGCGGCTTCAGCGCGGTGTACCGGGTGCTGTCGGCGTTCGAGGACAGCGGGCAGGCCCGCCGCGGGTACGTGGTGGAGGGGCTGGGCGCGGCGCAGTTCGCGATGGACGGTGCGGTGGACCGGCTGCGGTCGGCGGAGCGCAATCCGCCGCCGATGGCTGCGGTGGTGCTGGCCGCGGCGGACCCGGCGAACGCGTACGGGGCGGCCCTGCCCTGGCCGGAGCCCCCGGCGGGCGCCTCGCACAAGCCGGGCCGCAAGGCGGGCTCGCTGGTGGTGCTGGTGGACGGGGAGCTGGTGCTGTACGTGGAGCGCGGCGGGAAGACGCTGCTGGCGTGGCCGGAAGCGGAGGATCCGAGGCTGGCCGCGGCGGCGGCCGCGCTGGCGGAGGCGTCGCGGGCGGGGACGCTCCCGGCGCTGACGGTGGAGCGGATCAACGCGGCGCCGGCGCTGACGTCGCCGCTCGGCGGCGTGCTGGAGGGCGCGGGCTTCCATGCGAGTCCGCGGGGGCTGCGGCTGCGGTCGTAAGGCTTCGGGGAGGTCTCGGCCGTTGCGCTTACGTCGCGCTTATGTACGGAGCATGTCACAGACCCCGTCATGGCTGGAATGTCGCCCCGGGACTCGGCTATCAAGATCCCGCAGGCATCGCTCGTGACGATGCCACATCCACGTGCAGCACCTACATGGGGGACGAAGACCTGTGAGCAACACGCGACGAGCCACCACCGCCGTCATCGGCCTGGCGGTCGCCGGCACCCTGACGCTGACCGGCTGCAAGAACGGCAACGAGGAGCTCGCCCCGGCGCCGTCGGCCCCGGCCTCCTCCGCCCCCGCGGGCGGCGACCAGAGCGCCGCCCCGGCCACCCCGGACGCGGGCCAGAGCAGCGGGGCGCCGGCCGGCGGCACGCCCGCCGGCATGGCCAAGCCCGGCCAGACCTTCAAGATCGGCGAGACGGCCACCGTCCCGTTCGACTACGGCAAGACCAAGGGCGGCACGATCGCCCTCACCGTCACCGCGATCGAGCAGGGCAACCCCTCCGACCTCGACGTCTTCAAGCTCGGCGACCAGGTCAAGGGCAAGGTGCCCTACTACATCCGTTACTCGGTCAAGAACGTCGGCACGGTCGACCTGTCGTACACGAGCGTCGGCCACATGAAGGGCCTGCTCGGCGACGGCAGCGAGGCCGGCAAGCTCTCCGTCATCGGCAAGTTCGAGAAGTGCCCGAACGACTCCCTGCCGAAGGGCTTCACCAACGGCCAGACCGCCACGGGCTGCGCCGTCGCCCTGGCCCCGTCCGCCGACACCAAGGTCTCCGGCGCCGAGTACTGGGGCAACCCGTACAACTCCCTCAGCAACGGCAAGGGCCTCTTCTGGAAGTAACCCGCAGGCCGCGCCCGCGGCCCGGTAGGACCTCCCGGTCCAGGCAGCACGAGCCCCTGCGGCCCCACCCGGCCGCAGGGGCTCAGCGGGTCTCCGGCGCCCGCGGGCCCACAATGGGCCCATGCCCGAAGGAGACAGCGTCTGGCGCGCAGCGGCCCGGCTGCACGCCGCCCTCGCCGGCCGCGAGCTGACCGTCTGGGACATGCGCGTCCCTCGCCTGGCCACCACCGACCTGACCGGACGCACCACTTTGGAGGTCGTCCCCCGCGGCAAGCACCTCCTCGCCCGCTTCGAGGGCGGCCTGACCCTCCACACCCACCTGCGCATGGACGGCGCCTGGCACGTCTTCACCCCCGGCCAGAAATGGCGCGGCGGCCCCCTGTACGAGGTCCGCGCCGTCCTCGGCACCGCCGACCGGACGGCCGTCGGCTACCGCCTGCCCGTCGTGGAGCTGCTCCGCACCGCCGACGAGGACCGCGTCGTCGGCCACCTCGGCCCCGACCTCCTCGGCCCGGACTGGGACGCGGACCGGGCCGCCGCCAACCTGCTCGCCGCCCCGGAGAGGCCGCTCGGCGAGGCCCTGCTCGACCAGCGCAACCTGGCCGGCATCGGCAACGTGTACAAGTGCGAGCTCTGCTTCATGGCCGGGGCGACACCCTGGACGCCGGTCGGCGCCCTGCCCGACCCGCCGAGGACCGCCGTCCGCCTGGCCGCGGCGGCGCAGCGCCTGCTCGCCGCCAACACCGGCCCGGGCGAGGGCCGCAACACCACCGGCAGCCGCCGCCCCGGCCGCGCCCTGTTCGTCTACGGGCGCCTGGGCCTGCCCTGCCTGCGCTGCGGCACGCCCGTGCGAAAGGCCGAGCAGGACGACCGCCCGACGTACTGGTGCCCGCGCTGCCAACCGGGCCCCCACCCGGGCTGACGGCCCGTCATTCGCGGCCGGGGGTTCCCGGCACGCCCTCCGCCGCATCCGGCGCGTCCGCGGCGGCCCCGTCGCCGGACGGGCTCCTGCGCCGGCCGCGGTGCGGCGCGCAGTGGACGGGCAGCACGCCCAGCCCCCAGCCGCCCACGGCCACCGCGCCTTCCAGCGGCCCGGAGGACTCGGGCTCCAGCACCAGCCGCAGCACCGCCCAGCACCAGAGCACGCCCGCCGCCAGCGCGAGGGGCACGGCCAACCGCCGCACGGCTGCCTCCCGGGTTCAGGGCCGCGACCGGACGCGGTCCATCCTCCCGTACACGCCGCGCACCCGCACCCGAAACGGCGAGGAGCCCCGGCCGGTGCTTCCGCACCGGCCGGGGCTCCGGCCACGCTGTTGCCTTCGCGGCGCGCGCACTCGCGCTCAAGCGGCTACGACGTTCACCGCTTCCGCAGGTGCCTTGATGGTCACCCGCTCCGGCCCGCCCGCGACGGACGTCACGGAGACCGAGTTGAGCATCGGGCGTACCGGCACCGGTACGGGTTCGCTTGCCGCGGCCGACTGTGCCAGCTCGGCCAGCGACAGCTCGTCACTGACCTCGCGCATCAGCTCGGACATCCGTACGTCCAACGCGTCGCAGATCGCGGAGAGCAGTTCGGAGGACGCCTCCTTCTGCCCCCGCTCCACCTCGGAAAGATAGCCGAGAGAAACTCGGGCGGACGAGGAGACTTCGCGCAGAGTACGGCCCTGGCGCTGGCGCTGCCGACGCAGCACGTCACCCAGCAGGCGACGGAGCAGAATCATCGGTGGCTCCCTCCTCTGACCGTGTAGCCGCATCCTTCACGCCCCACCGTACCGCCTCGCGCCGCGGCCGTGCGGGGAGCGATGTCGTGTTCACTCAGGGCTGCAAACATCAAATCCCCCCGTTCTGTTCCGTATCCTGCCCCCGCACATTCTCGCGGAGTTCGCTCAAGAGGAGTTCGAGCACTGTGCGTGCACTCTCCCTACGGATTTCCTCCCGGGAGCCGTTCAACCTCAACGCGGCGCTTTTCTCGAACAGCGGTCCGGAAACCGCGACGAAAACCGTCCCCACGGGCTTCCCGTCCTGGGGGTCGGGACCGGCCACGCCGGTGGTCGCGATCCCCCACGAGGCGTCGAGCACGCGCCGCACCCCGGCCGCCATCTCGACCGCGACCTGCGGGTTCACCGCGCCCTCGGCGGCGAGCAGCTCGGCGTCGACGCCGAGCACCCGCGCTTTCACGTCAGTCGCGTACGCGGTGACCGATCCGCGGAACGACCGGGAAGCACCGGGTACGGACGTCAACTCGGCGGCGACCATGCCGCCCGTCAGCGACTCGGCGACGGCGAGGGTCTGGTCACCGTCCGCAAGCAGCCGGAGCGCCTCGGCCGCGGCGACCGCCGCCGTCCGGCCCGCGGGCGCCGGCTCCGCCGCCGTCCGCGGGGCCCCTGCGGCCCCTGCGGAGCCCCCCACCGCCTCCGTCACCTCGCGGCCGCCCCCTCGGCCGCGGCTTCCCGCTCGTCGGCCAGGCCCCTGCGCCGGAGCACGACGGCCTGGCGGATGTAATCCAAACCGGTGACCACGGTCAGCACGACGGCCACCGCCATCACCCAGAACCGCATCGTGGCCAGCGCCCCGGTCAGCGCGAGGACGTACATGCCCACCGCGGTGCCCTGCGCCAGCGTCTTGAGCTTCCCGCCGCGGCTGGCCGGGATGACCCCGTAGCGGATCACCCAGAAGCGCAGGAGGGTGATGCCCAGCTCCCGCCCGAGGATCACCCCGGTGACCCACCAGGGCAGCTCGCCCAGCCAGGAGAGGCAGACCAGCGCCGACCCCATGATCGCCTTGTCGGCGATGGGGTCGGCGATCTTCCCGAAGTCCGTGACCAGGTTGTACGTGCGGGCCAGGTGCCCGTCGAAGATGTCCGTGATCATGGCGACGGCGAACGCGGCCCAGGCCAGCGCACGCCACACCGGGTCGTACCCGCCGTCGGCGAGGAGCAGGAGCACGAATCCCGGCACCAGGACGAGCCGGATCATCGTCAGGATGTTGGCGATGTTCCACAGGCTGGCCTGGTTCACCGCCGCGGCCCCCAGCTTCGCGCCGGGAACGGGCCGGCGGCCGGTCCCGCCCGCCGCAGATGCCGGGACTCCGCTCATCCGGCCGCCTCCTCCAAGTCCAGGGGCTCGGCCACCAGGTCCACGCCCAGCGTGCCGACGACCTTGGCGGTCACCATGCGGCCGGGCACCAGGCCGGTGCTGTCGGTGAAGAGGACCTGGCCGTCGGTCTCGGGGGCCTGGTGCGCGGCGCGCCCGTAGGCGCCGTCGCCGTCCTCGTCGACCGCCTCGACGGATTCGACGAGTACCTCCAGGGTCTCTCCGATCCGCTCCTCCGCGCGCTGGGAGGTGAGCTCCTCGGCGAGGCGCTGCATGTGGGCGAGCCGCTCGGCGATGGTGTCGTCGTCCAGCTTGTTCTCGTAGCCGACGGCCTCGGTGCCCTCCTCGTCGGAGTAGCCGAAGACGCCGATCGCGTCGAGCCGCGCGTGGGTGAGGAAGCGCTCCAGCTCGGCGAAGTCCGCTTCGGTCTCGCCGGGGAAGCCGACGATGAAGTTGGAGCGGACGCCGGCCTGCGGCGCCTTGCCGCGGATGGTGTCCAGCAGCTCCAGGAAGCGGTCGGTGTCGCCGAAGCGGCGCATGGCGCGCAGCACGTCGGGCGCGGAGTGCTGGAAGGACAGGTCGAAGTACGGGGCGACCTTCGGGGTGGAGGTCAGCACGTCGATCAGGCCGGGCCGCATCTCGGCGGGCTGGAGGTAGCTGACGCGGACGCGCTCGATGCCGTCGACGGCGGCCAGCTCGGGCAGCAGCGTCTCCAGCAGGCGGATGTCGCCGAGGTCCTTGCCGTACGAGGTGTTGTTCTCGGAGACCAGCATGACCTCCTTGACGCCCTGCTCCGCGAGCCAGCGCGTCTCGCCGAGCACGTCGGAGGGGCGGCGGGAGATGAAGGACCCGCGGAAGGAGGGGATGGCGCAGAAGGAGCAGCGGCGGTCGCAGCCGGAGGCGAGCTTGACCGAGGCGACCGGGCTGGTGGCCAGGCGGCGGCGCAGGGGCGCTCGAGGTCCGGAGGCGGGCGCGACGCCCTCGGGGAGGTCGGCGGGGGCCTGGACGGGCTCCTGGGCGTGGCCGGGCAGGGCGACGTCGGCGGCCTGCTGGCGCTCGGCGGGGCTGATCGGCAGCAGCTTGCGGCGGTCGCGCGGGGTGTGCGCCTCGACGCTGCCGCCGCTGAGGATCACCTGGAGGCGGTTGGAGATGTCGGCGTAGTCGTCGAAGCCGAGCACGCCGTCGGCCTCGGGGAGGGCGTCGGCGAGTTCCTTGCCGTAGCGCTCGGCCATGCAGCCGACGGCGACGACGGCCTGGGTGCGGCCGCCCCCCTCACGGGCCGCGGTCTTGAGGTCGTTGGCCTCGAGGAGGGCGTCCACGGAGTCCTTCTTCGCGGCTTCGACGAAGCCGCAGGTGTTGACGACGGCGACGTCCGCTTCGGCGGCGTCCTCGACGAGCTCCCAGCCATCCGCCGCCAAGCGGCCTGCGAGCTCCTCCGAGTCCACCTCGTTACGGGCGCAGCCAAGAGTGACAAGGGCGACGGTACGGCGTTCGGGCATGGACTCAAGACTACTTTGTCCGAACGGCGGCCCCTGCCCAAGGCCCGGCAAACCAAGATCCCCGGGGTGCCGTGTGACACCCCGGGGATCCGGAATTCCGCATTCAGTGCAGCTCAGCCTGCCTGGGCCGGTCCCTGGACGGGATCGTCCTTGGTGTATGTGAGGCGTTCCACCTGGCCCGGCCGGAATTCGTCCTTGATCTCCTTGCCGTTCACGAAGATCGTGACGACACCGGCGTCGCCGATCACGAGGTCGATGGATTCCTTGTCGGTGAAGGTCTTGGACTCGCCGATGTCCAGGGTTCCGTCGAAGAGCAGCCGGCCGCTGTGGTCCTTGGCGGAGATCCAGCTGTCGCCGTCGCTGGCGGTCAGGACGACGGTGACGAGGTCCTTGGGCGCTGCCGCGATGGCGCTGTCGGAGGGCTCCGGCTTCGGCGCCGCCGGGCTCTGCCGGGGCTGGGCCGGCTTGCCCGCGGGCTGCTTGGGCGCCGCCTTGGGGGCGGAGGAGCCCTCGGCCTGGGGCCGCTTCTCGCCGGCCCCGCCGCCGAAGGCGGTGAAGCCGACGAAGCCGATCACGGCGACGATGGCGGCGACCATGGCGGCGGTCCAGTTGGGCCGCTGCCGCTCGGGGCGGATGCGCTCCGCGTCGAACATGGGCGCGGCCGGTGTGGGCGCCGGCCGGCCGCCGTGGGCCGCGTCGTACGCCTCGACCAGGGGGGCCGGGTCGAGGCCGACGGCGCGGGCGAGCGTGCGGATGTGGCCGCGGGCGTACACGTCGCCGCCGCACCGCGTGAAGTCGTCGTCCTCGATCGCGTGCACGATCGGGATGCGCACGCGCGTGGTGGAGCTGACCTCGTCGACGGTGAGCCGGGAAGCGATCCGGGCCTTCTTCAGGGCCGTCCCGATGGACGGTCCTTCGGAAGTGCGTTCGGTGGGGCGGTCCTCGGACCGGTCGTCGGTCGAAGGACGCTCATCTTCGGGGGAGTTGGAGATGCCGATGGACACGAGGGCGCCTTTCGAGCGTGTAGCCACCTGCTGGATTCCCAGTCTAGGGGGGTGACGAAAGGGAGGAGCAACCGGAGGGGTGGACTCCGTACGCCATCCGAATGGCGTGCCGGGGTCCGTGCCGTTTCGGCGGCCTCCCGGACCCGCACGCGCTCCGGGTAGGCACCGGACGGTGCCGCCACCCCCTCAACTAGACGTGGGCCCAAGGGAAACGGTTGCCCGCCACATCGCCCCGGCCCGGCCCTCCGCCGGACGGCCTACGGGGCCTCTCCGCGGATGACCGCGAGGACCCCGTCCAGTTCGTCCGCCTTCACCAGGACGTCGCGCGCCTTGGAGCCCTCGCTCGGCCCGACGATCCCCCGCGACTCCATCAGGTCCATCAGCCGGCCGGCCTTCGCGAAGCCCACGCGGAGCTTGCGCTGGAGCATCGAGGTCGACCCGAACTGGGTGGAGACCACCAGCTCGGCCGCCTGGCAGAGCAGGTCGAGGTCGTCGCCGATCTCCTCGTCGATCTCCTTCTTCTGCTGCTGCCCGACGGTGACGTCGTCCCGGAAGACGGGCGCCATCTGGTCCTTGCAGTGCCGGACGACCTTGCCGACCTCCTCCTCGGTGACGAAGGCGCCCTGGAGGCGGACCGGCTTGTTGGCGCCCATCGGCAGGAACAGGCCGTCGCCCTTGCCGATCAGCTTCTCGGCGCCCGGCTGGTCCAGGATGACCCGGCTGTCGGCGAGCGAGGACGTGGCGAACGCGAGCCGCGAGGGCACGTTCGCCTTGATGAGGCCCGTCACCACGTCCACCGAGGGGCGCTGCGTGGCGAGCACCAGGTGGATGCCGGCCGCGCGGGCCAGCTGGGTGATGCGGACGATGGAGTCCTCCACGTCGCGCGGGGCGACCATCATCAGGTCGGCGAGCTCGTCGACGATCACCAGGAGGTACGGGTACGGGCTGAGTTCCCGCTCGCTGCCCGGCGGCAGCTTGATCTTGCCCTCGCGGATGGCCTGGTTGAAGTCGTCGATGTGCCGGTAGCCGAAGGCCGCCAGGTCGTCGTAGCGCAGGTCCATCTCGCGCACGACCCACTGGAGGGCCTCGGCGGCCCGCTTGGGGTTGGTGATGATCGGCGTGATCAGGTGCGGGATGCCCTCGTAAGCCGTCAGCTCGACCCGCTTGGGGTCGATCAGCACCATGCGGACGTCCTCCGGCGTGGCCCGCACCATGACCGAGGTGATCAGGCAGTTGATGCAGGAGGACTTGCCGGAGCCGGTGGCGCCGGCGACCAGCACGTGCGGCATCTTCGCGAGGTTGGCCATGACGTAGCCGCCCTCGACGTCCTTGCCGAGCGCCACGAGCATCGGGTGGTCGTCCTCGGCCGCGTCCGCCAGGCGCAGCACGTCGCCGAGGTTGACCATCTCGCGGTCGGTGTTCGGGATCTCGATGCCGACGGCCGACTTGCCCGGGATCGGGCTGATGATCCGGACGTCGGGGCTGGCGACCGCGTAGGCGATGTTCTTGGTCAGGGCGGTGATCCGCTCGACCTTGACGGCCGCGCCGAGGGTGACCTCGTAGCGGGTGACCGTCGGGCCCCGGGTGAAGCCGGTGACGTCCGCGTCGACCTTGAACTCGGAGAACACGTTGCGCAGGGAGGCCACCACGGCGTCGTTCGCCGCGCTGCGCGTCTTGCCCGGCCCGCCGCGCTCCAGCAGCTCCAGCGCGGGCAGCGCGTACGTGATGTCCCCGCGCAGCTGGAGCTGCTCCGCCCGCGCCGGCAGCGGCTGCGGCTCCGGCGGCGCCTTGGTCAGGTCCGGCACCGACAGCGTCCCCGACGCCGCGGCCGTGCTGTCGTGCGGCAGCACGCCGGCCGGCTCCGGCGCGGCGGCACCGGGCGCGCCGGCGGGCACCCCGGGCCTCGCGCCGGCGCGGGCCGACGGCACGGGGGCCGTGGGCTCCGCATCGTCCTGAGCGGGGGTGATCCCGTGGGTGAGGTCGGCGACCACCGGCGAGGGCGGCATCCCGCCGAGGACGACGCCGTCCAGGGCGGCAGCGGCGGCCGCGGCCACGTCGACGGCGTCCATCTCCCGCTCCACGGCGGGCTCGACCGGGGTCCGGCGCGGCCGGCGCCGGCGCGCGGCCAGGGCCTGCTCCTCGACGTCCACCGGGTCCGGGCCGGCGTCGGCCGGGCCGCCGCGGGAGCGCCACTGCTCGGGGTCGTGGCGGCCGGGCCGGGCGGCGGGGGCCGGCCCGTACTCCTCGTCGTACTCGTTCGGGGCGATGACGCCGAGCCGGATCCCGAGCCGGCGCAGCCGCTCCGGGATGGCGTTGACGGGCGTCGCGGTGACGACGAGCAGCCCGAAGACGGTCAGAAGGACCAGCATCGGCACGGCCAGCGGCGCGCCCATGGTGAAGATCAGCGGCTTGGACGCGGCCCAGCCGATCAGCCCGCCCGCGTCCTGCATCGCGGTGGTGCCCTCGCCCCGGCCGGGCGCGCCGCAGGCGATGTGGACGAGGCCGAGGACGCCGACGGCCAGCGCGGACAGGCCGACGCCGATGCGGCCGTTGGCGTCGGGCTGGTCGGGGTGGCGGATGAAGCGGACGGCCATCACGCCGAGGATGACGGGCACGAGCAGGTCGAGCCGGCCGAAGGCGCCGGTGACCAGCATCGTGACCAGCTCGCCGACGGGACCGCTGAGATTGGACCAGGTCCCGGCGGCGACGATCAGCGCGAGGGCGAGCAGCAGCAGCGCGACGCCGTCCTTGCGGTGGGCCGGGTCGAGGTTCTTCGCGCCCTGCCCGATCCCGCGGAACACCGCGCCGACGGCGTGCGCGCAGCCCAGCCAGAGGGCGCGCAGCAGCCGCACCACTCCCCCGGTCGGGGAGGGGGCGGGCTTCGGCGCCGCCTTCCTGGCGGGGGCCCGCTTGGCGGGCGCCTTCCGCGGCGCCGCGCCGCGTGCGGGGGCCGCCTTCTTCGCCGGCGCCGTCGTACGGCCGGTGCGGCCCTTCGCGGTGCCCGCCGTGCTCTGGGAACCCTTGCCGGACGTACGTGAGGCCATGGGCCCGAGGTTACCGGTGTGCACGCCGGTGGACACGCGTGCCCACCCCTTCACCCGTTCGTGTCGCCCACGGGAGCGCCGGTTTGACGACTCGCCAGACCTTCCGCCCCCTCAGCGCCTGCCCGCGGCGCGGGCGGTCCCGTCAGCTCTGCGCGGGCATGACCTGCGCTCCGCCGCCGGCCCCCGGCTCCAGGGCGTCCAGCGCCCTGCGCAGCCCGGTGAGCTTGCGCTCCAAGTGGGCCGCGGTCGCCACGACGGCCGGATCGGCGGCCTCCTCGCCGAGCTGCTTGGTCAGCGCCTCGGCCTGCCCCTCCACCGCCGCGAGCCGCGCCGACAGCTCGGCGAGCAGCCCGGCGGTCTCCTTGCCCCCGTCGGCCGTGCCGCCGCCCTCCAGCTGGAGCCGCAGCAGCGCCGCCTGCTCCCGCAGCCGGCAGTTCTTCGTGTACAGCTCGACGAACACGGAGACCTTCGCCCGCAGCACCCACGGGTCGAACGGCTTGGAGATGTAGTCCACCGCGCCCGCCGCGTAGCCGCGGAAGGTGTGGTGCGGACCGTGGTTGATCGCGGTCAGGAAGATGATCGGGATGTCCCGGGTCCGCTCCCGCCGCTTGATGTGTGCGGCCGTCTCGAAGCCGTCCATGCCGGGCATCTGCACGTCCAGCAGGATGACCGCGAAATCGTCCGTGAGCAGCGCCTTGAGCGCCTCCTCCCCGGACGACGCCCTGACCAGGGTCTGATCGAGCGCGGAGAGGATGGCCTCCAGCGCCAGCAGATTCTCCGGCCGGTCGTCGACCAGGAGGATCTTGGCCTTCTGCACCATGCCCTGTCCTCCTCGCCCCGGCACGGGGCCTCCCCGGCTCCTGGCACCGGCACGCGCGCCGGGCCCCGCCCCAGAGGACGGCATCCTTGCGCCGCCCGTCCTTGTGCCGGTCATCGTAGCCCCAGTCCCGAGATCGCCACACCCTGTCACCGAGATGTCACTGTGCACGAAACGGAAACGGGCCGGGACGCCCGGAGGTTCCCCGGGCGCCCCCTCCCCGCGGCGGTCAGTCCCCGCGCATCCACTGCTCCATCACCGACAGCAGGTAGTCCGGGTCGACCGGCTTGGTGACGTAGTCGGACGCACCGGAGTCGATCGCCTTCTCCTTGTCGCCCTTCATCGCCTTCGCGGTGAGCGCGATGATCGGCAGCCCGGCGAACTGCGGCATCCGCCGGATCGCCGCCGTCGTCGCGTACCCGTCCATCTCCGGCATCATGATGTCCATCAGCACCACCGCCACGTCGTCGTGCTGCTCCAGCACCTCGATGCCCTCCCGCCCGTTCTCCGCGTACAGCACCGCCAGCCCGTGCTGCTCCAGCACGCTGGTGAGCGCGAAGACGTTGCGGACGTCGTCGTCGACGATGAGCACCTTCTCCCCGTGGAAGTCGTACGTCGGCGCCGCCGCCGGCTCCTCCTGCGGGCCCGTCCAGCCCTCCTCCTCCGACACCGCCGCGCCCGGCCGGGCGGCGGGTGCGACCGCCGCCTGCGGCTCCGGCTCGGCGCCCAGCGCCTTGCGGCGCCGCCGGAACAGCGCCGCTCCGCCCTGGCCCTGCCCGCCGGGTGCGGCCGCCGGCGGGGCCGGCTGCGGCTGCGGCTGCGGCGCGGGCAGTGCCGCGGGGGCGGCCGGCGCCTGCACCTCCCGCGTCCCGCCCTCGGGCAGGCGGTGGCCGTCCGGCCGGCCGCCGCCGGGCTGCGGGGAGGCGTACCCCTGCGGCGGCAGCTCGCTCGGGTGCAGCGGCAGGTACAGCGTGAAGGTGGAGCCGCGGCCGGGTTCGCTCGCCGCGTGGATCTCGCCGCCCAGCAACCGGGCGATCTCCCGGCTGATCGACAGCCCGAGGCCCGTGCCGCCGTACTTCCGGCTCGTGGTCCCGTCCGCCTGCTTGAACGCCTCGAAGATCACCAGCATCTTGCTCGCCGCGATCCCGATGCCGGTGTCCGTCACCGAGAACGCGATCAGGTCCCCGTCGGCCTCGCGCAGCGAGCCCGCCTCCAGCAGCTGCTCGCGGATCGCGGGCGGCACGTCCGACCCGGCGGGGCGGATCACCAGCTCCACCGCCCCGGTGTCGGTGAACTTCACCGCGTTCGACAGCAGGTTCCGCAGCACCTGGAGCAGCCGCTGCTCGTCGGTGTGCAGGGTGGCGGGCAGCTCCGGGGAGACCCGTACCGAGAAGTCCAGGCCCTTCTCCGCGGTCAGCGGCCGGAAGGTGGCCTCCACGTAGTCGACGAGCTGCACCAGGGCGATCCGCGTCGGCGAGACGTCCATCTTGCCCGCCTCGACCTTCGACAGGTCGAGGATGTCGTTGATCAGCTGGAGCAGGTCCGAGCCCGCCCCGTGGATGGTCTCGGCGAACTCCACCTGCTTGGGCGAGAGGTTCTCGTCCGCGTTGTCCGCCAGCAGCTTCGCCAGGATCAGCAGCGAGTTCAGCGGCGTCCGCAGCTCGTGGGACATGTTCGCCAGGAACTCCGACTTGTAGCGCATCGAGACCGCGAGCTGCTCGGCGCGCTCCTCCAGGACCTGCCGCGCCTCCTCGATCTCGGTGTTCTTCACCTCGATGTCCCGGTTCTGCTGCGCCAGCAGCTCCGCCTTCTCCTCCAGCTCCGCGTTGGCGGCCTGGAGCGCCTTCTGACGGTTCTCCAGCTCGTCGGAGCGCTCGCGCAGCTGCTCCGTCATCTCCTGCGACTGCTTGAGCAGCATCTCCGTCTTGGAGTTGACGCTGATCGTGTTGACGCTCGTGCCGATCATCTCGGCGATCTGGCTCAGGAAGTCCTTCTGGATCTGCGTGAACGGCTGGAAGGACGCCAGCTCGATCACGCCGAGCACCTTCCCCTCGAAGAGCACCGGCAGCACGATCACGTGCGCCGGAGGCGCCTCCCCGAGCCCCGAGGAGATCTTCAGGTAGCCCGGCGGGGTGTTCTCGACGAGGATCGTCCGCTTCTCCTCCGCGACCGTCCCGATCAGCCCCTCCCCCGGCCGGAACGCCGTCGGCATCTGCCCGCCCGCGTACGCGTAGCTCCCGCGCATCCGCAGCTCGTACGAGCCGTCCGGGCCGCCCTCTGTGCCGATCTCGGTGGTCCCGCCGGTCGGCATCGCGAGGAAGAACGCGCCGTGCTGCGCCGAGACCACCGGCGTCAGCTCGCTCATGATCAGCGAGGCGACGTCGTCCAGGTCGCGGCGGCCCTGCATCAGGGCCGAGATCCGGGCCAGGTTGCCCTTGAGCCAGTCCTGCTCCTTGTTCGCCAGCGTCGTGTCGCGCAGGTTGGCGATCATCGTGTTGATGTTGTCCTGAAGGACCTGGATCTCGCCCGCGGCGTCCACGTCGATCTTCAGGTTGAGGTCGCCGCGGGTCACCGCGGTGGCGACGGCCGCGATCGCGCGGACCTGCCGGGTGAGGTTCCCGGCCATCTCGTTCACGGACTCGGTCAGGTCCCGCCACGTGCCGTCGACGTCCCGCACCCGGGCCTGCCCGCCGAGGATGCCCTCGGTGCCCACCTCGCGCGCCACCCGCGTCACCTGCTCCGCGAACGACGACAGCTGGTCGACCATCGTGTTGATCGTGTTCTTCAGCTCCAGGATCTCGCCCCGGGCGTCGATGTCGATCTTCTTGGTCATGTCGCCCTTGGCGATCGCCGTCGTGACCATGGCGATCTGGCGCACCTGTCCGGTCAGGTTCGACGCCATGAAGTTCACCGAGTCGGTGAGGTCCTTCCAGGTCCCCGACACCCCCGGGACGTGCGCCTGGCCGCCGAGGCGGCCCTCCGTGCCCACCTCGCGCGCCACGCGCGTGACCTCGTCGGCGAACGAGGACAGCGTCTTGACCATCGTGTTGACCGTGTCGGCGAGCTGCGCGACCTCGCCGCGCGCCTCCACCGTCACCTTCTTGGTCAGGTCGCCGTTGGCGACGGCCGCCGACACCTGCGAGATGTTGCGCACCTGGGAGGTCAGGTTGTTCGCCATCAGGTTGACGTTGTCCGTCAGGTCCTTCCAGATGCCCGTCACACCGCGTACCCGGGCCTGCCCGCCGAGGATGCCCTCGGAGCCCACCTCGCGCGCCACCCGGGTCACCTGCTCCGCGAACGACGACAGCTGGTCGACCATCGTGTTGACGGTCGTCACCAGCTCCAGGATCTCGCCCTTGGCGTCGACCGTGATCTTCTTGGAGAGGTCGCCGGTCGCCACCGCCGTCGTCACCTCGGCGATGTTGCGCACCTGCGAGGTGAGGTTGTTCGCCATGAAGTTGACGGACTGCGTCAGGTCCTTCCAGGTGCCGGAGACCCCCTTCACCTCCGCCTGGCCGCCCAGGATCCCCTCGGTACCCACCTCGCGGGCCACCCGCGTCACCTGCTCGGCGAAGTTCGACAGCTGGTCGACCATCGTGTTGAGGGTGTTCTTCAGCTCCAGGATCTCGCCCCGGGCGTCCACGTCGATCTTCTGCGACAGGTCGCCCCGCGCCACCGCCGTCGCGACCTGCGCGATGTTGCGGACCTGCGAGGTCAGGTTCCCGGCCATGCCGTTCACCGAGTCCGTGAGGTCCCGCCACACGCCGGCCACGCCGGGCACCTGCGCCTGGCCGCCGAGCCGGCCCTCCGTGCCCACGTCGCGGGCCACCCGCGTCACCTGCTCCGCGAAGGCCGAGAGCTGGTCGACCATCGTGTTGATGGTGTTCTTCAGCTCCAGGATCTCCCCGCGGGCGTCCACGTCGATCTTCTGCGACAGGTCGCCCCGCGCCACCGCCGTCGTCACCTGGGCGATCTGGCGGACCTGGGATGTCAGGTTCCCGGCCATGAAGTTGACCGAGTCGGTCAGCTCCTTCCAGGTGCCCGACACGCCCTCCACGCGGGCCTGCCCGCCGAGCCGGCCCTCCGTGCCCACGTCCCGCGCCATCCGCGTGACCTGGTCGGCGAAGCTGGAGAGCTGGTCCACCATCGTGTTCACGGTGTTCTTCAGCTGGAGCATCTCGCCGGAGACGTCCACCGTGACCTTCTGCGACAGGTCGCCGTTCGCCACGGCCGTCGTCACCTGCGCGATGTTGCGCACCTGCCCCGTCAGGTTCCGGAAGGCGGTGTTCACCGAGTCGGTGAGGTCCTTCCACGTCCCCGCCGCGCCCGGCACCTGCGCCTGCCCGCCCAGCTCGCCCTCGACGCCGACCTCGCGGGCCACCCGCGTCACTTCCGCACCGAAGGACTGCAGCTGGTCCACCATCGTGTTGACGGTGTTCTTCAGCTCCAGCATCTCGCCCGCGACGTCGACCGTGACCTTCTGCGACAGGTCGCCGTTCGCCACGGCCGTCGTCACCTGCGCGATGTCGCGCACCTGCGTGGTGAGGTTGCGGAAGACCGTGTTCACCGAGTCGGTGAGGTCCTTCCACGTCCCCGCCGCGCCCGGCACCTGCGCCTGCCCGCCCAGCAGGCCCTTGGCCCCGACCTCGCTGGCGACGCGCGTGACCTCGTCCGCGAACGTCCGCAGCGTCTCGGTCATCTGATTGATCGTCTCGGCCAGCTGCGCCACCTCGCCGCGCGCGCTGACCCGCACCTTCTGCGACAGGTCGCCGTTCGCGACGGCCGTCGTGACCTGCGCGATCCCCCGCACCTGGGCCGTCAGGTTGCCCGCCATCGTGTTGACGGAATCGGTGAGGTCCTTCCACACGCCGGCGACGCCGGGGACCTGTGCCTGCCCGCCGAGCTCGCCCTCCGTGCCCACCTCGCGGGCGACCCGCGTCACCTCCGAGGAGAACGACGACAGCTGGTCCACCATCGTGTTGACGGTGTTCTTCAGCTGGAGCATCTCGCCGGCCACGTGCACCGTGACCTTGCGCGACAGGTCGCCCTTCGCCACCGCCGTCGTCACCAGCGCGATGTCACGCACCTGGGCGGTGAGCCGGTACGCCATGGTGTTGACGGAGTCGGTCAGGTCCTTCCACGAACCCGACATCCCGCGTACCTGGGCCTGCCCGCCGAGCTTGCCCTCGGTCCCCACCTCCAGCGCCACGCGCGTCACCTCGTCGGTGAACGCGGACAGCTGGTCGACCAGGTTGTTGACCGTGCGCCCGACCTTCAGGAACTCCCCGCGCAGCGGGTGCCCCGCCCCGTCCGCCGTCTGCGTCCGCAGGTCCATCCGCTGGTCCAGGTCGCCCTCGGCGACCGCCGACAGCACCCGCCCGACCTCGGACACCGGCCGCGCGAGGTCGTCGACCAGCTGGTTGGACGCGTCGATCGCGGCCGCCCAGGAGCCCTCGCAGGCACCGGTTTCCAGCCGTTCGCTCAGCTTGCCCTCGCGTCCGACGGTGCGCCGGACCCGGGACAGCTCCCCGGTGAGGTGCAGGTTGCGGTCGGCGACCTCGTTGTAGACGGCGGCGATCTCCGCCATCACCCCGTCGCCGGACACCGTCAGCCGCTTGCGGAAGTTTCCGTCCCGCATCGACATCAGGGCAGTGAGCAGCCGGTTCAGGGCGGCGGTATCCACCTCGGTCGTCCCGTTCCGGCGCGACCTGCCACCCTTCGCGCGCGTTCCCGTACGCCGCACCGCTGCGCCAGACTCCACCGTGTCCCTCCCGAAAGGGTCGACCGCACATCCACCGGCACACGGCGTGTCCGCCGCGCAAACCGATCCTGCCCAGTGTTTCACCCTGGCCGAACCCGGCGATAACACTTCGGCACCATCGCACACCGGCCGCCCTGCCGGGTGGAATCCCCGGTGACGGCCCATACCGCCCGGGAAGGTAAGTAACCTGGCATCCGATGTACCACCGCGTCGAAGGAGACTCGTGATCACGGCTCGGGCGGCTGCCAGCTTCGACCCCCAGGGGCGCTCGGTCGCCTCCGCCCGCCTGTTCGTCCGCGACACGCTGCAGGGCTGGGGCTTCGCGGACATCGTCGACGACGCCGTCGTCCTCACCAGCGAGCTCGTCACGAACGCCGTCGTCCACGCCGGCACCAGCGCCGAGGTCCTGTGCCTGCGCACCGAGGACGGCGTCCGCGTCGAGGTCGCCGACCGCTATCCGGAGCGCGAGCTGCCGCTGCGGCACCCCGGCGACCGCCCGTACGCCGATCCGGACCGCGAGAACGGCCGCGGCCTCATGCTGTGCGCCGCGCTCGCGACCCGCTGGGGCGTCGAGTACACCGCCACCCACAAGCACGTGTGGTTCCGCCTGGACCTCCCGGACCGCCCCGTCGGGACCCGCTCCGCCGGCCCGGTCGTCCCCGACCGGCTGCTGCCGCTCGCCGACACCCGCGTCCGCGTCGCCGTCGTCCAGGTCGACTCCGACGACCGCGTCTCCGCCTGGAACGAGGACGCCGAACACGTCTTCGGCCATCCCGCCTCCAAGGCCATCGGCCGCCCCCTGGCCGAGCTCGCCGCCTGGCCGCAGACGCCGGGCACCGGCACCGGCATCGCCGAGGCCCTGCGCCTGTCCCGCTGGGAGGGCAGCTACGGCATCCGCGGCGCCGACGGCCGCGTCATCCCCGTCTACGGCTCCCACCTCCGGGTCCGCGACGCACACGGCGACCCGTCGATCGTCTGCCTGCTCGTCCACGACGACGAGCGCGCCCTCCTCCAGACCCCGGTGCGGGCGCCCGCGGCGGACGCGGGCCAGCTCGCGGAGGCGCGCCCGGCGGACCCGTTCGAGGTGTTCATCGGCTCGCCCGCCCCCGACGACCTGGACGGCCTGCTCCAGCGGACCGTCGAGCGAGCCCGCGACATGCTCGACGCGGACGCCGCCTTCCTGCTGCTCGCCACCGACGACGAGACGGAGCTGGAGGTCCGCGCGACCACCGGCCTCCCCTCGACCCGCCAGCGCTTCGCCCGCGTCCCCGTCGAGGCCGGCGCCAGCCGCTACGGCTCGGCCCGCATGCCCGCTGTCCACGAGGACCTGACGGCGGTCCCGGGCGCGGTCCCGCTGCTGGACGGCACGGGCATGCGCTCGGTCGTCACGGTGCCGCTGAAGGTGGAGGGCCGGCTGACAGGCTCCCTGGGGGTCGCCGCGGAGAACCCGGCCCGCTATTCGAACGCGGAGGCGCTGCGGCTGCAGTTCGCCGCCGACCGGATCGCGCTCGCGGTGGAGTCGGCCCGCCTGGGTGAGCTGGAGCGGCTACGCCGCGGCTCGCTGTCCTTCCTTGTCGAGGCGTCCGACCTGCTCGCCGGCACCCTGGACCGGGACCAGACGCTGGCGCTGATGGCGCAGATGACCGTCCCGACGCTGGCGACCTGGTGCGCCGTGTACACGATCGCCGACCAGTCCTCGGACCCGTACCTGTCGTACGTGCTGCACGAGGACGAGGAGCGCATCGACGGCCTGAAGGCGCTGCTGTCGCATGTGAGCCCGCCGGAGCCGGTCCGGGAGGCCGGCGCCCGCATCTGGCCGGAGGCGGCGACCGCGGTCGGCGGCGAGACGGTGGTCCTGCCGCTGCTGGCCCGCAACCGCGTCATCGGCATGCTGACCCTGGGCAAGCCGTCCGGGGAGCACTTCCGGCAGGAGATCCTGGAGCTCGCCGACGACCTGTCGCGCAGGGCGGCCCTGGCGCTGGACAACGCCCGCCTCTATTCGGAGCGCACGGCGATCAGCCGCTCGCTCCAGCGCAGCCTCCTCCCGCCGGGCTCGCCTGCGATCCCCGGCATGGAGGTGGAGGTCATCTACCGGGCCGCCGGCGAGGGCAACGAGGTGGGCGGCGACTTCTACGACGTCTTCCCGATCCGCGACGGCGCGTACGGCTTCGCCATCGGCGACGTGTGCGGTACGGGCCCGGAGGCGGCGGCGGTGACGGGCCTGGCCCGGCACGCCCTGCGCCTGCTGGCCCGGGAGGGCCTGGGCGGCCCGGCGGTGCTGGAGCGCCTGAACGCGGCGATCCTCGACGAGGGCGCCCGCAGCCGCTTCCTCACCCTGCTGTACGGGGAACTTCATCCCCGCGAGGACGGCAGCGCGCTGATGAAGGTGGTGTGCGCCGGGCATCCGCTGCCGCTGCGCCTGCGCCCGGACGGCGAGGTCGTGCCGGCGGCGGAGCCGCAGCCGCTGCTGGGCGTCATGGACGACCTGGAGCTGTACGAGGAGACGGTGACGCTGGAGCCGGGCGATGTCCTGCTGTGCGTCACGGACGGGGTCACGGAGCGCCGTGAGGGCAGCCGCATGCTCGGCGACGACGGCCTGACGGAGGTCCTGACGACGTGTACGGGCCTGACGGCGGGCGCGGTGGCCGCCCGGGTGCTTCGCGCGGTGGAGCGCTTCGCGGCGGAGCCGGCGTCGGACGACATGGCGATCCTGGCCTTCCGCGTCCCCCAGCCGCGCACGGGCGACTGAGCTTTCCGGTGTCGGCTCCGGGCCTCCGTAGGGGCCCGGAGCGACTGTAGCGCATTGCCGGGACGGGAAAACAAAAAAGGCCCCCGCCGATGGCGGGGGCCTTTTTGATGGAGCCCTTTAACGGAATCGAACCGTTGACCTTCTCCTTACCATGGAGACGCTCTACCGACTGAGCTAAAAGGGCGGGTTGTTCGGCGGCGTCCTACTCTCCCACAGGGTCCCCCCTGCAGTACCATCGGCGCTGAAAGGCTTAGCTTCCGGGTTCGGAATGTAACCGGGCGTTTCCCTAACGCTATGACCACCGAAACACTATGAAGTTCGAACTCCAGCCGACAAGGCGAGTTCGTTGCTTCAGAACTAACACAGTGGACGCGAGCAACTGAGGACAAGCCCTCGGCCTATTAGTACCAGTCAGCTCCACCCGTTACCGGGCTTC
>NZ_JBVIGV010000005.1:0-25827 GCF_055570615.1 Streptomyces sp. NPDC031121
CCCTCCCGAAGGAGGTTCATCGTTCGACTTGCATGTGTTAAGCACGCCGCCAGCGTTCGTCCTGAGCCAGGATCAAACTCTCCATGAATGTTTACTCGGCCAGTAAATTAATACAGCCGGTGCACACACACGTAGAGCGGGCCAGTCATGGTCGGAATATGACCGACTGACCACTGCGTCCTCGCTGTGTTTGTTGCCCCCAGGCGCCCACCGAAGCGGACCCTGAAGGTCTTTTCAAAGGAACCTCATCCACCGGAGTGGACGGGGTATCAACTTCTGGCGTTGATTTTTGGCACGCTGTTGAGTTCTCAAGGAACGGACGCTTCCTTTGTACTCACCCGCAGTAACACTTACTGGGGCTTTCCTCCGGGCTTTCGTTCTTCGTTTCCGACTCTATCAGATCCTTTCGGGCCTGACCCCCAGTCAGCGGGGTTTGTCTTCCGGGCTGTTGGGCCCTTCCGACTCCCAGAACTCTAGTGGATTTCCCGGTCGATTCCTAATCGGCCTTCGGGAAGTAATTCGGGCATGCCGAATTCACTCCCGGTGGGAGATCGTGCTGAGTTGGGTGCCGCAACGAGGCGGCGGATAGTTGCGCCCAAAACCTTTCGGCTCAGGGACAACCCGCAGAACTTTACGGACCCAGGGAGGTCGTGTCAACCCCCCTGGTGCGAGCCCTGTCAGTTGCGGGACTGGAGGTCTTCGACCCGGTCCAGCAGCCTTGTGAGCATGTCACCCAGGACTCCGCGCTCCTCGGTGGAGAGGTCCTGGAGGAGGTCCTCCTCGAAGATCGTGGCCGCGCGCATCGCGTCGAGCCACTTGCTGCGGCCCTCGTCGGTGAGCTCCACGATCACGCGCACCCTGTTCGACTCGTCCCGCTCCCGGGTGACGAGCCCCTCCGCCGTCATGCGGTCGATGCGGTGCGTCATCGCGGCCGGCGTGAGGCCGAGCTGCTTCGCGAGTTCGCTCGGGCCCATCCGGTAGGGGGCTCCGGAGATGACGAGGGCCTTCAGGACCTCCCACTCCGCGTTGCTGATGCCGAGGGCCGCGGTCTGGCGCCCGTACGCCACGTTCATGCGGCGGTTCAGTCGGCTCAGCGCCGACACGACCTTCTCCACCTGCGGATCGAGGTCTTGGAACTCGCGCTGGTAGACGGCGATCTGCTCGTCGAGGCTCGGCTCGGGGACGGGCTGGAGGCCGTCGGCGGTGTCACCCATGGTCCGAAGTATCGCACGAGCGCGTTGGCGTCTAACTCCTTCGATGTGTACTCTTAAGCGTCGAACTTTAGCTGTGAAGTCTTCAGACTTCAGTGATCTGGGCAGGTGAGAAGTGACCAAGGTGATGGGCGCCGCGATGCGGCGGATCCAGGCCGGCAACGCGCTGACGGCGTTCGGCATCGGCTTCACGGTTCCGTTCCTCTACATCTACGTGGCGCAGGTGCGGGAGCTCGGCTCCATGGCGGCGACCAGTGCGTTCGTCGCGTTCGCCGTCAGCGCCCTGGTCGCCCTGCCCTTCACCGGTCGCGTCATCGACCGCCGCGGCCCCGTCCCCGTCGTCATCGGCGCGGCCGTCGCCGCCTCCGCCGGGGCGCTGGCCCTCGGGCTCTCCGACGGGCTCGTGCCGATCCTGCTGTCCGCCCTGGCGCTGGGCGCCGGACAGGCCGTGATGCAGCCGGCGCTCGCCACGATGATCGTGTGGTGCTCCACCCCGGGGACGCGGACCCGGGCCTTCGCCCTCCAGTTCTTCATGCAGAACCTCGGCCTGGGCATCGGCGGCCTCATCGGCGGCCAGATCGTCGACGAGAGCCGCCCGGGCAGCTTCACCCTGCTGTTCGGCATCGAGGCCGTGATGTTCCTGGTCCTGGCCGGTGTCATCCTCACCGTGCGGATGCCGCACGCGCCCAGCATCAAGGACGCCGTGCCGAGGGACCCGTCGCAGGCCGGCGGCGGCTGGAAGCGGATGGTCCGGCACCGGGCGATGGCCAAGCTGCTCGTCCTCGGTTTCGTGATCTTCTTCGCCTGCTACGGGCAGTTCGAGTCGGGGCTCGCCGCCTTCGGCACAGAGGCGGCGCGGATCTCGCCGTCCACGCTGGGCCTCGCGCTGGCCGCCAACACCGGGGCGATCGTCGTCGCGCAGTTCGCCGTGCTGAAGCTGGTCGAGCGGCGCCGACGGTCCCGGGTGATCGCGCTGGTGGGTCTGATCTGGACCGCCGCATGGCTGATCGCCGGGTTCTCCGGGCTGGGTCACGGCGGTGCCGTGGCGGCCGCCGCCGCGTTCGTCACCACGTACGCGCTCTTCGGGATCGGCGAGGCGATGCTGTCCCCGACGCTCGCGCCGCTCGTCGCGGATCTGGCGCCGGAGGGTTCCGTCGGCCAGTACAACTCGGCCTTCGCCCTGGTCAAGCAGCTGGCGCTGGCGCTGGGGCCGCTGGGTGTACCGCTGGGTGCGGGTGCTCCGATGCTGTATGTCGCCGTGTTCGTCGCGGTCTCGCTGGGCATCGCGGTGCTGGCACTGCGGCTCGGCCGGGAGCTGGCGCCGGCGCAGGACCAGCCGTCGCTGCTGAAGGGCGCTCCGCGGGCCGTCACCGTGAAGGCCCCCGCTGCCGCGCCGGTGGCCGCGTAGGAAGCCGCACATGCGGGAAGGGCCCGGTCCGTTCGGACCGGGCCCGTTTCCGTTTCCCCGGTCAGCCGGCGGCCGGCTTGTCCGGGAGGGCGAACTCGCACCAGACGGCCTTACCGCCGCCCGGCGTGCGGCGGGAGCCCCAGGACGAGGCGACCGTCGCGATGATCGCGATGCCGCGGCCGGTCTCGTCGCCCGGTTCGGCGCGGCGGCGGCGCGGCAGGTGGTCGTCGCCGTCGGTGACCTCCACGATCAGGCGCCGGTCGGTGCGGCGCAGGCGCAGGCTCATCGGCGGCGTGCCGTGCTGGAGGGAGTTCGCGACGAGCTCGCTCGCCGCGAGGACGCCCAGGTCGCACAGTTCGACGGGGAAGCGCCAGGAGCTGAGGACACCCTGGGCGAAGGCGCGGGCGCGCGGGGCCGCCTCGACGCCGCCGAGGAGGTCGAGGGCGGCGTTGTGGAAGAGCTCGGCCTCCGGACCGGTGCGGTCCGGCTGCTGGAGGACCATCACGGCGACGTCGTCGTCGTGGTCGGCGTCCACGCCCAGGGCGCGCATCAGGCGGTCGCAGATGACGGACGGGCTGCCCTGCGCGCCGGCGAGGGCCCGCTCCAGGGCGGCGACGCCCTCGTCGATGTCCTCGCCTCGGCGCTCGACCAGGCCGTCGGTGTAGAGGACGGCCGTCGAGCCGGGGCCGAGGGCGATGGTGCCGGAGGCGTGGAGCCAGCCGCCGGTGCCGAGCGGCGGGCCGGTGGGCTCCGCGGCGCGGCGTACCGTCCCGTCGGCGTCGCGGACGAGGATCGGCAGGTGGCCGGCGGAGGCGTACGCGAGGAGGCCCTCGTTGGGGTCGTGGACGGCGTACACGCAGGTGGCGATCTGGCTGGCGTCGATCTCGGCGGCGAGGCCGTCGAGCAGCTGGAGCACCTCGTGCGGCGGCAGGTCGAGGCGGGCGTACGCGCGCACGGCCGTGCGGAGCTGGCCCATGACGGCGGCGGCGCGGACGCCGCGGCCCATCACGTCGCCGATGACCAGCGCGGTCCGCCCGGCACCGAGGGTGATCACGTCGTACCAGTCGCCGCCGACGGCCGCCTCGGTGCCGCCCGGGTGGTAGACGGCGGAGACGCGCAGGTCGTCGGGCTGCTCCAGTTCCTGCGGGAGCAGGGAGCGCTGGAGGGTGACGGCGGCCTCGCGCTGGCGGCTCTCGCTGGCGCGCAGGCGTTCCAGGGCTTCGGCGTGGTCGGTGACGTCGGCCAGGTGGATCATGACGCCGGAGCCGGGGTGGGCGGGCTGGTCGGCGTCCGGGCCGTGGGCCTCCTTCGGGAACTCGACGGGGGTGCAGGTGACGGTGTACGAGCTGCCGCCGCCCGGTGCGGAGCGGTTCTTGGCGGTGCGGGGGCGGCCGCTGCGCTGCACCTGGTCGAGGAGGGGGAGGAGGCCGAGCTCGCCCAGCTCGGGGAGGGCCTCGTGGGCGGGGGTGCCGGTGGGGCGGGGGCCGAAGCCGGCGGTGTAGGCGTCGTTGACGTAGGCGACGCGGTGCTCGGGGCCGTGGACGAGGGCGACGAGGGCCGGGAGGCGGCCGAGGACCTCGCGTACGGAGAGTTCGTCGAGGGACGGCACGGCGGGGACGGTGCCGGGCGCGCCCGGGCCGGCCGCGGCGGGACCCGCGCCGGGGCCGGTCCCGATGCCGGCGGCGGGGGGATCGGCGGGGCCGCCGTCCGCAGCGGCGGCGCGGCCGGCGGCGCCGCGGGCCGCCGGGACGGCTCCCTCGCCCCGCTTGGCCTGGGCGGCGGCGTGTTCGGACCGGGCGGCGGCGCGGCGCTGCGTTCCGGGAAACCGGGCGCTCCAGCGCGTGAAGTTCACTGCGTTCAAGCCTCGTGGTGTCGCGAGTGGTCGCTGTATCGCTGGGGTGAGTCGCTGGACGATGTCACTCTGTGCAGGTGTCAGCGCACCTATGGTCACACGTCCAGTGTGTCCGACGGCACTGACAGCGTCAGCTCGGGCTGTCCTTCGGGGGCTCCGGGTCGGGCGGCGGCGGGGGCGGGAGGTGGCCGCCGCCGGCGGCGAGTTCGAACTCTGCCCTGGGGTGTTCGAGTGATCCGAGGGAGACGATCTCGCGCGCGAAGAGGCCCGAGAGGGTCCACTCGGCGAGGACGCGCATCTTGCGGTTGAAGGTGGGGACGCGGCTGAGGTGGTAGATGCGGTGCATCAGCCAGGCCGGATACGCCTTCAGCTTGCGCCCGTAGATGTGGGCGACGCCGCGGTGGAAGCCGAGGGAGGCGACGGAGCCGGCGTAGCGGTGGGCGTATTCGGTGAGGACACCGCCGCGGAGGGAGGCGACGAGGTTGTCGGCGAGCACCTTGGCCTGGCGGACGGCGTGCTGGGCGTTGGGGGCGCACTCGTGGCCCGGTTCGGCGGCGGTGATGTCGGGGACGGCGGCGGCGTCGCCGGCGGCCCAGGCGTGCTCGACGCCCTCGACGGTGAGGAAGGCGGTGCAGCGGATGCGGCCGCGGTCGTTGAGGGGCAGGCCGGAAGCGGCCACGATCGGGTGCGGTTTGACGCCGGCGGTCCAGACGACGGTGCGGGTCGGGAAGCGGGAGCCGTCGCTGAGGACGGCCACGCGGTTCTCGCAGGACTCCAGGCGGGTGCCGAGGCGGACGTCGATGCCGCGGCGGCGCAGCTCGCGGACGGTGTAGACGCCCATCTGGGGGCCGACCTCGGGGAGGATGCGGTCGGTCGCCTCGACCAGCACCCACTTCATGTCCTCGGGCTTGACGTTGTGGTAGTAGCGGGCGGCGTAGCGGGCCATGTCCTCCAGCTCGCCGAGGGCCTCGACGCCGGCGTAGCCGCCGCCGACGAAGACGAAGGTCAGGGCGGCGTCGCGGAGGGCGGGATCGCGCGTGGAGGAGGCGATGTCCATCTGCTCGATGACGTGGTTGCGCAGCCCGATGGCCTCTTCGACGGTCTTGAAGCCGATGCCGTAATCGGCGAGGCCGGGGACGGGGAGGGTCCGGGAGATCGAACCGGGGGCGAGGACGAGCTCGTCGTACTCGATCTCCAGGGGGCCGCTGCCCTCCTCGGCGGTGGCGAGGGTGGTGAGGGTGGCCGTGCGCTTGGCGTGGTCGATGTGGTGGGCCTCGCCGCTGATGATGCGGCACTTGTCCAGGACTCGGCGCAGCGGCACGACGACGTGGCGGGGGGAGATGGAGCCGGCTGCCGCTTCGGGGAGGAAGGGCTGGTACGTCATGTACGGCTCGGGGGTGACCACTGTGACCTCGGCTTCGCCCGGCCTCAGCCTCTTCTGGAGCCGGAGGGCCGTGTACATGCCGACGTAGCCGCCGCCGATGACGAGGATGCGGGCCGGGGCGTCCTGCGGGCGGGGGGCGGGGGCCGGGGAGGGGGCGGGGGTGGGCGCCGCGGGTGTGGACGCGGTGGACCCGGCGGGGGCGGGCTCGGCCGGGGTGTCCGGGGGCGCCTCGGGGGGCGGGGCGGCGTCAGGGGGTGGTGCGGCGCCTGGGCGGTCGGGCGCGGCGGGGCCGGTGGACGCGGCGGGGCCGGTGGACGCGGCGGGCGTGGCGGGCGGAGTGCCGGGGGCCGTGCCTCGGGAGTGAGCAGCCTTCACCATCCCATGACGCAACGTGGCTGGGAGTTTGTCCACAGGCCAGGCAAATTGTGTGACCGGAGGGAGCAGTGGGTCGGGGGTCCCGGAGGGCACGAAAGGGGGAGGAGTTGTGCAGGTCAGGGGCTACGGAAAGGGTGGTTCCGGGGGCTTGGACCGGAAAAGTGGGGGGCGATGCTCCGATCGGGCGGCGCCCGGAGGGGGGCTGCCTCTTCTGAATTGACTCTGGCTCAACTATGTTCGTATCTCGTCGGGGAGTGAGACCGAGACCACTGACCGTGGTCTACCCCGACACGAAGGCGGGGATGTCTCCGGGGGGAGACAAGTGATCACCGGGGGATACATATGAACATTTCCGATTTCCATGGCTCTGCGGCCGCGCTGCAGGGCGAGACCAACAGCCGCGTCATCACCGGCGGCACCGCCGCGTCGGGCGTGCGCTCCACGCCGCTGCGCGTCGACGCCCAGCGCAACCTGGAGCACGTGCTCCGCGCCGCCCGCGAGGTGTTCGGCGAACTCGGCTACGGGGCCCCGATGGAAGACGTCGCGCGGCGCGCCCGCGTCGGCGTCGGCACGGTGTACCGGCGCTTCCCCAGCAAGGACGTGCTGGTTCGGCGCATAGCCGAGGAGGAGACCACCCGGCTGACCGAGCAGGCCCGGACGGCGCTCGGCCAGGAGGAGGAGCCCTGGCAGGCGCTCTCCCGCTTCCTGCGCACGTCCGTGGCCTCGGGCGCGGGGCGGCTGCTTCCGCCGCAGGTGCTGCGGGTGCGCTCCGCCGAGGACGAGGCCGAGGAGGCGCTGGAGGCGCGCGTCCCGCACCAGCGGCAGGCAGGCGCCGCGGGCTCTCCCGAGCTGCGCGTCGTGGGCGGCAGCGCCGCCGCCGACGAGCCGTCGCCGGACGCGGGTGCGGGTGCCCTGCTCGAGGTCGTCGGCCGGCTGGTCGACCGCGCGCGGGAGGCGGGCGAGCTGCGTGCCGACGTGACCGTGGCCGACGTGCTGCTGGTCATAGCCACGGCCGCGCCGGCCCTGCCCGACGCGGCGCAGCAGGCGGCGGCCTCCGCCCGGCTGCTCGACATCCTGCTCGAGGGGCTCCGCTCCCGCACCGCCTGACCGTGTGACGGGCGCGCCTGCCCGGAGTCCGGTGTGCCGGCGCTCCGGGCTGCGGGCGGGCGCGCCCGGGCCCCCGCGGGTTGGCCGGCGGAAACCGCTGCGGCAAGGGATGTGTGCGGTCGTCAGGGGCGGCCGCGGACGCATCCTCACTCGAACGGGTGAGAGGCGGTACGGCTCGCCGTGCGGACGCTGCACGGACGGGTGGATGGTTGCGCGAGTGGTCCGGCGCGCGCCCCCCGTGTGACAGGCTGGAACGGTGTACCGGTTGAGTCTGTCGTGCGGGAGCTTCCGCGATGAGCGTTGACGGTCGGGAAGAGCCGATCGGTGCGGCCGCCGGGGAAGCCGAGGCCGATGCATTGCCGGGGCAGGTACCGGCCCAGCGCGCGGCCCGGGGCAGGCATGCCGCACCCCGGGCGGGCAGTCCCGAACTCCCCCCCTCCGACGGCGATTTGATCGCCCGGATGCGCGCCGGCGACGACGGGGCGTACGAGGAGCTGTTCCGCCGGCACGCCGACTCCGTACGGCGCTACGCGCGGACCTGCTGCCGGGACGCGCACACGGCCGACGACCTGACCGCCGAGGTGTTCACGCGGACCCTCCAGGCGGTACGGGGCGGCGCGGGGCCGGACCAGGCGGTGCGGGCCTACCTGCTGACCACCGTGCGGCGCGTCGCCGCGGCCTGGGGGAAGACCGCCCGGCGCGAACACCTCGTCGACGACTTCGCGTTGTTCGCCGAGCAGGCGGCCGCAGGAGCGGAGCAGGGCGGCGGCGCGACCGGGCGGGCCGGGGACGACACCCTCGAACTCGGCGCGGACGTCAAGGCGATGCACGAGGCCGAGCGGTCGCTGGCAGTGCAGGCTTTCCGGAGCCTACCCGAGCGGTGGCAGGCCGTGCTGTGGCACACCACGGTCGAGGAGGCCTCGCCGAGCGCGGTCGCCCCGCTGTTCGGGCTGAGCCCCAACGCGACGGCCGTGCTGGCCGGCCGGGCCCGGGAGGGGCTCAAGCAGGCCTACCTCCAGGCGCATGTGAGCTCCGCGCTCAGCGCCGGCGGCGACTGCGCCCGGTACGCGGACCGGCTGGGCGCCTTCGCCCGCGGCGGGCTGCGGATGCGGGCCGAGCGGGGGCTGCGCAAGCACTTGGAGGAGTGCGCGCGGTGCCGGCTGGCCGCGGGTGAGCTGAGGGAGGTCAACGCGGGCATCCCGGCGCTCCTGCCGGTCGCGGTCATCGGTTGGTTCGCCGCCGGGTACTCCGCGAAGGCCGCCGGTGTGCTGGCCGGCGGTGCCGCCGCCGCGGGCGGAGCGGGCGCGGCCGCCGTCGCGTCGGGAGGGACTGCCGCCGGTGGGGCCGCCGCGTCCAGTGGGACCGCCGCGTCCGGTGGGGCCGCTGCCGGTGGGGCCGCTGCCGGTGGGGCCGCGGGTGCGGCGGGTGCCGCGGGCACGGCCGGGAGCGGGGCTGCTGCCGGCGGTGGTGCCGGGGGCCCCGGGGCCGGAGTGGGAAGTGCCGTGGTGTCGGAGGGCATCGGGCTGCCGGCCAAGGCCGGCCTGGCCGCCGGGATCGCGGTCGCCGCCGCTGCCGGGGTGGTGTTCGCCCTGGCCGGGGAGGATGCCGAGCCGGCGCCGCAGGCACATCCCGCGCCGCGGGCCGCCGCGCCCGCCGTGCCGGTGCCTCAGCGGCCGACCCCGTCCGCATCGGAGCCGCCGACCGCCGAGGCCCCCGTCCCGGCCCGGTCCGCGGGAACACCGCCCGTGTCGCCGTCGCCGACGCCGCCGTCCGCCGCGCCGAAGCCGCCGGCAAGGCCCACGCCCAGCCCGTCGGCTCCGCGGAGCCCGGCCCCGGCGCCATCCGCGTCCCCGACGCCGTCCTCGTCGCCCCGGCCGACACCGCCGCCCGAGCCGGCGCGGAACTACCAGTTGGCCTCGCTGCGGTACTCCTCGCTCGGCGACCACCGCGGGCCCGAACTGCGGGCCTGGCCCGGCAGCTGGGTGTGGCAGCGGTGGACGATCGGCATCGCGGACCGGCAGTACGGCCAGGGCCTCACCGTGAGCGCGCGTTCCTCGGTCGACATCGCGCTCAACCGGCAGTGCACGTCGTTCTCCGCCCGGGCCGGAGTGGACCGGCTGTCCCTGCTCTCCGACGGCAAGGTCCGCTTCTCGGTCTGGGCCGGCGACCGGCGCCTGTGGCAGTCGGCCCCCCTGGGCCGCACCGACCGGGCCGCCGCGGTCGAGGTACCGCTGACCGGGTACGAAACGATCCGCCTGGTGGTGGAGCCGCTCGGCAAGGGCCCCAGACCAACCCTCGCAAGCTGGGCCGACGCCGTCCTCACCTGCCGCTGACCGGCCGGAGGCACGGACGCGGCGTTGCGGGAGGGCGGGGGCGGGCGGTGGACGAGGGGGCGGCGTCGGGGGTGTGACGGCCGCGGTGCGGTTCGGCGGGAGCCGATCGGTCGGGGTCGGGTGTGTGGCTGGGGGTGTCCCCGGCAGTTGATGGTGTCCGGGGCGGGCCGGTCGGCTCCCGCCCGCACCCCGCCCCCGCGTCGCACCCCTGATCCCGGTCAGCCGGGCTTCCGCCGAGCCCCCGCCCTCAGGACAGTGCCGCCCGTGGCGTCGGGACGCCGTTCGGGACGGCCCTGCGGCGGGGCGTCGTCGTGCCCGTCCAGCAGGTGCCGCGGCGGGACAGGAGGCGGCCGAGCCAGAGTTCCATGGAGACGAGTTCGGCGAGGCCGTCGAGGGGGACGGGGTGGCCTTCGGCCGCGTCCAGGAGCGCCTGGCGGACGACGCGGGCCTCGATCAGGCCGGCGTCGGCCAGCAGGGGGGCGGTGAAGAGGGAGAGGAGGGTGGTGAGGGCCGCGCGGAGGCCGAGGCGGGTGGCCGTCTCGTTCGGGATGTGGGCGGGGGCGCCCCAGCCGGGCGGGAGTTCGCGGACCCCGGCCGAGGAGAGCACGCTGCGCAGGATGGCGGCGCGGGCCCCGGGCTGGACGCGCAGCGGGTCGGGCAGGGCGCGGGCGGCCCGTACGACCTGGTTGTCGAGGAACGGGGCGTGTAGGCGCTGGCTGCGGACCTCGACGGCCTGTTCGAAGACGCGGTGGTCGGCGGCGTGCCGGGTCAGGGCCGCGCGGGCGCGGCATTCGCCGGGCCGCAGGGACAGCGGGGGCCGGCCCGCCGCGGTGGCGAGGCGGATCGATACTTCCGCGAGTGCCTCCCCGGTCAGCCAGCCCGCGGCCGGGCCCGGCCGGGACCAGGTCAGGGCGGCGAGGGAGGCGTCGACCGGGCCGCCGGGCCCGGCGGGGCCGATGTCGCCGCCGCGCAGCCGGGCGGCGGCGGCCTCCATGCCGGTGCGGTACGGGGTGCGGGCCAGGCGGCGGGCGGCCGCGTACACGGCGAAGGGGACGGTCAGGGACTCCCCGGCGGCGGGTGCCGAGCGGGCGAGTGCGGCCATGGGGCGCAGGAGGTGGCGTCTGCGGCGGTCCATCAGGAGGTCGGCGAGGCGGGCGGGGTGGGCGTCGAGCACCTGGCGGGCGCCGTGGCCGACGAAGTGGTCGGCGGAGCCGGCGGCGAGGCGGCGCCGCTCGCGGGAGGCGTGGACGAGGGAGGGGCCGGGCTCGTCGGTGAGGGGCCCGTCGAGGTCGGCGTACGGGAGGGCTTCCTCGGCGGCGGCGACGACCACGTGCCGCAGGCGGGGGTCGGCGGCGATGGCGCGGGCGCGTTCGAGTTCGGCTTCGCGGCCGCTCGGGGTGGCCAGGTCGTTGAAAGTGACGGCGAGGAGCCGCTCGCCGGTGCGGCCGAGGAGGGCGCCCGGGGCGCCGGGCAGGCCTGCCGCGAGGAGGGCCAGGGTGGCGGAGGCGCTGCCTCCGGAGAGGTCGGCGCCGACGCCGGGCACGGGCGCGGGCATCCCGCGGGCGGCTCGCCGCTCGGCGGGGCCCATCCCGGGGACGGGCCCGGGGTCGTACGGCTGGATGTCGGGGGCGTGCCGCGGGGCCGTGAGCCGGGCGCGCACCGCGTCCACGAGTGCTTCGCGTACGCCCTCCACCGCGCGCTCGGCGTCGGCCTCGGGGGCGGCCACGGCGAGGGAGGCGACCGGCTCGTAGCCGGTGATCTCGCGGGAGCCCTCGCGCAGGATGAGGGCGTGGCCGGGCGGGATGCGGCGCACGCCTTCGTACGGGGTGCCGTCGCCGAGGGCTTCGGGGCTGTCGGGGCAGGCCAGGAGGGCGGCGAGGTGGCCGATGTCGAGCTGGGCCTCGATGAGGTCGGCGAGGGGGAGGGCGGCGGTGGCGTAGGCGGTGCCGCCGGCCCAGGGGGTGTAGAAGACGGGGCGGGCGCCGGCGAGGTCCCCGACGACGGTGATGCGGCGGCCGGCCTGGACGACGGCGGTGTAGCTGCCGGACCACTGGGTGAGGTGGCGCAGGGCTCCGCCGCGGGCGGCGGTGAGGGCGCGCCGCAGTTCGGCGTCGGTGGCGCCGCAGCAGCCGAGGACGGCGATGCGGGTGAAGGGGTCGGCGGGGTCGGCGGTGAGGGTGCGGATCTCGTCGGGGCGCCAGTCGCCGACGGCCCACAGCGGGTCGGGGTCGCCCCACAGGAGCTGTGCGCCGACGGGGACGACGGTGCGCTCGGCGTCGCGGCCGGCGGGGTCGTCGGCGCGGGCGGCGTCGGCGATGCCGCCGGTGACCGGGCCGTCGGGGCCGTATCCGTACGCGTACCCGGGCTCGTGGTCGCGGCCGCGGTGGTGGCGGCCGCCGGGGCCGACGCGGCCGGCCGTGCCGAAGCTCGCGGCGATACTGCTCCACCCCACCAACCAGCGCACCGCCGCCTCCCCAGCCCGTGGGCAATCGACCGGGGCGGCTGCGGCGCGGGCAGCGCGAGGGCGCGGCCGGCCGGACCCCGGGTGGCTCGGGTCCATGCTGCCACGAGAAGGGCGTGCGGGAGTGGCGCGGGAGGGCGCACGTGCGAACGAACACAGCGCGCCCCCGCGGTGTTTGGGCGTCCGCCGCCACCGGCCCGGAGGTCGGTTTCGGCCATTCTCAGGCCGTACTGAGTGCACCGCGCACAAGGGGGATGCGCGCGGCCGCGGCGGCGCGCGGGCGCGGTCCGGGAAGCGCGGCGCACCTCCCGGACCGTTCCGCCACCCGCGGGGATTGGGGCGGCGGCATCCCCCGGCCCGCCGGATCCACGCAGCGGGCCGACCCACGCACGGCACATCGAATCGCCGGGCCCGGCGACCGGCCAGAGCGCACGGGCGGGCGCACGGCCACACGGCCGGAGCACGCGGGCGGGCGCGCGCCGTCGGCGCCGGGCCGGGGCGGACTGTGCGGGCGGACAACAATCCCGCCATACGGAAGTCGAGGCCTTAACGCTTGGGAGGCGGGGAACTACGCTGGGTTTACGAAATGCCGGGCGCCTATGCCCCGGCGGCGTATGAGTTGAGTGCGTTCCGCGTGTGACGAGGGGTGGCGCATGTCCAGGGAGCTCCGCGAACCCAACGAGAAGCTCGGCGCCGTCCTCGCCCTCGCGGGCATCAGCAACGCCGGGCTGGCCAGGCGCGTCAACGACCTCGGCGCCCAGCGGGGCCTGACGCTCCGCTACGACAAGACCTCGGTGGCCCGGTGGGTGGCGAAGGGCATGGTGCCGCAGGGCGCGGCCCCGCACCTGATCGCGGCCGCGATCGGCGCGAAGCTGGGCCGACCGGTGCCGCTGCACGAGATCGGCCTGGCCGACGCCGACCCGGCGCCCGAGGTGGGCCTGGCCTTCCCCCGCGACGTGGGCGCGGCGGTGCGCTCGGCCACGGACCTCTACCGGCTCGACCTCGCCGGCCGCCGCGGCGGCGGCGGGATCTGGCAGTCGCTGGCCGGTTCCTTCTCGGTGTCGGCGTACGCGACGCCGGTTTCACGCTGGCTGATATCCCCCGCCGACAGCTCGGTGGCACGCGGACCCGCCCCGCACGGGCCCTCGGCCGGTTCCGCTCCGGCAGCTCCGGCCGCGCCGTCCACGGTTGTGCCCCCGCAGCCTTCCGGCGAAACCCCGCCCGCACCGCACGCCGCCGCCGCGCCCGGCGCACCGGCGGCGCCCCCGGCGGTCGTGGGCCTGGCCGACGCCTCGCCGCAGCGCGTGGGCCACAGCGACGTCAGCAAGCTCCGCGAGGCCGCCGAGGACGCCCGCCGCTGGGACTCCAAGTACGGCGGCGGCGACTGGCGCTCGTCGATGGTGCCCGAGTGCCTGCGCATGGACGCCGCCCCGCTGCTGCTCGGCTCGTACAGCGACGAGGTGGGCCGCGCCCTGTTCGGGGCGACGGCCGAGCTGACCCGGCTGGCCGGCTGGATGGCCTTCGACACCGGCCAGCAGGAGGCCGCCCAGCGCTACTACATCCAGGCGCTGCGCCTGGCGCGGGCCGCCGCCGACGTCCCGCTCGGCGGGTACGTGCTGGCGTCGATGTCCCTGCAGGCGACGTACCGGGACTTCCCCGACGAGGGAGTCGACCTGGCGCAGGCGGCCGTGGAGCGCAACCGCGGGCTGGCCACCGCGCGCACCATGAGCTTCTTCCGCCTGGTCGAGGCGCGGGCGCACGCGAAGGCGGGCGACTCGGCGGCGGCCGGGGCGGCGCTGCGGGCCGCGGAGGGCTGGCTGGAGCGGGCGCGCCCGGGCGACCCGGACCCGACGTGGCTGGGCTTCTACTCGTACGACCGGTTCGCGGCGGACGCGGCGGAGTGCTACCGGGACCTCAGGCTGCCCCGGCAGGTGCGCCGCTTCACCGAGCAGGCGCTGTCGCGGCCCACGGAGGAGTACGTGCGCTCGCACGGCCTGCGGCTGGTGGTGAGCGCGGTCGCGGAGCTGGAGTCGGGCAACCTCGACGCGGCGTGCGCCGCGGGGACGCGTGCGGTGGAGGTCGCGGGCCGGATCTCGTCGGCGCGCACGACCGAGTACGTACGGGACCTGCTCCAGCGGCTGGAGCCGTACGGGGACGAGCCGCGCGTCGCCGAGCTGCGCGAGCGGGCCCGGCCGCTGCTGGTGGCCCCCGCGTAGCCGCCCTGTCGGTGGCGGGGTGCAGTATGCAGGGGTGGGAGGTGGCGGCTTGGAGGACAGCGTGGGCGGCGGCGGCGCGGTGCGCGCCGGGGGCGCGGCCGACTGCGACGTGGTGGTGGTCGGCGGCGGGATCGTCGGGCTGTCGACGGCGTACGCGCTGTCGAGGCTGGCGCCGGGGACCCGGGTGGTGGTGCTGGAGAAGGAGCCGGGCCCGGCCCGGCACCAGACGGGCCGCAACAGCGGGGTCGTCCACAGCGGCATCTACTACCGGCCCGGCTCGCTGAAGGCGCGCTTCGCGGTGGGCGGCGCCGCGGAGATGGCGAAGTTCTGCGCGGAGCACGGCATTCCGCACGAGGTGACCGGCAAGCTGATCGTCGCGACGGACCGCGAGGAGCTGCCCCGGCTGCATGCGCTGGTGCAGCGCGGCCGGGAGAACGGCATCCCGGTGCGCGAGCTGGGGGCGGCGCAGATCGGCGAGTACGAGCCGGAGGTCCGCGGGGCGGCCGCGATCCACGTGGGGACGACCGGGATCGCGGACTACGGGCTGGTGGCGCGGCAGCTCGCCGAGTCCTCCGGGGCGGAGATCGTCTACGGGGGCGCCGTCGACCTGGTGTCGCGGCGGGCCGGCGGGGTCGCGGTGCGCACGACGGCCGGCGTCGTCGTGCGGGCCCGGGCGCTGGTGAACTGCGCGGGGCTGCACTGCGACCGGGTCGCCCGGCTGGCCGGGGACGACCCCGGCATGCGGATCATCCCCTTCCGCGGCGAGTACTACGACCTGGCGCGGCCCGAGCTGGTGCGCGGGCTGGTCTACCCGGTGCCGGATCCGGCGTTCCCGTTCCTCGGGGTGCACCTGACGCGGGGGATCGGCGGCGGGGTGCACGTCGGGCCGAACGCGGTGCCGGCGCTGGCCCGGGAGGGGTACGGCTGGGGCGTGGTGCGGCCGGGGGACCTCGCGGAGGAGCTGGCGTGGCCGGGTGCCTGGCGGATGGCGTGGCGGCACTGGCGGTACGGGGCGGGCGAGATCCGCCGTTCGCTGTCGAAGGCGGCGTTCACGGAGGCGGTGCGCCGGCTGCTGCCGGCGGTGACCGCCGAGGACCTGCGGCCGGCCGAGGCGGGGGTGCGGGCGCAGGCCGTCCTGCGGGACGGGACGCTCGTCGACGACTTCCTGATCCGGGAGGCGCCGCGGACGGTGCACGTGCTGAACGCGCCGTCGCCCGCGGCGACCGCGTCACTGCCGATCGGGCGCGAGATCGCCCGGCGCACCCTGGACGCCCTGGCCCGCGCCTGACCCGCGGCCTCCCCGGGCCGGACGGCTGAGCGGCGGCTGGCAGGGCGGCGGCCGGGCTGCGACGGCGGCGGCCGTGCCGCCGGGGAGGCCAAGGCCCCGGGCGCCGGGGCCGTCGGCGGGCGGGGTGCGGGGGCGGGCCGTAGAATTCCGGGATTGTGTCTGAGTCCCGTACCCCCCAGTCCGACGCCCCGGAAGCCGAGCCCGCGGCGAACTCCTACGTGCCGCCCAAGTGGCGCACCGAGCCGCGGTTCCCCGACGGCCCCGCACCCGACCCGGCGGGCTCGCACCACGAGCGGCGGATCCGCAGCTTCCAGCCGCGGCGCAGCCGGGTCACCACCGGGCAGGGCGAGGCCCTGAAGCGGCTCTGGGGCACCTGGGGCCTCGACATCGACGGGCGCGAGGTCCTCGACCTCGGCCGGATGTTCGGCGGGCTGCCCGTCGTGCTGGAGATCGGCTTCGGCATGGGGGAGGCGACGGCGCAGATGGCCGCGGCCGACCCGGACACCGGGATCCTCGCGGTCGACGTGCACACCCCCGGCCAGGGGAACCTCCTGGCCCTCGCCGAGCGCGGCGGCATGACGAACGTCCGCGTGGCGAACGGCGACGCGGTCATCCTGCTGCGCGAGATGCTGCCGCCGGCCTCCCTCGCGGGGATCCGCGTCTACTTCCCGGACCCGTGGCCGAAGGCCCGCCACCACAAGCGGCGGCTGATCCAGCCCGAGTTCCTGGACCTCGCGGCCACGCGGATGGCGCCGGGCGCGGTGCTGCACTGCGCGACCGACTGGGAGCCGTACGCCGAGCAGATGCTCGAAGTCCTCACCGCCCACCCGCTGTTCGAGAACACGCAGGAGGACGGCGGCTTCGCGCCGCGGCCCGACTTCCGGCCGCTGACCCGCTTCGAGGGGCAGGGCCTGGACAAGGGGCACGTCGTACACGACTTGCTGTTCCGCCGGGTGGAGAACGCCTGAGGTCACTCCCCGTGTCGGGGCGGCTCGCTAGAGTCATCGTGTGTCCCCGGCACTTCCCGGCCCCCGTGCCCGGGCGCAGGTCCGCCTGCGCCTTTGGGCGCGGGCGTGCGTGCTCGCCGTCCTCGCCGCCTCCGGCCTGGCGATCCTCGAACTCGTCCGCCAAGAGACCGGCACCGCCGGCTTCCTGGTGGGCCTCGGCCTGGCCGTGCTGCCGGTGGCGCCGCTCCTCGCGGCGTTCCGGTGGCTGGGCCGGGCGGCGCCCCGGCCGTGGGCCATGCTGCTGTTCTGCTTCGGCTGGGGTGCGTGCACCGCGGCGCTGATCGCCATACTGGCCAACGACTTCGCGACCGAGTGGATCGCGGAGGCGGCCGCGGACCCGTCCGACGCGGACCTGCTCGGCTCGGTGGCGATCGCCCCGGTGGTGGAGGAGAGCGCGAAGGCGGCCGCCCTTCTGGCGGTGTTCGCCTTCCGGGGACCGCAGTTCACGGGGCCGGCGGACGGGTTCACGGTGGCCGGGTTCACGGCCACCGGGTTCGCGTTCACGGAGAACGTCCTCTACCTGGGGAACGCGTTCACCGAGGACCGGGAGAGCTCGGTGGGCGTCCTGGACTCGGTGACGCTGGCGACGTTCTTCGTGCGGATCGTGCTGTCGCCGTTCGCGCACCCGCTGTTCACGGTCCTGACGGGGCTCGGGTTCGGCGCCGCGGCCGCGGTTCACGCCGGCCGGCGGCGGAGCCGGCCCGCGCGGTGCGGGCTGCCGCTGCTGGGGCTGGCCCTCGCGGTGGGTTTGCACGCCCTGTGGAACAGCTCGTCGCGGATGGGGGAGTACGGCTTCTACCGGGTGTACGGCTGCGTGATGGTGCCGCTGTTCGGGCTGCTGCTGTGGCTGGCGGTGCGGATGCGGCGGCGGAGGCTGCGGGAGGTGGCCGGGGAACTGGAGGTGTACGCGGCCGCGGGCTGGCTGGCTCCTGCGGAGGTGTCGGCGATGGCTTCGGTGCCCGCGCGGTCCCGGGCGAGGGAGCTGGCACGGCGCAGCGGCGGCCGTGCCGCGGGCCGGGCGGTGGCCCGGTACGAGGCGGACGCGGCCGCGCTGGCGCTGCTGCGGCGGCGGGCGCGGACGGGCCGGGCCGGGGATCCGGAGTTCGCGGGGCGGGAGGCGGAGCTGCTCCGCAGCCTGTGGCAGCGCCGGGCCACGGCCGGGCCGGCGCTGGCGCGGGCGGCGGTCCTGGAGGACCTGCTGCCGCCGCGGCGGCCGTTCCTGCCGGGGGCGCGCAGGCCCGGGCAGGCTACGGGTTCAGACCCTTGGAGCGGAGCCACGCCAGCGGGTCCGTCGCCGATCCGCCGGTGCGGACCTCCAGGTGGAGGTGGGGGCCGGTGACGTTGCCGGTGGCGCCGACGCGGCCGATGGTGTCGCCGGCGCCGACCTGGCCGGAGGTGACCGACATCGAGGACAGGTGGCAGTACCAGATCTCGGTGCCGTCGGGGAGCTGGAGGACGATGCGGTAGCCGTAGGCGCCCGACCAGCCGGCCGAGATGATCTTCCCTCCGGCGACGGCCTTGACGGGGGTGCCGGTCGGGGCGGCGAAATCGAGGCCGGTGTGCTGGCCGGAGGACCACATGGCGCCGGAGGCGCCGTAGTACGAGGTGATGGTGTAGGAGGAGGTCGGCAGGGAGTAGCTCCCCGCGGCCTTGGCGATCCGCTCCTCCTCGGCCTTCGCGGCGGCGGCTTCCGCGGCCGCCTTCTCCGCGGCGGCGCGGGTCTCCTCGGCGGCCTTCTCCGCGGCTTCCCGTGCGGCCCTGGCCTCGGCGGCGGCGGCATCCTGCGCGGCCCGGGCGGCTTCGGCGCGGACCTGGGAGGCGGCGGCGTCGGTCTGGTGCTCGGCCTGCTGGAGGATCCGCGTGCGCAGGATCTCGCCGGCGTCGGGCGCCTCGGCCTGCTGCGCGAGGATGCCGGTCCGCGCGCCGCTGCCGCTCTCGGAGCCGGCGTCCGGGCCGGTGTCGTCGTCGGACGGGCCCGTCAGGGAGGGGATGGATATGGGGACTTGGGGCCGGTCCTGCGCGGTGGCGATGCCGCCGGCGCCGACGGCGGCGATGATGCCGACGCCGAGGACGGTGGAGCTGCGGGCCAGTGTCCCGCCCTGCTTGGCGACGCGGTGCTTGCCGCGGACGGGGCGGACGGAGTCCTCGGTGGGGTTCCACTCGCCCCAGGCGCCGGGGGACGGCGGTTCCTGGATCTCGACGCCGTCGGGCGCAGGCACGTTGGAGGCCACCGGGGCACACTCCTCAGGGGGGACAGTCGAACGCACACGGCGCCGCCTCTTGCGACGGCTGGGACGACCGCACTGCGTTATCGAACGGTAATAGACGCAGGGGAATGATTCCAAGCCGCTGCGCTTGATCATTCCGGCCAAGGGGTCGCGGGGTGGCCGCTTTTGCGGCAGCCAAAACGGGCATCCGGTGCTCAAATCGGACGTACGGCCCGCGATTTGCGCATCTCTTCAGCCATACACGCCCCTTGACGCACCCTCATCAAACTTGCAGTGCGCGGCCGTTTCCTCACGCACCGTCACGGCAGACCCTCGGGCCGGGAGGGAAACGACGAAGGCCCGGCTTCCATCGGAAGCCGGGCCTCGTACTGAGTAGCGGGGACAGGATTTGAACCTGCGACCTCTGGGTTATGAGCCCAGCGAGCTACCGAGCTGCTCCACCCCGCGTCGGTAGACACAACCCTACGCCATCGGAGCGGGAGCCTGCGCACATTTGTCGTCCGCGGGGCCCCTCCACCCCCCTCCGGCAGGGCATAAGCCCAGGTCAGAGCCGTGTTGAAGGAATCGAAGACGGTGGCGGAAACGCCGGCCGCCGCCCTGCGCGACCCGGGCTGGTCCTGAACACCCGAAGCGCCCCACCCGGCCGAGGCCGCGCGGGGCGCCAAGGCGGTGCTCGTGAGCGCTACCCGGTTATCTCGATCTTCCCGTCGATTGCGGCAGGTTCTGACGCCGCGGGCCGGCCGGGCTCGGGCGCGGCCGGCTTCGGGGTGGTGAGGCCCTTGAGGAGCTCGGCCAGATCGACGCCCGTGGTGGAGCCGAGGAGTTCCATCCCCTGGGCGACGTTGTCGGCGACGGTACGGGAGAGCTTGCCGGCGCCGTCGGTGGAGATGACGGTCATCTTGTCGATGGCGGACAGCGGTTCGGCGGCCTTGCCCACGACCTGCGGCAGCGCCTCGACCAGCATCTGGATGACCGCCGCGTCGCCGTAGTTCTCGAAGGCATCGGCCTTCTTCTGCATGGCCTCGGCCTCGGCGGCGCCCTTGGCGGCGATGGCGGCCGCCTCCGCGTCGCCTTCGAGGCGTACCGCTTCCGCGATCGCGGCGCGCCGGGCCCGTTCGGCTTCGCCTCGCTTGGCGCCCTCGATGGCCTCCGCCTCGGCCAGGGCGGAGCGGCGCTGCTTCTCGCCCTCACCGGTGAGGCGGGCGCGCTCGGCCTCGGCCTGGGCCGCGGCGATGGCCGCGAGGCGTTCGGCCTCGGCCTGCTTGACGCGGGCCACCCGCTTGGCCTCCGCCTCCTGTTCGGCCTCGTAGCGGCGGGCATCCGCGGGCTTGCGCACCTCGGTGTCGAGCTGCCGGTCCGTCAGGGCGGCCTGGCGCTCCGCCACCTTCTCCTGCTCGGCCAGGATCTGCTGCTGGCGGTCGGCCTCGGCCAGCGGGCCGGCCGCGTTGGCCTGGGCCGCGGCGGCGTCGGTCTCGGCCTTGATCTCGGCCTGGCGCAGGTACAGGGTCCGCTCGGCGACGGCGATCTCCTCCTCGGCCTTCAGGCGGGCCTGCTCGGCCACCCGGCGGGAGTTGGCCTCGGCGATGTCCGCCTCCTGCTTCGCGCGGGCGGCTTCGGGACGGCCGAGGTCTTCGAGGTAGGAACCCTCGGTGGTGATGTCCTGGATCTGGAACGCGTCGAGGACCAGGCCCTGACCGGACAGGCTGGCCTCGGCCTCCTCGGCGACCTGGCCGGCGAACGCGGCGCGGTCGCGGATGATGTCCTCCACCGACATCCGGCCGACGATGGCGCGCAGGGCCCCGGACAGCACTTCCTGGGTGAAGCCGACGATCCCGTCCTGCTGCTGCAGGAAGCGCTGCGCGGCGGCGCGGATGGCGTCGTCGGTGCCGCCGACCTTGACGATCGCGACACCCTCCAGGTTGGCCTTGATACCGCGCAGGGTGACCGCGCCGCGGACGGCGACCGGGATGTGCCGGCTGGACAGGTCGAGGCTGTACCGCTGCTGGACGAAGGGGACGACGAACACGCCGCCGCCGACCACGACCTTCTGGCCGCTGTTGTCGGTCGAGATGCGTCCCGTCTCCGGGTCGGTGGACCTCTTCCCGCGCCGGCCGGTGATGATGAAGGCCTCGCTGGGGCCTGCGACCTTGTAGCGGGTGACGACGACCAGGGCGAGCAGGACGAGGAGTACGACGACTCCCACGACCGCGGTGACGACTGGGCTCATGAGGGACCCCCTCCTGCCCCCGAAGCGGCAGATCGATGGTGGATGGGCGGACGGATGCCGTCAGCCGGTCTGCGGGATGTTCTGTCGGTCAGTGCTGCACGTCGCGAACGGCGACGGACGTCGCAGAGAGGATCGCGGTGACCCACACGTCGGTGCCGCGCGCCAGTGGAACGTCGGCCCTGGCCGTGTACTTCACCGTCTGGCCGGCCAGCCGCAGCAGGACCTCGCCGTATCCGTCCGCGGGAATGGCGGTCACGACGCTGCCAGAGGACCCGATGAGCTCCTCGCCGCGGGGGGCGTCCCCACCGCGGTCCCGCATCAGCGCTCGGCTCAGCCGCCACACGACCCAGCCGGCGCCCGCCCCGGCGACGGCTCCGCAGGCAGCGGCCGGCCCCGGCCCGAGTCCCGTGGACCCGAGCACGATCGCCCCCGTGAAACCGAGCATCGAGACGAAGCCCGCGACCACCGGAAGCGACAGCCATCCGTCGAACAGGCCGCCGAAAGCACCGTCGAAGAGACCCTCCAGAACACCGTCGAACACCAGTGAGGCAGCCAGCAGCACGAGGCCGGCAATGCCGAGACCCAGAAACAAGCCCATTGCGCGCCTCCTGGCCGACTGTGCGATATCGACGGACGACGCGATCGTCGCACTCGTGTCGGATTTTTTCATTGCCTGCCACCGGCAATCTTTATGCAGTTTTGACGCAGGGCCCGACGCGGTGTCCGCTGCCGTCGGGCCCGCCGGCCCTCAGGGCTGCGGCATCGTCACCTTCTCGGTGCCGCAGCCGATGCGCTGGGATTCCGCCTCGATGTAGGCGGGCAGCAGCGTGCGCAGGAACGCGGAGTCGGTCTTCCCCATCCTGTCCTTCTGCTCCAGCATGAAGATCACGGGCCCGGTCTGGCAGAGCGCGCGGTACACGGCCCGGGTCGCGTGGAACGATCCTTGTCCGTCGGGGCCCACGAAGGACGTGCCTCCCTCGAGGACGTCCTGGGAGAAGACGGCCGTCAGAGTCGGGTCCACGACGGTCGTCAGCCGTACCGAGGCCTTGGGGTAGTCGCGGGCAGACTCGCAGATCCGGGCGGGGGTGCCGTCTCCGCTGATCCGGACGCGCGCCAGGCTCTCGCGGTACTCCGCGGGGAGGGTGAGGCCCTTGATGCCGCAGAAGGCCTCCGGCTGCGCGTTCTGCCAGGTGATGACGTCCTTCGGCAGGTCGGGCGGCGGGTAGACCCCGGAGCAGCCGAAATCGCGTATGACGCCGTTGGCCGCGTCCACCACTGCACGTGCCAGCCCGGCCCGGTCCCGCCGGGTGTACGCGGTGTCGACCTCGAGGTCCGCCGGGCCCATGCCGACGTCGACGACGACCGGGCCCTCGAAGTCGCCGGGTCTGCCGGTGCACGACTGGGGAAGCGGCAGCCAGGCGCGGGACGAGGACGCCATGCCGGGCAGTCCCTCCCCCAGGGCCACCATGCCGGCGGCGAGGAACTCCTCGGGCCACTGCCGCGCGTCGCTTCCGGACAGCCCGTCCAGCCTGTGCACCCGTACGGTCAGCTGCCGGCTGACCCGGTCGCCCTTGTAACCGGTGATGCGGCACTGGCCGTAGGTCAAGCCGCGGCCGTTCGGGTCGGGTTGCAGCCTCTGCTCCTCGACCTCCGTCCGGCGCTCCCCGAAGAGGGCGGACATCGTCGAGTCGCTCAGGGAGTCCCAGCAGGGTGCGGGGCGGAGCAGCGGCAGGGTGTCGGTCTGCCAGGCCACCGTGCCGGCCCCGAGGAGGGCGCCGGCGAGGGCGCCCGCGACCGTGGCGCGCGCGGTCCGGCTCCGCAGCAGCCGCCGCACCCGTGAGGGCCGGGCGGGGGCCGGCTCGGGAAGCTGATCCGGGCCGCTTGCCACCGCCGGGGGCATGCCGTCCTCGTCGCTCGCCACGGAGTTCCCCTCCTCTTCCGGTCGGTTTTCGTCGGCGCTCACGCGTTCTCCCCTGCCTTGCATCCGATGCGTTCGCTGACGGACTTCACGAAGTTCGCGAACACCTGCCGCTCGTCGGGCCGGCTCAGGGCCTTGAGTGCGGGCTCGACGTTCCCGTAGAAGACCGTCGTCCGCCCGTCACAGGTGGCCCGTACGAGGCCTTGGCCGGCGCCGTCGGGAAGGCCGTCGAACAGGGCCGCCATGCGCGGCCCGGCCGCCATCACGAACTGCGCGGCCGGCTCGTCGGGCACCCCGCGTGCGCGCCGCACGGCGGAGCACGTCTGGAGACCGTCGGCGACCACGCCCACCCGCTGCTCGTGGACGCGGTCCTTCCCGAATTCGAAGGTCACCCCCGGAATCCGGCACAGAGGGCTGCCGGCCCTGTCCTCCTTCTCGGCAGTGACCGCGATCGGTGACGTCGAGCGCAGCGGCCTGCCGGGGCTGCAACCGGCCTCCGCCATGGTGGCGTTGGCCGCGTCCAGCAGCATGCGGGCCACGTCCATGCGGTTTCCGATGGCGAAGGGCATGGCCTTCTTTCCCAGATGGCCGTCACCCCAGCTCTCACTGCGGATCGTGACCACCGTCGGCCTGCCGGACACGTCACAGGAATCGGGGAGCACGAGCACGGCCCGATCGCCGGCGACCATCCCGTCCAGTCCGTCGGGCAGCGGCGAGGCCGACCCGTCGAAGAAGTGGGCTATCCACGCACGGTGCTCCGCGGGGGCGGCCGGGACGGGACCGTACGCGAGGGTCACGCGCTTGTCGAAGGTGAGCGGGTCGTCGGAGTCGTCGTCGGGAACCGACGAGGCGATGGTGACCGTGCAGGTGGCGTTCGGCCTGGCGGCCGAGGGCGGAGCCGACTCCTTGGCTCGCCGCTCGGAGCCGGACTTGCCGAGCGCCTTGTCGCCGAGGAACCTCGGACCGCTGTCCTCCTGCCAGGCCCCCCAGCAGTAGCGCGCCTTGAAGGGCCAACTGCCGGTCTCGGCGGCTCCGTAGAGGCCCGCTCCCGAAGCGAGTACCGCCGCACCCGCCGCGACGGCGAGCGTCCTCCTTCGTCGCCGGTTAGCGACGCCCATGTCATTCCCCCTTGTGAGTGGCGTGGATCAGCGCAAACGCGCCGGTGGTGGTTCGATGCGGCAGGGCCGCCGGAGGCGTCGCCCTTCGGTACGTGCGGCCTCAGCGGAGGCGGGTGCCGCGGCTGTCGCCCTGGCGGCGCGCCGTCCACCGCCGCCGTACCCAGTCGCCGGCCTCTCCCACCGCGGTCAGCAGAGCCGCCGAGGCCGCGCACGCAGGGAGGCCCGCGGGGCGCCCCAAGCCCCTGCCCAGCAGCCAGAGGGCGAGGGCGAGGGCCGCCCACCAGGTGAGGACGGACGCGCACGCGCGCAGTCCGCGGTGGCGCGGGACGGGAGAGGGACACATCGTCAGGCGTTCCGCGCGGGCTCGGGCGGGCGGTGACGGGGCCGGCGGGAGGCGAAGCCGAGTACGAGGGCGCCGGCGACGCCCAGTGCACCACCGATGGCCGTGCACATCAGCGTCGTGTCCGGCGAGGCACCCGCCAGGCGCGGAATCGCGTTGACCGGGGCGGTGGAGTAGATGAGCAGGACGCCCAGGCCGCGCGGCCGTACCGGTGCGAGCCTGCCGCGCAGGGGCCGGGGTACCCGGTCGGAGGCCATGGCCAGACCTGCGGGCAGCAGGGTGACGGAGAACAGGGCGAGGCCGATCCACTGCCACTTCATGGGAGATGTGCCTTCCGGATCGCGTTCAGCCGCGTCGGACGCGGTCGGAGGCGGCCAGGGCGAGGCCGGTGATGGTGAGGGCCGCCCCGGTGACCAGCAGGGGGAGGCCGGGTCCGGGAAGCACGTAGCAGACGGCTCCGGCCAGGAGGGCGGGCGTCCCGAGAGCGATCAGGATCATGCCAATCCGTCGTTCGGGCAGCGGTCTGAAGCTGGAGGTCATCGCGGGGCGCCTTCTGGATCTCGGTGGGTCGCGGGCACACGGCCCCTGGGACGCCGACCAGACTTCCCGGCACACCATGCGCCGGATCTTGGCGCGTTCCCTCCACGCTATCGGCGGCGGCCTGCCTTGACCAGGGCCGTGCCATGTAGGCAGCCCGCGAGAACGTTGCCGGATACCGGCAACGCCCATGCCGTCGGCGGCCAGGACGTGACGGGCCGTCCGTTCACCCACGGGCCCGGAAACGACTCGGCGCCCCACATGGCCGAGGCCAGGCGGGGCGCCGAGTTCCCGACAGGGGGTCTCCCTCCCTGTGAGCTGTAGGCCATGTCGGACTCGAACCGACAACCAACGGATTAAAAGTCCGCTGCTCTGCCAATTGAGCTAATGGCCCTCACTGCCCACCCCAGAGCATAGCCGGACCGCGCCCCTCAGCCGATCGGGTATCGGTCGACCGGCCCCGTCGGATGGGGCAAGAGCAGCCCGGCGGGGGGTTCTTGGCGTGTCCCGGGACGCGGACAGGGCCCCCGCGGCGGTGCCGTGGGGGCCCTGTCGGGCGTTCTCAGTGCCGGGGATCAGCCGTTGCGCTTCCAGCGCGGCTTGTCGTCGCGGCGGCCGCCGAAGGAGCCGGACGGGCGGTTGTCGTCGCGGCGGCCGTACGGGCGGTCGCCGCCGCCGGAGCGGAAGCCGCCGGAGGGGCGGTCGTCCCGGCGGAAGCCACCGCGGTCGTCGCGGCGGTCACCGCGGTCGTCCCGGCGGAACCCGCCACGGTCCCCACCGCGGTCGTCGCGGTTGAAGGACGGGCGGTCGTCACGGC
>NZ_JBVIGV010000005.1:25926-141314 GCF_055570615.1 Streptomyces sp. NPDC031121
CGGAAGCCGCCACGCTCGCCGTCACGGCGGTCGTCCCGGCGGAAGCCGCCACGGTCGCCACCGCGGTCGTCGCGGTTGAAGGACGGGCGGTCGTCACGGCGGAAGCCGCCACGCTCGCCGTCACGGCGGTCGTCCCGGCGGAAGCCGCCACGGTCGCCACCGCGGTCGTCGCGGTTGAAGGACGGGCGGTCGTCGCGACGGAAGCCGCCACGCTCGCCACCGCGGTCACCCCGGTCGTCCCGGCGGAAGCCACCGCGGTCGCCGCCCCGGTCACCGCGGTCGTCGCGGTTGAAGGACGGGCGGTCGTCACGGCGGAAGCCGCCACGCTCGCCACCGCGGTCACCCCGGTCGTCCCGGCGGAAGCCGCCACGGTCGCCGCCCCGGTCACCGCGGTCGTCGCGGCGCTCGGTGCGCTCCCGGCGCTCCTCGGCCGCCGCGGCTGCGGCGACCTGGGCGGCCACCTCGGCCTGGGCGGCCTCGGCCGCCTCGGCGATCGCGGCGTCCGGGTCCTCGCCGCGCTCGCGGGCGGAGCGGGCGACGAGGCGGTCAGCCTCCTCGCGCAGCTCGGCGGCGCGGCGGGTCATGCGCTCCAGGCTGCGGGTCAGCTCGGCGACCTCGCGCTCGGCCTGCTTGGCGGCGTTGTTCGCGGAGTCGGCCTGGACCTCGGTCAGCGAGCGGGCGCCGGTGATCTCGGCGACCTCCGGGTCGAAGGCGCCGGCGCCCTGGACGATGTGGCGCGAGGCCTCGACGCCGGCGTCCTCCATCAGGCGGAAGATCTGGCGGCGCTGGTGCGGCAGCGCCAGGGAGACGACGACACCGGACCTGCCGGCGCGGGCGGTGCGGCCCGAGCGGTGCAGGTAGTCCTTGTGGTCGCCGGCCGGGTCCACGTTGAGGACCAGGTCGATGCCGTCGACGTGGATGCCGCGGGCGGCGACATCGGTGGCGACGAGCGCGTTGACGTGGCCGTCCTTGAAGTCCGCGAGGACGCGGGTACGGGCGCCCTGCGTCATGCCGCCGTGCAGCGCGTCCGCCTTCACGCCGGCCTCGACGAGCTGCTCGGCGATGCGGTCGGCGCCCAGCTGGGTGCGGACGAAGATGATGGTGCGGCCCTTGCGGGCGGCGATGGCGGCCGTGACGGGCGCCTTGTCCTTCGGCTTCACGACGAGCACGTGGTGCGACATGGTCGTGACGTTGCCCTGGGCGCTGTCGACCTCGTGGCTGACCGGGTCGGTGAGGTAGCGCTTGACCAGGGTGGAGATCTCGTTCTCCATGGTGGCGGAGAACAGCATGCGCTGGCCGCCGGCCGGGACCTGGTCGAGGAGCTCGGTGACCTCGGGCAGGAAGCCCAGGTCGGACATCTGGTCGGCCTCGTCGAGGACCGCGACCTGGACGTCCTCCAGGGAGCAGGCGCCGCGGTTGATGATGTCGCGCAGGCGGCCCGGGGTGGCGACGAGGATGTCGACACCGCGCTCCAGTGCGTAGATCTGGTTGCCCATGGAGGTGCCGCCGCAGACGACCTTCATCTTCAGGCCGAGGACGTCGCCGTACGGCTGGAGGGCGTCCGCGACCTGCATCGCGAGTTCGCGGGTCGGGGTGAGGATGACCGCGCGGGGCTTCTTCTTGTCGGTGTGGCCGCCCGCCAGGCGCGCCAGGGTCGGCAGGCCGAAGGAGAGGGTCTTGCCGGAGCCGGTGCGGCCGCGGCCGAGGATGTCCTTGCCGGCCAGGGCGTCCGGGATGGTCGCGGCCTGGATCGGGAACGGGACGGTGACACCGTTCTGGGCGAGCTTGCGGACGACGCCCTCGGGCAGGCCCAGGTCGGCGAAGGTGATCTCGGGCTCGTCGTCGTCGGCGTCGCGGTCGCCCGCCACGTCGGCCTCGAGGGCCTCGATGATCTCGTCGGCCTCGGCGGCCTCCATGGCCTCCGTCACCACGAGGGCCTCGACGGCGTCCACGATCTCGTGGGAGTCGTTCTCGGGCATGACGGCACGGTCAGAACTGGAAATGGACATGCGAAATGCGAAACCTTCCGGAGTCTCGGCACGCGCCCAAACTCCGTGAATCGCAATTCGACCGCCTCAATGCGGTCAGCCACGGCTAGGGAGAAACGCGCCACGCGGCGCGCTTCGGATCGGCGCCGGGCAATGGGATCAAACGATCTATAACCATACGCACCCCTTGGGGGGTCTGGCAAGTCGATCCCGCCCGATCCGCCCTGACCTGTGACGATCGGCCCGCCCGGCCGCCGCGGCCGGGCCTCAACCGGTGGGCGTGGGCGTCGGGTCGGGCTGCGGCGGGGTGGGCGTCGAGGCCGGGGGCGTCACGGGCGGCTCCGGGGTCGGCGACTGCGCCGGAGGCGTGGGCTTCGTCCCGCCGGAACCGCCCGAACCACCGGTTCCGCCCTGGCCCGGCGGCGGCTCCTGGGGGCCCTGCCCGCCCGCGCCGCCCCCCGGCCCGGCCGACGGCGACGGCGCCCCGGGCCGCCCGGCCGGCGCACCCGGGCTGGCCGAAGCCCCCGTCGCGCCGGACGCCTTGCCGTCCTCAACGGGTTTGCCCGCCTGGATCCCCGCGGAGACCCTGCCGCCCTGGCCCGCCTCGTGCGCGCCCGCGCCCCGCCCGGACGCGGCGCCCCGGCCCGCGTCCGCCGCCTGCTTGCGGCCCGGCGAGGCCGACGGCCCCGGCTTCGCGGCGTCCCCGCCGACGCTCATGCAGCCCGCCGTGGCCGCGACCGCGAGCGCGGTGACGGCCAGGCGGAGGGAAGCGGACAACTGGCGCACGGTGCACCTCCGGGTGGGCGGTCAGAGTCCGCGGTGAGCGGGTCGATGTGCCCAACTCCCTTTGCACCGCAAGGGACACGCCCCGGAAGGACACCCGCCGCCGGCGCCCGCCGGACCCCCGGCCCGCCGGCGCCCCGCCCTCAGCCCCACAGCCCGGCCGCCGCCTGCGACCCGAGCGCCACCGCCCCGAAGCCGACCAGGACCGACCCCGCCGCGTTCGCCGCGGCCGGCCCGAACCGCCCCCGCTCCGCCAGCCGCAGCGTCTCGTACGAGAACGTCGAGTACGTGCTCAGCGCCCCGCACAGCCCCGTCCCCAGCAGCAGCTGCCACCGCCCGGACGCCGCCCCCGCCAGCGCCGCCCCGGTCAGCAGTCCCAGCAGCAGGCAGGCGGCCGCGTTCACCGCGAACGTCCCCCAGGGGAACACCGATTCGTGCCGCGTCTGCACCGCCCGGTCCGCCAGGTACCGCAGCGGCGCCCCGACCACCGCGCCCGCCACCACCAGCAGCCAGTTCACCCGCGCCCCCCGCGCACCGCGAGCCGCGTCACCGCGGCCCCCGCCCACACCGCGCCGAGGGCCGCCGCGACCGTGCCCCCGGCGTACGCCACCGCACGCCCCGCCTCGCCCGCCTCCCACAGCCGGGTGAAGTCCCCCGCGTACGTGGAGAACGTGGTGAACCCGCCGAGCACGCCAACCCCCGCGAACGGCCGCAGCAGCGGGTGCGGCGGCGTCCGGCCGCCCTCGGCGATGAGCGCCATGAGCACCCCGATCAGCGCACTGCCGGCCGCGTTCGTCCAGAACGTCGCCCACGGGAAGCCCGCCGGACCCGCCGGCCACAGCAGCGCCAGCCCGTACCGGGCCGAAGCCCCCACCGCGGCGCCCGCCGCGACCGCCGCGAGGACCGGCCCCAGCGGCTCGGCGCGCTGCGCCGGCACGTGCAGGTCGACATCCGGGTCGACGGGGCCGACCGGCCCGCTCACCCGTAGCCCAGGGCGTGCAGCCGGGCGTCGTCGATGCCGAAGTGGTGGGCGATCTCGTGAACCACGGTGATCTCCGTCTCCGCGATCACGTCCTCCCGGTCCTCGCACATCCGCAGGGTCGGGTTGCGGTAGACGGTGATCCGGTCCGGCAGCACGCCCGCGTACCACTCGCCGCGCTCCGTCAGCGGAGTCCCCTCGTAGAGGCCGAGCAGCTCCGGGTCGTCCGCCGGCGGCTCGTCCTCGACGAACACCGCCACGTTGTCCATCAGCCGCGTCAGCTCCGGCGGGATGCGGTCCAGGGCCTCGGCGACGAGCTCCTCGAACTCCTCGCGTGTCATCTCCAGCACCCGGTCATTGTCCCTCCGCGCCGGGCGCACGCAGCCTGCCGGGGGAAACCGTTTTGGCGTTACCTCCCCGCATCCCATATGCTTCTCACGTCCCCGACGCGCTGGAAAGCGCCCCGGCGGGCCTTTAGCCCTCATCGTCTAGTGGCCCAGGACGCCGCCCTTTCAAGGCGGTAGCACGGGTTCGAATCCCGTTGGGGGTACGCATTACCGTGTGCAAGACTTGTCTCGCACACTGCATGGTCCTGTGGAGCAGTTGGTTAGCTCGCCACCCTGTCAAGGTGGAGGTCGCGGGTTCAAGTCCCGTCAGGATCGCTGAGGCCGGAAACGGTCTCGTGGCTGGGTAGCTCAGTTGGTACGAGCGATCGCCTGAAAAGCGATAGGTCGCCGGTTCGACCCCGGCCCCAGCCACAAAAGGAAGGCCCCGTCCCTCGGACGGGGCCTTCCGCGTCATTCCCGCGCCTCCGCCGGCTCCGGCGCGTCCGCCCCGTCCGCCCCGGCCGGGCCGCCGCGCAGCCGGCGCACCAGCAGCACCGCGAGGACTGCCGCCGCGGCCGCGCCGAGCAGCACCGCGTCCGGGACCGCGCCCGCGATCTCCCGCACCCGCTGCTCCACCGCGAACGAGTCGTCGGTGTCCAGGAGCCCCGGCAGCGCGCTCGCCCCGTCGTACGCCAGGAACAGCGCCCCCAGCAGGACGAAGAACAACCCCGAGAGCAGCGACGTGCTGTGCACCTCCAGCCGCCCCAGCCGGACGGGCCGGCCGCGCAGCCACCGCCGCCGCCCCAGGTCGAAGCGCTCCCACAGCAGGGCCAGCACGAACAGCGGTACGGCCATCCCCAGCGCGTACACCGCGAGCAGCAGGCCCCCGTAGACGGGGCTGCCGCCGACGGCCGCCACCGTCAGGACGCTGCCCAGGATCGGCCCGGCGCAGAAGCCGGCCAGCCCGTACACGGCGCCCAGCGCGTACACCGACAGCGCGGTCGTCGGCCGGATCCGCCCCGACAGCTCCGAGATCCGCCGCGGGGCGAAGCCCTTGCCGAGGACCTGTGCGACTCCCAGGGCGATGATCAGCCAGCCGCCCGCCAGGACGAGCGCGTCGCGGTGGCCGTGGAAGAACCGGCCGGCCGTCGAGGAGGCCGCGCCCAGCGGCACCAGGGTCGTCGCGAGGCCCGCGTAGAAGATCCCGGTCCGTGCCAGCAGCCGGGACGGCGAGTCGATCGAGTACGCGAAGAACGCCGGCAGCAGCAGGGCGCTGCAGGGGCTGAGCAGCGCCAGCAGCCCGCCGAGCAGGGCGGCCAGGTAGCCGATGCCCGTCACCGGGCCGCCTCGGCCTTGGCCCCGTCGATCACCGCGGCGAACGTGCCGTACGGCTGGGCGCCGGCGATCGGCCGGCCGTTGACCAGGAAGGACGGGGTGGAGGCGACGCCGATGCGGCTCCCCTCCTCCCGGTCCCGGGCCAGCGCCGCCGCGGCGGCCTCGCCGGCCATGTCCCGGGAGAAGCGCTCCAGGTCGGGGACGCCGGCCTCGCGGGCCAGCTCCAGCAGGCGCTCCGCGCCGAAGCCCTTCTCCTTGGCGCCGGGCGCGTACGCGGCGGCGTGGAACTGCTGGAAGCGGTCCTGCTGCCCGGCGGCCCAGGCGGCCTTCGCCGCGGCCTCGGACTCCTCGCCGAAGATCGGGAAGTTGCGCCACTCGATGCGCAGCGTGCCGTCCTCGACGTACTTCCGGATCAGCTCGGGCTCGGTGTCCCGGGCGAACTTGCCGCAGTAGCCGCACTTGAAGTCGGAGTACTCGATCAGCACGACCGGGGCGTCCGCCCGGCCGACGGCGAGCCGGTCGCCGGCCTCGCGGCGGGCGAGCTTCAGCAGCTCGGCGCGGGCGCCGGAGTCCTCGGCCCGCGGCTGCGACACGGCGCCGCCGGCCCGCGCCGGGCGGTCGTCGGGGGCGGTGGCCTGCCAGGACGCCAGCCCCAGCGCGGCCGCGGCGAGGAGGACGCCCGCGCAGGCCAGCAGCGTCTTGCCGGTGGAGCGGGAGGAGGGTCGGGAAGGACGGGAGGAAGAAGGCATACGGATGCTCCGGACGAGGTGGTGGAAGAGGAGGGCGGTGGTCCGGCCGCTCGGGGCCGGGCGGGCCCTCCTACACCCGCATCACGGAGAGCTCCAGCGGCCCGGGAGCGGGCCGGTCGGGGGCGCGCGCCCCTCCCGGCGGCCCGTACACGGCGCGGGGCGGGGGCGTCCCGCAGCCGGGGAAGGGGCGGGTGCAGGCGGCGAGGACGTGGTCGCCCTGTGCGCCGGCGCGGGCCGGCACGGCCGGCGTCCGCTCGGGTCCGGCGGGCCCCGGCCCGCACCGCGGCCCCCGCCCCCCGCCGTCCCCGGCGGAGGCCCGTACGACCTCGCCCGCATCGGCGGCTGCGAACGCCGCCCGCCGGGAACCGTCCGCGGAGGCGGGGCCGGACGCCCGCCCCGCAACGTCTTCGGAGGCCCGGCGGGACACCCGCCCTGCAGCGTCCGCGGGGACCCGGCCGGCAGCCCGCCGGGAGACGTCCCCGGAAGCCGGAGCTGACACCCAGCCGGAACCGGCCGCGGGAGCCCGGTCGGGGGCACGGCCGCCGGAAGCCGTAGCGGCCGCCTGACCGGCGCCGACGGCACCCCCCGCGAGGACGCACAGCAGCGCCAGCAGCGCCGCGAGCAGCACGCCGCGCCCGTATCGGTGCGCACTGCTCGGCATACGTGGGGCCTCTCACGCGGGAAGGGGCGGGGGATCGTCCCGAAATGGTACGGGTCCCCCCGACAAATGCGTTCGCCACCCGGCGCACCGGGGTGAGATCCTCGAGCAGGTATGTCTACTTCCTTCGCCGCCCTGCAGACGCTTCTCGGTGAGATCTCCCTCCGCGACGCGCACCGCCTCGGCCGCCGCCTCGAAGGCGCCCGCCGCATCCGCAAGCCCGAGGCCAGGCAGGCCGTGCTCGACGAGATCGCCGCGGAGGCCGAGAAGGCCGCCGCGCGGCTGGCCGGCCGCGCCTCGCGCATGCCTGAGGTCACCTACCCCGAGAACCTGCCCGTCAGCCAGAAGAAGGACGAGATCGCCGAGGCGATACGCGACCACCAGGTCGTGATCGTCGCCGGTGAGACCGGTTCCGGCAAGACCACGCAGATCCCGAAGATCTGCATGGAGCTGGGCCGCGGCGTCCGCGGCATGATCGGGCACACCCAGCCCCGCCGTATCGCGGCCCGCACGGTCGCCGAGCGGATCGCCGAGGAGCTGAAGTGCGAGATCGGCGGCACGGTCGGCTGGAAGGTCCGCTTCACCGACCAGGTCGACCCGGACGCGACGTTCGTGAAGCTGATGACGGACGGCATCCTCCTCGCGGAGATCCAGACCGACCGCGAGCTGCGCGCCTACGACACGATCATCATCGACGAGGCCCACGAGCGGTCCCTGAACATCGACTTCCTGCTGGGCTACCTCTCCCAGCTGCTGCCCCGGCGCCCCGACCTCAAGGTCGTGATCACCTCCGCGACCATCGACCCGGAGCGGTTCTCCCGCCACTTCGGCGACGCCCCGATCGTCGAGGTCAGCGGCCGCACCTTCCCCGTGGAGGTCCGCTACCGGCCGCTGCTGGAGGAAGATTCCGAGGAGAGCGACCGCGACCAGATCACCGCGATCTGCGACGCGGTGGACGAGCTCCAGGCCGAGGGGCCGGGCGACATCCTGGTCTTCCTCTCCGGCGAGCGCGAGATCCGCGACACCGCGGACGCGCTGATCAAGAAGAAGCTGCGCTTCACGGAAGTCCTGCCGCTGTACGCCCGGCTCTCGCACGCCGAGCAGCACCGGGTCTTCCAGCAGCACACCGGCCGCCGCATCGTCCTCGCCACGAACGTCGCCGAGACCTCGCTGACCGTCCCCGGCATCAAGTACGTGATCGACCCGGGCACCGCCCGCATCTCCCGCTACAGCCACCGCACCAAGGTCCAGCGGCTGCCGATCGAGCGGATCTCGCAGGCCAGCGCCAACCAGCGCAAGGGCCGCTGCGGCCGCACCAGCGACGGCATCTGCATCCGGCTCTACTCCGAGGACGACTTCGACGCCCGACCGGAGTTCACCGACGCGGAGATCCTCCGCACCAACCTCGCGTCCGTCATCCTCCAGATGACCGCGGCCGGGCTCGGGGAGATCGAGAAGTTCCCGTTCATCGACCCGCCGGACCACCGCAACATCCGGGACGGCGTCCAGCTCCTCCAGGAGCTCGGCGCGCTCGACCCGGCCGAGAAGGACCCCCGCAAGCGGCTCACCCCGCTCGGCCGCAAGCTCTCCCAGCTGCCCGTGGACCCGCGGCTGGCCCGCATGGTCCTGGAGGCCGACCGCAACGGCTGCGTCCGCGAGGTCATGGTCATCGCCGCCGCGCTGTCGATCCAGGACCCGCGCGAGCGCCCGTCCGACAAGCAGACCCAGGCCGACCAGCACCACGCCCGCTTCAAGGACGAGACCAGCGACTTCCTGTCCTTCCTGAACCTGTGGCGCTACGTCCGGGAGCAGCAGAAGGAGCGCGGCTCCTCCTCCTTCCGCCGGATGTGCAAGCAGGAGTACCTGAACTTCCTGCGGATCCGGGAGTGGCAGGACATCTACTCGCAGCTGCGCACGGTCGCCAAGGGCATGGGCCTCCACGTGAACGAGGCGGACGCCCCGGAGCAGCACGTGCACGTGTCGCTGCTCGCCGGCCTGCTGTCGCACATCGGCCTGAAGGACACCGACAAGAACGAGTACCTCGGTGCCCGGGGCGCCAAGTTCGCGGTCTTCCCGGGCTCGGCGCTCTTCAAGAAGCAGCCGAAGTTCGTGATGTCCGCCGAGCTGGTGGAGACGTCCCGGCTGTGGGCCCGCGTCAACGCCAAGGTGGAGCCGGAGTGGGTCGAGCCGCTCGCCGGCCACCTGCTCAAGCGCACCTACAGCGAGCCGCACTGGGAGAAGGACCAGGCGGCCGTCATGGCGTACGAGAGGGTCACGCTGTACGGCGTGCCGATCGTCGCCCAGCGCAAGGTCAACTACGGGCGGATCGACCCGGAGGTCTCGCGCGAGCTGTTCATCCGCCACGCCCTGGTGGAGGGCGACTGGCGGACCCACCACAAGTTCTACGCCGACAACCGCAAGCTGCTGACCGAGGTCGAGGAGCTGGAGAACCGGGCGCGGCGCCGCGACATCGTCGTCGACGACGAGACCCTCTTCGACTTCTACGACCAGCGGATCCCCGAGCACGTGGTGTCGGGGGCGCACTTCGACTCCTGGTGGAAGCACAAGCGCCGCGAGGAGCCCGAACTCCTCGACTTCGAGCGCGAGATGCTGCTGACGGAGAAGGCGGCCGGCGTCACCAAGGCCGACTACCCGGACTCCTGGCGGCAGGGGCAGCTGACGTTCCGGGTCACCTACCAGTTCGAGCCGGGCGCGGACGCGGACGGCGTGACCGTCCACATCCCGCTCCAGGTGCTCAACCAGGTGACCGGGGAGGGCTTCGACTGGCAGATCCCGGGCTTGCGGGAGGAGGTGGTGACCGAGCTGATCCGGTCGCTGCCCAAGCCGATCCGCCGCCACTACGTGCCCGCGCCGAACTACGCGGCCCGCTTCCTGGACACGGCGGTGCCGCTCCAGGAGCCGCTGACGGCCACGCTGGCGCGCGAACTGCACCGGATGGTGGGCGTCCCGGTCACCGCCGACGACTTCGACCCGTCCAGGATCCCCGACCACCTGAAGATCACCTTCCGGATCGTCGACGAGCGGCGCCGCAAGATCGCGGAGGACAAGGACCTGGAGGCGCTGCGCCTGCAGCTCAAGCCGAAGGCCCGCCAGGCCCTCTCCAAGGCCGCCGCGGCCACCGCGGAGCGCTCGGGCGGGGAGTCGGTGGAGCGCTCCGGGCTGACCGACTGGACGATCGGCACCCTGAGCCGGGTCTTCGAGACACGGCGTGCCGGCCAGCCCGTGAAGGCGTACCCGGCGCTGGTCGACGAGGGGGCGAGCGTCTCCGTACGGCTCTTCGACACCGAGGCCGAGCAGCAGCAGGCGATGTGGCTCGGCACACGCCGGCTGATCCTGCTGAACATCCCCGTGAACGCTGCCAAGTTCGCCTCGGACCGGCTCAGCAACCAGCAGAAGCTGTCCCTGTCGCGCACCCCGCACGGCTCCGTGCAGGCGCTGTTCGACGACTGCGCGACGGCCGCGGCGGACAGGCTGATCGCCGACCACGGCGGCCCCGCCTGGGACGAGGCGGGCTACCGGCGGCTGTACGAGGCCGTGCGCGCCGACCTGGTGGACACCACCGTCCGAGCGGTCGGGCAGGTGCAGCAGGTCCTGGCGGCCTGGCAGGCCTGCGAACGGCGCCTGAAGGGCGCGCAGAGCCCCGCCCTGCTGGCGAACCTCCAGGACGTCAGGGCGCAGCTGGCGGCCCTCATGCCGCCCGGCTTCGTCACCCGGACCGGGCTGCGGCGGCTGCCGGACCTGATGCGGTACCTGGTGGCGGCCGACCGGCGGCTCCAGCAGATGCCCACGGCAGTCCAGCGGGACACCACGCGCATGCAGAAGATCCACGAGATGCAGGACGAGTACGCCTGGCTGCTGGAGCAGCTGCCCAAGGGCCGGCCCGTGCCCGAGGCGGTCACGGACATCCGCTGGATGATCGAGGAGCTGCGGGTCAGCTACTTCGCGCACTCGCTGGGGACGGCGTACCCGGTCTCCGACAAGCGCATCGTGAAGGCGGTGGACGCGGCGGCCCCGTGACGGGGCGCCCGCCGGTTCGACCGCACCCCCCGGGCTGCTGTACAGTCTGATGCGCAGCCAAGGGAAAACGGCTGCACATCGAGGTCCTGTGGAGCAGTTGGTTAGCTCGCCACCCTGTCAAGGTGGAGGTCGCGGGTTCAAGTCCCGTCAGGATCGCAGCAGGAGAAGGGCCCGCATCCCACCGGATGGCGGGCCCTTCCGCATGTCGGCGTCCGCGCGCACCCCGGGCGGGCCGGCGTACCCCGCCATCGGGGCGCACCGCCCGTCCGGGGCGGACCGCCCCTCCGGGAGGCATCGGCCGGTACTCCGCCCGTTCGGCCGATCGAATTCACCCGTCCGCCATCCGCGGATGCCATCCTTCCGCGAAAATCGCCCCTCAGGCGAGACCGCTCTGCGCGGGACATCCCTTTACGTGTGCATTGGCTCCCACACAAGAGTCACAGCCTGTGACAGGAGTCACCACACGAGTTTTCGGGAGTCGTACTTTTATCGCGCCTATACGTCCGGTCAATTTAATATGTGCAATGGCACCTCCCCGGGGAGGCGGCCCGGCACTCCCCGCCGCCCCCGCCCGCGGGCACAAAAAAGATCGCGCTGGACCCGGCGGAGTCCAGCGCGACCGAACGGCCGGGTACCTGTTGGGGCAGGTCCGGCCGAATGAAGCACAGTGGGTTTCACCGGATTGGGGGATCCGATGCCTACCCGTTCAAAGCGGGGTGATGAACGCGACCTCAGGCCTCGCTGCGCTGCTGCGGAATTCCCGCGAGCAGGGCGCGGACCTCGGCCTCGCGGTAGCGGCGGTGCCCACCCAGGGTGCGGATGGACGTCAGCTTGCCGGCCTTGGCCCAGCGGGTCACCGTCTTCGGGTCCACGCGGAACATCGTGGCGACCTCAGCCGGGGTCAGCAGCGGCTCGGCATCAGGGGTGCGAGCGGTCATGAGCGGCCTCCTCGGGAGAACCGAACCATCTCGGTTCTTTCCTCTAAATTCTGCACCTTGGCCCGCGTTGCCCGAAATGGACATACGCGGGCCGAGTCGGTTATAGGACGAACGGCTTGTCCTCGGCACTACAACTACACCATCCGTCCAGCCGCGACGGCCAAACCGACGGAATTGCCCTCCGAGGTGTTCATCAGCGGTCGGAACCCGATGGACCGCCCCATAGCGGACAGTCACCCCACTGTAACGATCAGTCACAGAGCGATCAGGAGTCTCCAGGACCCCCCGTAGCGTGCAATGCCGAGCATTCCGCCCTCAGTTGGGCGGAAGGAACCCTCCCCGGACTCCTTGTCCTATTTTGGCACGAGGGTAGGGGAACGGCGCAAGGGTGTGTTTAGTGCAGTCCGTCACGCTTGAGGCAATGGCCCGGATCGGGACGTAGGTCCCGACCATTCGACCCCGATACGGGTGCGCGGGCTCCCCTAGTTGGCGAACAGTCTCTCCCGTACCGCCCGCCAGCGCTCCCCCAATTCCGCGTACGCCTCCGCCGCCGCGGCCGCGTCCCCGGACCGCAGCGCCGCGAGCCCGGCCGCGACGTCCCGGGCCGACCGGTCCGCCGCCAGCCGCTCCGCCGGCAGCGCGTGCACCAGCCCGCCGTAGTCCAGTTCGACCATCGACCGCGGATGGAACTCCTCCAGCCAGCTCCCCACCCCGACGAGCCCGTCCGCGAGCATCTCGTACCCCTCCGCCTCGCGCAGCGTCCGCAGCCCCCGGGCCAGCCGCCGCCGCGCCTGGACCATCGGCGTCCGGTACCGCAGCCGCTCGCCCGGCAGGTACTCCCGCTCATCGTCCGACACGAGCACGAACCAGCGCAGTGGCACCTGCCACACCGAGGTCCGGATCCAAGGCCGCGCGTCCGGATTCCGCTCGCGCCAGCGCTCGTACTCCTCGGACGCCCGCCGCCGCGACTCCGGGGGCAGCGCCGCGTCCAGCACCGGCGCCGGGAACTCCTCGGCGAGTTCCTTCAGCGCCAGCCAGCCCCGCAGCCGGGTCCGCCACGGGCAGACCAGCAGCACCCCGTCCACCTCCGCCGTGAAGGCGTCCGAGCTCTCCCGCGGCGGCACCGCCGCCACCGGGACGCGCACCAACTCGGCCAGCGACCGGCGCAGTTCGTCCTGGGCCGTGGGCCCCGCCCCGCGCCGGGCGTATGCCGCCCAGTGCGTGCGCTCCGGCTCGGCGAAGGCCCCCAGCGGCTCGTAGACACGCAGGTAGGACGCGTACGGGACGGTCGGCGCCGGGCGCTCGGACGGCGGCCGGGGGTCGCGGGATGCACTCACGCTTCCGTACTCCCCCGCCCCGCCCGGGGCTACTCCGCCCCCTGCGCGGGCCGCCGCCCCGGGCAGCGGAGCGCCCGCCCGTACTCCGGGAGTGTTTCGATCCCCGGACAGGGGATCTGCACACGGCGCTTTGGACTTACTCTGCTCCCAGCACGCCCTCCCCCACCCGCAGGGCGGGCGTCATTCCGCCGCATCTCTTCCATGGGAGTCACCACCGTGACCGAAATGACCGACGGCGTCCTGCACACCCTGTTCCGCACGGAGCAGGGCGGCCACGAGCAAGTCGTGCTGTGCCAGGACCGGGCCACCGGACTCAAGGCCGTCATCGCCATCCACTCCACCGCCCTGGGCCCCGCCCTCGGCGGCACGCGCTTCCACGCGTACGCCTCCGACGAGGAGGCCGTCCTCGACGCGCTGAACCTCTCGCGCGGCATGTCCTACAAGAACGCCATGGCCGGCCTCGGCCTCGGCGGCGGCAAGGCCGTCATCATCGGCGACCCGGACGTCATCAAGACCGAGGAGCTCCTGCTGGCCTACGGCCGCTTCGTGGAGTCCCTCGGCGGCCGCTACGTCACCGCCTGCGACGTCGGCACCTACGTCGCCGACATGGACGTCGTCGCCCGCGAGACCCGCTGGGCCACCGGCCGCTCCCCGGAGAACGGCGGCGCCGGCGACTCCTCCGTCCTCACCGCCTTCGGCGTCTTCCAGGGCATGCGCGCCAGCGCCCAGCACCTGTGGGGCGACCCCACCCTGCGCGGCCGCAAGGTCGGCGTGGCCGGCGTCGGCAAGGTCGGCCACTACCTGGTCGAGCACCTCCTGGAGGACGGCGCCGAGGTCGTGATCACCGACGTCCGCGAGGAGTCCGTCCGCCGGATCCTGGACAAGCACCCGCAGGTCGTCGCCGTCGCCGACACGGACGCGCTGATCCGCACCGAGGGCCTGGACATCTACGCCCCCTGCGCGCTCGGCGGCGCCCTCAACGACGACACCGTCCCGGCGCTCACCGCCACGATCGTCTGCGGCGCGGCGAACAACCAGCTCGCCCACCCCGGCATCGAGAAGGACCTCGCGGACCGCGGGATCCTCTACGCCCCGGACTACGTGGTCAACGCGGGCGGCGTCATCCAGGTCGCCGACGAGCTCCACGGCTTCGACTTCGACCGCTGCAAGGCCCAGGCCACGAAGATCTTCGACACCACGCTCGAAATCTTCGCACGTGCGAAGTCGGACGGCATTCCGCCGGCCGCTGCGGCCGACCGCATCGCCGAGCAGCGCATGGCCGACGCCCGCGCCGCCAAGGCGGCGAAGGCCTCCTGACCCCCTGACGGGCGGGCCCGCCGGGGCGCGGCGAGACGGAACTCACTGCGCTTCGGCGGGTCGCCCGCCGGGAAAGAGTTAAAATCGCAGCTGACCAGCGAGGACGGGGCGCCTCGATGGTCCTGCACCGGGGCGCGTGATGCGGGCGGCGTACCGTATGGCCGCGGAAGCAGGTACCGTTAAACCCCTACGGACGGTCTCTCCGAGGAGAGCCCGCTCCGAACCATGAACGCGTGTCAGACTCTGGGGCCGTCGAGCCCCGTCACCGAGGGGGTCGAGCCATGGGGCGCGGCCGGGCCAAGGCCAAGCAGACGAAGGTCGCCCGCCAGCTGAAGTACAACAGCGGCGGCACTGACCTTGCGCGTCTGGCCAACGAGCTGGGCGCATCGCCGACGGCGCCGCTGCTGCCTGTCAGCGAGCCGGTCGACGTCGATGACGAGCTGGACGACGACGACCCGTACGCCAAGTACGCGGAGATGTACAACGACGACGACGAGGACGAGGACGACGAGTCCGGCCCGTCCGCGCAGCGTCGCGGCGCTTGACGCCTATGCCTCAGCCGGCCACCCACGCGGCCGAGCAGGTGTGACAGCACAGGAAACCCGGTCCGGGGCCCCGCCCCGGACCGGGTTTCCGTGCATCCCTCAGCCTGCGTAGGACCCGGTCAGCTCGGCGCCCGAGGCGTGCTCGCCGCGCTCGGTGACGGCGCCCGCGACCCAGGCGTCGACGCCCCGGTCGGCCAGCGCGGTCAGCGCCACGTCCACCGACTCCTGCGGGACGACGGCCATCATGCCGACGCCCATGTTCAGGGTCTTCTCCAGCTCCAGCTGCTCCACCCGGCCGGCCGTGCCGACGAGGTCGAAGATCGCGCCGGGCGTCCACGTCGACCGGTCGACCGTGGCGTGCAGGTGGTCCGGGATCACCCGGGCCAGGTTCGCCGCGAGGCCGCCGCCGGTGATGTGCGAGAAGGCGTGGACCTCGGCCGTACGGGTGAGGGCCAGGCAGTCCAGCGAGTAGATCTTGGTGGGCTCCAGCAGCTCCTCGCCGAGGGTCCGGCCGAGCTCCTCGACGTGGGCGTCGAGCGACATCCCGGCCCGGTCGAAGAGGACGTGCCGGACGAGCGAGTACCCGTTCGAGTGAAGGCCGGACGACGCCATCGCGATGACCGCGTCACCCGTACGGATGCGATCCGCGCCGAGCAGGGCGTCGTACTCGACGACACCGGTGCCCGCGCCCGCCACGTCGAAGTCGTCCGGGCCCAGCAGGCCCGGGTGCTCGGCGGTCTCGCCGCCGACGAGGGCGCAGCCGGCCAGGACGCAGCCCTCGGCGATGCCCTTGACGATGGCCGCGACGCGCTCCGGGTGGACCTTGCCCACACAGATGTAGTCCGTCATGAAGAGGGGCTCGGCACCGCACACCACGATGTCGTCCATGACCATGGCGACCAGGTCGTGCCCGATCGTGTCGTAGACGCCCATCTGGCGGGCGATGTCGACCTTCGTGCCCACCCCGTCGGTGGCAGAGGCCAGCAGGGGGCGCTCGTAGCGCTTGAGGGCGGAGGCGTCGAAGAGGCCGGCGAAGCCGCCGAGGCCGCCGAGGACCTCGGGGCGCTGCGTCTTCTTCACCCACTCCTTCATCAGCTCGACGGCGCGGTCCCCCGCTTCGATGTCGACGCCCGCCGCGGCGTAGCTGGCACCGGTGGTCTTCTCTGTCATGACAGGAGAGAGCTTTCGTGTCGTTACTGCGTGGAGTGCCGGGCCCTGGGAAAAGCTTGAAAGACAGGGCCCGGCGCAGGTTGAGCCGGAGTGCGGGCTACGGGCGGCGCAGCGCGTCGGCGGCGTCGGTGCCGCCGGCCAGCTCGGTCTCCAGGAGCTGCTTGCCCAGCAGCTGCGGGTCGGGCAGCTCCATGGGGTACTCGCCGTCGAAGCAGGCGCGGCAGAGGTTCGGCTTCTGGATGGTCGTCGCCTCGATCATGGAGTCGAGGGAGATGTACGCGAGGGAGTCCGCGCCCAGCGAGGTGCCGATCTCCTCGACGCTCATGCCGTTGGCGATCAGCTCGGCCCGGGTGGCGAAGTCGATGCCGAAGAAGCACGGCCACTTCACCGGCGGCGAGGAGATCCGGATGTGGACCTCGGCCGCACCGGCCTCGCGGAGCATGCGGACCAGCGCGCGCTGCGTGTTGCCGCGGACGATCGAGTCGTCGACGACCACCAGGCGCTTGCCCCGGATGACTTCCTTGAGGGGGTTGAGCTTGAGGCGGATGCCCAGCTGGCGGATCGTCTGCGAGGGCTGGATGAAGGTCCGGCCGACGTAGGCGTTCTTGACCAGGCCGGAGCCGTACGGGATCCCGCTCGCCTCGGCGTAGCCGACCGCGGCGGGCGTGCCGGATTCCGGCGTCGCTATCACCAGGTCGGCGTCGACCGGGGCCTCCTTGGCGAGGCGCCGGCCCATCTCGACGCGCGAGAGGTAGACGTTCCGGCCGGCGATGTCGGTGTCCGGGCGCGCCAGGTAGACGTACTCGAACACACAGCCCTTGGGCTTCGCTTCTGCGAAGCGGGAGGTGCGAAGGCCGTTCTCGTCGATGGCGATGAGCTCGCCGGGCTCGACCTCGCGGACGAAGCTGGCGCCCACGATGTCGAGGGCGGCGGTCTCGCTCGCGACCACCCAGCCGCGCTCCAGGCGGCCGAGGACCAGCGGGCGGATGCCCTGCGGGTCGCGGGCGGTGTAGAGGGTGGTCTCGTCCATGAAGACGAGCGAGAAGGCTCCCTTGACCTGCGGGAGGACCTTGGCGGCCGACTCCTCGACGGTCAGGGCGCGGCCCTCGTCGTCCGTCTGGCCGGCCAGGAGGGCCGTGACGAGGTCGGTGTCGTTGGTGGCCGCCACCTGGGTGGCGCGGCCGTCCTGTCGGGGGAGGTCGGCGACCATCTCGGCAAGCTCGGCGGTGTTCACCAGGTTGCCGTTGTGGCCCAGGGCGATGGAGCCGTGGGCGGTCGCGCGGAAGGTCGGCTGGGCGTTCTCCCAGACGGACGCGCCGGTGGTCGAGTAGCGGGCGTGACCGACCGCGATATGACCTTGGAGCGATCCGAGGGAGGTTTCGTCGAAGACCTGGGACACGAGTCCCATGTCCTTGAAGACGAGGATCTGGGAACCGTTGCTCACAGCGATGCCCGCGGACTCCTGTCCACGGTGCTGCAGTGCATACAGTCCGAAGTAGGTGAGCTTGGCGACCTCTTCACCCGGAGCCCAGACACCGAAGACGCCGCAAGCGTCCTGGGGGCCCTTTTCGCCGGGGAGCAGGTCGTGGTTGAGTCGTCCATCACCACGAGGCACGCCACCGAGTGTAGGCGAGATCGACCACTGGTCCGAATTGGGGACTGACGGTAAAAGTCACAGTGCGGACAGTCGGGTAACCCCTGCGGAGGGTGACGGGCCCGATATCCGCAAATGCGGTGGTTGACACGCACCTGCCGATCCAATGGCCGCGCTTCCTGCGGTGTCGCGGCAGGAGTGCGGCGGACTCGGCCGACCGCGGCCCGGCGGTGCCGGGGCGGCGGTCGGCGGATGTCGCTCCGCTTTCCGCGGGAGGGGCCTGGCGGGGCCGCCGGGAACGCCGTGTTTCTTTTCCTTTTCTTTCCCTTTTTCCCGTGCGTTCGTACGGATCACTCGGCGGCGGAGGCCGCCTCGGCCGTCAGCCCGCGGCCGTCGGGCGCGGTCAGCGTGAGGGTGTGCGCCCGGACCTGCCAGGTGAGGGAGCCGCTGCCGAGGAGCCCGGTGAGGGCGCGCTCCAGGTCGCCCGCGGGGCCGGTGCAGGCGACCCGGGTCGAGGTCAGCTCGCCGAAGGTGACCCGGTCGCCCTCGACGGCGGCCGGTGCGCTGAACCGGTTGCACCCCAGGTTGCCGTCCGCGGTCCCGTCGGGGCCGATCCGCAGGACGGCCCGGCCGGCCGCGGGGGCCGGGACGGAGGCCGCCGTACCGCCGTCGAGCAGGGCGGTGACGGTCCACTGGGTGGCGGTGAGCGGGGCGTCCGGCACCGGGGCGCGCAGCACCAGTTCGACGGTGCTGCCGTCGGCGGCCTTCAGGGTCAGCCTGTCCTCGGGGCCGCGCCGGGCCTCCAGGCGCCCGCGGAGCACCTTGGCGAACTCCGCCTCGAAGGCGCTGTGCTCGCAGGCCATGGTGGTCGAGGCGCCGGGCTCCACGGTCAGGGCGGTGGCCTGGCGCCCGGCGGCCTCGTGGGCGACGTCCGCGGTGAAGCCGTTGCAGCCGTAGTTGCCCTTGGCCTCGGCCCGGCCGGGGGCGCCGGCCTCGAAGTCCAGGTGCGCGGTGGGCGGTGCGGTCAGGGTGCGGCCGCCGGCCGTCAGGCTCCGCACGGACCAGTTGCCGGCGAAGTCGGGGCCCGCGGAGGCGCCGGGGGAGGCGCCGCCGCCGCACGCGGAGGTCGCGGCGAGGGCCAGGAGGGCGACGAGGGCTGCGGGGTGGTTCCGGAGCGTTCGCATGCCGGTGGGACGGGCGGCGGGCCGGACCGGTTCCGCGGGCGGCGGGCCGGCCTTGTCGGCATCCGCTGCCGTGGTGGCCTGATTCAGCTCATGACCGGCAGCAGCGCCGCGAGGTCGGCCCGCTCGCCGCTGGCCGTCACCCGGGCGTCGGCGAGGGCCTCCGCCCACTGCGTTCGCCCGGTGGCCAACCGGATCCACGTCAACGGGTCGGTCTCGACGACGCCCGGGGGTGTGCCGCGGGTGTGCCGGGGGCCCTCGATGCACTGGACCACCGCGAACGGCGGGATCCGCACCTCCACCGCGCCGCCCGGCGCGGCGAGCGCGAGGGCGTCGGCGAGGAGCCGCACGGTCGCGGCGAGCGCCTGCCGGTCGATCGGGATGTCCAGGCCGGCGGCCCGGTTCAGGTCGTCGGTGTGGACGGTGAGCTCCACGGCCCGCGTGACGAGGAAGTCGGCCAGCGTCATGTCCCCGACCCACAGGTGCAGGACCCGGCCGCCGACCGGGTTCGCCGCGAGCTGCTCCGCCATGCGGGCCCCGGCCCGGCCGTACATCTCGCCGAGTGGGGCGCCCCCGACGGTCTCCTTGGCGGCCTCCGCGATCTTCCCGGCGAGCGAGGCGGTCGCCGAGGGCCACTCGACGGCCGTGAGCTCGGGGACGGCGGCCGGCGGGCGGGCCAGTCCGGCGGCGAGCGAGTCGGCGATCCAGGCGACGTGCGCGGCGAGGTCGGCGACGGTCCACGCGCCGAGACCGGTGGGGCGGGCGAGCTGTTCCGGCGTCAGTTCGCGGACCGCGTCGGCGATGTGGCCGAACTGCGCCGTGACGGCGGCTCGGATCTTCACGGCGTCGTAGGTGCGCTTGCGACGGGTCCTGGGTGCCATGCGGCGAGTGTGCCCGATGGGCCGCGGCGGCCGCAGCCACGGCGGGCGCCCGGTGGGGCGCCCGCCGTGCCGCGGGTGGGGCGGAGATCAGGCCAGCAGGCCGGGGATCGTCGCCTCGTGGGCCTCTCGGAGCTCGGCGAGCGGGATCGTGAACTCGCCCTGGACCTCGATCTCCTCGCCGTCCACGACACCGATGCGGGTGGCGGGCAGGCCACGCGCGCCGCACATGTCGGTGAAGCGGAGCTCCTCGCTGCGCGGGACGGCCACGACGGCCCGGCCCGCGGACTCGGAGAACAGGAAGGTGAACGCGTCCAGGCCCTCGGGGACCACGATCCGGGCGCCGTTCCCGCCGCGCAGGCAGGACTCGGTGAGCGCCTGGACGACGCCGCCGTCGGAGACGTCGTGCGCCGCGTCGACCATGCCGTCGCGCGAGGCGGCGATCAGGATCTCGGCGAGCAGCTTCTCGCGGCCCAGGTCCACCTTCGGCGGGAGGCCGCCGAGGTGGTCGTGGACGACCTGCGACCAGGCGGAGCCGCCGAACTCCTCGGCGGTGTCGCCGAGCAGGTACAGCAGCTGGCCGGGCTCGGAGAACGCCATCGGCGTGCGCCGGTTGACGTCGTCGATGACGCCGAGGACCGCCACGACCGGGGTCGGGTGGATCGCGGTGTCGCCGGTCTGGTTGTACAGCGAGACGTTGCCGCCGGTCACCGGCGTGCCCAGCTCCAGGCAGGCGTCCGCGAGACCGCGGCAGGCCTCGGCGAACTGCCACATGACGCCCGGGTCCTCGGGCGAGCCGAAGTTCAGGCAGTCGGAGACGGCCAGCGGCTTGGCGCCGGTCGCGGCGACGTTGCGGTACGCCTCGGCCAGGGCCAGCTGCGCGCCCGTGTACGGGTCGAGCTTGGCGTAGCGGCCGTTGCCGTCCGTTGCCATGGCCACGCCGAGGTTCGACTCCTCGTCGATGCGGACGATGCCCGCGTCCTCGGGCTGCGCGAGGACGGTGTTGCCCTGCACGAAGCGGTCGTACTGGTCGGTGACCCAGGACTTCGAGGCCTGGTTCGGGGAGGAGACCAGCGCCAGGACCTGCGCGCGGAGCTCCTCGGAGGTCCGCGGGCGGGCCAGCTTGCCCGCGTCGTCGGCCTGGAGGGCGTCCTGCCAGTCGGGGCGGGCGTACGGACGCTGGTAGACCGGGCCCTCGTGGGCGACGGTGCCCGGGGGCACGTCCACGATCTGCTCGCCGTGCCAGAAGATCTCCAGGCGCTCGCCGTCGGTCACCTCGCCGATGACCGTGGCGATGACGTCCCACTTCTCGCAGATCTCCATGAAGCGGTCGACGTGCTGCGGCTCGACGATCGCGCACATGCGCTCCTGCGACTCGCTCATGAGGATCTCCTCGGGCGAGAGCGTCGCGTCGCGCAGCGGGACGGTGTCGAGCTCGACGCGCATGCCGCCGGAGCCTGCGGAGGCCAGCTCGGAGGTGGCGCAGGACAGGCCGGCGCCGCCGAGGTCCTGGATGCCCGCGACCAGCTTCTCCTTGAAGATCTCCAGGGTGCACTCGATGAGGAGCTTCTCCTGGAACGGGTCGCCGACCTGGACCGCGGGGCGCTTCGTGGGCTTCGTGTCGTCGAAGGTCTCGGACGCGAGGACCGAGACGCCGCCGATGCCGTCGCCGCCGGTGCGGGCGCCGTAGAGGATCACCTTGTTGCCGGGGCCGGAGGCCTTGGCGAGGTGGATGTCCTCGTGCTTCATCACGCCGATGCAGCCGGCGTTGACCAGCGGGTTGCCCTGGTAGCAGGCGTCGAAGACGACCTCGCCGCCGATGTTGGGCAGGCCGAGGCAGTTGCCGTAGCCGCCGATGCCCGCGACGACGCCCGGCAGGACGCGCTTGGTGTCGGGGTGGTCGGCGGCGCCGAAGCGCAGCGGGTCCACGACCGCGACCGGGCGGGCGCCCATGGCGAGGATGTCGCGGACGATGCCGCCGACGCCGGTGGCCGCGCCCTGGTAGGGCTCGATGTAGGAGGGGTGGTTGTGCGACTCGACCTTGAAGGTGACCGCGTAGCCCTGGCCGACGTCGACGACGCCGGCGTTCTCGCCGATGCCGACGAGCATGGCGTCGTTCGCCGGGGCCTTCTCGCCGAACTGGCGCAGGTGGACCTTGCTGCTCTTGTACGAGCAGTGCTCGGACCACATGACCGAGTACATGGCGAGCTCGGCACCCGTGGGACGGCGGCCCAGGATCTCGCGGATGCGCTGGTACTCGTCCTCCTTGAGGCCGAGTTCCTTCCAGGGCTGCGCCGCGTCCGGGGTCTCGGCGGCGTGCTTGACGGTGTCCAGAGTCATGCGGAGACCAGCTTCTTCAGGATCGAGGTGAAGAATCCGAGGCCGTCGGTGCGGCCGGTCCCGATCAGCGGCTCGACCGCGTGCTCGGGGTGCGGCATGAGGCCGACGACGTTGCCGGCGGCGTTGGTGATGCCGGCGATGTCGTTCAGCGAGCCGTTGGGGTTGAAGTCGAGGTACCGGAAGGCCACACGGCCCTCGCCCTCCAGTTCGTCCAGCGTCCGCTGGTCGGCGACGTAGCGGCCGTCCATGTTCTTGAGCGGGACGGAGATCTCCTGGCCCTGCTCGTAGTCGCCGGTCCAGGAGGTGTCCGCGTTCTCGACGCGGAGCTTCTGGTCGCGGCAGATGAAGTGCAGGTGGTTGTTCCGGAGCATCGCCCCCGGCAGCAGGTGGGCCTCGGTGAGGATCTGGAAGCCGTTGCAGATGCCGAGGACCGGCATGCCGCCCCTGGCCTGCTCGATGATGGTCTCCATCACCGGCGAGAACCGGGAGATGGCTCCGGCGCGCAGGTAGTCGCCGTAGGAGAAGCCGCCCGCGAGGACGACCGCGTCGACCTGGTGCAGGTCCTTGTCGCGGTGCCACAGCGAGACCGGCTCGGCCCCCGCGAGGCGAACGGCGCGCAGCGAGTCACGGTCGTCGAGCGTTCCGGGGAACGTGACGACACCGATGCGAGTGGTCACCGGTCAGTCCTCTACCTTCACGGTGAAGTCTTCGATGACGGTGTTGGCGAGGAACGTTTCGGCCATCTTGTGGATCCGGTCGAGGGCGGTCTGGTCGACCGGACCCTCCACCTCCAGCTCGAAGCGCTTCCCCTGGCGGACGTCGGCGATGCCCTCGAAGCCCAGGCGCGGCAGTGCACGCTGCACCGCCTGGCCCTGGGGGTCGAGGATCTCCGGCTTGAGCATGACGTCGACTACGACGCGTGCCACTGGCACTCCCGATGGGTGGTTGGTGCAAGGCGGTTCCTTCAGCGTACCCGCCCGAAATTTCTACGCGGGTAGATTTCGGGGGCGGGCCGTACGGGCCCCGTTCGCCCTTCACCAACGCTTCGCAAAATCCGCCGGAAAACCCCCGACTCGGCATTGCGGCGGGACACGCGCAGACAATTAACTGGGCTTCGCCATGCAATGGCAATCGCGGTACAAAGGAATCCCCGAGCGAGCGGGATTTGCCGCCCCACTTCGGGGCCGGAAAACCGCATTGCTCCGAAACATCCACACAGGCGACATCCCCGCACGTCAACGGACGGCGGCGAGTGGCCCACGAAGGGATCGAGACCCGTGGCGCAGCGCGTAGTGGTCACTCTCTCCGACGACATCGACGGCGGAGAAGCGGCGGAAACCGTCACGTTCGGCCTGGACGGGAAGTCCTACGAGATCGATCTCAATCCGGCCAACGCGAAGAAACTCCGGAAGAGCCTCGCCCCGTACGTGGCCGCCGGCCGCCGGCAGTCCCGCTCCGGGCGGGCCTTCAAGCACACCTCCCTCGCCCCCGACCCGGCGGTCGTCCGCGCCTGGGCGCGGTCGCACGGCTTCGACGTGCCCCCGCGCGGCCGGATCCCCAAGCGCGTCTACGAGGCGTACGAGCAGGCCCACTGAGGGGCACTGAGGGGCACCGCGGGAGGGACGGAAGACGGGGCGGGGGACGGCGCGGGGGCGGATTTGGCATCCACCCCCTGTCGTCCGCTAGTGTGTGGATCACGCCGAGGGGCGAGGCCGCAGGTCAGAGCCCCGAAGGTCGTGCGGGTGTAGTTCAGTAGTAGAACATCCCCCTTCCAGGGGGAAGGCGCAGTGTGCGATCCCTGTCACCCGCTCGCAGGCTTTACCCACCACTCCGGTGGATCGGGTAGAGTGATGCACGCATCGCGCGGCCACCGTGCCGAGGCGGGCATGCGGACGTAGCTCAGTTGGTAGAGCACCACCTTGCCAAGGTGGATGTCGCGAGTTCGAGTCTCGTCGTCCGCTCAGCTGCGAAGGGCCCTGATCATTGATCAGGGCCCTTCGCCGTATGCGCTCCTGCCTCCGGCCCCTGACAAATGTCATCCTCGACGATGATCACGTGCACTGGTGCTGCGGCCCGCCCGCCGCCAGGCTTGGACCGTGGAAGGCGCCCGGCGGAGGGCGGCCGGGGGGACGGACGGGGACCGTGTCGAGACTGACCGGATGGTGGAGGAACCGCAGCAGCGCGGCCAAGGTCGAGCTGTACACGCGCTGGTCGTTCCACTTCTTCATGGCGATCGAGGCGCTCGCCCTCCTCAGCGCGCTGGGCCCGATGCCGCAGTCCGTCGCCTTGTCCCTCCTGCTGCCCGTGGTGGCCCACCCCGTCCTGTGCGGGGTGCTGTCCGCCAGGGCGGTGGACTGGATCCTGGGCCGCCGCGAGCGCCCCACCCGGCAGGCCGCCGCCGTCGCCGCCCTGACCGTGGCGATCGCCGCCGCCCTGCTCGCGCTGCACTCCGTCGGCCTGGTCGGCAACGCCAACTCCACCCCGCTCATCGTGGTCAACACGGCCGCCTTCGCCACGGGCGCGCTCACCCTCGCCGTGGACAGGATCCGCCACATGGCGTGCCTGCCCGTCGCGGCAGGGGTCCTCGCCGGGCTGCCGGCCGGGGCCCTGCGGCCCCCCGCGGAGGCCGCCGGGTACGCCACCGGGGTCTTCGCCACCAGCCTGCTCCTCACCTTCACCTACGGCTTCTCCGCCTGGCTGCTCAAGACCGTCTACGAACTCGACCGCGCCCGCGAACTCCAGGCGCAGCTCGCCGTCGCGGAGGAGCGCCTCCGCTTCGGCCGGGACCTGCACGACGTCATGGGCCGCAACCTCGCCGTCATCGCCCTGAAGAGCGAACTCGCCGTGCAGCTGGCCCGCCGCGAGCGCCCCGAGGCCGTCGACCAGATGATCGAGGTCCAGCGGATCGCCCGGGAGTCGCAGCGCGAGGTCCGCGACGTCGTCCGCGGCTACCGGGAGGCCGACCTCACGGTCGAGCTGGAGGGCGCCCGCGGCGTCCTCGCCGCGGCCGGCATGGACTGCAGGGTCGAGGTGGAGGCCGGGCGGGTCCTGCGCCCCGAGGTGCAGTCGGCGCTCGGCTGGGTGGTCCGCGAGGCCACCACGAACGTCCTGCGGCACGGCGACGCCCGCACCTGCGTGATCCGCCTCACCGTCCCCGCCGCGGGCGCCGGCGGCGCGGCGGCCGGGGACGGCGCGCTCACCCTGGACGTGGAGAACGACGGAGCCCCCGACGCCCCCGCCGGGCCGCCCGGGTCGGGGCTCGCCGGGCTGCGGGAGCGGCTCGCCGCCCTGGACGGCACGTTGGAGGCCGGCCCGCTGGGCGACGGCCGGTTCCGGCTGCGGGCCCGGATCCCCGGGCGCCAACTGCGAGGACTGGAGGTGCGGGCATGAGCCCCGTGCGCGTACTGCTGGCCGACGACGAGCACCTGATCCGCGGCGCCCTCGCCGCCCTGCTCGCCCTGGAGGACGACCTGCTGGTCGTCGCCGAGGCGGCATCGGGGCCGGAGGCGCTGGCGATGGCCCGGGCGCACCGGCCCGACGTGGCGGTGCTCGACCTGCAGATGCCGGGGGCGGACGGCGTGAGCGTCGCCACGTCCCTGAAGGCCGAGCTCCCCGACTGCCGGACCATGATCGTCACCAGTCACGGGCGGCCCGGCCACCTGAAGCGGGCCCTCGCCGCGGGCGTGCGGGCGTTCGCCCCGAAGACCGTCTCGGCGCAGCGCCTCGCCGAGCTCATTCGCACCGTGCACGCAGGCGGCCGGTACGTCGACCCCGAGTTGGCGGCCGATGCGATCAGCGCGGGCGACTCCCCGCTGACCGCCCGCGAGGCCGAGGTGCTGGAGCTCGCCGGGGACGGCGCGCCGATCGCGGAGATCGCGGAACGGGCCGGCCTGTCGCAGGGCACCGTACGCAACTACCTGTCGTCGGCGGCCTCGAAGCTGGGCGCCGAGAACCGGCACACCGCCGTGCGTCTCGCCAGGGAGCGGGGTTGGGTATAGTGGTGCCCGCGCCACGGCGCCTGCGGACATAGCTCAGTTGGTAGAGCACCACCTTGCCAAGGTGGATGTCGCGAGTTCGAGTCTCGTTGTCCGCTCCACAGGGAAGCCCCCGGTCACCGACCGGGGGCTTCCGGCGTATCCCCCGGCCCGGCCGGGGGAACCCGTTCAGGACCAGGACAGGCCGGTGAGCCGCTCGTACGCCTCGACGTACTTGGCGCGGGTCTGCTCGACGACGTCCTGCGGCAGCGCGGGCGGCGGCAGTTCGCCCTTGGGGTCCCAGCCGGAGGCCGGGGAGGACAGCCAGTCGCGGACGAACTGCTTGTCGAAGGAGGGCTGGGCGCGGCCCGGCTCCCACCGGTCGGCCGGCCAGAAGCGGGAGGAGTCGGGGGTCAGCACCTCGTCGGCGGCGACCAGCGTCCCATCGCGGTCGAAACCGAACTCGAACTTGGTGTCCGCGAGGATGATCCCGCGCTCGCGGGCGATGTCCCGGGCCCGGCCGTACACGTCCAGGGTCGTCCGGCGCAGCAGGGCGGCGGTCTCGGCACCGGTGGTGCGGGCCACCTCCTCGTACGAGACGTTCTCGTCGTGCTCGCCGACCTCGGCCTTGGCCGCCGGCGTGAAGATCGGCGCGGGCAGCTCCGAGCCGTCGACGAGCCCCTCGGGCAGGGCGAGCCCGCACACCGTACGGGTCTGCCGGTACTCGGCGAGGCCGGAGCCGGTGAGGTAGCCGCGGGCCACGCACTCGACCGGGACCATCTCCAGGTCCTTGCAGACGAGGGTGCGGCCCGCCCAGTCGGCGGGGGCGCCGGCGGGCAGGTCGGTGCCGATGACGTGGTTGGGGACGAGGTCGGCGAGCTGGTCGAACCACCACAGCGACAGCTGCGTCAGGACGCGGCCCTTGTCCGGGATGCCGGTGGGCAGCACCCAGTCGAAGGCGGAGATGCGGTCGCTGGCGACCATGACGAGGTTGCCGTCCCCGTCGCGGTAGAGGTCCCGCACCTTGCCGGTGTGGAGGTGGACGAGGCCCGGCACCTGCACCGGCTCGGGCTTTTCGACGAATCCGGACACGGGGTCTCCCTGTGGTTCTGTACGAGCGCAGCCCCATTCTCCCGCACCGGCCGCGCGGGAGCCGACGAGGGTCGGGCCGACCGGGGTGCGGCGCCCGGCTCAGTCCCTCTTGCAGATCCGGTCGAGGAGGTTCGCCGTGGCCCGCTGGATCCGCTCGTCGACGTGGCCGGGGCGGTCCAGCGCCGGGGACCACGCGAAGGTCCCGGACGCGAAGACGAGCGCCCCGCTGGGGGCCCGGTACAGGGAGGTCTCCTGGTGCCGCCGCACCCCGTCCCCGTCGAGGTACGGGGAGTGCGCGAGGAGGATCCGGTCGTGGTGCTCGGGCAGCTGGGTGCGCGGGAAGTACCGGTCTGCCTCGCCCGCGACCAGGCCGGGCAGCTCGTCGTTCTCGCCCGCGCCGGTGGAGTCCCACAGCCAGTGCGCGGCGTTGCGGACGACGAGCGGGGCGGGCTCCGGGACCCGGCCCGCGTACTGGATGCCGAGGAGCTGCTGCTCCGGGCGGTCGACCTCCCGCCACAGGCAGGGGCGGCCCGGTCCACGGCGTTTCCGGCAGGTCAGGAGCCGGTCGGGGACGCCGGAGGGGGAGGGGCCCAGCTCGACCTGCCAGTACATGGTGTTGGCGGAGAGGAAGACGAGGGAGGTGCCGTGGTCGCGGGCCTGCTCGACGGTGCGGCGCATGGCCGCCGACCAGTACTCGTCGTGGCCGGGGAAGACGAGGCCGCGGTAGCGGGCGGGGTCGACGCGGCCGGCGTGCAGGTCCCGGGTGTCGGCGTAGGCGAGGTCGTAGCCGTAGCGCTCTGCCCAGCGGATGAAGTCGTAGGCGTGGCCGACGTGGAGCGGGAGCCCCGCGCCGGCGTAGGGGCGGTCGAAGGAGACGGTGACCGCCGCGTCCCGCTCGCCGAGCAGCCGGCCGTCCGCGTCCCACGCGTGGTACAGGCTGGCGCCGGTGCGGCCGTCCTCCGGGTACAGGTTGTACGCCTGCCAGGTGATGTCCGGCAGCAGCAGGAGCAGGTCGGCGGGGTGCTCGTCGCGGACGGTGAACGGGATGTGGGACCGGTAGCCGTCGGCGGTGGTCAGCACGGCCACATAGGCGCCGAGGTTCCAGTACGACGGGATCTGCAGCCGCCACGACAGCCACCAGTGGTGGCAGGAGACGGTCCGGTCGGCGGTGAGCGGGGGCGGCTGGACGATCCCGGAGAGGCGCGGGCTGGTGGTGATCTTCGAGGCGCCGTCGCCGCCGTAGTGGCCGATGCGGTAGACGTCGACCGAGAACTGCTGCGGCGGGTCGACCGTGATGTGGAAGTCGATGGCCTCGCCCGGGGCCACCGCGCCGGTGGAGGCGAACCCCTTGATCTGCCGGTGCACGTCGTCCGCGGTGCGGGGGCCGCCGGTGCGGCGGGCCGGCCCGCCGGAGGCGACGGCCGGGTCGACATACCAGGGCACGACCTGCCCGGTGTCGCCGAAGTACACCTCGCTGCCCCGGAACCACGGCAGGGGCCCCTGCCCGAAGGGGTCGTTCACCGCATGGGCGAGTGCCCCCGACTCCCACCGCCGGATCTGGTCCGAACCCATTCCGCGCCCCTCCCTCGCTCCCCCGTACGGTCCTCTGCTGCATGCCGGCACGGCTCGGCTGCCCGGGCGACCGACCGCGGCCGGTCCCAGCACATCACATAACGCGCTGATTCCGTCACCGTTCGCCACAACCGGCCACCAGCCCGAAAAAGCGAGCCGACGCGGGTCTGCGAACGGGAGTGACCGGTGGGACGTGAGTGGTGCAGGGTGCCGCCGGGCCGGGCTGGGGCGGGTCGGGACACCGGCCCCGGAGGGCGCGGAACGGCCGGGGCGGTCAGAGGAGGCGGATCGGCTTCTCCGGGCGGATGCCCAGGGCGGCGAGCCAGTCGCGGAGGGGGTCCGGGTCGCCGTCCTCCACGAGGCTCAGGACGCGGGGGGCGAGGTCCTTGCGGCGCTCCCCGGCGACCAGGAGGACGGGGCCGTCCAGCCAGTCCAGGCCCGGGCCGGCGCCCACGCCGTCGACGGCGGCGCAGCACACCGCGGCCGTCACGTGGTCGGCGAGCAGGTCGCGGCCGCTGCGCTGCGGCTGGAGCGGGAACAGCGGCACCGCGTCCGCCCCGCACGCCGGCTCGGTGCGGTGCTCCGCGGAACGTTCCTCCCGGGCCACGGCGGCGCTGAGGCGCCCGGCGAGGGCCTCCCCGCGGCTGCCTTCGCCGCCCCCGCCCGCCAGGTAGCCGAGGACCCGGTCCAGGGTGGGCCCCGTGCCGGCCGGCGCCGCGAGGGCGTCCAGCGCGGCATGCAGCCGGGCCGCCTCCTGGCGCCACTTCCGGTCCACGACCTCCTCCGGGTACGCGGCCCAGTCCACCGGCGACCACCGCGGCCCCGGCTCGGCCGGGCCGCCGTGGAACAGCCGCGCGGCGAGCAGTGAGGCCGCCTCGTCCACCGCGCCCGGCCTCTCCAGCAGGTCGCAGGCGGGCCGCTCGCCCAGCCGGGAGGCGAACCCGTCGGCCAGCCGGTCCCGCCGGGACAGCTCGGTCAGCGCGGAGACGACCCCCGCGTCGAGGTGGGAGGGCCAGCGGCCCATCCGCCAGGCGGGCAGCGCCACCCTGGTCAGCAGCCGGTCCCAGCCCGCGTAGGCGAGGCCGACCTGCTCCTGGGCGGTGATCCGGAGCCCGTAGTCGACCCGCTCCGCCCGCGCGGACGCCGCGGCGGCGACACCGCGCTCCATCTCGGCGGCGTCGTCCCGGCAGAGCCGCAGCAGCAGGCGGGCCGGGCGGCCGATCCAGCCGAGGCCGGGCCGGCTGCCCACGTCGGCGGCGGCGTCGAGCCCGCGCACGAAGCTGCGGGCGTCGGCTATGTCCGGATGCGCCGAGGGCCCCGTACCGGCGACGACCGGCGCGAGCACCGCCCGCAGCTCCGCCACCCGCATCCACCACAGGAACGGGGAGCCGATCACCAGCACCGGCGCGGCGCCGGGCTCCCCGCCCGGGCCGGCGGCCGCGCCCCGCCGGCGGTGGGCCGCATGCGTGCGGTCCTCCAGCCAGCTGTCGCAGTCCGGCGCGAGCGCTATCGCCGACGGCGGCGGCACCTCCATCCGGTCGGCCAGGTCCCGCACGAGCCGGTACAGGTCGGGCGCGTCCGACTCGGCCAGCGGCACGGTCGGGGTCACGGGCGGGCCGGCCCGCAGCACCACGGCGGCGAAGACGCCCGCGGCGAGCAGCACCACGGCGGCGACGGCGCAGACGACCAGGGTCACCAGCGGCCAGGGGTCGCCGGCGAGCCGGCCCGTCATGCGGGCGGTCACCAGCACGACCGCCGCGGCGGCGGGCAGCAGGCAGACGGCCAGCGCCCTGCTCCGCACGCGGAGCACGGCCAGGGCCCGGGAGCGCGCGGACGGCGCGCCGCCTTCCCGATACGAACCGGTTCCGGACACGGCCGGACCTCACCCCCTCTGCCCTGCGGCGGTTTCGCTCACTCCCCCACTGTGACACCCGCCACTGACATCGCAATGCCGGTGGGCCAAGTGCCGGAATGCTTGCGCCGCACCCTAGTTGGGGAGCGGCCGGCAGTCAGCCGGACAGTATGACGATCACCCGATGGAATGGCTTTGGGTAAAGCTGCTGCGTTCGAACGCGGCCGGAGGCACTCGCACACGCACACGCGCGCGGGCCGGTGCGCGCCGACCAGCCCTTGACCGTCAAGGGCTGCTGCGCACACGCGCGCGGGCCCGGTGCGCGCCGTCTCGCGCACCGGGCCCGCGTCGCGGATCGGGCTGCTCAGCTACCCGCGGCCGCCTTGGCGGCGATGTCCGTACGGTGCTGGGAGCCGTCCAGCCGGATCCGCGCGACGGCCCGGTACGCCTTCTCGCGGGCCTCCGCGAGGTCGGCGCCGGTGGCGGTCACCGACAGGACGCGGCCCCCCGCGCTGACGACGGCGTCGCCCTCGCGGCGGGTCCCCGCGTGCAGCACGTACGCGTCGGGGCCGTCCTCGGCGGCGACCTCGTCCAGGCCCTCGATCCGGTCGCCGGTGCGCGGCGTACCGGGGTAGTTGTGCGAGGCGATGACCACCGTGACGGCGGCGTCGTCGCGCCACGACAGCGGCGGCTCCGCGTCCAGGGTGCCGTTGGCGGCGTTCAGCAGCACGCCCGCCAGCGGGGTCTTCAGCCGGGCCAGGACGACCTGGGTCTCGGGGTCGCCGAAGCGGGCGTTGAACTCGATGACGCGGACGCCGCGCGAGGTGATCGCAAGGCCGGCGTACAGCAGCCCGGAGAAGGGCGTGCCGCGGCGGCGCAGCTCGTCGACGGTCGGCTGGAGCACCGTCGCCATGACCTCGTCGACCAGCTTGGGGTCGGCCCACGGCAGCGGCGAGTAGGCGCCCATGCCGCCGGTGTTGGGGCCCTGGTCGCCGTCGAGCGCGCGCTTGAAGTCCTGCGCGGGGCGCAGCGGGACCACGGTGACGCCGTCGGTGATGGCGAAGAGGGAGACCTCGGGGCCGTCGAGGTACTCCTCGATGACGACGCGGTCGCAGGCCAGCGCGTGGGCGCGGGCGGCCTCCAGGTCGTCGGTGACGACGACGCCCTTGCCTGCCGCGAGGCCGTCGTCCTTGACGACGTAGGGGGCGCCGAAGGCGTCGAGCGCCTCGTCGACCTCCTCGGGCGTGGTGCAGACGTAGCTGCGCGCCGTCGGGACGCCGGCCGCGGCCATGACGTCCTTCGCGAACGCCTTGGACCCCTCCAGCTGCGCCGCCTCGCGGGACGGCCCGAAGACGGGGATGCCGGCGGCGCGGACGGCGTCGGCGACGCCGGCGACGAGGGGCGCTTCGGGGCCGATGACGACCAGGCCGGCGCCGAGCTCGGCGGCGAGGCCGGCCACGGCGGCGCCGTCGAGGGCGTCGACCGGGCGCAGCTCCGCCACCTCGGCGATGCCGGCGTTGCCGGGTGCGCAGTACAGCGCGTCGACGGCGGGGTCGAGGGACAGGGAGCGGCACAGGGCGTGTTCGCGGGCGCCGCTGCCGATGACGAGGACCTTCACGCCATGCAGCCTAGCCCGCTCGCGCGCCGGCCCTTTGTGCGGCCACCCGAAAACGGGCCCCTACTCGTTCGTGTATTCCTCCACAACGGTCGCTCCGAGCTCCCGCACGATGAGGTCGTGGCCGGTCAGCGCGCTCTCGACGAGGTCGGGGTCGTCCTCCTCCGGTACGTCGTCCTCGGGCGCGACCGGCGGCGGCGCCTGCCGTACGGGCGCCTGCGGCGCGGCCGCGGCCTGCGGGGGCTGCTGCCGGGGCGGGCCGGCGGACTGCGGGGCGGCCGCCGGGGCCGCGGGGGCGGAGGGCGGGGCGGCCGCCGGAGCCGCCGGGGGCGGGCTGTAGGCGGGAGCCGGGGCCCCGTATGCCGGGGCGCCGTACGCGGACGGCTGCGGGGCGGGCTGGCCGCCGCCGACGACGGCGTCGATCTTCCAGTTGACCTGGAACTGCTCGGCCAGGACGGCCTTGAGCACGTCCTCGCTGCCACTGCTCGCGAAGTTGTCGCGGGCTCCGGCGTTCGGGAAGCCGAGCTGGAGGGTGGTTCCGTCGAAGCCGGTGACCTGGGCGTTCTGGCTGAGCAGGATCCAGGTGAAGCGGCGGCGGTTCTTGACGGCCTCCAGGATGCCGGGCCACATCGCCTGGACCTGCCCGGCGCCCGCCGCCATGCCCGGGGAGGGCTGCGCGGCCGGAGCCGCCGCGGCGGCCGGGGCGGGAGCGGGAGCGGGAGCGGGAGGGGCCTCCGGTGCCGGGGCGGCCGAGGCCGGGGCGGGGGCGCCCTGCCCGGGCGCGGCCGCGGTGGGCCAGGCGCCCCGCACCCCGGAGCCGGGCTTTGCTGCCCCCGGCCACGCGCCGGGCGCCGCCGGAGCCTCCGCGGCCGGCGCGGCGGGCTGGGCGGCCGGCGGTGCGGGCGGGGCCGCCACCGGCACCATGGCGTGCGCCTCGGGACCCGGCGAGTACCCCATGGCGGGCTGCGGCGCCGCAGGCTGCACGACCGGCGGCGCGGCCACGGCCGCGGTCGGGGCCACGGCCGCGGTCGGGGGCACGGGCGCGGCGGGGGGCGTCCCGAGCGCGGCGGCCCCCGCCATGAGGGCACCGCCCCGCTCCAGCCGCTCCAGGCGGGCCTGGAAGGACCGCTCGTCGTCGAACGCGGCGGGCAGCAGCACGCGCGCACAGATCAGCTCCAGCTGGAGCCGCGGCGAGGTGGCGCCCCGCATCTCGGTCAGACCGGTGTTCACCAGGTCGGCGGCGCGGCTGAGCTCGGCCGCCCCGAAGACGGAGGCCTGCGCCTGCATCCGCTCCAGCACGTCGGCGGGGGCGTCGATCAGCCCCTTCTCCGCCGCATCGGGCACGGCGGCCAGGATCACGAGGTCCCGCAGCCGCTCCAGCAGGTCCGCGACGAACCGGCGCGGGTCGTTCCCGCCCTCGACGACCCGGTCGACGACCTCGAACGCGGCGGCCCCGTCCCCCGCGGCGAACGCGTCCACGACGGAGTCCAGCAGCGACCCGTCGGTGTAGCCGAGCAGGGACGTCGCCATGGCGTACGTCACCCCCTCGTCGGCGGCGCCCGCGAGCAGCTGGTCCATGACGGACATCGAGTCGCGCACGGAGCCCGCGCCGGCCCGCACCACGAGCGGCAGCACGCCGTCCTCGACCTTGGCGCCCTCCCGGCCGCACACCTCGCCCAGGTAGTCGCGCAGCGTCCCGGGCGGCACCAGCCGGAACGGGTAGTGGTGCGTCCGCGACCGGATGGTCCCGATGACCTTCTCGGGCTCGGTGGTCGCGAAGATGAACTTCAGGTGCTCCGGCGGCTCCTCGACCACCTTCAGGAGGGCGTTGAAGCCCGCCGAGGTGACCATGTGGGCCTCGTCGATGATGTAGATCTTGTAGCGGCTGGACGCCGGCCCGAAGAACGCCTTCTCCCGCAGGTCGCGGGCGTCGTCGACACCGCCGTGCGAGGCGGCGTCGATCTCGATCACGTCGATCGACCCCGGGCCGTTGCGCGCGAGGTCCCGGCAGGACTGGCACTCCCCGCAGGGATCGGGAGTGGGACCCTGCTCACAGTTCAGGCACCGGGCCAGGATGCGCGCGCTGGTGGTCTTGCCACAGCCGCGGGGCCCGCTGAACAGGTACGCGTGGTTGACCCGGTTGTTCCGCAAAGCCTGCATCAGCGGAGCGGTGACATGCTCCTGGCCGATGACCTCGGCGAACGACTCGGGGCGGTAGCGGCGGTACAGCGCAAGGGACGACACGTCTACGAGGTTATCCGGGCCCGCCGACAAACCGCCCCGCCGCACATCCGGCGCCCGCCCGCCCGGCCCCGGGAACGCAAACGCCCCCCACGCACCCGCCAGAGCCCACTTACCCTTGCTGCCTTCCGGCCCTGGGGGAGTTGGGTGAGATAGCGCCACGTGAGGGGCTGCCCCCACCCTAGCGGATGGAGGCCCCGGGTATCGAGTTCGCTAGCACCCCTCATCGTCTTGTATTGTTCGTCGCGGAGGATTCGCCTAGAGGCCTAGGGCGCACGCTTGGAAAGCGTGTTGGGGGCAACCCCTCACGAGTTCGAATCTCGTATCCTCCGCAGCCGCCTGAACAGGCGAGACGAAGGGCCCCGCTGATCATCAGCGGGGCCCTTCGCCGTTGTCCTCAGTCGCCGTTGTCCTGGTTGTTGTCCACTGCGGGGGTTCCCGAGGGCCCCAGAGGGCATCCGCGATCTTCCGGGCCACGTCCTTCACCGCGGCGTCCGGCACGTGCAGGCAAGCCGCTGCTCTTCCTGTACACCCTCGAAAGCAGTCCCGTCTGTACGGCCTCCGGGGATCACAGAGGTGCGAGATCCTTGGATTCCGCGGCGACACCCCCGCGGCCATGGTCCTGATCACACGAGGTGCCCCGTATGGAGTCCCGATCGACGCTGGCGACGTGGCTGGGCGGTCTCGACGCCTGCCGTCTGGCACGCGTGCTCGAGGCGCGGAGCGACACGGCGTCCCCTCCGGAGCCGCGTTCGGTGGGGGAGCTTGCCGACCGCCTGCAGCGCCCGGGGTCGGTGGTGCTTTCCCTGCGACGGCTCGCGCTGCCGCATCTCCAGGTCGCCGAGGCGCTGGCCGCGCTGCGCGGGCGCGCCTCGGGCGATGCCCTGGCCGAACTGCTGGGGGCGGCCGACGACGGTACCGCCCGCGAGCTGGAGGCCGTACTGGAGGCTCTGGCCGATCATGCTCTGGTCTGGCCGGACGGCGCGGGGAGGCTCCGCATGGCCGGACCGCTGCGGCAGGCGTGGGACGCGCCCCTGGGTCTGGATGCCCCTCTGGAGGAGCTGCTCGCCGGTGCGACCTCCGACGAGCTGCGCCAGATGTTGTCGGCATTGGGCGTCAGGCCGCCGGGCAGCAAGGCACAGCGTCTGGCCGCGCTGGTGGAGCACCACAGCGACCCGGAGCGGATCCTCTCCGTGGCCGCCAAGGCCCCTGCGGCGACCCGGAAGCTGCTCGAAGACCGGGCGGGAGCCGAGCCGGCGAGGCCCGCACCGTTCATCGTGTTCGGGAGTCCGGGCCCCGATCCCGAACCGGGCGCTCGGTGGGCGCTGGACCGGGGGCTCCTGGTCCGGGACCGTCACTCCTACGGCCCGGCCCGCATGCCCACCGAGGTGGCGCTCGCGCTGCGCGGGCACGGCTGGCACGCTCCGTTCCAGCCCGTTCCGCCTCCCGTGGGACGGGTATCCGTCACCGCGAGGGAGGTCGACGCCGAGGCGTCAGCCGCCGCCTCGGCGTTCGCCGCCGGCGCCGCCTCGGTCCTGTCGGTCTGCTCGGCGACCCCGCCGGCCCGGCTCAAGTCCGGCGGGGTCGGGGCGCGCGAACTGGCTCGGATCGGCAAGGCGGCCCAGGCAGGCGACGCCGTCGTACGCCTCACCCTGGAGACCGCGTATGCCGCCGGGCTGCTGGCCCGGGACGGCGATCACGTGTCCGCCGCCGAGGCTTACGACACCTGGGCGGAGCAGGAGCCGGCAGACCGGTTCGCCGTGCTGCTCCGGGCATGGCGCGACCTGCCGCTCACCCCCACCCGGGCGCGCGACGAGGACGGCAAGGCACTCCCGGCGCTGGCCGGCGCTCCGCCGTGCAGCGGCTGTACGCAGGCCCGCGACGGGCTGCTGGCCGCGGCCTCGTCCCTCCCGGCCGGACAGGGCGCGCGGGTCGCGTCGGACCTGGGGCCGCTGGTCGCCTGGCACCGGCCCCTGGCCGACTCGGCGCCGGACGAGCCCCCGTTCGCCACCGTGATCCGCGAGGCCGAGCTCCTGGGCGTGCTCGCACGCGGCGCCCTGTCCGCCATCGGCATCCACCTGGTGACCGGCGACACCGAGCTCCTGGACAGCGAATGCCGCCGGCTGCTGCCCTCGGCCGCCTCGACGGCCCGGATCGGGGCCGACCTCACCGCTGTCGTCACCGGCACACCGTCCGCGCGGCTGGCCGCGTTCCTGGACTCCGTCGCGGACCGGGAAGCCAGCGGTACGGCGTCGGTGTGGCGGTTCAGCGCCGGCAGCGTCCGCCGGGCGCTCGACGCCGGCCGAGGCTGCGAGGACATCACAGCCGACTTGGCCGCCATCGCGGCCGGACCGCTGCCGCAGCCTCTCTCGTACCTGATCGCCGACACGGCGCGCGGCCACGGGCGCGTGCGCGTCGCCCCCGCGGTCTGCGTCCTCCACGGCGACGAGCCGGCGCTCCTCGCCGAACTCGCCGCCCACCGCAAGCTGGCCAAGCTCGGGCTGCGGCAACTGGCACCGACGGTGCTGATCAGCCACAGCCCGCTCGACGCGACCCTCGCCGCGCTCCGGGCCGAGGGATACGCCCCCGTCGCCGAGACGGCCGAGGGCACCGTACGCATCGAGAAGGTCCGGGCACGGCGGGCCGCCCCTGCCGTTCCGGCTCCGCGCGGCCCCCGGGAGAGGAGCGGCCGGCCCGCTGCCGCGAGCACGGCGGAGCGATCCGCACCCCTCGGCCCGAGGACGTTGGCGACCCGGCTGCTGGCCTCCCCGGTCATGGATGCGGAACCGGCGCCGTACACCGGAGGAGCGCCCTTCGCCACGGACACCGAGGAGATCGTCGCGGGGTGGGCCAAGCGCCTGCCGTACAGCGACGTCCGCCAGCTCGCCCACGCCATCGACACAGGCCAGGCCATCGCCGTCGAGTACGTCGCCGCCTCGGGCAACCGGACCGTACGCACCCTCAGCCGCCTGGACCTCGATCCGCCCTTCCTCGAAGCCTGGTGCCACCTCCGGGACGACGAGCGTGTTTTCACGCTCTCCCGCATCCGCAGCGTCATGAGCGCCGTATCCGGATAACGAGCGCCGATACCGTTGCTCGCGCGTCCGCCCTCGCCGAGGAGTTCCTCGTCAGTGGCGCGCACTACGATCGCCGATCGTGGACTGGCTCGAGCGGACCGCGACGTTGCGGCAGTGGACGAAGGGCGGGGCGCGCGCTCCGCACAAGCCGCTCCTCCTGCTGTACGCCCTCGGCCGGTTCCAGGAGGACGCCGACGGCGAGCTGGTCTACAGCGCGGTGGAAGAGGACCTGAAGCGGCTGCTGGCCGAGTACGGGCCGCCCCGCAGGACGACACCCGCGTACCCCTTCCACCATCTGACCAGCGACGGCGTGTGGGAGGTGCGCACCGACCGCGGGCCGGGCAGTCCCGGGAGCGGAGTGCGGGACCTCCGGGCGGCCCGGGCTGCGGGGCGGCTGGCGCCGGAACTGCGGACGGCACTGCGACGGGAGCCGTCGCTGCTGGGCCGAATGGCGCGCGTCCTGCTCGACCGGCATTTCCCGCCCTCCCTGCACGGCGAACTCTGCGAGGCGATCGGGCTTGAGCTGGAGCCCGCGGAGACCGGACGGGGGCCGTCCGCCCGACGGCAGCGGGACCGGCGGATGCGGGAGCTGGTGCTGACGGCCTACGAGTACCAGTGCGCCTTCTGCGGCTACGACGGCCGGATCGGCGCGGCGCCGGTCGGGCTGGAGGCCGCGCACGTGCGCTGGTGGGCGTTCGGCGGCCCGGACGACGTGGACAACGGCCTGTGCCTGTGCGCACTGCACCACAAGCTCTTCGACAAGGGCGTGCTCGGTCTCGGCGACGGCCACCGCATCCTCGTCTCCCGGCACTTCGTGGGGCGCAGCCCGGCGGCCCGCGAGCACGTCACAGCCCTCGCAGGCCGCCCGCTCATCGGCCCGCAGCCGGGCGTCCGCCCCGTGGCGGCTCACCACCGCTCCTGGCACACCGGCGAGGTCTTCCTCGGCCCTGCGCGCCCGGCGGCGGACATCCCGCGAAGCCGCTGTGGCGGGGGTGCGCGCCACGGCGCACTCCGGCCGGGTGGTGATCCCGGTGGCCACGCCGGTGTCCGCTACGGCGATGCGGCGGGCAGCGAGTGATCCGCCGGCTCGGCGAGTGCGCGGCCTCCGGTGGCCGCCTTGCCGACCTGCGGGATGGCGGGCGCGCGGCGCGTGCCGGTCAGACCGTTGCCAGGGCCACGTCCGTGGACCTGATCAGCGCGACCACGTGCGAGCCGGGGGCGAGGGCGAGCGCCTCGATGTCGTCCCGGGTGACGACGGCGGTCAGTTCGCCGTCGTTGACGACGACGCGCACCGACGCCATGGCGCCGCCCCCGGTGATGCCGGCGACCGTGCCGGAGATCTGGTTCCGGATGCTGATCCCCTCGACGGCGCCCGACGCCAGCGCCACGTCGGTGGCCTTGACCAGGGCGGTCACCGCCGCGCCGGGGCTCAGGTCGAGTTCCCGGGCGGCGTCGCTCGTGATGGCCGCGACGATGTCCGCGCCGCCCTCCAGCCTGACCCCGACGGTCGTCATGGCATCGCCGCCGGCCACCGCCGTCACCCGGCCGACGAGGCGGTTCCGGATGCTGAGGTGCACGGCTAGACGTCCGTCATGCCGGGCATGTCGCCCTGGGTGGTCGAGGTGTCGATGACCGCGAACGCCGCGCCCTGCTGGTCCGCCAGCGCCGCGAACCGGCCGAACGGGCTGTCCATCGGCCCGAAGTGCAGGGTGCCGCCGAGCTTCTTCGCCTTGGCCACGGCCTCGTCGCAGTCCGGCACCGCGAAGTACACCTGCACCCACGGCGGGACCTCCGGCGGGAAGTCCGCGCCCATCGCCATCCGGCCGAGCACCGGGTTCTGCGGTCCGCCCGCGCTGAAGACCCGGAAGTCCATTCCGGCCTCCTCGGGGCTGCCGTCGGGCTGCATCTGCTGGGCGCCGTACGGGAAGACCTGCGGGAAGAAGGCGTCCGCCCGCTCCGGGTCGCGGGTGAAGACCTCGGCCCACGTGTAGGAGCCCGGCTCGCCCATCTTCTCGAAGCCCCGGTGCTCGCCCTGCTGCCAGACGCCGAAGACCGCGCCGCTCGGCTCCTTCGCGATGAGCATGGTGCCGTACGTGCCGACCTGCATCGGGCCCATCATCACCTCGCCGCCCGCCGACCTGATCTTCTCCGCGGTGGCCGCCGCGTCGGGCGACGCGAAGTACAGGCACCACTGCGACGGGGCATCGGTGCCCGGCATCGGCGGGACGACGGCGGCGACCGCCTTGCCGTCCGAGTACGCCTGCGTGTAGTTGCCGTACTCGCTCGCCGCCTCGCCGAAGGTCCAGCCCAGCACCTCCCCGTAGAAGGCCTTCGCCGCCTCGACGTCCTTGAACATCGCGTCCGCCCAGCAGGGCGCGCCCTCCGAGAACTCCGCCATGGTCGATCGACTCCTGTGTCGTGGGCTCCGTCCGGTGTTCCACGCTAGGCGCGCGGTGCGCCGCCCGCGCGCGGAGCGCGGCCGCGCGAGAGGCTGGAGCCATGGACATCACCCTGCGGCTGGCGCAGCACCCGGAGGCGGACGAGCTGCTCGGGCGCAGCCCGCTCGCCGCGCTCGTCGGGATGCTGCTGGACCAGCAGGTGCCGATGGAGTGGGCGTTCGCCGGGCCGTACACGATCGCGCGGCGGCTCGGCGCGGACGATCTCGACGCGCGTGCCATCGCCGCCCGCGACCCGGAGGAGTTCGCCGCTCTGCTGGCGCGCAAGCCGGCCGTCCACCGCTATCCGGGGTCGATGGCGAAGCGGGTGCAGCAGCTGTGCGCGTATCTCGTCGAGCACTACGACGGGGACGCGGCGGCGCTGTGGGACGGGGTCGGGACCGGGGCGGAGCTGCTGGACCGGCTGAAGGCGCTGCCGGGCTTCGGCGAGCAGAAGGCGCAGATCTTCCTGGCGCTGCTGGGCAAGCAGCTCGGCGTACGGCCGGAGGGCTGGCGGGAGGCGGCCGGCGGATACGGGGAGGCGGACGTGTACCGCTCGGCGGCGGACATCACCGGGCCGGAGTCGCTGGCCCGGGTGCGGGCGCACAAGCAGGAGCTGAAGGCCGCGGCGAAGGCCGCCAAGGCGCGCGGCGGCTGAGCCGGCCGCGGCCCGGGCGGCCCGGCCGGCCTGCCGCTACGCGGGAGCCCCGGCCCCGGCCGGAGCAGGGCGGCGGCGCAGGGCGGCGGCGTAGACCTCGTCCGCGTGCAGCCGCCGCAGCTCCTCGGACAACAGCTCGGCCGTGCTGCGGATCTTCAGGGCGGCGGTGCGGTCGGGGCTGTCCGGCAGGCTCAGCGTGGCGAGCACCCCGTCGGGCCGGTCCACGCGGATGTCGCCCTCGGGGGTCGCCAGCCGGACCCCGGTGATGACCGGTCCGCCGGTGGCGATCCGCTCGACCGCCACGCCCAGCCGGTCCTCCAGCCACCGTGCGAGCAGCTCCGCGCTCGGATTGCCGGCCTCGCTCTCGACTGCCGCGCCGGTCACCGGCAGCAGCTTCTGGTCCAGCGCCGCCGCGAGCAGCGCCCGCCAGGGGGTGAGCCGGGTCCAGGCGAGGTCGGTGTCCCCCGGGGTGTACGCGGCCCCCTGCCCGGCCAGGGCGGCCAGCGGGTCGGCGGCCGCCTCGGCGTCGGTGATCCGGCGCTGCGCCAGCGCGCCCAGCGGGTCGCGGGCCGGGTGGGCGGGCGCGTCGGCGGGCCACCAGGCGACGACCGGGGCGTCGGGGACGAGGAGCGGCAGCACCACGGACCCGGCCTGCTCGGTGAGCGCGCCGTGCAGCCGCAGTACGACGACCTCGCCGGTCCCGGCGTCCGAGCCGACCCGCAGTTCGGCGTCCAACCGGGTCTGGCGGAGCCGGTTCGGGCCGCGCGAGGTGCGCTTGACCACCGCGATGATGCGGCAGGGGTGCTCCCGGGAGGCCTCCGTGGCCGCGCGGATCGCGTCGTAGGCGTTCTCCTCGTCGGTGGCGATGACGAGGGTCAGGACCAGGCCCGTGGCGGGGCTGCCGATGGCCCGCCGGGCTTCGAGCAGGGCCCGGTCGACCTTGCTGGACGTGGTGTCGGTGAGTTCGGTCCGCATGGGTCGAGTCTGGCAGCGGGGGCGGCCGGTGCGTCACCCGGCGGGACCGCCATCCGTCACCTGCGGCGCCGGGCCGTCCCGGAGAGAATGCGGGAGATCTCCCGGCCCGGCTGGGTGCCGGCCGACCGGGCGAGCGAGCGGAACACCCCGCTCCCCATCACCTGCTGCACCGGCGAGGGCGCCTCGGCGGGCCGGCGCCCGGTCCCGGCGGGGCGGCGCCTCCGCCCGCGCGCCCGGCCCGTTCCGCCTCCGCCCGTTCCGCTTCTCCCCGTTCCGCTTCCGCCTCCGCCGCCGCCTCCGCGCAACGGGCGTACAGCGGCGAGGCGTGCACCGCCGCCCCGTCGAGCGCCTCCGTCCCGACCGGCGCCGTCAGCGGCTGCGGGGCCCCGCAGCCGGGTCGCCGCGGGCGGGGTCGGGACGCCCTCTCGTCGGGCACGGTGACGACGGCCTCGCCGGCCCGAGACCCGTCAGGAGTTCCTCCAGGTCGTACTCCGAACGGGGGTGGGTCTTCTCCGCCGCCTTGAGCGCCCTGGCAGGCGAGGAACACCGGGAAGCCGTTGGCGGACAGCTGCTCGGCGATGAGCTGGAGGGTCTTCGCCCTGCCGGTCCCGGTCGCGCCGGCGATCAGGCCGTGGCGGCCGAGCACGGCGAGCGGGACGCGGACGCGCCGGTCCGGCAGGCAGGCCCCGTCCCACAGCAGAGGCCCGGTTCCGGCGCCGGACCGGTGAAGGCGTACCCGGCGGCGATCCGGTCGGCCGGCGCTTCCGGGACGGCGCTCTCGCTTCATACGGCCCTCCGTATTGACCCTGTACGCCACTTTTGCGCCGAAGGCATGAGGCTGCGCCCGCAGGCGCGGGCCCGGTAGGCTTTCCGTGTGATCTTCAAGCGCATCGGAAACGGGCGGCCGTACCCCGACCACGGCAGGGAAACCACCCGGCAGTGGGCGGATGTCGCCCCGCGCCCGGTCCGGCTCGACCAGTTGGTGACGACCAAGGGGCAGCTGGACCTCGAGACGCTGCTCGCCGAGGACTCGACCTTCTACGGGGACCTCTTCGCCCACGTCGTGAAGTGGCAGGGCGACCTGTACCTGGAGGACGGCCTGCACCGCGCGGTCCGGGCGGCCCTGCAGCAGCGCCAGGTCCTGCACGCGCGCGTCCTCGAAATGGACTGACCGCGGGGCGCGAAGCCGCGCCGAGCGGGCCCGTGCGACAGCCGCGGGGGCCCGTCCCGCCCCCTCCCGCCTCCCGCTTGTGGCGAATTGCGCCTTTCGGGTCGGTCTTGCCCTATCAGCAGATCATCCGGTGGGCAACCACTCCGCCCGGTATTACGCTGCGCCCATGAGCATGCTCACTCCCCCCGGCATGGGCGGAAAGTACCGCGTCACGGGAGCGGCCTACCCCCGCCTGAGCCGGCGCCCGCGCCGCCGCCGGATCGTGTTCGCCGTGTTCGGCGCGGTCCTCGGGATCGCCCTGATCGGTTACGGATGCCTGCAGCTCATCCAGGTATTCCGCGGCGCCGGCGGCGGACAGCGCGCCGCCGCCGGCGGCAAGTGCCCCGACAAGGGCAGCGGGGCGGCCTCCGCCGCCCCGGCCAGCGCCCCCGCGGTGGTCCTGCCGCAGCCCGCCGACATCACCGTCAACGTCTACAACGCCACCCCGCGCGCGGGCCTGGCGAAGGCCGTCGGGGACGAGCTGAAGGCGCGCGGGTTCACGGTCGGCCAGGTCGGCAACGCCCCCGCCGACTTCGACAAGAAGGTCCCCGGGACGGGGATACTGCTCGGCTCGCCCAAGACCGACAAGGCGGCCTACTCGGTGCTCGGCACGCAGCTCGCGGGGGACACCCTGCAGAGCGACGCCCGCGAGGGCGCCGACATCGACCTGATCCTCGGCGACGCGTTCACGGAGCTGAGCCCGAAGGCGACCGCGGACCAGGAGCTGGCGCTGCTGGCCCACCCCGAGCCGGCGGCCGCACCGGCCTGCTGACCCCGCGGCGGGCCGGGAGGCCGGCAGCCCGGACGTGGGCAGGAGAAGGCCCCGGCGCCGCACGGCACCGGGGCCTGTGAACTGCTACTCGGCCGAGCCGTACATGCGGTCGCCCGCGTCGCCCAGGCCCGGGACGATGTAGCCGTGCTCGTTGAGCCGCTCGTCCACCGCGGCCGTCACGACCGTCACCGGCGTACCCGCGAGCTCGCGCTCCATGACCTCGACGCCCTCCGGCGCGGCCAGCAGCACCACGGCCGTGACGTCGTCCGCGCCGCGCTTGATCAGCTCCTGGATGGCCGCGACCAGCGTGCCGCCCGTCGCCAGCATGGGGTCGACGACGTACACCTGGCGCCCGGAGAGGTCCTCCGGCATGCGGGTCGCGTACGTGGAGGCCTCCAGGGTCTCCTCGTTGCGGACCATGCCCAGGAAGCCCACCTCGGCCGTCGGCAGCAGCCGCACCATGCCGTCGAGCATGCCGAGGCCGGCGCGCAGGATCGGCACGACCAGCGGGCGCGGGTGCGACAGCTTCACGCCGGTGGTCGGGGCGACCGGCGTCTCGATGTCGGACTGCTCGGTGCGGACGTCGCGGGTGGCCTCGTAGGCGAGGAGCGTCACCAGCTCGTCGGCGAGCCGGCGGAAGGTGGGGGAGTCGGTGCGCTTGTCGCGCAGGGTGGTCAGTTTGTGCGCCACCAGCGGGTGATCGACGACCTGCAAACGCACAGCATCCTCCAAGGCTCAAGAGTCGGGTCTCGACCTGCGACCAGAAAAAACGGCCGCACGTTTTCGCGACCCACACCCAAAAGGCTACGCGGTGTGCGCACCCCCGTGCGCCCCGGCGCCCGCCCGGGCCCTCCGGATGCGGCCCGGGCGGGCGCCCAGCACCCTGGTCAGGTGACCAATGAACCGGTGATCGCGGCCGTCGACGGATCGGAGCACAGCCTGCGCGCCCTCGACTGGGCGTGCGCCGCGGCCGTGCGGCACGGCACCGGACTCGTCGTCGCCCACGTGCTGCCCGACAGCGCGCAGCTGTACGTCGCCCGCCGCTCCTCCCTCGCCGATCCGGGCGCCCCCGCCCAATGGCAGGACCCGGTCGCGGAGCGGATCCGCACCCTGCTCGCCGAGGCCCCCGGCGCCCCGCAGGACGTCCGCTACGAGTCCCTGACCGGCTCCGTCCCGGAGGCGCTGCGCGTGATCGGCGCCGGCGCCCGGATGCTGGTGATGGGCTCCCGCGGGCGCGGCGGCTTCGCCGCCCTGCTGCTCGGCTCGAACAGCAGGGCCGTCTCCGGCACGGCGCCCTGTCCGGTCGTCGTCGTCCCGCACGAGGCCCGCGACGCCGCCGCCGGTGAGGCGGCGGGCCCCTCCGCCGGGCGGGTGGTGCTCGGGCTGCACGTCACGGAGACCCCGGACGACGTCATCGCCTTCGCCTTCGCCGAGGCGGCCGCACGGGGCACCGGCCTCCAGGTCCTCTCCGCGTACGCCGCCGCGCCGTCACCCGTGGTGGTGGCCGACACCCCCTTCGCTGTGCTCACCCCGGAGGGGCTCACGGACGGCTCCGACGCCGCCCCCGCCGAACGGGAGACGCTGCGCGCCCAGAGCCGGCGGCTGGCGCCGCACCGGGAGCACGCGCCGGACACCGCCGTCGCCCAGGCAGCCGTCCCCGGGGACGCGGCGGGCGGCCTCGTCGAGGCCTCGCGGTCCGCGGCGCTCGTGGTGGTGGGCCGCCACCACCCGAGGCACAGCGTCCGGGGCCTCGCGGTCGGCTCCGTCGCGCACGCCGTACTGCACCACGCGCACGGCCCGGTGGCCGTCGTCCCGGCCCTCTCGGACGACGTCTGACCTGCACGGGGGTGGCGTCAAGAGGGCCGGCGGGGGGAAGGTGGGTGCGGAGGGGTTTCCTCCGTACCGGCGGAGGAGAAAGACCTGACCAGCCGGGGTGGGTGGTGGCCGATGCCCGACACGCAGCCGAGCCGTGACAGCGGCGAGGACGACGCGCCCGAAACGGCGGCGCAGCGCCGAGCGCGCCGCGCGCAGTTCCTGCGCGACCTGATGGAAGCGCGCGCCCTGCGCGACCGCGTCCAACCCCGGCGGGCCCGCGCCGCGCGCATGCGCCAACAGATGCGGATGCGCACATTCCGCTGGTGACGCGCACGCGCCGCCGGTGACGCCTGCGGCGGGAGGGACCCCTGTGGCGCCCGTGACCACCAGGCGGAATACGCCGCGCCCGCAGGCCAGGGCAGGGCCGCGCGCACGGGCGACCGCCGGTCGGCCGTACGCCGCGCACCCCCGCCCGGCGTCGGCCGGACCGCCCGCGGCCCCGCGGCGCCGCGGCCGACGGGGCGCCCCGCGCCCGCCGCGGTGGGCGGCACGGCACGACGCAAGCGCGGAAGACCTCTCGCAAAGCCGCTGTTTCTGCCACGATGCCGATTGGGCGGGGCACGAAACGGCGAGCAGCACGGCCGTTCCAACCCTCCCCACCTCCGGCCGGGGGGACCTCCAACCGGCACGCCTATGACCAGTGGGAGAGTCACGGTGTACTTCGCCGCACTGCTCGCGCGCACCGAAGACGGGTGGGAAGCGAGCGACATGGAACTCGACGGCGTCGAGTCCCTCAGTGATCTGATCGATCTCGCCCGTGCCGCCGCTGTCGACGACGACACGGTGGTCGCCCTCATCGAGCAGGAGGACGCCTGGTTCGGCGTCGTCCGCGTGGACGGCGAGGAGGACCCGCGGTACTTCGTCTCGAACGCCGCCGCGGCCTCCCGCAGCTCCTACGGCTCGATGCTGACCGACGAGCTGCTGGGCAGCGACGAGGAGGACGACGAACTCGACGAACTGGACCTGGACGGCACCGAGGACGGCGAGGAGGAGCCGATCACCGCGTACGGCGGGGCGGACGACGGGGACGACGGTGCCGGTTCCGTCGCCGAGCCCGTACCGGCCGGCCCGCTCGGCGACCCCCGCCTGCTCGACGACCTCGGGGTGACCCACAAGCAGCTGATGACCCTCGACGGGGACGCCCTCTCGGAGATCGCCGAGTCCCTCGGCGCCACCGAGGTGCTGGAGGCAGTCCGCTAGTGATCACCGAGCACCATCCCGCGCACCCCTCCGGGTCCGGCCCCGCCCCCGATCCCGTACGGGACCCGTGGCGGGACCCCATGCGCCTGGCGCTGCGGGAGGCCGCACGGGCGGTGCCGGCCGGCGACGTGCCGGTCGGCGCCGTCGTGCTCGGCCCGGACGGGGAGCTGCTCGCCGCCGGGCACAACGAGCGGGAGGCCGCCGGCGACCCGACGGCGCACGCCGAGGTGCTGGCGCTGCGCCGGGCGGCCGCCCGGCTCGGGGAGTGGCGGCTTCCGGGGTGCACCCTGGTCGTCACCCTGGAGCCGTGCGTGATGTGCGCGGGCGCGCTCGTCCAGGCGCGGGTGGCCCGGGTCGTGTACGGCGCGGCGGACGAGAAGGCGGGCGCCGCCGGCTCCCTGTGGGACCTCGTACGGGACCGCCGGCTCAACCACCGCCCGGAAGTGGTCCGCGGCGTGCTCGCCGAGGAGTGCGCGCGGCAGCTGACGGACTTCTTCCGGGAGCTGTGAGCCCCTCCGGCGGGACCGTCCGGGAAGCGGATTTCGGAACTGGGCCGACCTTGGGCTAGGATCTCTCTCGGTAGCGTGTCCGAGTGGCCGAAGGAGCTCGCCTCGAAAGCGAGTATGGGGCAACCCATCGGGGGTTCAAATCCCTCCGCTACCGCTCCGATCGAGAGCCTCGTCCCGCAAGGGCCGGGGCTCTCGGCGGTTTCCGGGGTGGCACGGCCCCGTACCGGCGGCGAAACTCCGCGGATCCGCGCCCCGGGCCCGTACTCCGCACCGGTGAGCGCGGGACGCCCGCGGCGCCCGCCGCGTGACCGTGCCGCCCGCCGGGCGTTGTCACGGCATGACCAAGACCCAGCGCATGCTCGCCGCCATCGCCCTCGCGGGGGCGGCCGCGGGACTCGCCGCGCCCGCCGCCTCCGCCGCGACCCCGGCGCTCCTCACCCTTCCGGACCTGCCGCGTCCCGCGGGGATGCCGGAGGGGGCCGCACCGGGCTCCGTCCAGGAGATCGGCGGGCAGCTCAACGAGCTGAACCAGCTGGCGGAGCTCCCGAACCACCTGGAGCCGGTCGTCGCGCCCGCCGCCCCGGTCCTGGGGCTGCTCGGCGCGATCCAGTAGCGCACGGCGGGGCCGCGGGCCGGGACGCAGTCAGGGGAGGCGCGGTCCCGGCCCGCGGCGGCCCCACCGGGCAGGAGCCGCCGGCTCCTGCCGCAGCCGGCGGACCCGCCTCCATCCTGCGGGGCCGCGCCCGGAGTGCGGTGCGGCAAAGGGCCCGCGGGGCGGGGCCATTGGTCCCGAAGAGCAGGCCGGCGCGCCGGGCCGACCCGATAGACTCACCCGACCTGGCAGGACCGGTTGGGGAGGCCGACACCGCTCATGGAGACCAAGAAGATGATCACGGGAGGGCTTGTCGTCTTCGCGCTCTTCGTGATCATCACCCAGCCGGTCAAGGCCGCCGACATAGTGAAGATCGGCTTCCAGGGCATCTCGGACGCCGCCCACGGCATCGGCGCGTTCATGACCGAACTGGTGACCTGAAACCCGTAAGCCGAGGCGGCCCCAAGCCGAATGGCCCCCCACTCCTACGGGTGGGGGTTTTTGTGTTCCCCGCCCTCGTGGCAACTTCTCCAAGAACGCCCCATTATGCCCAACTTGCCCTCAACACGGCGATATACGGTGCTTGCATACAGTGCACATGTGTTGTGATGCTATGACCGCTTTTGACAGATGAGTCGATGTGGTTGACCTGAAGGGGTGGCGTGACCGTGCCGGCCAGTACTGCGCCTCAGGTGCCACCCCAGCAGGACCCCCAGCACGGCCAGGAGCAGGCCCCGGCGCCCGCCAGGCCGCAGAGCCGGGGCGCGGACACCCGGGCGCTCACCCAGGTCCTCTTCGGGCAGCTGAAGGGCCTTCAGCCCGGCAGCCGCGAGCACGAGCGGGTCCGCGGCGCCCTCATCGAGGCGAACCTGCCGCTGGTGCGGTACGCGGCCGCCCGCTTCCGCAGCCGCAACGAACCGATGGAGGACGTGGTGCAGGTCGGCACCATCGGCCTGATCAACGCGATCGACAGGTTCGACCCGGACCGCGGGGTGCAGTTCCCGACCTTCGCCATGCCGACCGTCGTGGGCGAGATCAAACGATACTTCCGCGACAACGTCCGCACCGTGCACGTGCCGCGCAGGCTCCACGAGCTGTGGGTCCAGGTGAACGCCGCCACCGAGGACCTCACCACCCTCCACGGCCGCACCCCCACCACCCCCGAGATCGCGGAGCGGCTGCGGATCAGCGAGGACGAGGTGCTCTCCTGCATCGAGGCCGGGCGCAGCTACCACGCCACCTCGCTGGAGGCCGCCCAGGAGGGCGACGGCCTGCCGGGCCTGCTCGACCGGCTCGGGTACGAGGACCCCGAGCTGGCCGGCGTCGAGCACCGCGACCTCGTCCGGCACCTGCTCGTCCAGCTGCCCGAGCGCGAGCAGCGGATCCTCCTGCTGCGGTACTACAGCAACCTGACGCAGTCGCAGATCAGCGCGGAGCTCGGGGTCTCCCAGATGCACGTGTCCCGGCTGCTCGCCCGGAGCTTCGCTCGACTCCGATCCGCAAACAGGATCGAGGCATAACCGGATCGGGTGATACCGGCCGCGCGATTTCCCGACAGAACCGGCGCAATCCGCTCTATCGCTGGAGATATATGTCGACTTGGCGCTACAGCGCGTTGCCGACATGTGACATTCTGCTGGAACCGCGTTTGCCGCAGCCCCGGCTCCGGTATTCAGGTTGAGGCTGCGTTCCTCCGACGGGCGCGCCGTACGCGACCGTCCGCGACCTCAAGGGGGTGGCATGTCCGAAGACCAGGGCAGCTCCAAGGTGCTCACGCTCGTCAAGAGCGATGCGCCGACTGCACCCGCGGTGACCGACCGCTCGGAAGCCATCGACACCCGCACCCTCTCCCGCTCCCTCTTCCAGCGACTCGCCGCCCTGGACCCGGACAGCCCCGAACGGGCCTACGTGCGCGACACCCTGATCGAGCTGAACCTCCCGCTCGTGCGGTACGCCGCCGCCCGCTTCCGCAGCCGCAACGAGCCGATGGAGGACATCGTCCAGGTCGGCACGATCGGCCTGATCAAGGCGATCGACCGGTTCGACTGCGAGCGGGGCGTGGAGTTCCCGACGTTCGCGATGCCGACCGTCGTGGGCGAGATCAAACGATTCTTTAGGGACACCTCCTGGTCGGTCCGGGTCCCCCGGCGCCTCCAGGAGCTGCGCCTGGCCCTGACCAAGGCGAGCGACGAGCTCGCGCAGCGGCTCGACCGCTCCCCGACCGTGCCCGAACTCGCCGCAGTGCTCGGGGTGTCCGAGGAGGACGTCGTCGACGGACTGGCCGTCGGCAACGCGTACACCGCCTCCTCGCTCGACTCGCCCTCCCCGGAGGACGAGGGCGGCGACGGCTCGCTCGCCGACCGGCTCGGCTACGAGGACACCGCGCTCGAAGGGGTCGAGTACCGCGAGTCCCTCAAGCCGCTGCTGGCCAAACTCCCGCCCCGCGAGCGGCAGATCATCATGCTCCGCTTCTTCGCCAACATGACGCAGTCGCAGATCGGCGAAGAGGTCGGCATCTCCCAGATGCACGTCTCGCGGCTGCTGACGCGCACGCTCGCGCAGCTCCGTGTCGGACTGATCGGGGACTGATCGGGGACTGGCGCTTCTCGCGCGTGCGGCCGCCGGATCCTGGCTCCTGCCGGATCCGGCGGCCGCACGTGTGTGCGCCGGCGGGGTTTACATGTGAGGGGACGTCAGCCACACTGCGGCGCGTGCCCGACGGATGCCCTGGTCCCGGCCCCGGCCCCACCCGCACTCCCGGCCCCGCACCCGGAGGGCGGGCCGCGGCGCTGCTCGCGCTGTTCGCGGCAGCGGCCTGCCTGGCCGGCTGCGCCGGCACCCCGTCCGGAGGCTACGCAGCCGCCGGGGCAGCGGCTCCCGGCCCGGAGCGGCGCGCCGGCGACAACGTCGCCCCGCGGGGGCCGGTCGAGTTCCGCCAGCTCGAAGATCCGCCCCTCGGAGACGGGCCCGCGCCACCGGCCCGTACGGCAGCCGGGGCTCCGGGCGCCCGGAGCCCGGGCGGGCCCGGGGCGGGCGCACCCGGCGGGAGCGGCGGACAGGCCGTGCCGCCCGGCACTCCCGGCGGCCAGGACCCGCCCGCCCCCGCGCCCTCCGGCACGGCGCCCGGGAGCCCCCCGGGCGCCACGCCCGCCCCGGCGCCGGGCACCACGCCGCCTCCTGAGCCGCCGCCCGCGCCCGGGCCGGCGTACGTCACCGTGGGCAGCCCGGTCCGCGCGCCGGCGGCGGACCGCTGGTGCGAGCAGGTGACCGTCCGCATCGCCAACACGGGCGGTACGGAGGTCCGTTCGGGGACGGTCACCTTCGAGACGCACGTCATCGGCGCCCTCGGGATCGACTGGGCCACCGTCAGGACCAGCCGGCCCCTGCCCGCCCCGCTGGCCGCGGGCACGGCGCGGACGCAGACGCACACGGTCTGCCTGGACGCCTGGCGGGTCCCGCTCGGCATGCACGTGGAGACCCGGCGGGCCGCCGCCGCCTGGAGCTGAGCCGCCCGGCCGGCACCCGGTGCGGGTGTCGGCGTACGGTCAGCGCAGGACGATCCAGAGCGCCGCGGCGAGGACCGCGGCGAACCCGGCGGCGAGCGCGGCGAGGTTCCCCCCGCCCCTGGACGGGCGCTCCGCGCCGCGCCGGCCTCCGGCGCCGGGAGTGCCGGGGGCCTTGGGGTCGCGGGCGCCCTCCTCGACGAACGCGCGGAACATCTGGGTACTGGCCGCCGGGTCCTGCGGGGCGTCGGCCGGAGATTCCTGGTGCGAAGACATGGCGGGGACCCTAGCGGCTTTTGGGATTCCTTTACCGCCGGAACCCCCCAATTCATTTGCCTGTAGCAACCAAGCGCTTCTATGGTTGCCTGAAGCAACGACAAACGGAGGAGGAGCGGCCAGGTGCCGACGCAGACCGCCCCGGCGGACCGCTACGAGGAACTGGCCCGGCAGCTCGGGAGCATCGGCGCGGTCAAACGGGACCTCGCCCGCCTTCTCCCGCCGGACTGCCCCCCGGCCTGCGCAGCCGTCCTGACGATCCTCGACCGCCACGGCGAGATGCGGCTCAGCCGCCTCACCGAGCTCATGGGCATCGACATCTCCGTGACCAGCCGCCACGTCACCCACGTCGCCGACCGCGGCTGGATCACCCGGGACGCCGACCCGGGGGACGGCCGCTGCCGCATCCTGCGGCTCACCCCCGCCGGTTCGGCCCTCCTCGCCGAGGTCGCCGCCCGGTACACCGGCGCACTGGCCGGAGCCCTGGACGACTGGTCCGCCCACGACGTCGACGCCCTGTGCTCGCTGCTGGCCCGGCTCCGGACGAGCGTCCGAACGGGCTTCCGGCAGAGCCCCTAGACGAAGGAACCCCCCATGACCACCACCACACCCGCCCGGGTGAAGGGAGGCGGCCCGTCGCAGGCCCCGTCCGACCAGGCGCCCTCAGACGCCGCGCCCGTGCCGATGACCCACCCGCAGATCATGAAGGCGCTCTCCGGGCTGATGCTCGGCATGTTCGTGGCGATCCTGTCGTCGACGATCGTCTCCAACGCCCTCCCCCAGATCATCAGCGAGCTGGGCGGCACCCAGTCCTCCTACACCTGGGTCGTCACCGCCGCCCTGCTGTCGATGACCGCCGCGACCCCCCTGTGGGGCAAGCTCGCCGACCTGTTCAGCAAGAAGCTGCTGGTGCAGCTCGCTCTCGTCGTCTACGTGCTCGGATCGGTCGTCGCCGGGCTGTCCCAGAACACCGGCATGCTCATCGCCTGCCGCGTCGTCCAGGGCATCGGCGTCGGCGGCCTGTCCGCCCTCGCGCAGATCGTGATGGCCGCCATGATCTCCCCGCGCGAGCGCGGCCGGTACAGCGGCTACCTCGGCGCCGTCTTCGCCGTCGCCACCGTCGGCGGGCCGCTGCTCGGCGGTGTCATCACCGACACCGACTGGCTCGGCTGGCGCTGGTGCTTCTACGTCGGCGTCCCCTTCGCCGTCATCGCGCTCGTCGTCCTGCAGAAGACGCTCCGGCTGCCCGTCGTCCGCCGCGCCGACGCCAAGGTCGACTGGCTCGGGGCGGTCCTCGTCAGCGGGGCCGTCTCGCTGCTGCTCGTCTGGGTCACGCAGGCCGGCGACTCCTACGCCTGGATCTCCTGGACCACCCTGGCCATGACCGGCGGCGCCGCCGTCCTCGGCCTGCTCTTTGTCCTCGCCGAGAGCCACGCGGCCGACCCGGTCATCCCGCTGCGGCTCTTCCGGAACAAGACCATCGCCCTCGCCTCGGCCGCCTCGCTGTTCGTCGGCATCGCGATGTTCTCCGGCACGGTCTTCTTCAGCCAGTTCTTCCAACTGGCCCGCGGCGAGTCCCCCACGATGTCCGGCATCCTGACCATCCCGATGATCGGCGGCCTGTTCGTCTCCTCCACCGTCTCCGGCCAGGTCATCACCAGGACGGGCCGGTGGAAGGCCTGGATCGTCTCCGGCGGCGTGCTCCTGACCGCGGGCCTCGGACTCCTCGGCACCCTGCGCCACGACACCCCGTACTGGCACATCGCCGTCTACATGGCGCTCACCGGACTCGGCCTCGGCATGATGATGCAGAACCTCGTCCTCGCCACCCAGAACCAGGTGGCGCCCGGCGACCTCGGCGCGGCCAGCTCCGTCGTCACCTTCTTCCGCTCCCTCGGCGGCGCCGTCGGCGTCTCGGCGCTCGGCGCGGTCATGGCCCACCGGGTCAGCCACTACGTCGAGGAGGGGCTGGCCGCGCTCGGCCCGAAGGCGGCCGCGATGGGCCACGGCGGCACCGCCGGCGGAGGCATCCCCGACCTCGACGCCCTGCCCGCGCCGCTGCGCGCGGTCATCGAGTCCGCGTACGGGCACGGTGTCGGCGACGTGTTCCTGTACGCGGCCCCCTCGGCCCTCCTCGCGCTGCTCCTGGCCGTGTTCATCAAGGAGGTCGCGCTGAAGTCCGGCCCGGCGCGGGACCGTTCGGCGGCAGCCGCCCAGAAGTAGGGGCCGACGCAGGCGGATGCCGCCGCGTCCGCTACCCGGCGGCGGGCCCGGACCCCGGCCGCGGCGCGGCGGCCGTCGCCGAGATCCCCGCGATCAGCACGTCGAGGGCCCGGGAGAAGTCCCCGTCCGCAACCGGCCGGACGGGGCCGCCGCAGCCGTGCAGGAACTGCCTTACGGCCAGATGGGCTCCGGCCCGGCCGGCCCCGTCCAGGCCCGCGGAGTCCGGCAGCCGGTGCAGGGCCGCGTCGAAGGCGCGGGCGTGCGGGCCGGCGTTCGGGTACGCGGCCGCCAGCGCGGCCACCCACGGATGGTCGGCGAGCACCTTCCGGTAGCCGCACGCCAGCGCCCGCAGCCGGTCCGGCCAGTCCTCACGCCCCTGCGGATGCGGACCGGGAGACATCGCAAGCCCAGCCCAGCGCCCGGTCCAGGGCCAGTTCGAGCAGGTCGCGCTTGGTGTCGACGTACCGGTACAGGGACATCGCGGTGACGCCGCGCCCGGCCGCGAGCCGCCGCACGAGAACCGGGCCGGCCCGTCGGCGTCCAGCAGCTCGACGGCTGCCGCCGTGATCCGCTCCCGGCCCAGGGCGGCCGCGCCCCCGCCGCGGCGCCGCGCGGGTACGGCCGGTCTGCCGGAAAGCCACACGCTGGTCCGGTCGTCGCCGGGTTCGGCCGCGGTCTCCACGAGGCACCTCCTCACAGCGGCGGGCCCTGCCCGTAGGCGCCCGGCCGCCCTCGCGATGCCAGTGCTGTGACCGGGAAGGTTCACCGGGGCACGGCGCCCGGCACGGCACCTCGCCGCGTCGTCGGACCGCGCACGTATGCCCAGTACGCGCCGCAGTCCTCCGCCTCGCGGTGCACCGCACCGGACACCGCGACCCGGCAAACCCTCCCGGCCACAGCACTGGCAGGGGCGCCGGGCCGTCCCGGCGGGATCAGGACGCGCCGGAGGCGGCTCCCGCCGGGGCCGTCAAGTCGTAGAGGACCGCCCCGCCGACCGTCGTGGCGGCGAAGTTCGCCTCCACCCACTCCGTGATCGCGCTGCTGGTGGCGCCGCCCGGGCCGCCGCCGCGCCGGCCCCCGGCCCCCTCCCCGGCGGCGGGGCCTGCGCTGCCCGCGATGAAGTAGTGGATCCTGCCGGACCGCACGTACTGCCGGAACTGCTCCAGGGTGGGCGAGGGATCGCTGCCGTTGAACCCTCCGACCGGCATCACCGCCTCGCCGGAGGCCAGTTGGTAGCCCGCCGCGTTCTGGGCCCCCACGACGGCGGCCGCCCACGTGTACGCGTCCCCGCCCGCGCGGAGGGCCGCCACGGCCTCCGTGCTCGGCTTCGTCCCGTTCAGCAGGCCGCCCGCGCCTCCCGGGCCGCCGGGGCCGCCGCCCTGCGGCCCGCCCGCGCCGCCCGCCGGACCTCCGGGACCCGCGGGCGCACCGTCCTGGCCGCCGGGGAGCATCCGGCCGGGGGCCTGCCGCCCGTCCCGGCCCGGCACGATGCCCTGCCACCCGGGCGGCAGGGCGCCCTGAGGGCCGGCGCCGGGCGGAAGGCCGGCGCCTTCGAAGGCCCCCCGGCCCCCCGGGCCTGCCCCGGCCACCGCCGGGCCGGCCGTCACGATCGATCCGGTGTGCGGGGACGCCACCGTGGCCAGGCAGTACGCGAACGGCCCGGCCAGCGCCGCGCCGAGCCCCAGCGCCGCCGCGCCCCGCGTGAACCGGATGCCCGCGCGGGCGCCGACGAGCAGACCGGCGGCCGCCGCCAGACCGGCGGCGAGCACGGCCCAGCGCAGCCAGGGCACGAAGTCCGGGGAGCGCCCGAGCAGCACCCACGACCACCCGGCGGTCAGGGCGAGCGTGCCGGACAGGGCGGCCGCTGCCGCCGTGCTGCCCCGCTCCTCCCACAGCAGGACGGTGCCCATCCCGACCAGCGCGGCCGTGAACGGGGCCAGGGCCACCGTGTAGTACTCGTGGAAGATGCCCTGCATGGAGCTGAAGACGGCCGCGGTGAGCAGCAGCGGGCCGCCCCAGGCCAGGAAGGCGGCGCGGGCCGCGGACTCCACGGAGGCCACCGGGCGGGCCGCCCGCCAGGTGATCACCAGTCCCGCGGCGAGCATGGCCAGGGCCGCCGGCAGCAGCCAGGAGATCTGACCGCCGACATTGGCCGAGAACAACCGGTCGATGCCGGTCTCGCCCCAGCCGCCACCGCCGGGTCGGCCGCCGCCGACGCTGCCGGTCTCGTTGCCGTTGATCCGGCCGAGGCCGTTGTAGCCGAGGGTCAGCTCCAGGAAGGAGTTGGTCTGCGAGCCGCCGACGTACGGGCGCGAGGAGGCGGGCCACAGCTCGACGACCGCCACCCACCAGCCGCCGGCCACCGCCATGGCTGCCCCGGCCCCCGACAGCTGCCCGAGCCTGCGGCGCAGCCGGGTCGGGGCGCAGACGGCGTACAGGAGGGCGAGCGGCGGCAGGATCACGAACGCCTGGAGGGTCTTGGTCAGGAAGGCGAGGCCGGCCACCGCCCCGGCGGCCGCCAGCCAGCCGGTGCGGGCGCCGTCGAGGGCGCGCAGCACGCAGTACACGGTGGCGGTCAGCAGGAGCGTCAGCAGCGCATCGGGGTTGTTGAAGCGGAACATCAGCGCGGCGACCGGGGTCAGCGCGAAGACGGTGCCGCTGAGCAGGGCCGCGGCCGGGCCGAAGTGGCGGCGGACCGCCGCGTAGAGCACGGCGGTCGTGGCGACCCCCATCAGGGCCTGCGGGACGAGGAGCTGCCAGCCGCCCAGCCCGAACAGCCGGACGGACAGGGCCATCGGCCACAGCGCGGCGGGCGGCTTGTCCACGGTGATGGAGTTGCCGGCGTCCGAGGAGCCGAAGAAGAAGGCCTTCCAGCTCTCGCTGCCGGCCTGGGCGGCCGCCGAGTAGAAGGAGTTGGCGTAGCCGGAGGCGCCCAGGTTCCACAGCAGCAGTGCGGCGGTCGCCGCGAGCAGCGCCGAGAGGGCGGGGAGTTCCCAGCGCGGGCGGGAGGCGGCCCGGCGTGCGGCTGGGCGGGGCGGGGCGGCGGCCCGGCCGGTGAGCGGGGCGTCCGGGGGCGGTACGGCCGAGGTCATCGCAGGTGGTCCTTTGCAGCAGGGGTGCGCCGGTCTGGGAAGACCCAGGCGCGGAAGAGCAGGAACCGCAGCACGGTCGCGGCGAGGTTCGCCGTGACCAGCACGGCCAGTTCGGTGCCCTGGCCGGGGCGCGCGGTGGCGGCGCCGAGTGCGGCGAGCGAGCCGCTGGTCAGGGCCAGCCCGACGGCGAACACGACGAGGCCCTGCGCCTGGTGGCGCCCGGCCCGCTCGCGGCCGCGGACCCCGAAGGTGAGCCGCCGGTTGGCGGCGGTGTTGGCGACCGCGGACAGCAGCAGCGCGGCCGCGTTGGCGGTCTGCGGCCCGGCACCGGCCCGGAAGAGGGAGTAGAGGGCGAGGTAGCAGAGGGTGGACAGTGCGCCGACGGTGCAGAAGCCGAGGAGCTGCCGGGCCAGCCCGCCCGGTACCCCGGGGAGGGCGCCGCGGTCGCGGGGGTCGTCACCGAAGGGGCGGGCCAGCCGGTCCAGCGGCAGGGCGCCCGTGGCCAGCGCCCGGCCCACCCGCCACACGCCCTTGAGGTCCTCGAGGGCGGTCCGGGCGATGTGGACGGTGGAGCGCGGGTCGTCCACCCAGTCGACCGGGACCTCGTGGATCCGCAGGCCGGCGCGTTCGGCGAGGACGAGCAGCTCGGTGTCGAAGAACCAGCCTGAGTCCTCCACCAGCGGTAGCAGCCGCTCGGCGACATCGCGCCGGATGGCCTTGAACCCGCACTGGGCGTCGCTGAAGCGGGCCGCGAGGGAGGAGCGCAGCAGCAGGTTGTAGGCGCGGGAGACGAACTCCCGCTTGGCTCCGCGGACCACGCGGGAGGAGCGGGCCAGCCGGGTGCCGATGGCGAGGTCGGAGTGGCCGGAGACGAGCGGTGCGACCAGCGGCAGCAGTGCGTTGAGGTCGGTCGAGAGGTCGACGTCCATGTAGGCCAGCACGGGCGCGTCGGAGTCGGCCCAGACGGTGCGCAGGGCGCGGCCCCGGCCCTTCTCCTCCAGCCGGACGCTGCGTACGCCGTCGAGGCGGGCGGCGAGGCCGGCCGCTATCCGGGGGGTGGCGTCGGTGCTGGCGTTGTCGGCGATCGTGATGCGGAAGCCGTACGGGAACGTGCGGCCGAGGTGGTCGTGGAGCCTGCGCACGCACGGGCCCAGGTCCGCCTCCTCGTTGAAGACCGGGACCACCACGTCGAGGACGGGCTCGCCCGGCACGGGCGCCAGGTGCGTCCGTGCCGGGAGTGTGCCGGCGGGAGTGTCGGTTGGCATGCCCGGAGCCTGGCCCGGCGGGCTGTCACCGCTGTGTGGTGAGCCTGTGGCCCGTCTGTGAGTGGGGTGCCGGGGCGGCCGTGGCCGCGGCGGGCACGGTCGTCCGCGTCTCCGGACCGGACTCGGGGGCGAACGGCAGGACGACCTCGAAGCAGGTCCGGCCGGGCCGGCTCTCGACGCCGACGCGGCCGCCGTGCGCGGTGACGACGGCGGCGACGATGGCGAGGCCGAGGCCCGTGGAGCCCGCGGTTCGCGAGCGGGAGGCGTCGCCGCGCGCGAACCGCTCGAAGACGCGGGGCAGCAGCTCGGCCGGGATGCCGGGGCCGTCGTCCTCGATCCGGAGGCGGATGGCGGGCCGCGGGCGGTCGGCCTCGGCGGATGTTTCACGTGAAACCGCCGGTGTTTCACGTGAAACACGGGCGATGACGGTGGTTCCGGGCGGGGTGTGGGTGCGGGCGTTGGCGAGCAGGTTCACCAGGACCTGCTGGATCCGGGCCGGGTCCGCCCGTACGGGGGCCGGCTCGGCGGGGAGGTCGAGGCGCCAGTGGTGCCCGGGGCCGGCCGCGCGGGCGTCGCCGACCGCATCGACGACGAGAGGGGCCAGGTCGGTGTCGGCGAGGGACAACGGGCGCCCCGCATCGAGCCGGGCCAGCAGGAGGAGGTCTTCGACGAGCCCGGTCATCCGGGTGGCCTCCGACTCGATGCGGCCGAGGGCGTGCCGGATGTCCGGGCCGGGCTGCTCCCGCCCCCGCCGGGTGAGCTCCGCGTAGCCGCGGATGGAGGCGAGCGGGGTGCGCAGCTCGTGGCTGGCGTCGGCGACGAACTGGCGGACCCGCATCTCGCTCTGCTGGCGCGCGCTGAGGGCGGAGGCCACATGCCCCAGCATCCGGTTGAGTGCGGCGCCGACTTGGCCCACCTCGGTGCGGGGGTCGGCCTCGGCTTCGGGGACCCGCTCGTGCAGGGCGGGCTCGCCGCTGTGCAGGGGGAGTTCCGAGACGCGGGTCGCGGTGGCGGCCACGCGGCGCAGCGGGCGCAGTGCGACGCCGACCGTGACCTGGCCGACGAGGGAGGCCGCGATCAGCCCGGCCAGGGTGACGCACACCTCGACCGCGATCAGGGTGCCGACGGTCGAGTCGACCTCGGCGAGCGGGTAGCCGAGGACGATGCTGCCGTCGGGGGCGGCGAGGACGCGGTAGACGCCGAGTCCCGGCAGCTCCAGGTCGGCGGGGGCGGGCCGGCCGGCCCCGGACGCTCGGCGGGCGATACGGGAGAGGGCGTCGGTCTGGGCCGGGGTGAGGGTGCGCCGGTGGTCGGCCCCGGGCCCGCCGGAGACGGCGAGGTGGGCGCCGCGGACGGTGCCGTCGGCCTCGGTGCGGATCCCGACGGCGCCCAGGGGGGTGCCGGGAGCGACCACGAACCAGAGGGCGTCGCGGCCGGGCTTGGCTGCACCGGGGCCCTTGGGGCCGGCCATGTCGACGCTGATCCGCAGCTGCTGGTCCACCTTCTCGACGAGGTGGGAGCGCAGGGCGAGGGTGGTGACGGTGCCGATGGCGGCGCCGACGACGGCGATCAGGGACACGGCCGAGACGACGAGCCGGGCCCGCAGCGACCAGGTGCGCCCGCGCCGCGGGCCGCCGCGCCACAGGGGGCGGCGACCCGCGGCTTGGCGGCCCGGCCGCCTGGGGGCCCGTACGGTCACAGGTCGGCCGGCTTGATCAGGTAGCCCGCGCCGCGCCGGGTGTGGATCATCGGCGGCAGGCCGGGGCCGCTCTCCAGCTTCCGCCGCAGGTAGGAGATGTACAGCTCGACGACGTTCGCCTGGCCGCCGAAATCGTACGACCACACCCGGTCCAGGATCTGCGCCTTGCTCAGCACGCGCCGCGGGTTGCGCATCAGGTAGCGCAGCAGCTCGAACTCGGTGGCGGTCAGGTGGATCTCCCGGCCGGCCCGAGACACCTCGTGGCTGTCCTCGTCGAGCAGCAGGTCGCCCACGGACAGCACGGAGCCGCCGCGGGCGGCCTGCGCGGCCCCCGAACGGCGGACCAGCCCGCGCAGCCGGGCGACGACCTCCTCCAGGCTGAACGGCTTGGTGACGTAGTCGTCGCCGCCCGCGGTCAGGCCGGCGATCCGGTCCTCGACGGAGTCCTTGGCCGTGAGGAACAGCACCGGGACCTGCGGGATCTCGCGCCGCAGGTGCCCCAGGACGGTGAGCCCGTCCATGTCGGGGAGCATGACGTCGAGGACGACGACGTCCGGCCGGAACTCACGGGCGGCGCGCACCGCAGCCGCTCCGTCGCCGGCGCTGCGGACCTCGCAGCCCTCGTAGCGCATCGCCATGGAGAGCAGTTCGGACAGGGGCGCCTCGTCGTCGACGACGAGGACCCGGCAGGGCCCTCCGTCGGGCCGCACCAGGGCGGCGGTGTGACCGGTGGACGCGGACGCGGGAGAGATGGTCGTCGCAGTCATGCGACCACGGTCCCCGCCGCCTCTGAGAGCGTTCTTGCCCTTGTCTGTGAATTCCCTGAGAAACGCCCGCGGGCTCCCTGTGGCCGGTCCCCCGCGGCGTCAGCCCGCGCCCGGGCGGTCGGGCCGGGCCGGCGGGCCCGTACGGTCCAGGGCGAAGAGGCGGGCCCCGTTGTCGTGGCAGACGGCGCGCAGCCAGTCGTCGCCGAGGCCGAGCCGCTCCAGGGCGTCGAGCTGGTGCTCGTACGGGTAGGGGATGTTCGGGAAGTCCGTGCCGAGGAGGATCCGGTCGCCGAGGTCCGCGAGGCGGCCGAGGGCGCCGGGCGGGAAGGTGCCGAACTGCGCCGAGAAGTCGGTGAAGGCCATGGTGGTGTCCAGGTGGACCCCCGGGTACTGCTCGGCGAGGCCCAGGAAGTCGCCGTACTCGGGCATGCCCATGTGGGCGACGATCAGCTCCAGCCGGGGGTGGCGGGCCAGTAGGGCCGCGATGGGGCCGGGCCCGGTGTGCTTGCCCGGCACGGGCCCCGACCCGCAGTGCACGACGACCGGGACGCCCGCCTCGGCGAGGAGGCCCCACACCGGTTCGAGCAGACCGTCGTTCGGGTCGTAGCCGCCCACCTGGAGGTGCGCCTTGAAGACGCGGGCCCCGGACTCGACGGCCTGCCGGACGTAGCCCGCGGCCTCGTGCTCGGGGAAGAACGTGGCGGTGTGCAGGCAGTCGGGGGTGCGGGCGGCGAACGAGGCCGACCACGCGTTGAGCCAGGCGGCCATCTGCGGCTTGTGCGGGTAGAGCATGGAGGTGAACGCGCGGACGCCGAACTCCCTCAGCAGCTCGACCCGGCGGGCCTCCTCGTGCCGGTAGGTGATGGGCCATGCGACGCCGGTGAGGGGGCCTGCCGCGTCGAAGTAGTCCCACACCTTGGCGAGGACCCGTTCCGGCATGAAGTGCGTGTGCACGTCGACCAGTCCGGGCAGGCCGAGCCGCTCCCGGAAGGCGCGCACCGCCTCAGGCGTTGCGGTCAAATCCGTGGCTCCGCTCGACGGTCCCGACGTGCAGGGTGTAGCTCTCGTACCAGTCCCGGCGGCCCTGCTCCATCGCGGCCCGGTGCTCCTCCTCGCGGCGCCACCGGGCGAGCGCCTCGTGGTCGCGGAAGTAGGAGACGGTGATGCCGAGGCCGCCGGGGGTGCGGGCGGACTCGTATCCGAGGAAGCCGGGGACCTTCCGGACGAGTTCCGCCATGCGGGCGAGGGTCTCGGGGTAACCGCTGTCGTCGGGCGTGCGGACGGAGGTGAACACGGCCATCACGTAGGGCGGTTCGAATGCGGGTACGGGTGTGGCGGTCATGCCCCCACCCTCTGCGGCGGCCCGCCCCCGTGTCCATGGCACAAGGGCCCTGCGGGCGGAAGGGATCCAAGATTTGACCTTCGCGCCCCGGCTGCCGTCAGAAGAGCCCGTCCTGGCGGGCGCCGCCGTCGGACGGGACGGCGGCCGTCGGCACGTCGGTGGTGCGGCCGGCGGCGGCGACCAGTTCCCAGCCGGCGAGCAGGCGGGTGTCCAGGACGAGCCCGTCGGAGAAGTGCAGGTCGGGGCCGGCCGCAGCGGCCAGCCGGCCTGCGACGGCCCCTCCGGACGCCATCGCGGTGACCACGCGGGCAGGGTCGGGCAGTCCGTCCAGCCCGAATGCCGCCGCATGGTCGACGACTTCGCACGGCAGCCGCTCCAGCGACGGCGGCCAGCCCTCCAGCGCGGCCGCCTCCGCGTGCAGTGCGGCAACCGCGCCGACCCGGTCGGCGGCCGCCGGCAGCCGGCTGCGGAGGGCGCGCTTGCGGGCGTACGGGATGCGGTCGGGCACCCCCAGCGCGGCCCGCAGCAGTTCCTCGGTGCGCCGGCCCGCCATCAGCGGGCCCCGGCCGAGCCAGGCCCAGGCGACGGCCCCCTGCTCCAGGAGCCGGGCCGCACCGCGCTCCTCGGCCGTGATCCCCACCTTGACCAGCCCGGGCCCGAACCAGGCCAGGTAGACGCGGTAGGGGCGGGGATCACCGGCGTTGGTGTCGGCTGCCACCGAGAACGACCGGTCCAGGCGGGCGCATTCGGGGCACTGGGCGCTCCCGGCAGCGGCCGGCACGGCGGCGCCCGCCGGGCACGGCGTCCGCTTCCCGGCCCGCCGGACCCCGAGGCAGCGCCGCTCCCCGCGCGCGGCGAAGGCGAGCGCGGCGCCGTACACGAGGGGGCTGGTGCGCTCGCCGCGGCCGTCCGCGACCCAGCCGACGGCGGGCCGGCCTCCGCTCCAGCGCATCCCGGTGCACCGCCAGGTCACAGCGGGACCGGCCGCTCGAAGAAGGTCTCCAGCACGACGGTGGCCTGGGTTCCGCTGACCCCGTCGATGGCGTACAGGCGGCGCAGGACGTCCTGGAGCTGCTCGGTCGTGGCCGTGCGCACCTTCACCAGGACGGAGGCGCTGCCCGCGATGACGTGCGCCTCCTGGATCTCGGCGATCGCCTCGAACGCGGCGGCGGAGTCACCCATCCAGGCGTTGGCGTCGACCATCACGTAGGCCAGCACCCCGCTGCCGACGGCGGCGGGGTCCACGTCGACGGTGGTCCGCCGGATGACGCCGCGCTCGCGCAGCTTGCGGACCCGCTCGTGGGCGGCGCCGGCGGAGAGCCCGACGGCGGCGCCGAGCGCCGCATACGAGCGGCCGGCGTCCTCCTGCAGGTTCCGGACAAGCGCCCGGTCGATGTCGTCCACCTGGTGTCCCTCCCGCGGTACTGCACAGCCGGCCGCCTCCGGGCGCCGACGCTGCATGATCAACGCAAGAGGCCCCCCGGTGAACCGGGGGGCCTCTTCGGCTGTGCACTCGGCAGGATTCGAACCTGCAACCTTCTGATCCGTAGTCAGATGCTCTATCCGTTAAGCTACGAGTGCTTGGGCTTCTCGGGGTTTTTCGCCCCGTTGGCCTTGCGAGAACAACAATACATGGACCTTGCCGGGACGCGAAATCCGTTAAGCAAACCGGCTCTGACCTGCGAAAACGCCCCGGAGGGCGATCGTCCGGACGGAGGGGCGCCCAGGGCGGACCGGGTCGGCCCCCGGTTTCGGACGCCTCCCGGGCCGCCACCCGTGACGCCTCCCGGGCCCCCGCCGGATGCGCCCGGAAAGCAGCGAAGCCCCGGTCCGCAAGGACCGGGGCTTCGTGGGCTGCGGAGGCGGAGGGATTTGAACCCTCGATGGGGGGTAAGCCCCAAACCGCATTAGCAGTGCGGCGCCATAGACCGGACTAGGCGACGCCTCCAGCACACCCCCGCGAGGAGGGTGCGTGCAGATGATGACACAGGCGCGGGGCCGGTCACCAATCCGCTCCCACGGTACTAGGACAGCCGGTCACAGGGCAAAGCCTTAATCACTCCCGGCACACGGCCGCCGCGGCCGTCACGCGCCCGGCAGGCCCGTCGTTGGTACCGGTGCACGACGTACGGACGACCTGGAGTGCCCCATGCTGCGACTCGCCGCCTTCGCCGTCACCTCCGTCCTGGCCACGACGGCCGCCGGCCCGCTGCCCCCGCTGCCCCTGAGCAGGCTGCTGAGCAGCCCCGACCACCTCACCATCGCCGTGTCCGCCACCGGCAACCCGCGGGCGGAGGGCGAGTACGTGCTCGAATGCCGCCCCACGGGCGGGAACCACCCCGAGCGCGACCGGGCGTGCGCCCGGCTCGACCGCCTCGCGCAGGACGGCGCGGATCCGTTCGCCGCCGAGCCCAAGCGGCAGATGTGCACCCTGCAGGACGGCGGTCCGGCCACCGCGCGCATCACCGGAACGTGGCGCGGAGAGAAGGTGAATGCCACGTTCCGGCGAACGAACGGGTGCGAGATCGCCCGCTGGAACAACTTGGAACCTGTGCTTCCGGCCGGGCGCTCCTGACCTGGGACGATGCCTCGGACGGGGGTGGCCGCCCCGACATCGGCCACCCCGCGGCGGGACGGTGCCCTTAGACTCCTCCCGTGACATGCCGGTAGTCCTGGTCAGGGAGGAAGCTCGTCGTGAGCAGCAGGCCATCCCGGGGCGCTGCTCGCCTCGCAGCAATACTCGATGCGCTTCCGGATGCGCTGCTGCTGGTCAACGCCAACGGCACGGTCGTCAACGCGAATTCGATCGCCCTCGAGGCCATGGAGAGCCCCGGCACCGGCCTGGTGGGCCGCGGCGTGCTCGACCTCTTCCCGGACTTCGACTCCAAGCTGATCCCCGGATCGATGCGCCGGCCCGGCGACGGCGAGGGCGGTCGCGCCAAGCCCAAGCGGATGGTCGCCCGCCGCACCGACGGCAGCGAGTTCCCCGTCGAGGTCACGCACGCCCACCTCGACGGCCGCGACGCCTACCGCGAGCCGCAGCCCGGGTACACCGGCGACGAGCTGCTGATGCTCGTCGTCCGCGACCTGTCCGAGACCGTCGACACCGAGGCCGAGCTCGCGCGCTCACAGCGGCAGACCGAGATGATCCTGCGCGCCGCCGCCGAGGGCGTCGTCGGCACCGACACCGACGGCCGGGTCGTCCTGGTCAACCCGGCCGCCGCCCAGATCCTCGGCTACCGGGCCACCGACCTCGGCAACCGGGAGCTCCACGCCCTGATCCAGCACTCCCGCGCCGACGGCTCCCCGTTCCCCTTCGAGGAGTCGCCGCTCGCGGACACGCTCCGCAGCGGCCGCAAGCACCGCGTCCGCGGGCAGGTGCTGTGGAACAAGGCCGGACAGCCGGTCTCCGTCGACCTGACCACCTCGCCCGTGCGCGACGGCGACGTGCTCGTCGGGGCGGTCATGACCTTCACCGACCGCCGGCCCTTCGACGCCCTGGCCGCGCGCCACGCCCAGCTCGTCGCCGTCCTCGGCGAGTCCCTGCGCGGGCCGTTGGAGGAGCTGCGCGGCGAGCTGGCCACGCTGGCCGCCGACGACGGGGGCCAGCTGTGGCCCGAGGCCAACCAGCTGCTGCACCACCTGGCCGCCGGGTACTCCCGGATGACCGCCCTCGTGGACAACGTGCTCGGCTTCCAGCGCCTCGACGCGGGCAGCGAGAAGCTGAGGAAGAAGAACGTCCTCATGAACGGGGTCGTCGCAGCCGGCGTCGATGCGGCCGTCGAGCTGATCGGCCCGGGCCGGGTCCAGTTCGCCGTCCACGCGCCGACCATCGAGGCCGAGGTGGACGCCGACCGCGTCGCGACCGCGCTCGCCCACCTGGTGGCGGACGTCGCCGGAGTGGACGCCACCGGGAAGACCCCCCAGGGCAGCGGCTACGGCGACGCCACGATCGTGGTCGCCGCGGCGCAGCGGGGCGAGGTCGTGCGCATCGAGGTGCGCGGGCCGTACGAGGGCGGCAGCCCGGTCCACGAGCCGATCGTGCGCGGCATCGTCACCGCGCACGGGGGCGTGCTCCAGACAGTCGAGGTCCCCGGGGCCCCGGGCGGCGCGTACGTACTGGAACTGCCGCTGGGGTCGGGGGCCGGGACGGTGACCCTGCCCGAGCCGGAGCCGGAGCCGGAGCCCGAGCCGGAGCCGGATCCGGAGGCCGAAGCGGAGCCCGAGCCGCAGGCCGGCCGGGGAACCGGGCGCCGCGGCCGCCGCGGAGTCGACGCCTTCCTGGAGGACCGGGACGAGCCCGCCGAGGGCGGGGCGCTCGCCCTGCCGTCCGGACGCCGCCGGGGCGGCGAGGCCCCGGCCGCGGCGGACGCCGCCCCGGCCGGCCCCGCTCTCGCGCAGTCCCCGGTGAACCCGGCCGGGCTCGGCACCGGCCGCCGCCGCGGGCGCGACGGCGACGGCGGCCCCGAGGGCGACGCCGGGCCCGTGCCCCCGCAGGGCGGCGCGATGCCCGCGCTGCCGCCCGTGCCCGCCGTGCCGCCGGTCCCGGCCACCGAGCACCCGGCGGGCCGCCGCCGCGCCCTGGGTACCGCTGCGGTCGCACGGCCCGGCGGCCCCGTTCCCGCGACCGGGCTCGGCCCGGCCGTTCCGGGCGGGCCCGGCGCCGCGGCAGCCCCCGGCCGGCCCATCGCACCCGAGGGCGGCTTCGCGCTGCCGCCCGGACCGACGCCGCCTCCGGCACCGGCCGCCGCACCCGGGTTCCCGGCCGCACCCGCGGGGCCGGCCGCCGCCGCGCAGGCTCCGACGCCCGCCGCCGCTCCCGTGGCCGGCTTGGTCCCGGCGGATGCGCCCGGGCCCGTACCGCCGGCGCCCGCCGAGGGCGAGGCTCCGGCCGGGCGGCGTGCGCGCCGCACCCTGGGCACGCCGGGGGCACCGGCCGGCGCCCCCGCCGAGCAGCCCGCCGCCGGTGCCGAGGCGGCCGTACCGCCGACCGGGCGGCGCCGCCTCGCCGAACCGCCCGCCCCGTCCGCGTGGCCCGTGCCCGGTGCGCGGACCGCGCCCGAGGGCGACGACGCCTCCGGCAGGCCTGCCGTACCGGGGGCGCGGCAGCCGCAGGACACCGCCGAGGCGGGCCGGCCCATCAGTGTCCGCGCCCTCGGCACCCTCGGCCAGGGCATCGCCGTGGACCCGGCCGCCACGGGCTCCGACGCCACCGGTGCGGGCGGCTCCGGCCGCCGGCGCCGCCTCGCCGAGCCTGCTCCTCAGGGCCGCGCCTTCGCGATAGGAGCTCCCCAGGCGGGCGCCGCCGAGGGGCCCGAACCGCTGGACGGGCCCGGCGGCGCCGTCGAGGTCGTCAACCGGCCCGTGCCCCCGCCCGTCGACGACGAGCTGCCGCCCGAGCCGCTGGACAACCCGCGCCGGCTGCTGGTGTGGCCCGCGCCCGACGCCCAGACGCAGCAGGCGCTCAGCGACCGCGGCTACCGCCCCGTCGTCGTCCACTCCCGCGAGGAAGTCGACGCGCAGATAGCGGCGTTCCCGGCCGCCCTGTTCGTGGACCCGCTGACCGGGCCGATCACCCGGACCGCCCTCCAGTCGCTGCGCTCCGCCGCGGTGGCCGCCGAGGTGCCCGTGCTGGTGACGGCCGGGCTGGGCCACGCCTCGCGGGACGCCGCCTACGGGGCGGACCCGGCCGTGCTGCTGAAGGCGCTCGCGCCGCGCGACAGCGAGCAGCACCCCTCGCGGGTCCTGCTGATCGAGGAGCGCGACGCGATCGCCGCGGCCCTGACGGCCGCCCTGGAGCGGCGCGGGCTCCAGGTGGCGCGGGCGGGCGCCGACACAGACGCCGCGGAGACGGCCGCCCGCACCCGGCCCAACCTGGTGGTCATGGACCTCATGCAGGTCCGCCGCCGCAGGGCCGGCATCGTGGACTGGCTGCGCGCCAACGGCCTGCTCAGCCGTACCCCGCTGGTCGTCTACACGGCCGCCGGCATCGAACCGGAGGCGCTGCCGCGGCTGGCGTCCGGGGAGAGCGTGCTCTTCCTCGCCGAGCGGGCCACCACGGCGGACGTGCAAGGCCGCATCGTGGACCTGCTCGCCAAGATCGGCACGAACTAGCCATCCTGGGCCGATGGCCCTCACCGACTCGTCCGAGCGCACCGTCCCCGCCGACAACGGGGAGGTGAGCCTCCTCATAGCCCGCCAGGTGGAGCCGGGCTACGAGGAGGCGTTCGAGACGTGGGCGCGCGCCATCCTGGAGACCGCCGCGGCCTTCCCGGGGCACCTCGGGTACGGGCTGTTCCGCCCGTCGCGGGACGGCGCGCCCTGGTTCCTCGTGCACCGCTTCCGTGACCAGGAGGCGTTCCGCCGCTGGCAGGACTCGCCGGAGCGGGCCGCGTTCTTCGCGAACTGCGAGGGGCACCGCCACACCGAGACGGCCCGCCGGGAACTGCACGGGATGGAGACCTGGTTCGCCAAGCCGGGCACGACCCGGCCCGCGCCGCCGCGGTGGAAGATGGCGGTCAGCTCGGGGCTGGCCATCTTCCCCATCTCGCTCGCCGGGAACGCGCTGCTCGGGCCGTACCTGGTGGACCTGCACCTCGTGCTGCGGACGGCCGCCTTCGCGGCCGTCTTCAGCACCCTCATGACCTACGCGGCCATGCCCGCCGTCAGCCGCCTGCTGCGGTCGTGGCTGACGCGGGCCTGACCCCGCCCCGGACGGCGGCTCAGCCGAGGGTCGTCACGTCGAGCTCGCCGTCCGCGTACTGCCTGCGGATCACCTTCTTGTCGAACTTGCCCACGCTGGTCTTGGGGACGGCCGGGACGGACGTCCAGCGCTCGGGCAGCTGCCACTTCGCGACGGACCCGGCGAGGAACTCCCGCAGCGCCGCGTAGTCGGCGGTGGCGCCCTCCTTGAGGACCACCGTGGCCAGCGGCCGCTCCCCCCACTTGTCGTCGGGAACGGCCACGACCGCCGCCTCGGCGACCTCCGGGTGCGCCATGAGCGCGTTCTCCAGCTCCACGCTGGAAATCCACTCGCCGCCGGACTTGATGACGTCCTTGGCCCGGTCGGTCAGGGTGAGGAAGCCGTCCGGGCTGATCACGCCGACGTCGCCGGTCTTCAGCCAGCCGTCGGCGCTGAACTTGTCCTCGGGCCGGACCGGTTCACCGGACACGCCGCCGTAGTAGGCACCCGCGATCCAGGGGCCGCGCACCTCCAGCTCGCCCGCGGACTTCCCGTCCCACGGCAGGACATCCCCGCCGGGACCGACCAGGCGGCCCTCGACGCCCGCCGGGAAGCGGCCCTGCGTGATCCGGTACGGCCACTCCTCTTCGGCGCTCAGCCCGGACGGCGGGTGCGCCATGGTCCCCAGCGGGGAGGTCTCGGTCATGCCCCAGGCGTGGCAGAGGCGCACGCCGAGCTTGTCGTAGGCCTCCATCAGGGAGGGCGGGCAGGCGGCGCCGCCGATCGTGACCTGGCGCATCGAGGACAGGTCCCGCGGGTTCGCGGCCACCTCAACGAGGAGGCCCTGCCAGATGGTGGGGACGGCCGCGGCGTGTGTGGGCCGCTCCCGCTCGATCATCTCGGCCAGCGGGGCGGGCTGGAGGAAGCGGTCCGGCATCAGCATGTTGATGCCGGTCATGAAGGTGGCATGCGGCAGTCCCCAGGCGTTGACGTGGAACTGGGGAACGACGACGAGGCTCGTGTCCTTGTCCGTCAGGCCCATCGACTCGGTCATGTTGACCTGCATGGAGTGCAGGTAGACGGAGCGGTGCGAGTAGACGACGCCCTTCGGGTCCCCGGTGGTGCCGGAGGTGTAGCACATGGCGGCGGCCTGGCGCTCGTCCAGCTCGGGCCAGGCGTAGTCGGCGGAGCGGCCCTCGATGAGCTGCTCGTACTCGTGGACGCGCACGTCGAGCCCGTCGAGCGCGGAGCGGTCGCCGATGCCGGAGACAACGACGTGCTCGACGGTCGGCAGGTGCGGCAGCAGCGGGGCGAGCAGCGGCAGCAGCGTCCCGTTCACCAGCACGACCCGGTCGGCGGCGTGGTTGACGATGAAGACCAGTTGATCGGCCGGAAGCCGCAGGTTCAGGGTGTGCAGGACCGCGCCCATGGAGGGGATCGCGAAGTACGCCTCGACATGCTCGGCGTTGTTCCACATCAGCGTTGCCACACGGTCGTCCTGCCGGACACCGAGCTCGTCCCGCAGGGCGTGGGCGAGGCGGCCGGCGCGGGCGCCGATCTCGGCGAAGCTGCGGCGGTGCGGCTCGGCCTCCCCGGTCCAGGTCGTCACCTGGGACGTCCCGTGGATGGTCATCCCGTGGCGGAGTATCCGGCTGATGAGAAGCGGTACGTCCTGCATCGTGCTCAGCAAAGCGTCCTCCCGTGGGCGCTGCGGCGCTGCGGCGGCTTCGAGTGCTGCCGATTCTGCGCACGTACCGCGCGGCATGTCACTACCCGGAAGGGCCGACACGGCGCGCCGACCCCGTTGGCGGGCTCGGCGTGGACGGGCGCACAGGCGGAAGGGCCGCGAACGGTGCACCGGCACAGGGCGGCAGGCGGGGCGGACGGACCGGAGCCGACCGGAGGTTTCACGTGAAACGTCGGGGCGGCGGTCGTGTTTCACGTGAAACACGGCGGCGGTACGCGACCGCGGCGGGAGTCAGCGGACCGGGACGAGCTCCGGGTCCTCACGGAGCTTGACCAGGGCGCGGGAGACGGCGCTCTTGACCGTGCCGACCGACACGCCCATCACGTCGGCGGTCTGCGCCTCGGTCAGGTCCTCGTAGTAGCGCAGCACGACCATGGCGCGCTGCCGGTCCGGCAGCCGGGTCACGGCGCGCCACATCGCGTCCCGCAGCGCCTGCGCCTCGGCCGGGTCGGTGGCCGGCGGGGCCTCCGCCTCGGGGAGCTCGTCGCACACGAACTCGTCGACCTTGCGCTTGCGCCACTGCGAGGTGCGGGTGTTCACCAGGGCCCTGCGGACGTAGCCGTCCAGGGCGCGGTGGTCCTCGATGCGGTCCCAGGCGGTGTACGTCTTGGCGAGGGCCGTCTGGAGGAGGTCCTCGGCGTCGCACGGGTTCGGCGTGACGGAGCGCGCGGTACGCAGCAGGGCCGCGCCCCGGCTCCGGACGTACGCCGAGAACGACGGGTACGGCGTCGGGTTCGAGGCGAGCGGGCACACAGGCGTGGTCATGCCTCCACGCTAGAAGCGTGGTACCGCCGCAGGGATCGGCCCCAGGTGCCGAAGGGGGATCCGCCTCAAGTTGTATGCGTGGGGACGGCCCGACCTCCTGAAGGTGGACGGCCGCCCCGCTCCGGCTCAGCCGTCGGTGCCGAGGATCAGGCCGGAGGTCGGGACCCCGGTCCCGGCGGTGACCAGCACGCGGGCCGCTCCGGGGACCTGGTTGACAGAGCTGCCGCGTAGCTGGCGGACCGCTTCGGCGATGCCGTTCATTCCGTGCAGGTACGCCTCCCCGAGCTGGCCGCCGTGGGTGTTCAGCGGCAGCGCGCCGGCGGCCACGAAGTCGGCGGCCTCGCCGGGCTTGCAGAAGCCGAACCCCTCCAGCTGCATGAGTACGAACGGCGTGAAGTGGTCGTAGAGGACGGCCACGTCGATGTCCTCGGGGCGCAGTCCGCTGGTGCGCCACAGTTGGCGGGCGACCACGTCCATCTCGGGGAGGCCGGTGAGGCCGCCGCGGTAGAAGGAGGTCATGCCCTCCTGGCGGCGGCCCGCTCCCTGGGCGGCCGCGGTGATCACGGCCGGCCGGTGGCGCAGGTCGCGGGCCCGTTCGGCGGTGGTGACGACGACCGCCTGGCCGCCGTCGGTCTCCTGGCAGCAGTCCAGCAGCCGCAGCGGTTCGGCGATCCAGCGGGAGGCCGCGTGGTCGGCGAGGGTGATGGGCCTGCCGTGGAACCAGGCGGCCGGATTGTTCGCGGCGTGGCGGCGGGCGGTGACCGCGACGTGTCCGAAGACCTCGGGGGTGAGGCGGTGGACGTGCAGGTAGCGGCGTGCCGCCATGGCCACCCAGGAGGCCGGGGTGAGGAGCCCCCAGGGCAGGGACCAGCCGAGGGCGGCTCCCTCGGCCGACGGCTCGCGCTGCTGGACGCCCGAGCCGAAGCGGCGGCCGGAGCGCTCGTTGAAGGCGCGGTAGCAGACGACGACCTCGGCAACGCCGGCCGCGACGGCGAGCGCCGCCTGCTGGACCGTGGCGCAGGCGGCCCCGCCGCCGTAGTGGATGCGGGAGAAGAAGGACAGCTCGCCGATGCCGGCGGCCTGGGCGACCGTGATCTCGGGGCTGGTGTCCATGGTGAAGGTGACGAGGCCGTCGACGTCGGCGGGGGTGAGGCCGGCGTCGTCGAGGGCGGCGTGCACGGCCTCGACGGCGAGCCGGAGCTCGCTGCGGCCGGAGTCCTTGGAGAACTCGGTCGCGCCGATGCCGGCGATGGCCGCGCGGCCGCCGAGGAGGTCGCGGGTGCGGAGGCTCATGCCGCTCCTCCGGAGGTGCCGCCGGCCCTCGGCGGCGGCGCGGGCAGGACCACCGTGACGGTGCCGGCGACGTGGTGGCCGATGCCGTTCGCGCCGACGACGCGGATCTCCAGCGTGTCCCCGTCCGCGGCGGTGACCGTCCCGGTCAGGGTCATGGTGTCGCCCGGGTGGTTCGGGGCGCCGAGGCGGATGGCGACCTTGCGGAGCACCGCCCCGGGGCCGAGCCGGTCGGTGATGTACCGGCCGACGAGTCCGTTGGTGGTGAGGATGTTCATGAAGATGTCGGGGGAGCCCTTCTCGCGTGCGAGATGGGCGTCGTGGTGGACGTCCTGGTAGTCGCGGGAGGCGATCGCCCCGGCGACGATCAGGGTGCGGGTGATCGGGATCTCCAACGGGGCCAGCGTGTCGCCGACGTTCATGCGCGCTCCCCCTCTGCTGTGCCGGCCCGGGGCATGCGGGCCCCGCCGGGGGCGTCCACCCCGGCGAGGCCGTTGTCGGATGCGGCGAGGAGGGCGCCCAGTTCGGCGAGCAGTTCGCTGCCGCAGCCGAGGTAGGCGTCCAGTTGCCGGCCCCACAGGAAGTGCCGGTGCACCGGGTGTTCCAGGTCGGCGCCGGCCCCGCCGTGCAGGTGCTGGCCGGCGTGGACGACCCGCCTGCCGGCCTCCGAGGCCCACCAGGCCGCCGTCAGCGCGTGCCCGTCAGCCGGGAGGCCCTCGTCGATCCGCCACGCCGCCTCGTACGCGGTGACCCGGATCGCCTCCGTGTCCATGTGGGCGTCCGCCGCCCGAAGCAGCACGCCCTGATTCGCGGACAGCGGCCGCCCGAACTGCTCCCGGGTGGAGGTGTGTTCCACGGCGCGGGCCAGGGATCCCGCGCACACCCCGGCCTGGAGGCCGGCGAACGCGGTACGGGCGGCGGCGAGGACCGCGGCGTACGCGTGCGGCCCGTCTCCGAGTCGCTCCGCCTCGGTGCCGGACAGGGTGAGCCGCCCCGCCGACCAGGGGGCCGTCGTCTCCGCCGGTTCGGCCGCCACACCGGGCGCGTCCGTCCGTACGAGCCACAGGGTCCGGTCGGCGTCCGGGACGAGGACGTGGGTGGCGTCGCGCAGCCACGGCACCGCGGGGAGGGTTCCGGTCAGCCGGCCGTCGGGGGCGGCCGTGACGCGGCCGCGGTCGGGGAAGGCGCCGGTGGCCACCGCCTCGCCCGTGCCGAGGGCGGGAAGCAGGCGCCGCCGCTGACCAGGGGTGCCGTGTGCGGTGACGGGGAGGACGCCGTAGGCGCAGGTGGCGGCGTACGGGACCTGGGCGGTGGTGCGGCCCTGCTCCTCCAGGACGAGGACGAGACCGAGCAGGCCCGTGTCCTCGACGGCGGCGACCAGCCCGCAGTCGCACAGGGCCTTCCACAGTTCGGCGTCGCTGCCGGAGCCTGCGGCTGCGAGGCGCTCGGGGGTGGACAGGTCGCGGAAGACACGGGCCGCCAACGCGGCCGCGGCGGCCTGCTCCCCGCCGGGGCGGAAGTCCATCAGGCTTCGCTCCCTCCTCGGAAGACCGGCAGCTCCAGGTCCTCGTCGACCCGGAGGAACTCCAGGCGGACGGGCATGCCGATGCGGACCCGGTCGTGCGGGACGCCTGTGACATTGGTGATCATCCGTACTCCTTCGGCGAGTTCGACGAGCGCGACCGCGTAGGGCGGGTCGAACGCCGGGAAGGGCGGGTGGTGCATGACGACGTAGCTGAAGACGGTGGCCTCGCCGCAGGCCTGCACGGTGTCCCACTCCAGGCTCGCGCAGGCGTTGCAGCCGGGCAGCCAGGGGAAGCGCAGGGCGTCGCAGGAGGTGCAGCGCTGGATCAGGAGCCGGTGCTCGCGGACGCCGTCCCAGAAGCCCTGGTTGTCGCGGTTGACGACCGGCCGGGGCCTGCGCGGGCGGGCGGGGGCCGCGCCAGGCGCGGCCGGGGCGGGGGCGGGGGCCGGGGCGTACTTGAGGATCCGGAAGCGGTGGGTTCCGGCGGGTTCACCGTCGGCCTGCACGTTCATGCGGGTGGTGACGAAGTGGCCGGTGCCCAGGCGGGTGGTCTTGCGGGGCGACACGGACTCGATGACCGCGTCGAAGGTGACGGTGTCGCCGGGCCGCAGCGGGCGCAGGTACTCCTGTTCGCAGTCGGTGGCGACAACGGAGGTGCAGCCGGCGCCGTCGAGAAGGGCGAGCAGCTCGTCGTAGGCGTCCGACCGGCCGCCGTGGCCGGAGAGGCCGCCCATCGTCCAGGCCTGGAGCATGCTGGGCGGGGCGACGGCGTCCGGCCCCCTGTAGGCGGGGTTGGCGTCCCCCATCGCCTCGCACCAGTGGCGGATCATCGCCGCATTGACGGGGTCCTTCCCCCGGCCCCCGGTGACGGCGGGCCGGCCCTCGAAGGCCCTGAGGCGTGCCAGGAAGCGGTCCGCCTCCGGCCCGGCGCCGTCCGCCGCGGTCACCGCTTCCCGCCCCGCATGCCGAGCCGCATCACGGCGACGATCTCACGCTGCACCTCGCTGACGCCGCCGCCGAAGGTGTTGATCTGGGCGGCCCGGTTCATCCGCTCCAGCTCGCCGCCGGCAAAGGCGCCGGGCTCCCCGCCGCGCAGGAGGGCCTCCTCGCCGACCGCCTCCTGGCATATCCGGTACACCTCGACGGCCGTCTCGGTGCCGAAGAACTTGACGCCGGCCGCGTCGCCCGCGGTGAGGGTGCCGGCGCCGACGTCCTGGACGAGCCGCCAGTTGAGCAGGCGGACGGCGGCCAGCCGGGCGTGCGCCTCCGCCAACCGGGACCGCACCCACGGCCGGTCGGCGGGCCGCTCACCGGTGGCCGGGTCGGGGGTGCGGGCGTACCGCAGCGCGGCCCCGTGGAACTCCTCGGCCTGCATGCCGAGGGCGGCCAGCGCGACGCGCTCGTGGTTGAGCTGGTTGGTGATCAGCCGCCAGCCGCCGTTCTCGGGACCGACGAGGTTCCCGGCGGGCACCCGCACGGAGTCGTAGTACGTGCAGGTCGTCGTGAGGCCGCCGACCGTCTCGACCGGCGTCCAGGAGAAGCCGGCGGCGTAGGTGGGAACCAGGATGATCGATATGCCCGCGTGCCGGGGCGCGTCGGGGTCGGTGCGGCAGGCGAGCCAGATCCAGTCGGCGTGCTGGGCGTTCGAGGTGAAGGCCTTCTGCCCGTCGACCACCCATGCGTCGCCGTCGCGGACGGCGCGGGTCCGCAGGGATGCGAGGTCGGTGCCGGCGCCGGGCTCGGTGTACCCGATCGCGAAGACGGCCTCGCCGGCGAGGATCCGGGGCAGGAACCGGTCCTTCTGCTCCTGTGTGCCGTACTTCATCAGGGTCGGCCCGACGGTGTTCAGGGTGACCATGGAGACGGGCGCCCCCGCCCGCTGCGCCTCGTCGAAGAACACGAACTGCTCGTCCGCGCCGCGTCCGCGGCCGCCGTACTCGACGGGCCAGCCGATGCCGAGGAGGCCGTCGGAGCCCATGCGGCGCAGCAGGGCACGCCGGTCCTCCTGGTCCGCGGGAGGGCCGTCCGGCAGGAGGTCCTGGAAGTAGGCGCGCAGCTCGGCTCGGAGCCGCAACTGCGCTGCTGTCGGGGCGAGGTGCACGGTGCAGGCCTCCCGGCGTCACGACGTCACACAAATCTGACTGTCCGTCAGATTCGTCGTGTCTGTCAAGACTCGGGACCCCGCGGCCGCCGCCGCCGACACACAAGGGCCGCTCCGTCCGGAAACCCCACCGTCTCCCGGCCCGGCGGCCCATCGCGCTCAACCCAGCACGCCCTACGCGGCGCGCGCGAACCCCTCCTGCCGCGCACGCACGGCCGGCACCCGCCGCACGACCGGCACTCCTACGGACGCGCCGACGGCGGCAGACCCGGCAGCCTTGCCCGCATCCCCTTCCGCGCAGGGAAGCCCGACCCGGGCACCAGCCGCGGCGCCGACGGCGGACCGGCGGACGGAGGGGGACTTGCCGTGGGCCTCGGCCCGGATCCGCTGCTTGATCGTCGGCGGAAGCGCCGCACCCCGCACCTCCGCCGGCCACACCCACCGCACCACCGGCACGGCCGCCCGGACCGGAGCCACCGGGGTGGCCCACGCACGCGCCTCTCCGACGCGGACCCCGGCCACGGCGGCCTTGCCGCGGCGGAACCCGAGAGCGGCGAACACCGCGAGGAGCAGGGCGGTGAACACGGTCCACACGGAGCGGGCGGTAATGCGCTGAGCCATGGCGGGGTGCCTCGTTTCGCGATGTTCCGACGGGCGGATCTGCATACATTCGACATGATGTGTCCGCAACCGCACGCCGACCCTGCCCCGCGCCGATCGTCCGACAAACACCACCCGAACGCACCAGAGCGCAAAAAGGGGGGCGCCCCGTGTTCGGGGCGCCCCCCTTCGAGGTCAGCGCGGTGGCTGGGCTGCGGTGGGTGTGGGATTTGAACCCACGGTGGCTTGCGCCACGACGGTTTTCAAGACCGTTCCCTTAGGCCGCTCGGGCAACCCACCTGGCCGGTACAGAGTACCGGGAGGTGGGAGGCTTCCGGGTCAGGAATTCTGGGCCTTGTCGTAGACCGCCTTGGCCTCGTTGCCGAAGTACGGGCCGAACATGCGGTTCGGCAGGAAGGTGTAGCCGAAGCTGTTCACCGACACCTGGGTGCCCAGGCCCGTGGCCTCGTCGAAGTCCTGGAACCAGGGGCCGCCGCTGGATCCGCCCGTCATGTTGCAGCCCAGGCTGTGGTCCCTGGTCAGCAGGAAGTCCTTGCCGCTGTTGCCGCTGCAGTAGACCAGCTTCGAGCCGTCGTACGGCGAGGCCGCCGGGAAGCCGAAGGCGTACATGCGCTTGTTGTAGCCGCCGTTGAAGAGCAGGCCCTGGGCGCCGACGACCTGGCTGAGCTTCTGTCCGTTCAGCGGGGCGACGACGGCCAGGCCGACGTCCATGTTCATGTCCTCGCTCGCCGCCCACTTGTCCGTCGCGAAGGTCTGGGTGGCCGTCCACTGCCCGTAGGGCGCGTTCCCGTTGTCGTAGCCGGGGACGAAGATCCAGTTCGTGTGCCAGGAGCCCTGGTACTTCACGCAGTGGCCGGCGGTCATCACCGTACTGCCGTTGGCGCTGGTCACGGAGTCGCCGGAGCAGGAGGCCGTCCGGCCGCCCAACGTGAAGAACACCCGGCCGGAGGTCTTCACCACCGCCCCGCCGCCCGTCCAGGCACCGCCCGCCTGCGGGAAGGCGGCCGGCGAGACCGCGGCGGGCGCCGCCGAAGCCGGTGTCGGAGCGATCAGCGTGGGGCGGTCCGAGGTGGCGGCCGGGGCGCGCGGCACAACCCCGGGTGCCGCGACGATGTCCAGCGGGACGGCGCCGCGCATCCGTTCGGCGGTCCAGAAGCCCTCGGTGTGCTGCTGGCGGAACGAGGCGGGGCCGTCGGCGGCGGCCGCGGGGGCGGCTCCCGTCAGGGCACCCGCGATCAGGGCGCCCGCGGCCAGGAGGACGGATGCTGCCGTGCGATGACGATTCACGCAGACTCCTTCTGCCGTGCCCGGTCCGGCGGGGGCCGGGCAGGGTGGGGGTGAAGAGCTGTCGGTGCGGATCGGCGGCAGGGTCGCACGCGTGGGACGAGAAGTCAGGAGACGGTCGGCGTTCGTTCGGATCCGGCCAGCATTTGGCCGACTCCCATACGTCCCCGGGGTCACATGGTCAGCAGCACTCCTGCGTACGAGACGCCGGCGACCACCGCCCACGCGGCCAGCCCGAGCAGGGCTGCCCGGCCCCCGGTCCGCGCCATGGACGGCAGGTCCACCGCGCTGCCGAGCCCGAACAGCGCCGCGGCCAGCAGGAGTTCCTGTGCCGTGTGCGCCCAGTCCAGGGCTGCAGCCGGGAGTACGCCGGTGGCGCGCAGCACCGCCGCCGCGAGGAAGCCGGCCACGAACAGCGGCACCGGGGCAGGCCTGCGTCCCGACGGCGTACGCGCTCCGCGGCGCCGGGCCCGCAGCGAGAACGCCACGGCGGCCACCAGCGGGGCCAGGAGCGCGACGCGCATCAGCTTGACCAGGACGGCCTCGCCAAGGGCGTCCGGGCCCGCGGTCTGGGCGGTGGCCACGACCTGGCCGACGTCGTGGACGCTCGCGCCGACCCACCGCCCGAAGCCCTCGTCGGATAGCCCCAGGGGGTCATGGAGGAGGGGGAGCACCGCGATGGCCAGCGTGCCGCACAGGGTCACCAGCGCGACGGATGCGGCGACGTCTTCCTCGTCGCTGCCCGACACCTGGCTCACCGCCCCGATGGCCGAGGCGCCGCATATCGAATACCCCGTGGCGATCAGCAGCGGCTGGTCGCCGGGCAGGCCGAGCCTGCGGCCCAGCCAGACCGTGCCGAGGAAGGTGGCCGCGACCACGCCCGCCACCATGGCCACCGTGGCCCAGCCCAGCCGGAGCACCTGGTCCAGGCCGAGGCCGAGGCCCAGCAGCACGATGCCGATCCGCATGAGCCGCCGGCCGGCCAGCGAGAGACCGTGCCGGGCGACTCCGCGCACGGTGTGCCGCAGGACGGGGAGGTGCGCCGCGGCGATGCCGAGGACCACCGCGGCCGTCAGCATCGGGACGCCCGGCAGCAGCCGGTGCACGCACCATGCCGCTCCCACACCGCCCGCGGCCATCGCCAACCCCGGCCAGGAGGGCGGTGTTTCACGTGAAACAATCCGGCCGCCGGACCCGCCTGCCGCCCGCACCGGGCGGTTGAGCAGGGCCATCAGCCGATCGGGAGCGTGTAGACGCGGCGGACGCTGCTGCCGAGCCGGGCGACGTCGGCGCCGTAGACATGGATCGAGATCGCCTTCGAGCCGCAGGAGTTGCGGACCTTGTGGATGTCTCCGGGCGGGGCGAACCCGCAGACGTCTCCCACCCCGTTGACGACGGTCTCGGTGGCCACCAGGCGTGCGGCGGACGTCTCCGTGGCAGGGACGAGCCGGTAGCGGAGCTCGCCCTCCTGGCCCTGGTGGACCCCTGCCACGCACCAGGAGACGTGGTCGTGGATGGTGGTCTCCTGACCGGGCAGCCACACCAGGGCCACCACCGAGAAGCTGCCGTCCGGCTCGGCGTGCAGCACGTGCTGGCGGTAGCGGTCCGCGCTGCCCTCGCACTGCCCGGGGGTGAGCAGGCCGGGCGCCCCCAGGTGCGGGGCCAGGCGCTCGCACACCTGGTGGGCGGTCTGCTCCGGGGTGAGGCCCCGGTCGACGACGGTGCGTATCTCACGGACGAGGGCGGCCATCCTCGTGGTCGTACGGGCCGGCGCGGTGGTGGTCATAAGGGCAGCGTCGAGGCGCCGACCCATCACGTCCAACGACAGTTCTCACCCGAAAACCCAACCGCCGCTTATGGGTCGTCCTCCGCGGCGGCTCCCGCCCCGGAGCCCCGTGGACGGGGTCAGCAGCCGACGCGGTTCGACGCCACCGTCTTGAGGGCGTCCAGGGCCACCGCCGTCGCCGGGATCCGGAGGTGGTCGCGGTAGACGTACGCGGCGATGTGGCGGCGGGCGGCCGGCTGGAGGGCACGCCCGCAGACCCGGGCCAGGGAGAGCGACGGCAGCAGCAGGGCGGGCATCATGGCGACGCCGAGCCCCTGCCCGACCATGCTCTGCACCACCAGGTTGTCGTCGGTGGCGAAGCGGATGTCGGGGACGAACCCGAGTTCGGCGCACTCGTGGAGCAGGTTGGCGCGGCAGCGCGGACAGCCCGCGATCCAGCGCTCCTCCGCGAGGTCGGCGAGGTGGACGGCCCGGCGCCGGGCCAGCGGGTGGCCGGTGGGCAGCAGCACCGTGAGCTGGTCCTCCATCAGCCTGATCTCCGCCACCTCCGCCGGCAGCTCCTCGTGGAGGCCGGGATAGGTGAAGGCCAGGGTGATGTCGCACTCGCCGCGCTCCAGCCTCCGCAGCGACTCGGGCGGCTCGCATTCGAGGAGTTCGACCTGGATGCCCGGGTGGTCCTTGGCGAGGCTGCTCAGTGCCTCCGGGACGAGCGTGGCGTTGGCGCTGGGGAATCCGCAGAGCCGCACCCGTCCCGTGCGCAGCCGGGCGTACGCCTTCAGCTGGGATTCCGCGGCGGTGAGGGTGCCGAGGATGGACTCGGCGTGCCGGGCGAGGGATTTCCCGGCCTCGGTGAGTTGCATGGTGCGGCCCACCCGGGTGAAGAGCGGGGTTCCGGCGGCCCGTTCGAGCGCCTTCATCTGCTGCGTGACCGCCGGCTGCGTGTACCCGAGGGCGCGGGCGGCTGCCGAGTAGCTGCCGGCGGCGACGACCTCGTGGAACGTGCGTATGTGCCGCGAATCGAACACAGCGAAAGCATAAGCGGACGTTGGGAGGGGCCGTAGGCGGATTCCCGCCCGCGGCCCCTCCCCATCCGGCCAGTGCCGGTCCGGCGCTCGGCCGGTGCCGGGTCCTGCGCCGGCCGCCGCCCCTACTTGTCGCCGACGCGCGAGCCGAGCGTGATGTCCACGGTGGTCGGCTTGCCCTCGCGCAGGTACGTCAGCTTCACGACATCGCCCGGCTTGTGCGTCCAGATCTCGCTGATGAGGGTCGGGCCGCTGTCGATCGGCCGGTCGCCGAACCGGGTGATGATGTCGCCGGGCCGCAGGCCGGCCTTGCCGGCGGGGCCGTTGGGGTCGACCAGTTCGTTGGCCGGGGCGCCCTGCTCGGAGATCTTCGCGCCGTCGACCTTGGACTGGAGGTCGACGGAGACGGAGATCACCGGGTAGACGGGCTTGCCCGTCTTGATCAGCGACTCGGCGACGTTCTTCGCCTGGTTGATCGGGATCGCGAAGCCGAGGCCGATCGAGCCGGCCGCTCCGCCGAGGCCGCCGCCGCCGGCCGACTGGATCGCCGAGTTGATGCCGATCACCGCACCGCGGCCGTCGAGCAGCGGGCCGCCGGAGTTGCCGGGGTTGATCGAGGCGTCCGTCTGGAGGGCGCTCATGTACGAGCTCTTGCTGCCGGAGCCGTCGCCCGAGGCGACGGGGCGGTCCTTGGCGCTGACGATGCCGGTGGTGACCGTGTTGGACAGGCCGAAGGGCGCACCGATCGCGATGGTCGCGTCGCCGACGGCGACCTTGTCCGAGTCGCCCAGCGGCAGCGGCTTCAGGCCGGCCGGCGGGTTCTTCAGCTTGATCACGGCGACGTCGTAGCCCTGGGCCCGGCCGATGACCTCGGCCTCGTACTTCTTGCCGTCGGAGAAGGTCGCGGAGAGCCGGCCGCCGTTGGCGGCGGAGGCGACCACGTGGTTGTTGGTGAGGATGTGGCCCTGCTGGTCGTAGACGAAGCCGGTGCCCGTGCCGCCCTCGCCGTCGCCCGCGGAGGCCTGGAGGGTGACGACGCTGGGCAGGGCGCCCGCCGCCAGGCCGGCGATCGAGCCCGGCTCGCGCTTGAGGTCCTTGGGGGTGTTGCCGGCGGTGATCGTCGTCGAGCCGAATCCGTTGTTGTTGCGGTCGGCGGCCCAGTAGCCGACGCCGCCGCCGACACCGCCCGCGAGGAGGGCCGCCGCCAGCACCGCGGCGACGAGGCCGCCCTTGCCGGGGCGCTTGGCCGCCGCGGCGCCGTCGTGCGGGAACGCACCCCAGCCGGCGCCGTGCCCGCCGCCCGCACCGTACGCGGGGACCGCGGGCGGCGGGGGCGGCCAGCCGCCCGCTCCGTGCGCGGCCTCGCCCGGGTGCGGGGCGGGGGCCTGCGGGTAGGCGTACGCTGCCGCGGCCGGGGCCTGCGGCGGGGCGGGCGGGACCGGCCGGGCGTGCTCGCCGCCGGGCGCGGAGGCCGGCGGCATCTGCTGGGTCACCGGCTCGGCGGCGGGCTTGGCGGCCGCCGGGGGCGCGGGGTGGGGCGCCGGGGCGGCGGGCGTCTCGGAAGCGGGAGCCGCCGCCGGGGGTGCCGACGGGGCCGCAGGGGGCGTCGGGGCCGGCGTGCCCTCGTTCTCGGTGCTCACAGCGCTCTCTCCTCGTCACACGCGACTTCAAACTGGTGATACGGCCCGACTGAACGTTCGACGTGCCACACAAGTTCCTGGGCCAAGCGTTCCCCATGGCCCGTCAGAGCACTGTAAGCCGGACCTGTGCGTCTCCCCCATCCTTTATGCCCGGCATTTCGGGCGCATCCCCGGACGCCCGCCGCCGCACCGCCGACGCACCGCCCGCCCCCGCGGTGGCACCATGACCCGGTGACCCACGCAACGCCGCCGCCCATCCAGGTCGTCGCCCACCGGGGCGCCTCCGAGGACGCCCCCGAGCACACCCTGGCCGCGTACCGGAGGGCCATCGAGGACGGCGCGGACGCCCTGGAGTGCGACGTCCGCCTCACCGCGGACGGCCACCTGGTCCTCGTCCACGACCGCCGGGTCAACCGCACCTCCAACGGCCGCGGCGCGGTCTCCGCACTGGAGCTCGCCGATCTCGCCGCCCTCGACTTCGGCTCCTGGAAGGACCGCGAGGAGTCGCCCGACTGGGTGGCCGACCCCGAGCGGACGTCCGTCCTGACCCTGGAGCGGCTGCTGGAGCTCGTCGCCGACGCCGGCCGCCCGGTCCAGCTCGCCGTCGAGACCAAGCACCCGACGCGCTGGGCCGGACAGGTGGAGGAGCGCCTCCTCTTCCTCCTCAAGCGCTTCGGACTGGACGCGCCGCCCGCCGAGGGGCCGCACCCGGTCCGCGTCATGAGCTTCTCGGCACGCTCCCTGCACCGGGTACGGGCGGCCGCCCCGACGGTTCCGACGGTGTACCTGATGCAGTTCGTCACCCCGCGCATGCGCGACGGGCGCCTGCCTGCGGGTGTGCGGATCGCTGGTCCGGGCATGCGGATCGTGCGCAACAACCCCGGCTTCATCCGGAGGCTCAAGAACGCCGGACACCCCGTGCACGTCTGGACGGTGAACGAGCCCGACGATGTTCAGCTCTGCGCTGATCTGGGTGTGGAGGCGATCATCACCAACCGGCCGCGGCAGGTTCTGTCCCAACTCGGGCGCTGACCTCCCCATTTGCCCACCTGCCCCCGGCGTCACACCGGTGACAGGGCGTGCCCCGGCGCATCCCCTCCGCAACCATTCGTCATGAATGCGTCAGAGGGCCCGGCGCCGTCGGTTTCCGGTCCGGACCGGTGGGGCATCCAAACCATGGCGTGGGGCTAAGGAGGTTCCGGGGGTGGCGTTGGTGATGGCACAGGAAGTGCCCACGTCGTCGTGCATGGACGTACGCCATGGTCCTGCGGGCGTGGGCGAGGCGCGGCACCGGATGCGCGAGGAGCTGCGCCTCAGCGGGGTGCCCGAGTCCGTAGCGGACGACGCCGTGCTGATCCTCTCCGAGCTGCTCAGCAACGCCTGCCGCCACGGCCGGCCGCTGGACACGGCCGGAACCGGGGGCGGCGGGGTCCGTGCCACGTGGCGCATCGACGGGGCCGGGCGGCTGACGGTCGAGGTGACGGACGGGGGCGGGCCCACGCGGCCGCTGCCGTCGACCCCCTCGGTCACGGCGCACGGAGGCCGGGGGCTGAACATCATCAGCGCCCTCTCGGTGGACTGGGGCGTCAGGGACGGAGCGGCGGGCGAGGTCACCGTCTGGGTGATCGTCGCGTGCGGGCCGCGGCACGGCGATTTCGCTACGCGCGTTGCGGCACCGGTCCTCGACTTCGCGACCGCATTCGACGACCTGGCTCCCTGACACGGTCCGCCGGGAGCGCACGCCGACCGCGCCCCCGGCCGCACCCGCCGGGCCACGGCGGTACGAGCGGCTAGGCTCACGCCCAGACGCAACAGCCGTACCGCCGCACCCGGGAGACACCCACGATGGCCAAGAAGCGCCCCGCAGCCAAGACTGCAAAGCCGCAGCTCCAGAACGGCGAGATCCCGGTCGTGGGCGCGCGCGAGCCCTGCCCCTGCGGCTCCGGCCGCCGGTACAAGGCCTGCCACGGCGCGGCCGCCTCGCACGCCGCGACCGCCCACGTGCAGCGCCCGTTCGAGGGGCTCCCCGGCGAGTGCGACTGGGTCGCGCTGCGCGAGCTCGTCCCGGCGGCGACGGTTCCGCTGACGCTCAAGGGCGGCCTGCCCGAGGGTGTCCCCTCCGTCACGCTGGTGACCGTGCTGCCCATGGCGTGGCCGGCGCTGCGCCGCGAGGACGGCTCCGTCCTCCTCGGCCTCCAGAACGACGCCAGCAGCGGCGACCTCTCCCGCGAGATGGCCGACACGCTGGAGCGCGCGATCGCCACGGAGCCGGGCAATCCGGTCGCGGCCCGCCGGGTCCCCGCCGAGGGTCCGCGGCTCCAGGACGTCCTGGACACGGACGGCGTTTTCGAGCCGGTTGTGCACAGCGGCTTCGAATTCTGGATTCCGGACGCGGAGGGCGCCCAGAGCGCCTCCCCGGAGATCGCCGCCTCCCTGGAGCGCGCCAACGCCGCCGCCATCCCGACGGTCAAGCTGGCCGGCGTCGAGGCCGCCTACTGGTGCGAGACCCCGGACAAGAACCACCTGCGCTGGGTCATGCCGCACCCCGAGGAGAAGCTGCTCGACGCCCTCGCGCGGCTGCACGCGGCGGGCACGTCCTCGCTCGGCGAAGGCACCCGGCTCGTCGGCTCCTTCCGCGCCCACGGGCTCATGGTCCCCGTCTGGGACCTGCCCACGGGGGTTTCCGCGGAGGACGTCGAGAAGCCGGCCGCCGAATTCGCGGAGCGGCTGGCCGCGGCCCTCGCGTCGGACGCCCCGCTGACCTCGGACGAGCGCCGGGCGCGCGGCGGGCTCACCAACCGCCAGGTGACCCTCAGCTGATCGCCCGGCCGATCGGCACGTACTGTGCAGGGTTGGTGACCGGAGTCACAACTCCCGCTAATCGTCCGCGAATCGGTGTCTGAATATCAGAGATCGAATTTGCGAACAGGCGATCTCTTGTTACGGTTCTTGTAGCCCGGTCGCTGGTGCATCCCCCGTCGCCAGCGACCGGGCCCTTCCATTTCTGCCGCGGGTCAACGGCCCTGTGTCTCCGGTGCGTTGCTCCCGGAGCGCAGCAGCAGCTCCCCTTCGTCATCCGGAACTGCAAACTCCGCAACGGCCGAGTACGCGTCCCGCGACCCCGCCGACGCCTCGCGCGGGGTCTCGCACAGCCCCGGCTCGTCGCCCGCCCCGACCCTGCAGCTGATCTGCACCGTCCGGCCGGCGGGCCCCATCACCGTCAGCACGGCGTCCAGCGTGCGCCCGCTCGTGTTGCGGTAGTAGCTGCGCCCCCAGGTCCGCCCCCCGGATACGAGCACGCAGGTCTGCGCCTCCAGCCCCTGCGGAGCGGTGAGTTCGGGCCCGCACGCCGATTCCGTACGGGGCTGCTCGGCCGGTCCGGGGCGGGCCGGCTCGCCCGGCCGCACCGCGGCACCGGCCGGAGCGGGCGCCTTCCCCTTCCCTTCGGCGGACGCCGCGGGGGATTCCCGGGCAGCGCCGCCGGAAGGGCCGCCAATGCCGAGGGTGGAGAGCAGCCCGCCGCCATTTCCGTCATCACGACCGGCGAAATCCGGTCCGGCGATCGCACCGGCCAACGGGAGCGACAGGATGATCAGCACACCGGCGCCGATACCGATCAAGCGGAGATTCATTCGCCGAAGATAGCGACGCGGGAATGGGGCGCGGAGATCCCCGCGCCCAATTCCCCGGGAAACCGGCCGCCCCGGCACCCGTACGAGTGACACGGGTACGGGCGTCCTTCCGGAGCCGGTCCGTCAGTACGCGAGGCGGCTGCCGCCGCCCGATGCCCCGCTGCTCGCCTCGACGAGCGCGTCCACGACGGCCTCGACGTCCGGCAGCCACGGCTCACCGGCCGCGGCGGGCTCCCGCTCCCAGCGCACCCACCCGCCGCCCGAGGCGGGCGAGGGCGGCAGCAGCAGGTAGCCGCCCTCGCCGTGGAAGCGCAGCGCGGCCGGGACGTGGTCCTTGGTGTAGAGCAGCTCGCCGAGCCGCTCCAGCGAGTACGGGGCCACCAGCAGCGACCACCTCGTGGGCGTGGCCGCGACCGGGCCGAGGCGCATGCCCTGCCCCTCCAGCCGGGCCACGGCCCGTGCGGCCGCGGCGGCCGGCAGGCTCACCGCGCACGGTGCGCCGCCGCCGGTGGCCAGCAGGAGCGGAGCGCCGGGCCGGCGCTCCCACCACCAGGCGACCATCCGGGGGTCGGTGGTGGCGGCGAGCAGCCCGGGATCGAAGGGGTGCGCACCCGGTACGGGGCAGTCCGGATCAGGGCAGGCGCACCGGGCGGCCGGGGCAACCGGCCCTGCGGCGCCCCTGGCACCGACAGGGCCCGCGGGGCCCGTGTCACCGGGCGGGCCGACATGGCCGACGCCCGGGAGGACGGGCCACCGCCGGGCGGTGGCGCAGGCCAGCGCCGCGTCGCGGAGCGCCGTACCGGGAAGCGCCGGGTCGGGGAATGCCTGGTCGTCGCGCTGCACCGGGGCGGGCCGGAGGGTTGTCAGGCGGTTGCGGATCCGCTGGAGACGCCTTCCGAGGATCTCGCGCATGAGCGCTCGTTCCTTTCCGTTGAACGCCGAGGGCCTCATCACACCATGTAAGAGGGTTCTCACCACACGTACACGTCTCGCGCCCCTGTCCGCCAGGGGCGGTTTCACACGGTTCGTGCACGTTTGTTACGGGTTCATGGAACGTCCGGCCGGGGCGGGCGGATCGCGGCCCCGCGCCGATGCCGAGACCGGCTGCCTCCGTTAAGGACGGCGGCCCCTGGCGGGCGGTTCCCGGCGGTTGCCGGGCTGCGCCAACTGGCCCCGGGGAACACCGACTACGTACCCGGACCCTCTTCCACGTCTGACCAGTCGATCGCAAAAACCGTCCTGTTCCAGCTTTTTCCAGCCAAGTTCTAGCCTTGACCGGACAGCGAGTTGCAGCCCCACGGACACCAGGATTCCCACCGGGACAATGCTGGACATCGATCCTCGTGTGCGTGTAGATGTGGATTCATTGATGGCGGCGCAGCACGATCTGGGGGTTTGCGATGCTATACGGCGTATCGCACCAGGTGGAAAGGCGGACGCCATGAGCGCCCCCCATCCTCCGAAAGTGGCTGGAATCGATCCGGCAATCACAGCGGTCCCGCACACTGCGGCGGCCGCGCCGGCCCGAACACCCGCCGCAGCGGCGCCGGCGCCCGCCCCGGGCACCCTCGTCCAGGACCGGCTCGCCGGCATGGTCGCCGACCTGACCACCCTCCACGACCTGACCGAACGCCTCGCCCGCACGACCGGCCTCGAGTCCGCACTCCGCGAGTTCGTGCGCGCCGGTGCCGCTCTCGTCGGCGCCCGCCGCGGCCTGATCGTGCTGGAGCCGTCCGACGGCCTCGGTCCCGCCACCACGGTCGGCCTCGGGCTCGGGCGCGCCGAACTCGGGCACATCGAGACCGTGCCGCGCGCCGCCACCCCCTACGGCCGGATTCTCGACGGCCTCCCCGACGCCCACGGCGGCTCCGAGGTGCTGCCCGAGCCCGGCGCCGCCCCCGGCACCGGCGGCCACGGCACCCCGGTCGACCCCCGGCACCGCGAGGTCGCGGCCCGGCTCGGCTACGCCGCCAGCTACGCGCTGCCGCTGACCGCCGAGGCGACCGGACGGCTCGGCGCGGTCGTCTGGCTCTACGACGAGCAGGCCGAGCCGAGCGACCGCCAACGCGACCTCGTCGCCCTCTACGTCCGCCACGCCGCCGAGCACCTCGCCCGGGTGCTCGACGCGGAGCGCTCCCGCACCAGCCTGGCCGGCATCGCGGAAGAACTGCTGCCCAGCCGGCTGCCCCGCGTCCCGGGGGTGGAGCTCGCCGCCCGCCACCACACCTCTCCGCGCGGCGGGGGCGACTGGTACGACGCCCTGCCGCTGCCCGAGGGGGCGCTCGGGCTGGCGGTCGGCTCGGTGACCGGCTCCGGGCCCAGCGCCGTAGCCGCGATGGGCCGGCTGCGCGCCTCGCTGCGCGCGTACGCGGTGATGGAGGGGGAGGACCCCGTCGCGGTCCTCTCCGACCTCGAACTGCTGCTGCGGCTGACCGAGCCCGCCCGCTGCGCGACCGCCCTCTTCGCCTACTGTGAGCCCGCCCGGCGCAAGATCCTGCTGGCGGGGGCGGGGCACGCCCCACCGCTGGTCGTCGGGGAGCGCCGCACGGAGTTCGTCGAGACCTCGCTGTCCGCGCCGCTGGGGATGCTCTCCTGCTGGGAGGCGCCCAGCGTGGAGTTCGATCCCGCGCCAGGAGAAACGGTGCTGCTGTACACCGACGGGCTCCTGCGGCGCACCGGCGACCCGATGGACCGGGCGTACGCACGGCTCCACTCGGCCGCCGCCGGAGCACCCCGGGCGGTCCGCCAGGACCCGGGCGCGCTGTGCGAACACGTCCTGCGCACGGTGCTGCCCTCGGACGGGCCCGCCGCGCCCGCGGCCGTCGCCGAGGAGGACATCGTCCTGCTCGCCGCCCGTTTTGACTGATTTGTCACAGCCGTCTCGGCGTCTTCCCCTCGCACATACGATGGAAGCGGCCCCAACCCGGTCCTGTCGTAGCTGAGGAGAAGACGTGGCTGACGAGCTCACCCCGGAGACCCCGGAAGAAGAGCAGCCCAAGCAGACGCACAAGCAGCGCAAGAACGGGCTGTACCCGGGCGTCAGCGACGAACTCGCCGAGAGCATGCGCACCGGCTGGGCGGACACCGAGCTGCACGGCCTCGAACCGATCGCCCAGGCCGCGCACACCGCCGCCCGCCGCGCCGCGCTGTCCGAGCGCTTCCCCGGCGAGCGTCTCGTCGTGCCCGCCGGCCGGCTGAAGATCCGCTCGAACGACACCGAGTACCCCTTCCGGGCCTCGACCGAGTACGCGTACCTCACCGGCGACCAGACGGAGAACGGCGTCCTGGTCCTGGAGCCCTCCGGCACCGGCCACACCGCCACCGTCTACCTGCTGCCCCGCTCCAACCGGGAGAACGGCGAGTTCTGGCTCTCCGGCCAGGGCGAACTCTGGGTCGGCCGCCGGCACTCCCTCGCCGAGGCCGAGCAGCTCCTCGGCATCCCCGCCAAGGACGTCCGCGAACTCCCCGAGGCCCTCGCCGAGGCCGCCGGCCCGGTGCGCGTGGTCCGCGGCCACGACGCCGTCATCGAGAAGGCCCTGACCGACAAGGTCACCGCCGAGCGCGACGAGGAGCTGCGCGTCTACCTCTCCGAGGCCCGCGCGGTGAAGGACGACTTCGAGATCGGCGAGCTCCAGAAGGCCGTCGACTCCACCGTCCGCGGCTTCGAGGACGTCGTGAAGGTCCTCGACAAGGCCGAGGCGACCTCCGAGCGCTACATCGAGGGCACCTTCTTCCTGCGCGCCCGCGTCGAGGGCAACGACGTCGGCTACGGCTCCATCTGCGCCGCCGGCCCGCACGCCTGCACGCTGCACTGGGTCCGCAACGACGGCCCCGTCCGCTCCGGCGACCTGCTCCTCCTCGACGCCGGCGTGGAGACCCACTCCCTCTACACGGCCGACGTCACCCGCACCCTGCCCATCAGCGGGACGTACAGCGACATCCAGCGCAAGGTCTACGACGCCGTGTACGAGGCCCAGGAGGCCGGCATCGCGGCGGTCCGCCCCGGCGCGAAGTTCCGCGACTTCCACGACGCCGCGCAGCACGTCCTCGCCGAGAAGCTCGTCGAGTGGGGCCTGCTGGAGGGCCCGGTCGAGCGCGTCCTGGAGCTGGGCCTCCAGCGCCGCTGGACCCTGCACGGCACCGGCCACATGCTCGGCATGGACGTCCACGACTGCGCCGCCGCCCGCACGGAGGCCTACGTCGAGGGCACGCTGGAGCCGGGCATGTGCCTGACGGTCGAGCCGGGCCTGTACTTCCAGGCCGACGACCTGACCGTGCCGGAGGAGTACCGCGGCATCGGCGTCCGGATCGAGGACGACATCCTCGTCACCGAGGACGGCAACCGGAACCTGTCGGCCGGGCTGCCGCGTGCCTCTGCCGAGGTCGAGTCCTGGATGGCGGGCCTCAAGGGCTGACCGCCGCGCCGTGTTCCGCCGAAGGGCGGGGCTCCGTACGGGGCCCCGCCCTTCGGCGCGTCACGACACCTGGAGCAGGGCCGCGCCGTCACGCCACTTGAGGATCTTGTCGAAGCTGACCACCGCTCCGCGGCCCGGCCGGTTGCGGAACCGGACGTGGTCGGCGAGCTCCTCGATCAGCCACAGACCGCGGCCGCTCTCGCCGACCGCGCACTCGTCGGCGGCGCTCCCGCCGCCGGTGCCTTCGCAGGCGGCGGCCCCGCCGGCGGGATCGGACGCCGCCGCCCGCGACCGCCGGGCCAGCGCGGCCGGGCCCGGCTCCGGGAAGCCGGGCCCCGAGTCGGTGACCTCGATGCGGCAGCAGTCGCCGTCCAGGTAGGCGGTGACCCGGTAGCCGCCGCACTGCTCCGCGGCCGGGACCGGACCCCCGTGCTCCACCGCGTTCGCACAGGCCTCGCTCAGCGCCACCGACAGCTCGTAGGAGATGTCCGGGTCCACCCCCGCGGTCTCCATCGTCCTCAGCAGCAAACGCCTGGCAAGCGGCACGCTCGCGGCTTCGCGCCTCAACTGGAGAGACCACCAGATGCTCATACCGTTACCTATTGCCTCCCCCGCCGGGCCGTAAGCCACCGACGCCCCGCGCAGCCCTCATTCGGCCGATGCGGCACGCCGGAGCGGCCGTGTATGCGGCGTACGGGGCCCTGCCGCAGGGCGGGACACCCCCGGTGAAGCCACCGCACAACGGGCACGGGCGACGTTCCGGACCTGCCGTACGGGAGTGCGGAGGGCAGTGCGATGATGGCCCGGCCATGACTGTCCCGCAGACGACGCCCGCCGGAGCCGGCCTCCGGCTGACCCGGGCCGCGGTCTTCACCGCGGTCTGCGTCGTGCTGTCCGCTGTCGGGCACGCCCTCGCCTCCTGCGCGGCGGTCCCCTGGTGGGCCCTCGCCGTCGCGTTCGCGGGAGTCTTCGCGGTCGCCGCACCGCTCGCCGGACGGCGGCGCTCGCTCCCGGGCATCGCCGTCGCACTCGCCGGCGGCCAGCTCGGCCTGCACGCCGTCTTCGGCCTCGCCCAGCACGGAGCCGCCGCACAGGCGGCCGGCAGCGCCAATGCCGATGCCGCGCTCGCCGAACTCGCCGCCCAGCTCGTCTGCGGCGGCAACGCGGTCCCGCTCGGCCCCGACGACGCCCGCCGGATCCTGGAGGCGGCCGGCCTCGACCCGGCCGCCATCGCGGCGCAGGCCGCGGCCGGCGCACACGCGGGCCACGCCGGCCTCGCGGAGTCCGCAGCGACGCCGGCCGCCGGCCTGCTCAGCCCCGGCATGACCGCCGCACACCTGCTCGCCGCGCTCGCCGCCGGCTGGCTCCTCGGGCGCGGCGACGCCGCCCTCTTCCGGCTCGTCGAGCTGTCCCGCGGCTCCGCCGGAGCCGGCCCGGTGCGCGCGCTGTGCACCGCGCTGGCGTTCGTACGGGCGCTCTGCGCCGGGCTCGCGGCAGCGCCCGCCACCGGGCCCCAGGTCTCGCGGACCGCCGCCGAGCCGGCCGCGCACACCGGCCGGGAGACGCTGCACCACACGGTGGTCAGGCGCGGGCCGCCGGCGGCCTTCGCCCTCGCAGCCTGACGCGGCACCCTCCCCGACCCGGAGCACGGAAGCACCGGGAGGCAGCGGTGCCGCCGGAACGCCGCGCGCCCGCGCGCGGAGCCACCGTCACCCCGCCTCCTGGAGTCCTCACATGAAGACCTCGCGCGTCTCCTTCGCCGCCGCCCTCGCCGCCGGCGCCGTCCTCGTCCTGTCCGGGCCCGCTTTCGCGCACGTCAGTGTGCAGCCCGGCGACGCCCCCAAGGGAGGTTTCGCCACCCTCGCCTTCAAGGTCCCGAACGAGCGCGACAACGCCTCCACCACGCAGGTCGAGGTCAACTTCCCCACCGACCAGCCGCTGTCGTCCGTCATGCCGCAGGATGTGCCCGGCTGGACCGTCACGGTCGAGAAGAGCAAGCTCGCCAAGCCGCTGACGGTGCACGGCAAGCAGATCGACGAGGCCGTCACGAAGGTGACGTGGAGCGGCGGCAAGATCGAGCCGGGCAAGTTCCAGCAGTTCCCGGTGTCCGTCGGCAAGCTCCCGGACAACGCCGAGCGGATGGTCTTCAAGGCGATCCAGACGTACGACAACAACGAGGTCGTCCGCTGGATCGAGGAGCCCAAGGAGGGCGCTCCCGAGCCGCAGACGCCGGCGCCCGTCCTCAAGCTGACCGCCGCCAAGCCCGCCGACGGGCACCACGACGACGCCAAGAAGCCCGCCGACTCCGGCCACACCGCCGAGGACGGCCACAGCGAGGCGGCCGCCGGCAAGAGCTCGGACACCACCGCGCGCGTTCTGGGTGTCACCGGCATCGTGATCGGCGTAGCGGGCGTCGCCTTCGGTGTGACGGGCCGCCGCCGCACCTCCTGATCCGCCGGGCCTCACCGGCCCGCCGGGATCGTCCGCAGCATCCGCGCGGCCCGACATCGGCTGCGCGTCAGCAACCCACCCCCATTTCCAGGGACATATCCATGCGCACCACACGTGTGACGGCTGCCGCCCTCGCGGCGGCAGCCGTGCTCACGCTCTCCGCCTGCGGCGGCGAGCAGACCGCCCGGACCGACGCGGTCACCCAGATCTCCGGCCAGGCCAAGACGGGGACCGCGACGGTCCTCGACCGGCCCTTCGACAAGCCGGAACTCGTCCTGACGGACACCACCGGCAAGCCGTGGAACCTGCGCGAGCAGACCAAGGGCAAGCCGACGCTGATCTACTTCGGCTACACCAACTGCCCCGACGTGTGCCCGCTGACGATGAGCAACATCGCCGTCGCCCGGAAGGCACTGCCCCAGGCCGACCAGGAGAACCTGCGGGTCGTCTTCGTCACCACGGACCCCGAACGGGACACCCCCGAATCGCTCGGCGCGTGGCTCAAGGCCCAGGACCCGTCCTTCGTCGGACTCACCGGGGACTTCGCCACCATCCAGACCGCGGCGCGCACCCTCGGTATCGGTATCGACCCCGCCAAGAAGGAGGCCGACGGCAGCGTCGTCTCCATGCACGGCGCCCAGGTCATCGCCTTCTCCCCCAAGACGGACGAGGGCTACCTCCTCTACGGGGAGAACACGACCGTCGACACCTACACCGCAGACCTGCCGAAGATCGCCAAGGGAGAGAACCCGTGACCGCCCGCACCACCCGCACCCTCGCCGCCACCCTCTCCCTGGCGGCCGCGCTGGCCATATCCGGCTGCTCCTCTGACTCCGGCTCCGGATCCGGCTCGGGCGCCGCCGCCGGCGCGCCGGCGGCGGAGAAGCCGAAGATGTCCGTCAGCGGCGCCTTCATGCCCGAGCCGGTCAACGACAAGATGGCCGGCGGCTTCATGGTCATCACGAACGACTCGAAGACCGCCGACAAGCTCGTCTCCGCCACCAGCACGCTCTCGGACGACCTCCAGATCCACGAGACCAAGGACCAGAAGATGCAGCAGGTCCCGTCCATGGACGTCCCCGCGAACGGCGAGCTCAGGCTGGAGCGCGGCGCCAACCACATCATGTTCATGGGCCTCAAGCAGAAGCCGAAGGTCGGCGACAAGATCACCGTCGAGCTGCGCTTCGAGAAGGCCGACCCGGTCAAGGTCGAGCTGGACGTGAAGGAACGGACGTACCAGGCCCAGCACTCCACCGCCCACTGACGGACCCGAGGGACCGACACGCCATGACGGCCACCGCCCCCGCCCCGCCCCCGGCCCGCGTCCGCGCCGCGGCAGTCCTGCCGCGGCTCGCGCTGGTCCTCGCAGCACTGCTGGCACTCCTGTTCGCCGCGGCCGGCCCGGCCTCGGCGCACGCAGCACTCACCGCGAGCGACCCCGGGGAGGGGGCGGTGGTCGCCACCGCACCCGCCCAGGTCACCCTCTCCTTCTCGGAGAAGGTCGCCCTGGGCGAGGACTCCGTCCGCGTCCTGGATCCCCGGGGCAAGCGGGTGGACACCGGGGAGATCCGGGACATGTGCAGCGGGGCGACCATCCGGTACGGCACCGCGCTCCACCCCGGCCTGCCCGACGGCACCTACACCGTGGCCTGGCAGGCCGTCTCCGCCGACAGCCACCCCATCGCCGGGGCGTTCACCTTCTCCATCGGCGCACCCTCGGAGACCACCGTGGCGCTGCCCGAGCGGCCGGCGGGCGGCGGGCCCGTAGGGGCCGCCTACGGCATCGCCCGGTTCGCTGCCTACGCCGGCTTCACCGTCCTCGTCGGCGCCTGCGCCTTCATCCTGGCGTGCTGGCGGCGCGGTGCCGCCGTGCGGCCGTTGCAGAAGCTCGTCCTGCGCGCGTGGGTCGCGCTCACCGCCGCCACGCTGGTGATGCTGGTGCTGCGCCACCCGTACACCGGCTCGGGGAACCTCGCCGACGTCTTCGACCTCGCCGGACTCAAGGCAGTCCTGGAGACAAAGACCGGCGCCGCGCTCGTCTCCCGGCTGCTCCTCCTCGGCGCGGCGGCACTCTTCGTCGCCGTCCTGTTCGGCGCGTTCGCCCGCCGCCAGTCCGCCGCACCGGAAGACGGGGCGGGGGCCGGGGAAGCGGGCGCCGGAAAGGGGGGCGCGAAGGACGCCGCCGACCTGGACTTCGGCCTCGCCGTCGCGGGCAGCGTCTTCGCCGCCGGCATCGCCGCGACATGGGCACTGTCGGAGCACGCCTCCACCGGCCTGCAGAGCGGCATCGCCATGCCGGTCGACGTCCTGCACCTGCTGGCCGCGGCCGTCTGGCTCGGCGGGCTCACCGCGCTGCTCGTCGCCCTGTACACCGTGCCGGACGTCGAGCGGGAGGCCGTGCGCCGGTTCTCCCGGGCCGCCTTCGCCGGCGTCGTGGTGCTGGTCGCGACCGGCGCCTACCAGTCGTGGCGCCAGCTCGGCAGCTGGCAGGCCCTGACCGGCACCAGCTACGGACGGCTGCTGATCATCAAGGGCGCCTTGGTGGCCGTCCTCGTCGGCGTCGCATACCTCTCCCGGCGCTGGACCGCGCGGCTGGGGGAGGCGCCGGTGGCCCAGGCGGCCGCGGACGAGCCGACGACAGCCGCGGTGCGGGGGGCTGTTTCACGTGAAACATCCGCTGCCGTGGGTGTTTCACGTGAAACATCGACCGCGGCGGCGGGCGTGCCCGAGGATCCCGAGCGGGCCGCGCAGCTCGCCCGGCAGCGGGCAGCGCTTGAGAACGCGCGTCGGCGGCAGGCCCGGGACGCCGATCCGGCGCGCTCGGGCCTGCGCCGGTCCGTGCTGGCCGAAGCGGCGGTGGCCGTCGCGGTCCTCGCCGTGACCACCGTGCTGACGAGCACCGAGCCGGGCCGGGTCGTGGCCCAGGAGATGGGCCGCAACGGTGCCTCCTCGCCCGCCGTGCCGAACCGGGCCGTGAAGATCACCCTGCCGTTCGACACGGGCGGCGCGAACGGCAAGGGATCCGTCCGGCTGGAGCTGGACCCGGGACGGGTCGGCTCCAACACCCTCCACCTGTGGGCCGAGGCCGCGGACGGCGCCCCGCTCGACCTTCCCGAGGTCAAGGTGGCCTTCACCCTCCCGGCCAGGGAGGTCGGCCCGCTGCCGACAGCGCCCGACCGGGCAGGTCCGGGTCACTGGAGCGCGCCCGGTGTCCAGCTGCCACTGGCCGGGGAGTGGCGCATCGACGTGACCGTCCGGACCTCCGAGATCGACCAGACCACCGTGCAGAAGACAGTGAAGATCGGCTGAACAGCGTGACCGAGAGCAACACCGACATCGAGATCTCCCGCCGCCGCCTGCTCGGCACCGTCGGCGCGGCGGGCGCCACCGGGCTGGCGCTCGGTGCCGCGGGGGGCGCACTGGCGCAGTCCGCCCTCGCCGACACCCCGTCAGGCGGCTCCGGCAGCCTCTCCGCCGTGGGCGCCACCCGGGTCGCCTTCCACGGCGAGCGCCAGGCGGGCATCACCACACCCCTCCAGGCCAAGGGGCACGTGCTGGCCTTCGACCTGGCCCCCGGGGCGGGGCGGAAGGAGGCGGCCGCCCTGATGCGCCGTTGGTCCGACACCGCTCGCCGGCTGATGGCCGGCGAGACCGCGGCGGCGGACGACACCGGCATCGCCCTGGACGCCGGGCCGTGCTCGCTGACCGTGACCTTCGGTTTCGGACACTCCTTCTTCGAGCGCACCGGGCTCACCGCCCGGCGGCCCGCGGCCCTGGACCCGCTGCCGGACTTCTCCTCCGACCGGCTTGACCCCCGGCGCAGCAACGGCGACCTGTGGGTGCAGATCGGCGCCGACGACGGCCTGGTGGCCTTCCACGCCCTCCGGGCGATTCAGAAGGACGCCGGAGACGCGGCCGGGGTGCGCTGGCAGATGGACGGCTTCAACCGGTCGCCCGGCGCGACCGCCTCGCCAATGACCGCCCGCAACCTGATGGGCCAGGTCGACGGCACCAACAACCCGAAGCCCTCGGAGGCGGACTTCGAGAAGCGGATCTTCGTGCCCGCCCCCGGCCCGGGCCCGGCGGAGCACGCGTGGATGGGCGGCGGCTCTTACGCGGTCGTCCGCCGCATCCGGATGCTCCTCGACGAGTGGGACAAGCAGTCCCTCGCCCAGCAGGAGCAGGTCATCGGCCGGAGCAAGGCCACCGGCGCTCCTCTGACGGGCGGCTCGGAGACGACCGCGCTGGACCTGGACAAGATCGGCCCCGACGGCAGGGCGGTCATCCCGGCCAACGCGCACGCCCGCATCTCCGCCCCCGCGCAGAACGGCGGGGCGGCGATGCTGCGCAGGCCGTTCTCCTTCCACGACGGCATGGCCGAGGACGGGGGCCCCGACGCCGGGCTCCTCTTCATCTGCTGGCAGGCGGACCCGCTGCGCGGGTTCGTCCCGGTGCAGCGCAAGCTCGACCGCGGTGACGCCCTGTCGGCGTTCATACGGCACGAGTCCAGCGGGCTGTACGCGGTGCCGCCCGGCCCGCGGGACGGCGAGTACGTGGGCCAGCGGCTGCTCGAAGGGTGAACGTGCTCGAAGGGTGAACGGGGCCTCGCGGGGCGGGTGCCCGGCATTAGGCTGACCGCATGTCGGCCACCCGCTTCACGTATCTCGGACCTGAGGGCACTTTCACCGAGGCCGCCCTCCGCACCCTGCCGGAAGCCGCGACCCGGGAGCTCGTCCCGATGGTCTCGGTGGCGTCCGCCCTGGACGCCGTGCGCAACGGGGAGGCGGCGGCCGCCCTCGTCCCGATCGAGAACTCGGTGGAGGGCGGGGTGACCGCCACGCTGGACGAGCTGGCCTCCGGCGAGCCGCTGATGATCTACCGCGAGGTGCTGCTCCCCATCGCGTTCGCCCTGCTCGTACGGCCCGGTACGGCCCTGTCGGACATCAAGACGGTCACGGGGCACCCGGTCGCGCAGCCTCAGGTGCGCAACTGGCTGCGGGCGAACCTGCCGGACGCCGGGTGGGAGTCGGCCGCATCGAACGCGGACGGGGCGCGGCTGGTGCAGGAGGGCCGCTTCGACGCGGCGTTCGCGGGCGAGTTCGCCGCTGCCACGTACGGGCTGGTGCCGCTCGTCACGGAGATCCACGACGCGGAGAACGCGGAGACGCGGTTCGTACTGGTGGGCCGGCCGGCCCGGCCCGCCGCGCCGACGGGCGCCGACAAGACGTCGGTGGTGCTGTGGCTGGGCGACGACCACCCCGGTGCGCTGCTGGAACTGCTCCAGGAGTTCGCGGTGCGCGGGGTGAACCTGATGCTGATCCAGTCGCGCCCGACAGGCGAGGGCATCGGGAACTACTGCTTCGCCGTCGACGCCGAGGGCCACATCTCCGACCGCAGGATGAGCGAGGCGCTCATGGGTCTGAAGCGGACCTGTCCGCAGGTGCGCTTCCTGGGCTCGTACCCGAGGGCGGGGGTCACCCGCAGTGACGTCCGGGCTCCGCGGCCGGGGACCACGGACGGCGACTTCACGGCAGCGTCGGACTGGCTGACGCGCTGCCTCGACGGCCGCGCGTAGCCTCCGCCTCCTGTCCACAGAGTTATCCACAGGGCGAGATGCAGACCTGTGGACTAGTCGACACTTCGGCGCACCGGGTCGTCTTGTCAGCCTGGCGGACGGGTTTCACGTCGGGGAGCAGGGGATGAACGGCGTCACCCGTGTATCACGGATCAACTCTTTGGGACGAGCCATTCCCACCCGAATGAGTGCGTGAGGGCGGTTTGAACCGTGATTCGCCAGGAGGGCGCCGTGGGCGGGATTGATCTAATTCCGTGTCCACAGATACGGCGCACAGCCTGTGGACAACCCTGTGGGCTGCGGCTTCCCTGTGGACAATCGACCTCTCACTGGGCCGCGAGCGCCGTCCGAATGCAGGGATTTCCCCCTTTCCGGAATGGGTCCGTTATATCGGGCGGCAGTCCGCCGACGGCTTCCGGCCACGCGTACAGAGTTTTCCATTCGTTGCAATTAGGACATAGCGACACGCAGCGTGATATCGGTGTGAGCCCGCGAAGCTCAGGCCGGTAGCCTGGTGGGGTGATTGACCTCCGGCTGCTCCGTGAAGACCCCGACCGTGTCCGCGCCTCGCAGCGCGCCCGTGGAGAAGACGTCGAACTCGTCGACGCCGTGCTCTCCGCCGACGAGCGCCGCAGGTCCTCCGGCATGCGATTCGACGAACTGCGCAACGAGCAGAAGTCGCTCGGCAAGCTCATTCCCAAGGCCTCCCCGGAGGAGCGGGCGGAGCTCCTGAAGCGCGCGGAGCAGCTCAAGGCCGACGTCAAGGCCGCGGAGGCCGAGCAGAACGAGGCCGACGAGGCCGCACGCGCCCTGCTGCTCAAGCTCGGCAACGTCGTCCACCCGGACGTGCCCGTCGGCGGCGAGGACGACTTCACCGTCCTGGAGACCCACGGCACCATCCGCGACTTCGCAGCCGAGGGCTTCGAGCCGAGGGACCACCTGGAGCTCGGCGAGCTGCTCGGCGCCATCGATGTCGAGCGCGGCGCCAAGGTGTCGGGCTCGCGCTTCTACTACCTGACCGGTGTGGGGGCCCTGCTGGAGCTGGCCCTCGTCAACGCGGCCATCGCGCAGGCCACCGAGGCCGGCTTCATCCCGATGCTGACCCCCGCCCTGGTGCGTCCGCGCGCCATGGAGGGCACCGGCTTCCTCGGCCAGGCCGCGGAGAACGTGTACCACCTGGAGAAGGACGACTACTACCTCGTCGGCACCTCCGAGGTCCCGCTCGCCGCGTACCACATGGACGAGATCATCGAGGCGGAGAAGCTGCCGCTGCGGTACGCCGGCTTCTCCCCCTGCTTCCGCCGCGAGGCCGGCACATACGGCAAGGACACCCGCGGCATCTTCCGCGTCCACCAGTTCGACAAGGTCGAGATGTTCTCGTACGTCGCCCCGGAGGACGCCGAGGCGGAGCACGCGCGGCTCCTCGCCTGGGAGAAGCAGTGGCTGACCGGCCTGGAGCTGCCCTTCCAGGTCATCGACGTCGCCACCGGCGACCTCGGCGCGTCCGCCTCCCGCAAGTTCGACTGCGAGGCCTGGATCCCGACCCAGGGCAAGTACCGCGAACTGACCTCCGCCTCCAACTGCGACGGCTTCCAGGCCCGCCGCCTGTCGATCCGCCTCCGCGACGGCAAGAAGACGCAGCCGCTCGCGACCCTGAACGGCACGCTGTGCGCCGTACCGCGCACCATCGTCGCCCTGCTGGAGAACCACCAGCAGGCCGACGGCTCCGTACGCGTCCCCGCGGTGCTCCGCCCCTACCTGGGCGGCCGCGAGGTCCTGGAGCCGATCACCAGGTGAACCCGGCCCCGTTCCCTTACCAGCTCGTCGCGACAGACCTCGACGGCACGCTGCTGCGCGGCGACGGCACCGTCTCGGAACGCACCCGGGAAGCCCTCGCCGCGGCCACCGCGGCGGGGGCCGTCCACATCGTCGTCACGGGCCGCGGCGTGGCCTGGACCCGCCACATCCTCGACGACCTCGGCTACCGGGGCATCGCCGTGTGCGGACAGGGAGCCCAGGTCTACGACGCGGGAGCCCACCGGCTGCTGACCTCCGTGACGCTGGACCGGCAGCTGGCCGGCCTGGCGCTGGCGAAGCTTGAGGCCGAGGTGGGCCCGCTGGCGCTGGCCGCGAGCCGCGACGGGGTCGACGGCGACGTGCTGTTCGGGCCCGGCTACCGGGTGCAGGAGGGCCTGCCGGCCCTGTACCTGGAGGACACCGCGGCGGTGTGGTCGGCCCCGCTGAACAAGCTGTACATCCAGCACCCCGAACTCGGCGACGACGCCCTGGTCGACGCGGCCCGCCGTACGGTCGGTTCACTGGTGGACGTCGTGATGGCCGGGCCGGGGATAGTGGAGATACTGCCGCTCGGGCTGACGAAGGCGACCGGCCTGTCCCTGGCCGCGCGCCGGCTGGGGGTCAAGGCCGCCGGCACCATCGCCTTCGGCGACATGCCGAACGACGTCCCGATGTTCGGCTGGGCGGCGCACGGCGTGGCGATGGCCAACGCCCACCCGGAGCTGAAGGCGGTGGCCGACGAGGTGACGTCCTCCCACGAGGAGGACGGCATCGCGGTGGTGCTGGAGCGCCTGCTCGGCGCCGCATAAGGACCTTCTCCCGCCGACCGGGCCGCGGGCCCGGAGGGGGAGCCCCGGACATGGAGGCGGTCCGGGGCGGCCCGCACCTGACGGTGCGCTCGAAGTGGCCGCCCCGGACCTTTTGTTGCTCCCCGCACGGCTCACTCTGCCCGGGGCCGTAGTCCCGTACCAGTGAATTTCCGCCGCCGCGGCCGGACACGGACCCCGTCCCGTCCGCGTCGGTGTTTCACGTGAAACATGCGGCGCTGCGGGGCCCGAACGCCCGGAGGACTACTCCTCGCCGGCCAGGGTGAGCCGGCGCAGCTTCTGCCCCGCGTACACGGTGGCACCGACCGTGACGGCCGCGAGGAGAGTGACCGCGGTGGGCAGGCCGACGGTCGCATCGACGTATCCCTCTCCGGCCACCTTCTCGGCCAGGGCCAGCGCCCACTGCTGGACGCTGAGGGTCTTGGCGCCCGAGACCAGGCTGCCGAACAGCGACTCCCAGATCAGGGCGTACACGAGGCCGAAGACGACCGCGTGCCGGCTGACCGTGCCCAGTAGCAGGAACAGCGCGCTGTAGGCGATGGAGGCGACCAGCGCGGCGATCGTGTAGGCGACCGCGATCTGCTGGCCGTTGTTGTTGAGGATGAAGCCGGCGATCAACGTGGGGATCGCGGAGAACGCCATCGTCACGGCGATCGCGACGATCAGCTTGGTCATGATGATCGTCGGCCGCTTCACGGGCTTGGAGAGCAGGTAGACGATCGAGCCGTCGTCGATCTCGGGTCCGATCGCGCCGGTGCCGGCGATCACGCCGATCAGGGGCACCATGGTGGCCAGCGCGAAGCCGCCCAGCAGGTCCGCCGCGATCTTGTCGTCCAGCCCGGTGAAGGCGCGGACGGCCCCGGCGATGACGATGAGCATGGCCGGGAGCGCGAAGAGGATCAGCGCGCGGCGACGGCCGAGGAGGGCCCGGTAGGTGAGCCGGGCCACGGTGGGGTTGTACATGGGTGCCAGCTCCTTCAGGCCGCGACGAGGTAGGAGAAGACCGACTCGAGGGACTCGTCGGAGGGCGAGACGGTCAGGAGCCGGATGCCGTGGGCGCGGGCGACCTGCGGCAGGAGCTCGGTGAAGCGCCCGAAGTCGGAGGCCTGGATGCGCAGGGCGCCCTCCTGGACGTCCACCTCGATCCCGGAGGTGGAGGGGTCCGCGATCAGGGCGGCGGCGAGGGCCCGGTCGTCGGAGGAGCGGACCAGGTAGCGGTGCGGGCGGTCCGTCATCAGGCGCCGGATCTTGCGGAAGTCGCCGGAGGCTGCGTGGCGTCCGGCGACGACCACCTCGATATGGGAGGCGAGCTGCTCGACCTCCTCCAGGATGTGGGAGGAGAACAGGACCGTCCGGCCGTCGTCGCCCATGCGCCGCAGCAGGTCCATCAGCTGCATGCGCTGGCGCGGGTCCATGCCGTTGAACGGCTCGTCGAGCAGCAGCACGGACGGATCGTGGACCAGCGCCGAGGCCATCTTCACGCGCTGGCGCATGCCCTTGGAGTAGGTCGCGATCTTGCGGTCCTGGGCGTACTCCATCTCGACGGTGGCCAGTGCCCGCCGGGCGGCGGCGTCGTCGAGGCCGTGCAGCTCGGCGTTGGCGACGACGAACTCACGGCCGGTGAGGAAGTCGTACATGGCCTCGCGCTCGGGCACGACGCCGATCTGCCGGTACACCTGCTCGTTGCCCCAGATCGGGGTGCCGTCGATGGTGACGGTGCCCGTGGAGGGGGCGAGGAAGCCGCCCATCATGTTGATGAGGGTCGACTTCCCGGCGCCGTTCGGGCCGAGCAGGCCGGTGACGCCGGGGCCGATGCGCATCGTCACGTCGTTGACGGCGACGACGTTCCCGAACCAGCGGGAGGTGTGGTCGATGTCGATGGTGGTCACAGCCCGGCCTTCCGGTAGCGGGCCATCAGGGCGGCGTACGAGCCGGCGATGAGGGCCAGGATGACGAGCAGGTAGACGAAGCCGGCGCCCGTGGAGGGGCCTTCGCCGCCGGGGAAGGCGGAGGTCGCCCCGAGGAAGGCGGTCTGCATGCCGTCGATCAGGGTGATCGGGGAGAACAGGCCCATCCACTCGATCGGGCCGGTGCTGCCCGCGCTGTAGGCGACGCCCTGGACCGCGGTCACGGCGCCGTACGGGATCAGCAGCAGGGCGATGATGGCGGCGACGCCGAAGCCGCGGCGCGGCGTGAGCGCGGCCATGACCAGGCCGAGGCCGGCGAAGAGCACCGAGAGCAGCAGCACGGAGACCAGTCCCTGGGCGAACCCCTTGGTCTGGTCCGCGAAGTCGAATTTGGCCAGCAGCGCGCCGATCCACATGATCAGCAGCGGGGTGGCGGTGAGGACGAACAGGGCGGAGGCCATCGCCGCGTACTTCGCGACGACGTAGTCGACCCGCTCGATGGGGCGCGAGAAGTACAGCGGCACCGTCTTGAAGCGCAGGTCGCGCGAGACGGACTGCGGCGCCTGCGAGGCGAGGAACAGGCCGATGACCATCTGGGTGGTCAGCGCGTACGTCGTGTACTTGATCGGCAGTTCGGTGGACCCGGGCACCGCGATGGCCACGGCGACGATGATCAGCGCGGGGACGCACATCACCGCGAAGAGGATCATCGGGAGCACCTTGGACTTGGCCGAGCGGCCCAGCCCGTACGCGCCGCGCAGCGACTGCGAGTACAGCGAGGTGCGGGCGTAGGAGCGGCCGAGCCGGGCGCCTTCGTAGGACCGGTAGCCGATGTTGTGGATCTGGGTGGAGGTGTCAGGCGCCATCGGTACCGGCTCCCTTCCGCTGGTCGTTGTCGCGGAAGACCTCCGCGATGTGGTGGCGTCGCTGTTCCATGCGGACCAGGCCGAGGCCGAGGCCCGCGACGGTGTCGCGGATGATGTCGTAGGTGCTCTCCCCGGTGGCCTCGACGAGGAGGATGTGGCCTGCGCCGGGCAGGCCCTGCTCCTCGCCCGCGTGCAGGGCCAGGCCCGCCTCGGTGAGCGCCTTGCGCAGGGCGGCCGTCCCGTCCGGGTGCGCGTCGGAGTCGGTCACCTCGACCGCGAGGGTCGCCGTGATCTGGGTGAAGTCGCTGGTGGAGCTGGAGCGCAGGAGTTTGCCGCCGTCGACGACCACCACGTGGTCGCAGGTCCGCTCAAGCTCGCCGAGCAGGTGCGAGGTGACCAGCACCGAGATGCCGAAGTCGGTGTAGACGCGGCGGATCAGGCCGAGCATCTCGTCCCGGCCGACCGGGTCGAGGCCGTTGGTCGGCTCGTCGAGGAGGACCAGCTGCGGGTCGTGGACCAGCGCCTGGGCCAGCTTGACGCGCTGCTTCATGCCGGTGGAGTAGCCGCCGATGGGGCGGTAGCGCTCCTCGTACAGCCCGACATGGCGCAGGGTGTCGGCCGTCCTCTCGCGGGCCGCGGCCGGCGGCAGGCCGGACATGCGCGCCATGTGGACGACGAACTCGGTGGCGGAGACGTCGGGGGGCAGGCAGTCGTGCTCGGGCATGTAGCCGACGCGCTCGCGGATGGCGCTGCCGTGCGTGGCGACGTCGAGTCCGAGTACGGCGGCACGGCCCTCGGTGGCGGGGGACAGTCCCAGCAAGATCTTGATCAGCGTGGACTTGCCGGCTCCGTTGGCTCCCACCAGGCCGGTCACGCCCGGCCCGATGTCCACGGAGAGCCGGTCGATGGCGGTCACTCGGGGGTACCGCTTGCTCAGGCTTTCGGTCGCGATGACAGTCACGGATCCGACGTTAGCGGCGGCGTCCGTGCCGGTCGTCAGACCTGGAGGGCGGTCCGGTGTCAGCCTTCAGGACTACGCACCCTGACAGGAGCCTGATGTGAACCGGACAAGTTCGTCCACAGGCGCCGCGCCCGCCCCTTGACGCGGTCTGCGGGCATTGTCACATTCATCAGTGGCAGGTTACGGGCGGTACGGCTTCTGGGACGGGCGGCTGGCATGGCTGGGAACACCGGGAAGGGCACCACCGCGGCACCGCGCACCAGGCGGCTCGACGCCGAGCTGCGCGGCTTCCGGGAGGTGCAGCGGCTCGCGTACGCCTGCGCGGAGGCGGTCGCCGCGCAGCTGCGGCCGGGCGTGACCGAGCGCGAGGCGGCCCGGATGCAGCGGGAGTGGCTGCGCGGGCGCGGCGTGCGGGACTGGTTCCACCTGCCGTTCGCCTGGTTCGGGGACCGGACGGCCTTCGCGGGCTTCCGTGTCCCGCTCCAGTTCTTCCCGACGAACCGGGCTCTCGAGCCGGGGATGCCCTTCATCCTCGACATGGCGCCGGTGTACCGGGGGTATGCGGCGGACATCGGCTACTCCGGCAGCCTCGGGCTCAACCCGGTGCAGGACCGGCTCCTGTCGGACCTGCGCGCGCACCGCGAGCTGATCCTGCGGCAGGTCCGCGAGCGCCGGTCGCTGCGCGAGATCTACGAGAACGTGGACCGGCTGATGGTGCGGCAGGGCTACGCGAACCGGCACCGCGCCTATCCCTTCGGCGTCATAGCCCACAAGGTCGACCGGGTGAGGGAGCGGCGCTGGTCGCCGACCCTGTTCGGGTTCGGCACGCAGTCCCTCAAGGGACTCGTCGGCGACGCGCTGCACGGGCACCGGGAGGGCTGGTCGCCGCTGTGGAGCCCGTACCGGTTCTCCGACCACGCGCCGCAGCCCGGCATGTGGGCGGTGGAGCCCCACCTGGGCTTCCGGGGGACGGGCGCCAAATTCGAGGAGATCCTCGTCGTCACGGACTCCCGCGACCCCGAGGAGAGTGCGTTCTGGCTGGACGACGATCTGCCGCACGTGCGGCGCTGGGCCGAGGAGGGGGCAGCATGAGCGAGGCGGACGGGACGACCGGGGCGCGGTCGTCGGGGCGAGGCGCGGCCGGGGCGCGCGAGCGGCGTGTCAGCACGGGCGGTGTGGAGCTGTGTGTGGTGGAGCTGGGCGACCGGGACCGGCCGACGGTGGTGCTGGTGCACGGCTACCCGGACAGCAAGGAGGTCTGGTCGGAGGTGGCGGAGCGGCTGGCGGACCGCTTCCACGTGGTGCTGTACGACGTCCGCGGGCACGGCCGCTCGACGGCGCCGGTGCCGCTGCGCGGCGGGTTCACCCTGGAGAAGCTCACCGACGACTTCCTGGCCGTGGCCGACGCGGTCAGTCCGGACCGCCCCGTCCACCTCGTCGGACACGACTGGGGATCGGTGCAGGGCTGGGAGTTCGTGACCACCGCCCGGACTGAGGGCCGGATCGCCTCCTTCACCTCCATGTCGGGCCCCTCCCTCGACCACTTCGGGCACTGGATCAAGGAGCGGCTGAGCCGGCCCACACCGCGGCGGGCCGCCCAGCTTCTCGGCCAGGGCGCCAGGTCCTGGTACGTGTACCTCCTCCACACGCCGCTGCTGCCGGAGCTGGCCTGGCGGGGCCCGCTCGGCAAGCGCTGGCCCGGGATCCTCCAGCGGGTCGAGCGGGTGCCGGCGGGCGCGTACCCGACCCCGTCGCTGCCGTCCGACGCCGCGCACGGCGCCTGGCTGTACCGGGACAACGTCCGGGCACGGATGCGCCGCCCACGGCCCGACGCGTACGCGCACGCGCCGGTCCAGCTGATCACGCCGACCGGCGACGCCTTCTTGTCCGAGCGGCTCTACGACGGGCTGGAGCGCTGGGCTCCGGACCTGGTGCGGCGCACCCTGCCCGCCAGGCACTGGATGCCCCGCACCCGGCCCGACCAGCTGGCCGCGTGGATCGCCGAGTTCGTCACCGCCCGGGAGGAGCCCGCGGCACGCGCCCCGCGGCTGAAGGCGCCCGGCAGGTACGCAGACCGGTTCGCCGGCCGGCTGGTCCTGGTGACCGGCGCCGCCAGCGGCATCGGCCGGGCCACCGCGTACGCGTTCGCCGAGGCCGGAGCCCGGGTGGTCTGCGTGGACCGGGACGCCGAGGGCGCGGCGCGCACGGCCGAGATGGCGCGGCTCATCGGCGCAGCCGGGGCATGGGGCGAATGCGCAGACGTCGCCGACGAGGCGGCGATGGAGAAGCTCGCCGCGAAGACCGCCGCCGAGTACGGCATCGTCGACGTGCTGGTCAACAACGCCGGGATCGGTTTGTCGGGGCCGTTCCTCGCCACCACCGCCGAGGACTGGAGGAAGGTCCTCGACGTCAACCTGTGGGGCGTCATCCACGGCTGCCGGATCTTCGGCCGGCAGATGGCCGAGCGCGGCCAGGGCGGGCACATCGTCAACACGGCCTCCGCGGCGGCCTATCTGCCGTCCAAGTCGCTGCCCGCGTACAGCACTTCCAAGGCGGCGGTGCTGATGCTCTCGCAGTGCCTGCGCGCCGAACTCGCCCCGCAGTCCATCGGCGTCTCGGCGGTCTGCCCCGGCATCGTCAACACCAACATCACCTCGACCTCCCGTTTCACCGGGGTGGACGGCGCCGAGGAGAAGCGGCGCCAGGAGCGCGCGGCGCGGCTGTACAGGCTGCGCAACTTCCCGCCGGAGAAGGTCGCCGACGCCATCCTGCGGGCCGTCGTGCACAACGAGGCGGTGGTACCGGTGACGCCGGAGTCCAAGGGGGCCCTGATGCTGTCCCGGTTCGCGCCCGGCGTGCTGCGGCGGCTCGCCCGGCTGGAGCCGCGCCTGTGACCGGGGCCGCGCCGGGACGGTCCGATCAGGCGGAGGCCGAGTACCGGATCGAGGACCTGGCGCACCGCAGCGGGGCCACGGTGCGCACGATCCGGGCCTACCAGGACCGGGGCCTGCTGCCGAAGCCGGAGCGGCGCGGCCGGTCGAACGTCTACCGCGACGCGCACCTGGTGCGGCTGCGGCAGATCGCCGACCTGCTGGACCGCGGCTACACCCTGGCCTCCATCAAGGAGCTGCTCGAAGCGTGGGACGAGGGGCGCGGGCTCGGCGGGGTCCTGGGCCTGGTCGCCGAGGTGCAGGGCCCGTGGACCGACGAGGAGGCAGGCCGGGTCAGCCGGGCCGAGCTGGACGAGCGGTTCGGCGGCGCCCCGGACGACGCGGCTGTCGCCGAGGCGTGCGACCTGGGCGTGCTGGAGCGGATACCCGGGCGGCCGGACGAGTTCCTGGTCCCCTCCCCCCAGGAGCTGGCGGTGGCTGCGGAGCTGTACGCGGCCGGAGTGCCGCTGCGGGCCATCGCCGGACACCTCAGGGAGCTGCGCGGACAGGTGGAGCACATCGCCTCGCGGTTCCTGGAGTTCACCACCGAGCACGTCTTCGCCCGCTACCTCGGGCAGGTGCCGCCGACGGACGCGGACGCGGCGGAGGCCGCCGAGATGGTCCGGCGGCTGCGGCCGCTGGCTCAGCAGACGGTGGATGCCGAGCTGGCCCGGGCGATGCGGCTGTTCGCGACCCGGCACCTGCGGCATCACCTCGGGGCGGCCGGGGCCGCACCGCCGCCCGGGGCCTCGGCCGTCCCGCTGCCCGCCGAGACCGTGCGGGCGGTGCAGGAGCTCGTGGGCGCCGAGCACGTGGCGGACTTCGTCCGCGCCGCCGCCGAACGGGAGCTGCATGCCCGGCGGATGAACGACCTGGCGCGCCGCGGAGCCGGCCGGCCGGACGGCACACCGTGATCCACAAGCCACCGTAGTCCACAGGGCGGATCACTCATTTACCGTCAAATCCCACCCAACCGGCTGTGGACAAGGCGGGGTTTCCTGTGGGCAAACCTGTGGACGAAGTTCCCTCCGGATGGCTCGCGAGTCGGCCGGCGGCCCCGACCGCGCTGCTGGCCGCGGGCTTGGCCGCAGTGTCGGCCCGTACGGTTCCACGGCCGCTGCGGCCGCCGTAGAGGAGTGTGGCGAGGACCAGGCCGAGCGCTCCGCCGGCGAGCTGCGCCGCCACGAAGCCGGGCAGCGACTGCGGGGCGATGCCCGTGAAGGAGTCGCTGAAGGCGCGCCCCACCGTGCCCGCGGGGTTGGCGAACGAGCCGGAGGAGGTGAACCAGATCGCGCACGCGAGGTACGCGGCCACCGCTCCGGGGATGAGCCGCGGCCGCCCGCTGCGGGCCAGGCCCTGGATCACCAGCACCAGTCCCGCGGTGGCCACGACCTCGCCGACGAGCAGGTGGCCGCCGCGCACCTGGGTGGCGAAGCCGCCGGGCACCCGCCCGAACATCGCCTCGGCGAGGACGGCCCCGGCGATGGCGCCCGCGGTCTGCGCGGCGGCGTAGGCGAGCGCCTCGCGCCCCGGCAGCCCCGTGCCGCCGCGGCGGCGAGCCCACCACGACGCGAGAGTGACCACGGGGTTGAGGTGCGCCCCGGACAGCGGCCCGAAGAGGATCACGGCCAGGCCGAGGCCGATGGCCGAGGCGAGCGAGTTGGCGGCCAGGGCGACCCCGGTGTCGCCGCTGAGGGCCGCCGCCTGGATGCCGGATCCGACGACGACGGCGAGGAGGCCCGCGGTGCCCGCGAACTCGGCGGCCGCGCGGCGCGGCAGGGAAGCGTGGATCGTCATGGGTCCTCCCCCGAAGCAGATGTGTAATGGAATATATATTCCGTATAACGGAATGCGACGGCCAGGGGTGCCCCTCGGCCGGGGCGGCCGAAATCCGCTGCGCAAGCGGGCCGCGCCCCGGCAAGCTGGGCGGCATGGACGACAAACGCACCGTGAAGGTGTCCAAGTACATGTCAAAGCACCTGCGCCACCAGCCGGAGCGCATCGGCCTGCGCCTCGACCCGCAGGGCTGGGTCGGGATCGACGACCTGCTGGCCGCGGCCGCCGCCCACGGCTTCCCCGTCACCCGGGCCGAGCTCGACCACGTCGTCGCCGTCAACGACAAGCAGCGCTTCGCCGTCGACGGGACCCGCATACGCGCCAACCAGGGCCACACCGTGCCCGTGGACCTGGCGCTCCCGGAGGCTGAGCCGCCCGCGCACCTCTATCACGGCACCGTCGCCGCGGCGCTGGACGCCATCCGCGCCGAGGGCCTGCGCCCGATGGCCCGCCACCACGTCCACCTGTCCCCCGACCGGGAGACCGCCACCCGCGTCGGAGCACGCCGCGGCCGCCCGGTCGTCATCGGGGTCGACGCGGCCGCGATGAGGGCCGCCGGACACGTCTTCCGGATCAGCGCCAACGGGGTGTGGCTCGTCGACGCGGTACCGCCGCAGTTCCTCCGCCTGCCGGGGCGGCACTAATTTCCCGGCAGATTGTCAGATCATCCCCCTAACCTGGTCCCCATTCCGGGATCCGTGAGGGGGGGCACCTCGCGATCACCGAACCACCCATGCACCGACGCGAGGTGACGTCCCATGACATCTGCACCCACTGCCGCGATCCCCGGCGACCCCGAGGCCAACACCTTCCAGGTGGACCTGCGCGGCCTCGTCGACCTGCTCTCCCACCACCTCTACTCCAGCCCGCGCGTCTACGTGCGCGAGCTGCTCCAGAACGCGGTCGACGCCGTCACCGCCCGGCACGCACACGACCCGCAGGCCGCGATCCGCATCCGCCTCGCCGCCTCCGGCGGACGCGTCACCATCGAGGACAGCGGCATCGGCCTGACCGCCGACGAGGCGCACTCCCTCCTCGCCACCATCGGCCGCAGCTCCAAGCGCGGCGGCGAACACGGCCTGGAGACCGCCCGCCGCGAGTTCCTCGGCCAGTTCGGAATCGGCCTGCTCGCCTGCTTCGTCGTCGCCCGCCGGATCCGCGTCGTCACCCGATCCGCCCGCGACCCGCAGGCCGCCCCCGTCGAATGGCTCGCCGCCGACGACGGCACCTACACCGTGCGCGAACTACCCGACGACGCCCGCCGCGAGCCCGGCACCACCGTCGAGCTGGAGGCCCGCCCCGGCGCCGAGGAGTGGACGGACCCCGCGCGGGTCGAGCAGCTGGCCCGCGACTACGGCTCGCTCCTGCCCTACGACATCACCTTCGACGACGGCGCAGGCGGCGAGCCCCGGCCGGTCACCGACCGGCCCGCCGTCTGGGACCGCCCCTTCCCCACGCCGGCCGCCCGCCGCGTCGCCCTCGCCGGCCACTGCGCCGGGCTCTTCGGGTTCACCCCGCTCGACACCATCGACCTCGACCTGCCGCTCGCCGGAGTGCGCGGCGTCGCGTACGTCCTGCCCGAACCGACCAGCCCCGCCCACCGCTCCGGCCACCGGGTCCACCTCAAGGGCATGCTGCTGACCGACCGGGCCGACAACCTGCTGCCCGACTGGGCGTTCTTCGTGCGCGCCGTCCTGGACACCGACACCCTCAGGCCGACCGCGTCCCGCGAGAACCTGTACGACGACGAGACCCTCGCCGCCGTCCGCGAGGCCCTCGGCGCCCGCATCCGCGCTTGGCTCGCCGAACTCGCCGCGAGCGACCCGGAGCGCCTGGCCGCCTTCCTGGGCGTCCACCACCTCGGGGTGAAGTCCCTCGCCCGGCACGACCCCGAACTGCTCGGCCTGATGCTGCCCTGGCTGCCGTTCGAGACCAGCGACGGCTCGATGAGCCTCCAGGAGTTCGCGGCCGCCCACCCCGAGATCCACTTCACGCGCTCCGTCGAGGAGTTCCGCCAGATCGCGCCGATCGCCGCCGCCCACGGCCTCGGCGTCGTCAACGCCGGATACACCTACGACGCCGACCTGCTCGCCCTGCTGCCCGCCGTACGGCCGGACCTGAAGGTCGCCGAGCTCGACGCCGGGGCCGTGACCGAGCGGCTGGACCCCGTCCCGACCGCGGCGGAGCTGGCCCTCGCACCCTTCCTGTCCACCGCCCGCACCCGCCTCCAGGCACAGGGCTGCGACGTGGTCCTGCGCGCGTTCCAGCCCGTCTCGGTCCCCGCGCTGTACCTCGACGACCGGCAGGCCCGGCAGGAGCGCGACCGCACCGCCGCCCTCGACAACGCCGACGCCCTGTGGACCGGCATCCTCGGCGCGCTGCGCGGGTCGGCGCCCCGGGCCCGCCTCGTCCTGAACCACAACAACCCGCTCATCCGGCGCATCGCGTCCCTGCCCGACGAAGCCCTCACCGGCACCGCCGTCGAATCGCTCTACGGGCAGGCGCTGCTGATGTCCCAGCGGCCGCTGCGCGCGGCCGACACGGCCCTGCTCAACCGGGCCTTCCTCGGGCTCCTGGAATGGGCCACCCACCCCGCCGACGCCCCGGAGGACCCTCAGTGACCACGATGACGACCGACGAGGTCCGGCAGGCCCTCGCGGAGAACCGCAGCGCCCCGAACGGATCCGCCCGCAACGCCCACGCCGAGGCCCTGGCCGGCGCCGCCGAGGCCACCGGCGACAAGGCGCTGTTCCGCGAGGCACTGGACAACCTGATCACCTCGTACCTGCACAGCGCCGAGTCCTCGAAGATGCTCGTCCCCTTCGCCCGGCTGCTCCAGGAGTACGACCAGGACCCCGGCTCGTTCGGCCGGTGGGACGTCCACTCGCTGTTCTGGCAGTTCAAGTGGATCGGGACGGCCATCGGCGACTCCCCCGAGATCCCCCTGGACTCCGCCCGCGGCTGGCTTGAGGAGATGGAGCGGCGCTACCGGCTCGCCGGCTACAGCGAGCGCCCGGTCCGCGAGGCCGAGATGTGGCTCGCCGACGCCACCGGCGACGACAAGCGGGCCGACCTGGCGATGCGCGCCTGGCTCGCCGCCGAGCGGGACGCCATGAGCGACTGCCACGCCTGCGAACTCAACAGCCAGGGCCAGTACGCCGCCCTGCGCGGCGACGACGACCGCGCCCTGGAGCTCTGGCAGCCGGTCCTCACGGGCAGCCGGACCTGCGCGGAGGAGCCGCACCGCGTCCTGGCCGCCTCCCTGCTGCCGCTGCTGCGGCTCGGCCGCCTCGACGAGGCGCGCCGCAACCACATCCGCGGCTACCGGCTGGCCCGCGGCAACGAGAGCCTGCTCCCGTCCGTCGGCCGGCACATCGAGTTCTGCGCCCTCAGCGGCAACGAGTCCCGCGGCCTGGAGATCCTCGCCGAGCACGCCGGACACCTGGGCGCCCTCGCCAACGCCGACGACCAGCTCGACTTCCACGGCGGCGTACTCGTGCTGCTGCGCCGGCTGGAGGAGCTGGGACACGGCGGCAGCCCGGCCGTCCCGTACGGGGAGGTCCCCCGTACGGTCTCCGAGCTGTACGCGCACCTCCACGCGAACTCGCTCGCGATCGCCCGCAGCTTCGACGCCCGCAACGGCAGCACCCGCACCTCGGACCGCTTCCTGGCACGGGTCGACCGGGAGCCGCTGGTGGAGGTGCTGCCGCTCGGTGTGCGCAGCGCGCCGCTTCCGCAGGCGGCCGCCCCGGCCCGGCCCGCTGCCGCGGTGCCGTCCCGGTCGTCCGCCGGACCGGCGGACGCGGCCGCACCGGCGGGCTTCGCCGCACTCGTGGAGCGGGCGCGCGCGGCGCGCGACCAGGGCCACCCCGCCGCAGACGCGCTCTGGGCCGAGGTCGCCGCCCGGGCCTCCGCCCTGCCCGAGGACGGCATGGACGCGCTGACGGCCGCCGACCTGGCCGACAGCCGGGCACTGGCCGCCGCCCGCGCCGGCGCCCCGGATGCGGCGGACCTGCTCGCCGCGGCCCGCGACGGCTACCGGGCCCTCGGGCAGGCGCAGCGCGCGGCGCTGGCGGAACTGCGGCTGGCCAGCGCGGCTGCGCAGGACGGCGCCGCGCCCGAGCGGATCCGCGCACTGCTCGCAGCGGCAGCGGACGCCGCCGAGGCGCTGGAGGACGACGAGCCGCTGCGCGGGCGCCGGATCGCCTTGGCGGAGCTGGCCGCGCTCCGGCTGGAGCCCTACCTGCGCTCCCGGGAGTCGCACCGCGGGGACGGCGCACCGGAGGACCACGGGCACGGCGCCGAGCACGCCCGCGAGCAGGCCGCCCGGCTCACAGCCTTCGCCGCCGCCCACCGCGAGTCGCTGCCCGACCTCGCCGCGGAGGCGGAGGAGATGCTGGGCCGCATCGCCCTGAAGCAGGGCGATCCCGAGGGCGCCGCTCCGCTGCTGGACGCGGCCGCCGCACGGGCGGTGGACGCGGGCCGTCCGTGGCTGGCGGTGGACCCGCTCACGCTGCTCGCCGGTGTGCTGATGGCGCTGGGCCGTCCCGAGGAGGCCGAGCGGGCGGCACGTACCGGCCTGGAGCACGCGGCGGGGGTGACCGACGCGGAGGCACAGGGCGCGGTCCGCCTCACGCTCGCGGACATCCTGCTGCGCCGGGGCGACGCGGCCGCCGAGGCGGCGGAGCACGCCCTGGCCGCGGCGCACTGGTTCGACCAGGCCGGGCGGGCCTCCGGCAGCGGCGCACAGGCCCGGTTCACCCTGGCCCGGGCGCACGCGGTGCAGGGACACCACGCCGACGCCGCGGAGGTCCTGCGGTCGGCGCTCCCCGACTTCCTGGAGCACGGGGAGGGGCAGGCGGTGAGCGCCCGCCAGTTCCTCGGCGACCTGCTGGCGGAGCTGAACGAGCCGCAGGAGGCGGCGGAGCAGTACCTCCTGGCGGCGGAGGCGGCCGAGCACTGGGAGGACCAGCGGCCCCACGCCCGCCTGGCGCACTCGGCCGCCGACCAGCTGGCCCGGGCGGGCCTGCCCGAGGAGGCGGCCGCCGCCTGGGAGCGGGCCCTGGAGCTGTACCGGGGGGCGGGCGGCGAGCCTGTCTCGGAGGCGCGGATCCTGCGGTCGCTGGCCTGGCTGGCACTGCGGGAGGAGGTCACCGCCCCGGCGGTGGCGCACGCCCGGTCCCGGATGGGCCAGGCCTCCGACGTCCTGCAGACGGCGCTGGCCGGCGAGCCGGAGGCGCCGCACCTGCTGGCCGAGCTGGCCCAGACCTGGTACCAGCTGGCCCAGGTGGCCGACCGGCTGGTGAATAGGTCCGAGGAGCTCTACGACCCGCACGGCGGGGGCGACGAGGACGACAGCGGCGAACCGCGGCCGGCCGGCGGGCTGGACGCGCAGGAGGCCGAGGCTCTCCGGCGCGAGGAGGTCGAGCTGTGCGAGCGCGCCGCCGAGGTCTACCGGCAGCTGGGGCCGGACCACCTCGGCGACCGGCTCCAGTGCGAGCAGTACGCCGCCTGGACCGAGCAGGAGCTCGGCCGGGAGGAGGCGGGGGCGGCGCGGATCGCGGCGCTCGTCGAGGAGTTCAAGGCCCTTCCCGAGGATGTCGTGGGGGACCTGCTGGAACGCGCGGAACTCACCCTCTCCCACCTGTCCCGGGACTGACCCGCTCAACCGGACCGGGGCCCCGGGGGGGGGGGGGGGGGGGGGGAGGGGGGGAGGGGAGGGGGGGGGGGGGGTGGTGGTGAGGTTTCCCCCGAAA
>NZ_JBVIGV010000005.1:141324-363273 GCF_055570615.1 Streptomyces sp. NPDC031121
CCCCTCCGGAGGGGTCGGGGGGGGCCTGTGGGAACGATCAAAACCCCCCCCCCCCCCCTTCTCCCGACCCCCACCCCCCCCCCCCCCCCTGCTCCCCCCCCCCCCCCCCCCCCCCGGGGCCGTCAGCGGGCCAGCTGGGCCAGGCCCTCCGTGGCGATCTCCTCGAAGACGCGGGGGTCCGAGGCGAAGTCGGAGTCGGGGATCGGCGCGTGGATCACCAGCTCCGTGAACCCCAGCTCCTGATGGCGGCCCGCGAAGTCGACGAAGGCGTCCACGGACCGCAGCAGGGTGTTGCGCTCCGGGGTGAAACCCGTCAGGAGGATGCGCTCGATCGAGGAGGCTTCCCGCCCGGCCTCGGCGAGCGCCTTGTCCAGTCGGCTCGACTGCCCCCGCAGGGCCTCCAGCGACTGCTCGGGAGTCCCCTCCTCGTACAGCTTCGGGTCTCCGGTGGTCACCCAGGCCTGGCCGTGGGCGGCGACGAGCTTCAGGCCGCGGGGGCCGGTCGCGGCGACCGCGAACGGCAGGCGGGGCCGCTGGACGCAGCCGGGGATGTTGCGTGCCTCGTCGGCGGAGTAGAACGCGCCCCGCGCGCTCACCGCCGGTTCGGTCAGAAGCCGGTCCAGCAGGGACAGGAACTCGGCGAAGCGGTCCGCGCGCTCGCGCGGGGACCACGGGTCCTGCCCCAGCACGGTCGCGTCGAAGCCGCTGGTCCCCGCCCCGATGCCGAGCGTCACGCGCCCGCCCGAGATGTCGTCCAGTGTCATGAGCTCCTTGGCGAGGGTCACCGGGTGCCGGAAGTTGGGCGAGGTGACGAGCGTGCCCAGCCGCAGCCGCTCGGTGGCAGCGGCCGCCGCCGTGAGGGTGGGAATCGCGCCAAACCAGGGAAGGTCGCGGAACGACCGCCAGGAGAGGTGGTCGTAGCTGTAGGCGGTGTGGAAGCCCAGTTCTTCGGCGCGCCGCCACTCATCGCGACCGCCTTCGTGCCAGGGACGTACCGGCAGGATCACCGTGCTCAGACGCAGACTCATGCGTTCGAGCCTAGGGCCCGGCGATGTTTCACGTGAAACCGATCAGCCCGCTGTTTCACGTGAAACATCGCCACCGCGGCCGCTTCCGTCAGCGGATCGAGACCTGTCGCCGCAGGTGCATGGGTGAAGATGGACCCGTGACCTCGGCTCCCCAGCGCCCGGAAGGGCCCATCCCGACCCCACGGCTCATCGCCACCGACCTCGACGGCACCCTGCTGCGCGACGACAAGTCCGTCTCGCTGCGGACCGTGGCCGCTCTCGCCGCCGCCGAGGAGGCCGGGATCGAGGTCTTCTTCGTCACCGGGCGACCGGCCCGGTGGATGGACGTGGTCAGCGATCACGTGCACGGGCACGGGCTCGCGATCTGCGCGAACGGCGCCGCGGTCGTCGACCTCCACGCGGGCCGCAGCTTCGTCGAGGTGCGGGCCCTGCCCCGGGCCACCGCGCTCACGGTCGTGCAGACGCTGCGCGCCGTCGCCCCCGGCACGTCGTTCGCGGTGGAGATGACCTCGGGCATCAACTACGAGCCCCTGTACCCGCCCTTCTTCCAGGATCCGGGTGCCAACGTCGCGATCGCGGAGAAGCTGCTGGACGGGGAGGCCGACGAGACCGCGGCCCCGGTGCTGAAGCTCCTGGCCCACCACTCCGAGCTGGCCCCGGACGAGTTCCTGGAGCTGGCCCGGACGGCTGCGGGCGGCCACGCCTCGATCACCCGCTCCAGCCCGACTGCCCTGCTGGAGATCAGCGGCCTGGGCGTCTCCAAGGCCAGCACCCTGGAGCTGTGCTGCGCCGAGCGGGGCATCTCACCGTCCGAGGTGGTCGCCTTCGGGGACATGCCGAACGACGTGGAGATGCTCCGCTGGGCGGGCACCTCCTATGCGATGGGCAACGCCCATCCCGACGTGATCGCGGCTGCTTCGGGCCGGACGGTCGCCAACAACGAGGACGGGGTCGCGGTCGTCATCGAACGCATCCTCGCCGACCTCGCCGCACACCGGGGCTGACACCCCGGGCCGGCGGTTCCGCAGACTGCTGCAGCGGCATGTCCGCGACCCTGTTCGGTGCCGATCAGCGGGAGAAGCCGGCCAGTAGGCCGTCGGCCGCCCGCTCCCGTTCCAGCAGTCGGCGCAGCGGACCCTCCACCGAGGCGAGTTCGGCGTACGGGCCGCGCTGCACGACCGCGCCGCGGTCCAGGACGAGTACCTCGTCCACGGCCTCCAGGCCGGCCAGGCGGTGTGTGATCAGCAGCGTGGTCCGTCCCTCCGTCGCGGTCAGCAGGTCGGCCGTCAGTGCGTCGGCGGTCGCCAGGTCGAGGTGCTCGGCGGGCTCGTCCAGGACCAGGACGGGGAAGTCCGCGAGCAGGGCACGGGCCAGGGCCAGGCGCTGACGCTGCCCGCCCGAGATCCGCTCGCCGTGCTCGCCCACGAGGGTGTCGAGGCCGTCGGGCAGGCCCTCGGCCCAGTCCAGCAGCCGGGCCCCGGCCAGGGCCCGGCGCAGTTCCTCCTCGCTCGCCGCGGGACGGGCCAGCCGCAGGTTCTCCCGTACGGAGCTGTCGAAGATGTGGGCGTCCTGAGCGCACAGGCCCACCAGTCGGCGTACGTCGTCGCCGTCGAGGGTGCGGGCGTCCGTCCCGGCGAGGGTGTAGGAGCCGGCGGCCGGGTCGAGGAAGCGGAGCAGGACATGGGCGAGCGTGGTCTTGCCGGCTCCGGAGGCGCCGACGACGGCTGTGCGCCGTCCGGCCTCCAGGACCAGGTCCAGGCCGTGCAGGGCGTCGTGCTCCTGTCCCGGGTGGCGTGCGGTGAGGCCCGTGAGGCGGAGCGGGAACGGAGAGGCGGGGGCCTCCGCGGGCCGCGCCGGCTCCGCAACCGGCTCCGGGGTGTCGAGGACCTCGTGGAGCCGCTCGGCACTGCGGAGCACCCGCTGGCGGACCTGCACTGCCTGCGGCAGCCCGGCGACGGCCTCGAAGGCAGCCAGCGGTGTCAGGACCGCCACGGCCATGGCCACACCGGAGAGCCTGCCGTCCTGGACGGCTCCGGCGGCGAACGCCGCCGCCGCGGCGACCGTCAGACCGCACACCAGCGCGGACAGGCCGCTGCCGAGTCCCGTGGCGGCGGCCCCGCGGGCGGCGATGGCCGTCAGGCTCCGGTCGCTGTCCCTCACCGCGTCCTTGCGCCGGCCCAGGGCTCCCGCGACGGCCAGCTCCGCGGTCCCGGTCAGCAGGTCGGCGGTCCGGGTGGCGAGCTCGCCGCGGGCGGGGGCGAGCCGGCGCTCGGCGCGGCGGGCACAGGCGCCGCTGACCAGCGGCACCCCGATGCCGGCGGCGAGCAGCCCGGCGGCGAGGACGGCGCCGGCCTCGGGCAGCAGCCAGGCGGTGAAGGCCACCGATCCGCTCCCGACGACGGCGGCGGTGCCGACCGGCAGCATCCAGCGCAGCCAGTAGTCCTGGAGGGCGTCCGCGTCGGCGACGAGCCGTGCCAGCAGGTCGCCGCGCCGCTGCCCGCGCAGCCCGGCGGGGGCGATGCGCTCCAGCCGCCGGAAGACGGACACGCGCAGGTCGGCCAGCATGCGCAGGACGGCGTCGTGCGAGACGAGACGCTCCGCGTACCGGAACACGGCGCGGCCGATGCCGAAGGCGCGCGTGGCGGTGACGGCCATCATCAGGTAGAGCACGGGCGGCTGCTGCGAGGCCCGGGAGATCAGCCAGCCGGAGACCGCCATCAGTCCGACGCTGCACCCGACGGCGAGGGCCCCGAGCAGCAGTCCGAGGCGGAACCGCCCCTGCCAGGCGCGGGCGGCGGCTCGGACCCGGCGCAGGTGGCCGGTACCGGCGGCGCCTCCCGCTCCCGGCGCCGCCGCCTGGTCCGCTGCCGCGTGCTCTGCCGTGGGCGCCGATGAGCCGCGGAGCCCGCCGCTGGCAGCGGCCGCGGCCGGGCGCTCAGTGGTGGCGGGGAGGGGCGCCCCGGCGGGGTCGGCCGGGCCGTTCCCCACCTCGACGACCCGGTCCGCGAAGGCGAGCAGCGCCGGCCGGTGCACGACCAGCAGGACGGTCCGGCCCGCCGCCAGGCGCCGAACCGCCTCCACGACGGCGGCTTCGGTCTCCCCGTCGAGCGCGGCGGTCGGCTCGTCGAGCAGCAGCACGGGCCGGTCGGCAAGAAAGGCGCGGGCCAGCGCGATCCGCTGCCGCTGCCCCGCCGAGAGCCCCGCCCCGCCCTCGCCGAGCACCGTCTCGGCACCCTGCGGCAGAGCGGAGACGAACTCTTCGGCGCCGGCGTCCTCCAAGGCCCGGGCCACGGCCTCCTCGGAGGCGTCCGGCCGGGCGAGGCGCACGTTCTCCGCAACCGTTCCCGCGAAGAGGTGCGGCCGCTGGGGCACCCAGGCGACGTGCTGCCGCCACTGCTCCGGATCAAGGGCGGACAGGTCCGCGCCGCCGATCCGCACCCGTCCCGCGGTCGGCGCGGTGAATCCCAGCAGCACCTGGAGGAGGGTGGACTTGCCGGCGCCGCTCGGGCCGGTGAGCGCCACGCACTCGCCGGCCCCGACGGTGAAGGAGAGCGGGGCGGGCGAGTCCGCGCCGCGGCCGGGGTACCGGACGGACACCCCGTCGACGTCGAGGGCGAAGCCGGCCCTGCCGGGCTCGGGGAGGTCGGCAGGTGTGCCCGGCACCGGCCGGGGGACCGGCGCTTCGAGCACCTCAAAGACCTCCTCCGCGGCGGCCAGCCCCTCCGCGGCCGCGTGGTACTGGGCGCCGACCTGGCGCAGCGGCAGGTATGCCTCGGGCGCCAGGATCAGCACCACGAGCCCGGTGTAGAGGTCGAGTTCGCCGTGGACGAGCCGCATGCCGATGGTCACGGCGACGAGCGCCACGGAGAGGGTGGCCAGCAGTTCCAGCGCGAAGGACGACAGGAACGCGATCCGCAGGGTCCGCATGGTGGCCCGGCGGTAGTCGCCGGTGATGCGGCGGATCGACTCGGCCTGCGCCTTGGCCCGGCCGAAGACCTTGAGGGTCGGCAGACCGGCGACGACGTCGAGGAAGTGTCCCGACAGCCTGGACAGCAGCTGCCACTGCCGGTTCATCCGGGACTGCGTGGCCAGCCCGATCAGCACCATGAACAGCGGGATCAGCGGCAGTGTGACCACGATGATCGCGGCCGACAGCCAGTCCTCGGTGACGATGCGGGCGAGGACGGCGGCCGGGACGGCCACCGCCAGTCCGAGCTGCGGCAGGTAGCGGGAGAAGTAGTCGTCGAGGGCGTCCACACCCCGGGTGGCCAGCGCCACCAGGGAGCCGGTCTGCCGCCCGCTCAGCCAGCCTGGCCCCAGGTCGGCGGCCCGGTCCAGGAGCTGGCCGCGCAGGTGCGACTTGACGGTGGCCGAGGCGCGGTGGGCGGCCAGCTCGGTGAGCCAGGCGAGCAGGCCGCGCCCCAGCGCCACGGCGGCCAGGAGGAGCAGGGGCGTTTGAAGGGCCCGGCCGTCGAGGCCCTTCTCGAAGGCTCCCACCACGATCTCGGCGATCAGCATCGCCTGGGCGATGACCAGTCCTGCCCCGGCGCACCCCAGGGCCACCACGGCCCCCAGGAAGAGGCGGGTGGACCGGGCGTACCGGAGCAGGCGCGGGTCGATCGGTTTCACGTGAAACATCCCTCAGGTGACGGATGGCCCGGCGGGGCGGCAGTCGCCCCGCCGGGGTCGGGCTCAGTGCGCGTCGGCGATGTGCTGCGTACCGATGCGCTTGCGGAACACCCAGTACGTCCATCCCTGGTAGAGCAGGACGACGGGGGTGGCCACCGCCGCACACCAGGTCATGATCTTGAGGGTGTAGGGACTGGAGGCCGCGTTGGTGACCGTGAGGCTCCAGGCATCGTCCAGTGAAGAGGGCATCACGTTCGGGAAGAGCGTCAGGAAGAGCATCGCGACGGCCGCCGCGATGGTGACTCCGGACAGGGCGAACGACCAGCCCTCCCGGCCCGCGATGTTTGCTGCCAGCGCCCCGGCCAGCGCCGCAACGGCGACGACCAGTGCGGCCAGGCTGGTGCCGTCGCCGTGCGCGGCCTGCGTCCAGCCGAGGAAGGCGACCGCTGCCACCGCGGTGGCGACGCCCAGGCGCGTCGCCAGAGCCCGCGCGCGCTCGCGGATGTCGCCGACAGTCTTGAGCGCGGCGAAGACGGCGCCGTGGAACGTGAACAGGCCGAGGGTGACGAGGCCGCCGAGCAGCGCGTATCCGTTGAACAGGTCGAGGACTCCGCCGACGTACTCCTTGTTCCGGTCGATCTCCACACCGCGAGCGATGTTGGCGAACACCACGCCCCACAGGAACGCGGGGAGCAGGGAGGTCCAGAAGATCGCGTGCTCCCAGTTGGCCTGCCAGCGCTCCTCAGCCCGCTTGTGCCGGTACTCGAAGGCGACACCGCGGATGATCAGGCAGACGAGGATGGCCAGGAGCGGCAGGTAGAAGCCGGAGAACAGGGTGGCGTACCAGTCCGGGAAGGCGGCGAAGGTCGCGCCGCCCGCGGTGAGCAGCCACACCTCGTTGCCGTCCCACACCGGCCCGATCGTGTTGATCAGGACCCGCTTCTCGGTGCGGCCGCGGGCCAGCAGCTTGGTCAGGACGCCGATGCCGAAGTCGAAGCCCTCAAGGAAGAAGTAGCCGGTCCACAGGACGGCGATGAGCACGAACCAGACGTCGTGGAGTTGCATGGTGGGGTCCCCTCAGCCTCAGTACGAGAAGGCCATCGGCCGGTCGGAGGTGCCGTCCCCGCCGATCCGGGTGGGCGGGTTGAGGTCGGCCTCGGTGAGTTCGGGCGGGCCGGCCTTGACGTACTTGACCAGGAGCTTGACCTCGATGACGGCGAGTACGGCGTAGAGGGCGGTGAAGACGGCCATCGAGGTGAGGACCTCGGCCTGCGAGACGCCCGGCGAGACCGCGTCCCGGGTGCGCAGCACCCCGTAGACGACCCACGGTTGGCGGCCCATCTCGGTGAAGATCCAGCCCCAGGAGCTGGCGATCAGCGGGAAGCCGAGCGTCCAGACCCCGGCGAGCCAGTACAGGCGGCTCAGTCGCGCGCTGAGGGGCTTGCGGAGGAGGACCAGATGCGGCCGTTCGTCCTCGCCGGTCCGCAGGGCCGCCGGCAGCAGGAACTTGCGCCGGGTCAGCCAGAGGCCGACGGCGCCGAGGGCGAAGGAGGCCATGCCGAACCCGATCATCCAGCGGAAGCCCCAGTAGGCGACGGGGATGTTCGGCCGGTAGTCGCCGGGGCCGTACTTCTCCTGCTCGGCCTTGTTGACGTCGTTGATGCCGGGGACGAACGACTCGAAGTCGCTGTCGGCGAGGAAGGAGAGGAGGCCGGGCACCTCGATGGCGACCTTGTTGTGGCCCTTGTCCACGTCCCCGTAGGCGAAGACCGAGAAGGGGGCGCGCTCCTCGCCGTCCCACAGGGCCTCGGCGGCGGCCATCTTCATGGGCTGCTGCTTGAACATGACCTTGGCCAGCACGTCGCCGCTGACGGCGACGAGCGCGCCGCCGATGACGACGGCAACCAGGCCGAGCCGCAGCGAGGTGCGCATCACCGGGATGTGCTTGCCCCGCATCAGGTGGAAGGCGGCGATGCCGACCATGAAGGCACCGCCGGTCAGGACGGCCGCAGTGAGGGTGTGGAAGACCTGGGCGAGCGTGGTGTTCTGCGTCAGGACGAGCCAGAAGTCGGTCAGCTCGGCCCGTCCGCTCTCGGGGTTGATGCGGTAGCCGACGGGGTGCTGCATCCAGGAGTTCGCCGCGAGGATGAAGTAGGCGGAGAGCACCGTGCCGATCGAGACCATCCAGATGCAGGCGAGGTGGATCTTCTTGGGCAGCTTGTCCCAGCCGAAGATCCACAGGCCTATGAAGGTGGACTCGAAGAAGAAGGCTATGAGCGCCTCGAAGGCCAGCGGGGCGCCGAAGACGTCGCCGACGAAGCGCGAGTAGTCGGACCAGTTCATGCCGAACTGGAACTCCTGCACGATGCCGGTGACGACGCCCATCGCGATGTTGATCAGGAAGAGCTTGCCCCAGAACTTCGTGGCCTTGAGGTACTTCTCCTTCTCGGTCCGCACCCAGGCCGTCTGGAGGACCGCGACCAGCGCGGCGAGGGAGATCGTGAGAGGGACGAAGAGGAAGTGGTAGACGGTCGTGATGCCGAACTGCCAGCGCGCCAGTGTTTCCGGCGCCAAAGCTACGTCCACGTCGTCATCTCCTTCAGGTCGCCGTGGATGGCCGCTTCCGACCCGTCCGCTTCCGTCGATACGCGGAGGAAGCAGGCGAGCTTGTGAACGCGTTCACATTCACAAGCATTATGGCGCATTGCTTTCGGCGACTTTCAGCCGGGGTCCCCCTGGTGCGTGAATTCAACAGATTGTTGAATGAGTGCATGAAGATTCGCATCTCCTGGCCCGCCGGCCACCTCACCGCGACCCTCGACGAGACCCCGACCGGCAAGGCGCTGGCCGAGGCGCTCCCGATCTCGGCCTCGGCCCGTACCTGGGGCGAGGAGGTCTACTTCGACACCGGCGTCACCGCCGCGCTGGAATCCGACGCGCGCCAGGTCGTCGAGCCGGGCACCGTCGCGTTCTGGACCGAAGGGGACGCCCTCGCGCTCCCCTTCGGGCCCACCCCCGTCTCGCGCGGCGGTGAGAGCCGCCTCGCGAGCCCGTGCAACGTGCTCGGCTCCCTCGACGGCGACCCCCGCCTGCTGGCCACCGTCCGCGACGGCGACCCCATCCGGGTGGAGCGCGCGTAGGGCGCACGCCCCCACCCCGCGGCGCACGCTCCCGCCCCGCGGCGCACGCACCCGCCCGCCGGACGCCGCACCCCGGAGCGCTGCATCCGGGGGCGCGCCCGCGAGCGCTACATCTGCTTGAAGAAGGCCTCCGCCGTGTGCAGGAAGAGGTCGTTCGCCTCGGGCTCGCCGATCGTGATGCGCAGGCCCTCGCCCGGGAAGGGCCGGACCACCACACCGGCCTTCTCGCAGGCCGCCGCGAAGTCGGCGGTGCGCTCCCCGAGCCGCATCCACACGAAGTTCGCCTGCGTGTCCGGCACCGTCCAGCCCTGGCCGAGCAGCGCCTCGTGGACGCGGTCGCGCTCGCAGACCAGCGCCCCGACCCGGCCCATCAGCTCGTCCTCGGCGCGCAGCGAGGCGACCGCCGCGTCCTGGGCGAGCTGGCTGACGCCGAAGGGCACCGCCGTCTTGCGCAGCGCCGCGGCCACCCGCTCGTGCGCCACCGCGAAGCCGACGCGCAGGCCGGCCAGGCCGTACGCCTTGGAGAAGGTGCGCAGCACGCACACGTTGGGGCGGTCGCGGTAGAGCTCGATGCCGTCGGGCACATCGGTGTCGCGGACGAACTCGCGGTACGCCTCGTCGAGGACCACCAGGATGTCCGAGGGCACCCGGTCCAGGAAGCGCTCCAGCTCGGCGCGGCGCACCGCCGTGCCGGTGGGGTTGTTCGGGTTGCAGACGAAGACCAGGCGGGTCCGCTCGGTGATCGCCTCGTACATCGCGTCGAGGTCGTGCACGTCCCCGTCGGTCAGCGGCACCTGCACGGACGTCGCGCCGGAGATCTGCGTGATGATCGGGTAGGCCTCGAAGGACCGCCAGGCGTACACGACCTCGTCGCCGGGGCCGGCGGTCGACTGGATCAGGGACTGGGCCACGCCGACGGAGCCGGTGCCGGTGGCGATGTGGTCCGCCGGGACGCCGAACCGCTCGGCGAGCTCGTTCACCAGGTCCGTGCACGCCATGTCGGGGTAGCGGTTGAAGCGGCCGGCGGCGGCCACCGCGCTCTCGAGCACGCCCGGCAGCGGCGGGTAGGGGTTCTCGTTCGAGGACAGCTTGTACGCGACGGCGCCGCCGGCGGCGGCGGGCTTGCCCGGCTTGTAGGTCGGAATGCCGTCCAGCTCGGCGCGCAGCTTCGGGCTCTTCTCGCTCACCTGGGGTCCTCCTCGACCGTCCCGTCCGACGTCGCCGTCGACTCAATACTGCTCACCTTATGAGGATTCCGCCGTCCCGAAAATGGCCGCGCCTGGATTGCGGGGGAGCGCACGCATATATGCGTGCGCCGGTGGCCTGCGCCGTGGCGCGCGTCCCTCGTACAGGTGAGTTGGTGCGGGGCGCAGGCGCGCCCGTTTTGGCATGCCCGTACCCGACGACAGAGGGCCCACTGACTCCTCGCCCGCAAATCCCTTTGTTTCCATGGTCATTGAGGGTGGTGAACCAAGCAGAAACGTACCTGTCAACGCGTGCATATGCATACGGCCCCCCTGTCGCACCGCGCCCTACTATCGGCTCGCCATGACAGCAGCAGGGAACCATCAGGTGAGCCGGACAGAGACCACCCGGCGGGCCGCCGGCCGACAGGGCCGGGCCGGCATCAGGGACGTGGCCGCCGCAGCGGGCGTCTCCATCACGACCGTCTCCGACGCGCTCAATGGCAAGGGGCGGCTGCCGGACGCCACCCGCCGGCACGTCCGCGAGGTCGCCGACCGGCTGGGCTACCGCCCCTCCGCAGCCGCCCGCACCCTCCGTACCGGCAAGTCCGGCCTCATCGGCCTGACCGTGACCACGTACGGGGATGAACCTTTCACCTTCACCGAGTTCGCCTACTTCGCCGAGATGGCCAGATCCGCCACCTCCGCCGCACTCGCCCGCGGCTACGCCCTCGTCATCCTCCCCGCCACCTCCCGCCACGACGTGTGGTCCAACGTCGCCCTCGACGGCACCGTCGTGATCGACCCCTCGGACCACGACCCCGTGGTCAGCGAGCTCGTGCGCCAGGGCCTCCCGGTGGTCTCCGACGGCCGCCCCGCCGGGACCCTCCCCGTCACCGCCTGGGTGGACAACGACCACGAGGCGGCCGTCCTCAACCTGCTCGACCACCTCGCCGACGCCGGCGCCCGCCGCATCGGGCTGCTGACGGGCACCACCACCGACACCTACACCCGCCTCTCCACCACCGCCTACCTCAACTGGTGCCAGCGCACCGGCCAGGACCCGGTCTACGAGTCCTACCCCGCCCACGACCCGTGCGCCGGCGCCGTGGCGGCCGACCGCCTGCTCGCCCGCCCGGACCGCCCCGACGCCGTCTACGGACTCTTCGACCCGAACGGGACCGATCTGCTGGCCGCCGCCCGCCGCTACGGGCTGCGGGTCCCCGAGGACCTGCTCCTCGTGTGCTGCAGCGAGTCCACCGTGTACGCCACCACCGAGCCGCCGATCACGACGCTCTCCCTCAAGCCGCGCCGGATCGGAACCGCCGTCGTGCAGCTCCTCATCGACGCCATCGAGGGCGTGCACACCGGCCGGCCCGTCGAGCAGGTCGTCCCCACGGAGCTGATCGTCCGCACGTCCTCGCAGCGCAGGATGCCCCGGACCACGGTCAGTGCGCCCAGGTCACCGGCCCAGGACTGACCGTCGTACCGCCCTGCCGGCGGGGACGGCGGACCCGCCGCGCAATTCGACAGTGCCGATTTCGGGAGAAACCGGCAGGAACGATTGGTTCCGCACAGGATTCACCACCCCTGGTGCGTCACACAGCGCGAGCCGCATTCCTATGATGGGCGCACGACATCACGGATCCTCCGACCCGGAGGCCAGGGGGATCCGCAGGTGTACGGCAGCGCGACGGTGGTGGAGGGGTCGATGACTCAGGGGGCCGGTCAGGGACCCGCGATGCGGACGGAGACGCTGCGGGACTTCCGGGTGCCGGTCGACGAAGCCCATCCGTACGGCGCGCCCGCGGGGCGTCCCGAGGAGGCACCCGTCTACGGCGAGTACCCCGCCTACTACGGCGAGCCCGCGCCGGGATCCCCGCCGCCCCCGCCCGCACCCCCGGCGCACGCCCCCGTACCGCCGCCGGCTCCGGCCGTGCCGCCGGTCCCGGCGCAGCCGCCGGCGGGCCCGCCGCCCGCGCAGGACGGCGGCCACGCCGACTACACGCCCACCCAGCGCGACCTGCCGGTCATCACCCGCGCGGCCGTCGGCGGCCCGGGTGACACCGTCCAGGTCCAGTACGTCCCCCAGGACTCCCCGACCGGGCCCGGGCCGCTCTACGTCGTCGGCGACGTCCACGGCTACCTCGACGAGCTCGTCGCCGAGCTCCAGGCGCAGGGCCTCATCGACGCCGACCGGCGCTGGTCCGCCGGGAACGCCCGCCTGTGGTTCCTCGGCGACTTCACCGACCGCGGGCCCGACGGCATCGGCGTGATCGACCTGGTCATGCGGCTCTCCGCCGAGGCCGCCGCCGCCGGCGGCTACTGCAAGGCGCTCATGGGCAACCACGAACTGCTGCTCATCGGCGCCAAGCGGTTCGGCGACACCCCCGTCGCCTCGGGTGCCGGCACCGCGACGTTCCAGGCGGCCTGGCTGCTCAACGGCGGCCAGCGCACCGACATGGAGCGCCTGGAGGACGTCCACCTGCAGTGGATGTCGCGCCTGGACGCCGCCGTCCTCGAGGACGGCCACCTGCTGCTGCACTCGGACACGACCGCGTACCTCGACTACGGCGACTCCGTCGAGGACGTCAACGACACCATCCACGAGCTGCTCAACCGCAACGACGCCGACATCACCTGGGACCTGTTCCGCAAGTTCACCAAGCGGTTCGCCTTCCGCGACGAGGAGGCGGGCCCCCAAGCGGTGCGCGAGCTCCTCGCCACCTACGGCGGCAGCCGCATCGTGCACGGCCACAGCCCCATCCCGTACCTGCTCGGCGAGGTCGGAACCGAGGACGGCGACGACTCCCGCGGCCCCGAGGTGCACGGCCCGCACGTGTACGCGGACGGGCTCGCCATCGCGATGGACGGCGGCGTCACCATGGCCGGCAAGCTCCTCGTGCAGCAACTCCCGCTCGCCGACTGACACTTGTCACGAGCGGGACAATTCGCGAAACCCCCTGTCACAGCGCGGCATGGGCCCTCTACCATCGCCCTGTCCGTAGCAGGCTCTCCTCCGTTTGCGCCGGCAGCCCCGAAGATCCACACGGGGAACCGGCCGCCACGGAGCATCGGGGGATGCACATGAACAGCGCTCCGCACCTGCTGGCCGAGGACCGCCCCGAATTCGACCGGCTCCTCGACGAGGCGCTGCGCACCGCACACGAGCGGCCCGAGCTCGCCGCACTGGGCGAGCGGCTGAACGCCGAACAGTTGCGGGCCATGGCGATCGGGGCCAGTGCCCTGCTGACCGCTGCCGCAGCAGCCGAGTACGACCACTTCGTACAGGTACGCGGAGCACGGCGCGCGGAGGTCCGCTCGACGCCGCGGTCGGGAGGGCCGGGGGACGTCCCGGAGGACAGCGGCGCCGGGCTCGGCGCCGTCGTCGCGGTCCTCGCGCCGGTCCTCGCGGCCACCGCCATGCTGATCTTCCTGCTGGTCGGCTACGTCCTCAAGGCGATCGAGCCGGAACCGTCCTTCGCCGACACCATGCTGACGGCGGGGTGGTTCTTCGGGGCGCTGACGGCGGTCACCCTGCTCGGCGCGGTCGTCGGGCTGCTGGTGACGGCCCTGCGGAACCGGGTGACGGAGGTCGTGGCCGGGGACGAGGACCGGGCCGCACCCGACGAGGTCTCGCTGGCCCGCGAGGCCTGGCGGCGGGCGCTGCTGGAGCGGGGCATCCTGCCGTTCCTGCGGGACGCCCTGGCCGCTCCCGGAGCCGGGCACGAGCACCTCGCGCCCGGCATGCCGAAGGCCGGGCGCATCCCCGATCTGGGATACACCCGGCCTGACTTCAGCAGTCCGCGGACCCCTTCACAGGGGACCCCGCCCGGCTACACCGCTCCGGACTTCACCGGCCCGGGTTTCGGCGGCGCGAGCCGCGAGCCGCTCTGACGGCGGAAGCGGACGGCGGCATCGCGCTACTCGGCACCTGCCGGAAGGAGGTTCATGCCCTCCTGGGTGAGCGACTTGTGCGTGAACCGGGCGAGGCCGTTGGCTCCCGAGACCGGCTGCGGGTTCGCCGCCGTCCACACCTCGTCGCAGGTGAGGGAGTCCGGCGTGCCGGCGTTGACGGTGCAGCTCGTCTCGTGGATCTCCCCGCCGGTGGTCAGCACCTCGATGTTGACGGCGTTGCCCAGGGCGGAGATCGACACGGCGCAGGCGTCCGTCGGGTACGTCTCGCCGGTGTCCGTCAGGTCGTACCAGCGCCACGGCGTGACGGTCGGCGTCAGGTCGCGGATGCCGGCGTACGTGATCGTGCCGGACAGCACCGCCCTGACCTCGCCGCCCACAGCCGGACGGACGGCGTCCACGTCGAAGCACTGGCCACTGGCGCCCCGGGGGCCGGCCGGACCCGTCGGGCCCTTCGGACCCGTCGGACCGGTGGCGCCCGTCCTGCCCCTGGGACCCTGCGGACCGGTCGGGCCGACCTTGCACTTGTCGCCGCCCGCGGGCTGGGCGGAGACGGCCGGCGGGTCCGACGCCTTGTTCGCCGCCGCCAGGTCGCAGGGGTCGCCGGTGTCCGCGGCCACCGCACCGGCGGGCTGCGGCGCTCCCACGGCGGCGGGGGCGGCGACGGCCGCGCCCATCACCAGGGCCAGCGAGGCGAAGGTGCCGCCGGCCAGCCAGCCTGCCGCACGGCGGGGCAGCGGCCCCAGCGAAGAACGGGTCCTGTCCTCAGAACTCATGTAGCGCTCCTCCTGCACACGGGATCGAATGCCTTCCCGAAGCCCGTACGCAAGCGCGGACTTCGCGAGGAGCCACTCTGTGCGGGCCCGTCCGCCGCCGCAGTACGGCTCGCCCACCGGTCATTAAAACGGACGAGCACGAAGGGCCACTTGGCCGTGAGCGCGGCAGCCACCCGGGGCCGCCGACCGGCGTGCCGCCGGGTGGGAAGGGTGCCGCGTCCCTAGGGTCGGCGGCCGTGAAGCCGACCATCTGCCTCTGCATGATCGTGAAGAACGAGTCCGCCGTCATCGAGCGCTGTCTCGACTCCGCGCGCGACCTCATCGACACCTGGGTCATCTCCGACACCGGTTCGACCGACGGCACCCAGGACCTCATCCGCAAGGCGCTGCACGGCATCCCGGGCGAACTGCACGAGGAACCCTGGACCGACTTCGGCCACAACCGCAGCCTCAACATCGCGCACGCCCGCGGCAAGGCCGACTACCTCCTGCTCCTCGACGCCGACCTCGTCCTGCGGCGCAACGGCCCGCTGCCGGATCTCACGGCGCAGTCGTACATGCTGCGCCACGAGGGGCCGACGGAGTACCGGATCAAACGGCTGGTCCGCGGCGACCTGCCGTGGCGCTACCAGGGAGCCACCCACGAGTACCTGACCTGCGACCGCCCCGGCGAATACGAGGACCGCCCGGGCGTACAGGAGAACCTGGACGCGCTCTCCATCGTGGACCACGCGGACGGCGGCTCGCGCCACGACAAGTTCGAGCGCGACGCCCGGCTGCTCGGGGCCGAGCTGGAGCGGGACCCCTCCAACACGCGGACCGTCTTCTACCTCGCCCAGACGATGCGGGACATGGGCAAGACCGCCGAGGCGATCCGGCTCTACGATCAGCGCGCCGCCATGGGCGGCTGGGAGGAGGAGGTCTACTACGCCCTGCTCCAGTCCGGGGTCCTGCGCGCCGAATCCGGGGACTGGCCCGCCGCGATGGACTCCCTGACAAGGGCCTGGGAATCCCGGCCGACCCGGTTGGAGGCCTGCTACGAACTGGCGTCGGGGCTGCGGATGCAGGGACGCCACCATGCCGCGCACGCGATCACCACAGCGGTCCTGGACCGGCCGGCCCCGCCGGACCTGCTCTTCGTGCACCCCTGGGTGTACCGGTGGGGGCTGCTCTTCGAGCACTCCATCACGGCGTACTGGGTCGGGGACATGGACGCCTCGCTGCGCGCCTGCGACCGCCTGCTGGCGCTGCCCGACCTGCCGGACGTCTACCGTCGGCAGACCGAAACGAACCGCGGCTTCGCCTTGGCGGGCGGCGGCTCGCCCGCCCCTGTTTCACGTGAAACACCGCCCCGGCATCCGGCCGCGGTCTGAGCGGACCCCTCTCAAGGCCACCACACGGCCGGGTGCCGGGTACCGCCGGGAACAACGGCGGTGGGCGGGCCCGCGGCTCCCCCCATGGGTCGCGGGTCCGCCCCGTCGGTCCCCGGGCGGCGTCAGTCGGCGAGTGGCAGGTACACCCTGTTGCCGCTCGCCGCGAACTCGGCGGACTTCTCCGCCATGCCCGCCTGGATCTCCTCGGCTTTCAGGTCTCCGCCGTGCTCCCGGCGGATGTCCTGCGAGATCTTCATCGAGCAGAACTTCGGACCGCACATGGAGCAGAAGTGCGCGGTCTTGGCCGGCTCCGCCGGGAGGGTCTCGTCGTGGAACTCGCGCGCCGTGTCAGGGTCGAGGGCCAGGTTGAACTGGTCCTCCCACCGGAACTCGAACCGCGCGTCCGACAGGGCGTCGTCCCATTCCTGGGCGCCCGGGTGGCCCTTGGCCAGGTCGGCCGCGTGCGCCGCGATCTTGTAGGTGATGACGCCCGTCTTGACGTCGTCGCGGTTGGGCAGGCCCAGGTGCTCCTTGGGCGTGACGTAGCAGAGCATCGCGGTGCCCCACCAGGCGATCATCGCGGCGCCGATGCCGGAGGTGATGTGGTCGTAGGCCGGGGCCACGTCGGTGGTCAGCGGGCCGAGCGTGTAGAACGGCGCCTCCTCGCAGATCTCCTGCTGGAGGTCGATGTTCTCCTTGATCTTGTGCATCGGGACGTGCCCGGGGCCCTCGATCATGGTCTGCACGTTGTGGCGCTTGGCGATCGTGTTCAGCTCGCCGAGCGTCTTCAGCTCCGCGAACTGCGCCGCGTCGTTGGCGTCCGCGATGGACCCGGGGCGCAGGCCGTCACCGAGCGAGTAGGTGACGTCGTAGGCCGCGAGGATCTCGCAGAGCTCCTCGAAGTTCGTGTAGAGGAAGTTCTCCTTGTGGTGCGCCAGGCACCACGCGGCCATGATCGAGCCGCCGCGGGAGACGATGCCGGTCTTGCGGCGGGCGGTCAGCGGGACGTACGGCAGCAGCACGCCGGCGTGGACCGTCATGTAGTCGACGCCCTGCTCGGCCTGCTCGATGACCGTGTCCTTGTAGATCTCCCAGGTCAGCTCCTCGGCCTTGCCGTCGACCTTCTCCAGCGCCTGGTAGAGCGGCACGGTGCCGATCGGCACGGGGGAGTTGCGCAGCACCCACTCGCGCGTGGTGTGGATGTTGCGGCCGGTGGAGAGGTCCATGACCGTGTCGGCGCCCCAGCGCGTGGCCCAGGTCATCTTCTCCACCTCCTCCTCGATGGAGGAGGTGACGGCGGAGTTGCCGATGTTGGCATTGACCTTCACCAGGAACTTCTTGCCGATGATCATCGGCTCGATCTCCGGGTGGTTCACGTTGGCCGGCAGCACGGCCCGGCCCGCCGCGATCTCGTCGCGGACCACCTCGGGGGAGACGTTCTCGCGGATCGCGACGTACTCCATCTCCGGGGTGACCTCGCCGCGGCGCGCGTAGGCGAGCTGCGTGACGGCCTGGCCGCCGCGGCCCCGGCGGGGCAGGCGCGGGCGGCCGGGGAACACCGCGTCGAGGTTCTTCAGGCCGCCGCGCGGCGACGTGTGCTTGATGCCGTCGTCCTCGGGGCGCACCGGGCGGCCCGCGTACTCCTCCGTGTCGCCGCGGCCGATGATCCAGTTCTCGCGCAGTGGCGGCAGCCCGCGGCGCACGTCCGTCTCGATCTGCGGGTCGGTGTACGGCCCGGACGTGTCGTAGAGCGTCACGTCCTTGCCGTTGGTGAGGTGGACCTGGCGAACCGGCACGCGGATGTCGGGGCGGGAGCCCGCGACATAGCCCTTGTGCCAGCCCGGCTGGCGCTCGGTCTGGCCGTCGGCGTCCCGGCCGGCGGCAGGCGTGCGTGCGTCCTGAATGGTCATGAGACCTGATCTCCCTACGCCGGCATTACCCGGTAACAGGTTCGGCGGTCGGCGCAGCCTCCTCCCGTACGCATGTCATGCGCGTACGGCGATCAGCGCCCTCTCAGCCCGGTGCTCCGAGCTCCCGCGTTGTGCAAAGGTGCCCCCACGCTAGCGTCATCTGTGGCGTGCTGAACAGTGGGCCCCCTCATCTCTTGCGATGATCTGCTGGTGACGCCCTCGACGATGCCCCCCGGCGAGCCCACCGATCCGCAGGAGCCCCCCTCCCCGGACGGCCGCGGCCACTCCCACGGACCGGGCCACCCCCATGGCCACGCACATGTGCACAGCCACGGGCACGGGCCGGCGGCGCCCGTCTCGAAGCACCTGCGCAGGGTCATCGCGGCTGTGCTGATCCCGTTCGCCGCCGCCGTGTTCGTCGGCATGGCCGTGCTGTGGCCCGGCGGCGCCCCCGCGCACGAGCGCTCCGGGGTGGGCTTCGACCGCCAGACCGAGCAGGCGCGCGTGGTCGCGCTGGAGACCGTCGACTGCAAATCGGTGAACGCCTCCCAGGTGCCGCCCACCGGCGACACCTCCACCCCTTCGGGCCGCGAGGCGGTCGCCCGGCAGAACGGATCCTGCAAGAAGGCCACGGTCGAGGTCGGCACCGGGCCCGACAAGGGGCGGACCTTCTTCGAGATCGTCCAGCCGGGCGCCCCGCGCCAGTTGGCCGACGGGCAGAAGGTCGTCGTGGCGTACGCGCCGGACGCGCCCCGCGACCTCCAGTACTCCGTCATCGACGTCAACCGCAAGCTGCCGCTGGCCGTGCTCGCCGGCCTCTTCGCGCTGGTCGTGGTCCTGGTGGGCCGTATGCGCGGGCTGTTCGCGCTGATCTCGCTCGCCATCAGCTTCACCGTGCTGACGCTGTTCATCCTGCCCGCGATCCTTCAGGGCTCCAATCCGCTGCTCGTCGCGGTCATCGGGGCCAGCGCCATCATGCTGATCGCGCTCTACATGTGCCACGGCCTGACCGCCCGCACCTCGGTCGCGGTCCTGGGGACGCTGGTGTCCCTCCTGCTGATCGGCCTGCTGGGCTCGGTGTTCATCGACTGGGCGTTCCTCAGCGGCAACACCGACGACAACACGGGGCTGATCCACGGCCTCTACCCGGACATCGACATGAGCGGCCTGCTGCTCGCGGGCGTCATCATCGGATCGCTGGGCGTCCTCGACGATGTGACGGTCACGCAGACGTCGGCGGTGTGGGAACTCCACCAGGCCGACCCGTCGATGGGGCCGCGGGCCGTCTACCGGGCCGCCACCCGCATCGGCCGGGACCACATCGCGTCGGTGGTCAACACGCTGGTCCTGGCCTACGCCGGTGCGGCGCTGCCACTGCTGCTGCTGTTCTCGATCGCGAACAGCAGCATGGGTTCGGTGGCGAACAGCGAGCTTGTCGCGGAGGAGATCGTGCGGACCCTGGTGGGGTCCATCGGCCTGGTGGCCTCGGTCCCGGTCACGACGGCCCTGGCGGCGCTGGTCGTGTCCGCGGACCGGCCCGGCCCGCCGGGCGCCGGCGGCGCCCCCGCCGCGGCCCGCAGCGGGCGGGGGCGCCGGCGCAAGCGCTGAGCCGGCCGCAGCCGCCGCGGCGCTACCCCGCGTTCTGCTCGTTCTGCCGCGCCTCGGCCAGGATCCGGTCGAGGGCCTCGTCCAGGCTCCCCTCGAAGTCGCCGAGGCTGCGCTCCTGGCCGAGCGGAACGATCCGGTCGGTGCGGTCGAGGAAGGCGACGAGCGGGGCGGCGCCGGCGCGGAACAGGGCCCGGTCGCTGCCGACTTGGAGCCTGATGTACACGTCCGAGAGCTCGTCGGGTGCGGTGGGCGCGACGTGCACATCGCCTTCACCGCACGGCTTGTTGATGCCGTCGAGGAGGAGTTCGCGCCCGAATGCCCAGGTCACCGGGGCGTCCCCGGGAAGGTGGAAGGTCAGGCGCACCGCATACGGATCGCCGGCGTCGTACCGGAGTTCCACCGGGATCCGGAACGAGAGCTCCTCGGAAACGAGGAAGCTCATCATGACCTCTGCCTGAACCGATTCGCGCATTGCCTACCCCGCTGTCGTGGAAGTGGCCAGGAATGACCCCCCGAGACCCTCTTGACAAGGGTGGTGGAAGCCATGACGGATCACAAGGAGTGAGTTTTCAGATACTGATAGAGAACAGGAGGGCGCTCAACAGCGCGCCTACTTCACTCCGTAGTCGTTCAACTACACACGGCAACTTTTCGGCCTGGTGCAAGGGAAGAGAAATCGCCATGGTCGCGGCGGTGTCCCCCGCGGTGATGGGGATGGCCGCACACACGGTGCCCAGCGCGTATTCCTGGTGCTCCGTCACCGTCTGCGTGCGGCCAAGCGATCCGATGCGCTGCTCCAGCGCGCGCTGGTCCCGCACCGTGTACGGGGTGACGGCCTCGACGGGGTGCCGGACGTAGTAGTCCCGGCGGGTCTCCTCGTCCAACTGGGCGAGCAGGCACTGGCCGATCGCGTGGGCGTGGCCCGTCGCGCGGAAGTCCGCCCACTCCTCCACCGCCGGGTCCGAGGGCGTGTCCGAGACGCCCACGACCTCGATCTCCCCGTCCCGGAACACCGCGAAGTACACCGGGGCACCGACCGCGTCGCGGAAGTGGGCGAGCGAGTCCAGAATCATGCTGCGACGTTTCTGCTGCACCGCGCCGCCGGCCAGCCGTCCGGCCGCCTCCCCGAGGACGAACACCCCGCCCTCGCGGCGCAGGTATCCCTCGTAGGTGAGCGTGCGCAGCAGGTGGTAGGCGGTGGGCAGCGGGAGGCCGGCCTCACGCGCGAGCTGTTTCGCCGGGGCTCCCCCGCTGTGGGAGCCCGCTGCTTCGAGCAGCCGCAGCGCCCGCTGCACCGAACCGATCAGCGTGGACACACCGGCATTGTGAACCGGAGACACAGCTCACCCCCAGGCCTGGCGGCGGACCGGGGGCCCGCCCTGCGGGGGCCGCCCCCGCACACGCCGCGGGTCCTGGGGGTCATGCTCGGGCCGTGAGTGGCGTAGCCGCAGGTCACCGAGGTGCTTTCGGCGTTCGCTCCCAGGAGCGGCACATTCCGCGACTCTATCCACCGTTGCGCGCGCCGTGAGCTTCCGCGTGGCCCCCGTTCCTCCACTCGGGTTAACCGCGGCGGGCCCCGCATCCGGCACGCCGGAGCGGGCTCACCAGTCGCGCGAGGAGGACTTCGCGCTGCTCCCGCCGAACTTCTTCACCAGGAAGACCAGTGCGCCGACCAGGGCCACGAACAGGAGCAGCTTGAAAGCGAACCCGATCAGGGCACCGAGGATGCTCGTGATGACGCCGCCGAACACGAACAGCACCAGAAGGGGAACCGCGACCCACTTGACCCACCAGGGCATGCCGGCGAACGTCTCTCGGATGCCGTCCATTGCTCGACCTCTTCCTCTTCCGCCTGCGTGTCCGCGGGCGCGTCGCATGTAGTCGTACCGTCGTTTCTCCTGACTCGATCCTAGGAGTGCGCGGACGCCGGCAGGGTCCCTCGAGCCCCCGGAGTCCCCTGATCCGGCCCTTAGGGGAACCGGGGGCCGGACCCGGATGCAGGCCCTGTGCGGACCCGGGCCCGAGCGGTCATGCCTCCGGCGGGGAGAACACCACCAGCACCTTCAGGTCCTCGCTGATGTGGTGGAACTTGTGCGGGACCCCGGCCGGCACGTAGACGACGCTGCCTCGGGCCACCGTCGTCGTCTCCTCCCCGACCGTGATCGAGGCGCGGCCGCTCACGACGAAGTACACCTCGTCCTGGCGGTGCGGCTGCTGCGGATCGCTCTGGCCGGCATCGAGCGCGTACAGGCCGACCGACATGTTCCGCTCGCTCAGGAACTGCAGGTAGGCGCCGTCGTTCGCGAGGCGCTCCGCCTCGAGTTCGTCCAGCCGGAAGGCCTTCATCGTCGTTGTGCCCTCGTGTTCTCTCGTCCCGGCATCGGCGGATCCGCCGATGTCCCACCGGGATCTTCTCTGCCACGATCAGACACATGACGAATTTCGTAGTCAAGACGCTGGCGAACGCCGCCGCCCTCGCCGTGGCCATCTGGCTGGTCGCCGGCATCACGCTCGACGACCACAGCTCCCTCGGGCACAGGACGCTGTCCCTGGTGCTGGTCGCCCTGGTCTTCGGCCTGGTCAACCTCATCGTCAAGCCGGTCGTGAAACTCCTGTCGCTGCCGCTCTTCGTGCTCACCCTGGGCCTGTTCACCCTGGTCGTGAACGCCCTGATGCTGCTCCTGACGTCCTGGCTGGCCAAGCAGCTCGACCTCAGCTTCCACGTCGAGGGCTTCTGGAGCGCACTCGTCGGCGGTCTGATCATCTCCGTCGTGTCGTGGGCCGTGAACCTGGCCCTGCCGGACAAGGACTGAACGCCCGCAGGGCCCGCCCCACCGTGAAGGAGCACACCCCGTGAACGGGAACGACCGCACCGAGGGCCGAGCCCCCGCACCCGCCCCGGCGGGGGAGGGCACCCGCGCCGTACGGGCCGGCCTTCCGGAGCCGGTGAAGAACGAGCCGCCGCTGCCCGGCCCTGTCTTCGCCGCCCACTTCCACCTGCCCGGCGAGGTCGAGGGCCCGTACACCTACGGGCGGGACACCAATCCGACCTGGACCCTGCTGGAGCAGGCCATCGGCGAGCTGGAGGCACCCGGCGCGGAGGGTGCGCAGACCGTGGTCTTCGCCTCCGGCATGGCCGCCGTCTCCGCCGTCCTCCTCTCCCAGGCCCGGGCCGGCGACACGGTCGTCCTGCCCGACGACGGCTACCAGGCGCTGCCCCTGGTCCGCGAGCAGCTCGCGGCGTACGGGGTGCGCGTCCGCACCGCGCCCACTGGCGGCGACGCCCAGCTCGCCGCCCTCGACGGCGCCCGGCTGCTGTGGATAGAGACGCCCTCCAACCCCGGACTGGACGTGTGCGACGTACGCCGCCTGGCCGAGGCGGCACGGGCGGGCGGCACCCTGGTGGCCGTCGACAACACCCTCGCCACCCCGCTCGGCCAGCGGCCTCTGGAGCTGGGCGCCGACTTCTCCGTGGCCAGCGGGACCAAGGGGCTGACCGGGCACGGCGACCTCCTGCTCGGCTACGTCGTCTGCCGCAGCCCCGACCTCGCCGCGGGCATCCGGCGCTGGCGCAAGATCATCGGAGCTGTCCCGGGCCCCATGGAGGCGTGGCTCGCCCACCGCTCCCTGGCCACCCTGCAGCTGCGCACCCACCGCCAGTGGTCCAACGCGCTGGCCGTCGCCCAGGCCCTGGCCGGACGCGCCGAGGTGACGGGGCTCCGCCACCCGGGACTCCCCGGCGACCCGTCGCACGCGACGGCGGCCCGCCAGATGCGGGGCTTCGGCTCGGTCGTCTCGTTCACGCTGCCCGACCGGGCGCATGCCGAGCGGTTCATGGCCGCGCTCCGCCTGGTCGAGGACGCGACCAGCTTCGGTGGCGTCCGGTCCACCGCGGAACGGCGGCGCAGATGGGGCGGCGACGCCGTCCCGGAGGGCTTCATCCGCTTCTCCGCCGGCATCGAGGACGAGGACGACCTGGTCGCGGACGTGCTGCGCGCCCTCGACGACGCGGCCGCATACCGGCTCTGAGCAGGCGCGGAAGGCGGTCCGAGCCTCCCCCCTCCTGGCTCGGACCGCCCCGGGTTCCGCGCAAGAACCGCACGTCCAAGGCTAGTTGACCGTGCGTCAGAGTCCAATCACCGTAACGACAGGGGCCTATCGGCATATTTATAGTGGAAGGCCCACCGAGAGGGGCCGCCAATGGACCTGGCCCTGCTGCGCACCTTCGTAGCCGTGCACCGGGCGGGCTCGTTCACCCGGGCCGCCGCCCTGCTCGGGCTGTCGCAGCCAGCCGTCACCTCGCAGATCCGGACTCTCGAACGCCAGCTGGGGCGGCCCCTGTTCCACCGGCGCTCCCGCGGCGTCACCCCGACCGCCGTCGGCGACGAGCTCGCCCACAAGGCCGCCCCGCACCTCGACGCCCTGCTGCGGATCACCGAGGCCGAGCGGGAGGCGGCCGGGGGCCGGCGGACCCTGCACCTCGCCGGTCCGCCCGAGTTCCTTTCCCTGCGCGTCCTGCCCGCGCTCGCCCCGCTCGTCGGCCAGGGCCACACCGTGCGCACGGCCCTGCGGACCGACGCCGCAGAAGCCCTCGACGGCCTCGCCTCCGGCCACCACGACCTCGTCGTCACCACCGCCCGGCCGCGCGGCGGGCTCTTCACCGCCACCGCCCTCTGCGACGAGGAGCACCTCCTGGTCGCCGCCCCGTACTGGGCGGCGCTCGTCGACTCGGACCGGCTGCGCGAGGCCGGGCCGGCCACCCTCGACGGCATCCCGCTGGTCGAGGTGCACGAGAGCATGCCGCTCGCCATGCGGTACTGGGCGGCCGTCTTCGAGAGCCGGCCCGACACGCGGCCCGACGCCGCGAGCGTCGTCGTGCCCGACCTGCGGGCCGTGCTGGAGTGCGTACGGGCGGGCGCCGGGCTCGCCGTACTGCCCCGCTACCTGTGCCAGGAGGCCCTCGACCGCGGGCAGGTCGTCGCCCTGCCCGAGCCGGCCGTCCCGCCGCTGCGCACCTGGTTCCTCGTCGCCCGCGCCGGAAGCCTCGCGCTCGCCCACCTGGCCCGCGCCCACGAGCTGCTGGTGGGTGCGGCGGCGCACTGGTGAACCGGCGCATTCCGGCCGACGGCGCGTTTCAGAACCGGAGTCCCGGGCCACTCTTTCCCCATGACCGAACGTCCCGTGGTCAAACGCACCGCCCGCGCGATCCTGCTCGACGGTGACGACCTGATCCTCATCAAGCGCACCAAGCCCGGCGTCGACCCCTACTGGCTTACTCCCGGCGGCGGCGTCGAGCCCACCGACGCCACCGTCGTCGACGCCCTCCACCGCGAGGTCCACGAGGAGCTCGGAGCCAAGATCACCGATGTGGTGCCCTGCTTCGTCGACACCGTCGAGCACATCGCCGCGGGCGGGGTGACCGGGGTGAAGGTGCAGCACTTCTTCGTCTGCCGCCTGGCCTCGATGGACCCGGACCAGCGGCACGGCCCCGAGGTCGACCAGCCCGAGGGCGAGTACGAGATCGTCCGCGTCCCGTTCAGCCGGGTCGGTATCGCCGCCGTCCACCTCGTCCCGCTGTCCCTGCGCCACTACCTCGACGGGAACATCGAGGGGGTCCGGGCCATGCACGCGCCCGATCTGGGCTGAGCCCGCGCGGGGCGGCCGGTATCGGGGACCGGGGCGTCAGCCGGCAGCGCCCACCAGGTCCCCGACCGCGTCGTAGCGGATACGGTCCTGCGGGATGCCGATCCGCCGGAGTTCGTCCACTCCGCTGCGGATCATCGCCGGCGGCCCCGAGACGAACGCGTCGTACGAACTCCACGGGCCGTGCTCGCCCACGGCCTGGGGAAGCTGCCCGGCCAGCCCCTCGCCGACCACCGGGCGCACCGACAGCCAGGGGTGCGAGCGCTGCAGGCCCAGCAGGGTGTCCTTGTCATAGAGGTCTCCGTCGCTGCGCGCCCCGAAGAAGACCTCGACGGGCCGGCGCTCGCCGTGTTCCGCGACGTCCTCGATCAGTGCCTTGATCGGGGCGATCCCCGTACCGCCGCCCAGGCAGAGCATGCCGTTGTCGGTGCTGTGGTCGACCACCATGGACCCGGCCGGAGGACCGAGCCGGAGCACGTCGCCGGGACGGGCGTGGCGCACCAGGGCGGTGGAGACCCAGCCCGCGGGTACGGCCTTGACGTGGAAGGAGAGCAGCCCGTCGGCGCGCGGCGCGGAGGCGAAGGAGTAGTGGCGCCACACCCGGGGCCACCAGGGGGTCTCCAGGCTCGTGTACTGGCCCGCCAGGAAGGGGTACGGCTGGTCGGGGCGGACCGTCAGCACCGCGATGTCCGGGGTGCGCAGCTCGTGGGAGACGACCTCCGCGTGCCACCAGGCCGGGGATGTCCGCTCGTCCTCGGCGGCCGCGTCGATCATCGTCTGGGAGATGGCGGTGTACGCCCGCACCCAGGCCGCTTCCGCCTCGGCCCCCCAGGTGGCGGTCGCGTGGCGGGCCAGCGCGCCGATCAGCGCCTCCCCGACCACCGGATAGTGCCCGGGCTGCGTGCCGTACTTGCGGTGGCCCGTGCCCAGGCGCCGCAGGTAGGGGGTGAGCACGTCCGGATCGTCGATGTGCTCGGCGGCGGTCAGCAGCGCCTTGAGGAGCCGATCGCGCTGGGTGTCCATCGCGGCGGGGAACATGTCCCGCAGCTCCGGGTGCCGGGTGAAGACCAGGGCGTAGAAGTAGGACGTCACCCGGTCGGCGACGGGGGCGATCTCCTCCAGCGTCCGGCGGATGAGCACCGCGTCCGGGGACGGGGCGACCGGACCGCTCCCGAGCGGTATCCGGGTCGCGGGTCTGGCCGGTCTGGTGGGCGGAGCGTCCATGCGGTGCCTCGCTTCGAGCATCTCGGTCGACAAGCACGCCACGGCCTTCGATCCGTGGTTCCGGGTCCCACAGCCTGCCAGCCGATCGAAAACACCCGCGGGGGATTGGGGAAATTCCGGGATCCTGACCCACTTTCCTCCTAAGATGCTGCGACTCCCGGGCGTGCCTCGGCGACGAGCTGGTAGGCCTCCCGGAGATCCCGGCCCTCGTAGACGTGCGTCGCCCGTTCCGCGAGGAAGGGGCGGGCGTTGACCGCCACCGACACCGGCACGGCCCCGAAGAGCACCTCGTCCGTCGCCGAGTCCCCGTACGCCACACAGTCGGTCCGGGCCAGCCCGAAGCGCTCGCAGAGCCGGTCCGCCACCGTGACCTTGTCCTTGGGCGTCAGAATGCCCGCCACGTCCATCGGCCCGATGAAAGGAACTTGCGGGAAGAGCGAGCCGTGGGCCGCGTGCGCACCCCATTCCAGCAGCAGTTCCACGAAGAACGACGGCGACAGCGAGACCACGGCGCAGAACTCGCCGCGCTCCCTGATGTCGGACCACACGTCCCGGATGCCCGACAGCCAGGGGGAGCCGTCGAAGGCAGCGCGGACGTGCGTGGGCGTCAGCTCCGCCCACAGGGCGTGCACCGCGAGGGAGAACTGCGGCGGGTCCATCTTCCGGGCGCTGAAGGCCCGCTCCAGCTCGGCAATCTCGGCCCCCAGGCCGAGCTGCCGGGAGATCTCGACCGGCGCCGCCGATCCGTACATCAGGGTGCCGTCCAGGTCGAACAGGTGCAGGCGCGTCATGGCAGGGAGGCTAGCCGCTGGTTTCACGTGAAACGGCGGGCTCCACGGGACACCACGGGGTGGTTTCACGTGAAACACCGCCAGGTTTCACGTGAAACATCAGCCGGTTCACCGGCGAACTTCGGCCGAATTCCCCTGGACGCCCCTCCCGCGATGATCCAGTCTGGCCCGGTGACACCACCACACCTCACCGACCTGCCGATCCGGGCGCTGACCCTGGAAGACCTCCGCCGCTGCGCCGACCTCTCCGAAGACCGCGGATGGCCGCGCGAGGACCACAAGTGGGGGCTCCTCCTCGCCGCAGGCTGCGGTTACGGCATCGACGCCCCCGACGGAGGGGGCCTCGCCGCAGCCTGTGTCACCACCTCGTACGGACCCTCCCCCGAGGAACCCGAACTCGCCGCGATCGGGATGGTCCTGGTGGCCGACCGGTACGCCCGCCGCGGCCTCGGCCGCCGGCTGATGGCCCATGTGTGCGACGACGTCCTGAAGGGGGTTCCGCTCACCCTCCATGCCACGCCCTACGGCCGCCCCCTCTACGAGGAGCTCGGCTTCGCCGTGACGGGGCGGGCCGAGATGCTGAGGGGTTCGTTCCGCCCCGGTCCGGCAGGGCCGCACCAGGCCGGGGCAGGGGTGCGGCCGGCCACCGGCGAGGACCTCCCGCGGATCGTGCGCCTGGACACCGAGGTCTTCGGCGCCGACCGCACCCACATGATCACGCGGCTCCCGGCGTTCGCGGACCGCCTGCTCGTCGCCGAGGACGCAGCGGGCGAACTCGTCGGCTACGCGGCGATGTGGCCCAACATGGAGACCCATGTCATCGGCCCCCTGGTCGCACGGGACACGGAGAGCGCGAAGGCCCTCACGACCGCGCTCGCCGCCCGGACCGACCGGCCCCTGCGCACGGACGTGGACGTACGCCACGAGGAGTTCACCGCCTGGCTCAGGCAGCGCGGTCTGGAGTCCGTCGCGTTCAACGCGGTCATGACCCGCGGCCTCCCCTCCCTTCCCGGAGACTGGACCCGCCGCTGGGCCCCGCTCACCGTGGCCGCCGGCTGAGAAAGGAAAGCACCGTGTCCGATACTCCCCGGGCCGTCATCCGCCCGGCATCCGAAGAGGACCTTCCGGCCATCGTCGCCATGCTCGCCGAGGACCCCCTGGGCGCCACGCGCGAGTCGCCGGACGACCTCACCCCCTATCGGGCGGCCTACCGGCAGCTCGCCGCCGACCCGAACCAGCACCTGATGGTCGCGGTCCGCGACGGCAGCGTGGTGGGCACCCTCCAGCTGACCTTCATTCCGGGCCTGTCCCGCAAGGGCGCCATGCGCGCGGTCATCGAGGGCGTCCGCGTCCACGCCGGTGAACGTGGCAGTGGTCTGGGCACCCGGTTCATCGAGTGGGCGGTCGAGCGGTCCCGGCAGGAGGGCTGCCGACTCGTCCAGCTCACGTCGGACGCCACGCGGACGGACGCGCACCGCTTCTACGAACGGCTCGGCTTCACCGCCTCCCACGTCGGCTTCAAGCTCGCTCTCTGACCGGCGGCGGCTCAGCCGATGCCGCGCCAGCCCTGCGTGTCCACACCGCCCGGAACGGGCGACTCGGGGTCGTAGGGCTGCCGGGTGAACACGAAGGAGCCGAGGTCGAGGTGGCTCACCGTGCCGTCGGTCCGGCGCACGGCCCGCAGGGTCTCGCCCGCGTAGTAGCCGGACAGGCCCAGCCAGCTGCCGTCGGGCTGCGGGCGGAACCGGGCGGCACGGCCCTGCGCCGCCACCGGGCCGAGCTCCAGGTGGCCGTCGGAGCGCAGCTGCACCGCGTGAGCCGCCGTCCCCCAGTACCAGGGGCCGCACACCTCCAGGGCCACCGGGTCCGCCTCCGTGAAGGGCCTCCACGGGGCGGGAATCCGCGGCTCCGCATCGGCCACGAGGTGCAGCAGATCCGCCGCGACCGTCGCGGCGGGCAGACCGGACGTGCAGTTGGCCAGCACGACAGCCGACACGTCGTCCGCCGCACTCAGCCACAGACCGGCGACGAAGCCGGGCAGCGAGCCGCTGTGGCCGGCGATCCGCCGCGCGCCGCTCTGCACGAGCTGCAGGCCCAGCCCGTACCCGTGGTCGGCGATCCCCGGCTCCGGAGGGGACGCCGCCACGGCCATCTCCGCGACCGCGGCCGCGCCGAGGACCCGCTCGTCGCCGTGGATCAGGAACTGCCCGAACCGCGCCAGGTCCCGGGTCGTGGACCACAGCTGCCCCGCGGGCGCCATCAGTCCCAGGTCCTCCGCGGGTTCGGGAAGCATCACGTCGGCCCACGGGTGGACGGCCCATCCGCCCGCATGCGGCGCGTGCGGCTGCACCGTGGTGCGGTCCAGGCCGAGGGGCTCCAACACCTCCGTGCGGAGCACCTCCGCCCAGGGCCTGTCCCGCAGCGCCTCGACGAGCGAACCGAGCAGCGTGTAACCGGGGTTGGAGTAGTGGTGGCGGCGGCCCGGCTCGAACCGGAAGGGCTCCTCGCCGAGCACGTCCGCGAGTTCCGGGCGGAGCGCCGCGGAGGACCGCTCCCACCACTCGCCTGGGGTCTCGGCGGCCAGGCCCCCGGTGTGCGACAGCAGTTGGGCGACCGTCACGTCGCCGGCGCCGGTGCCGGGCAGGTGCTTCTCGACCGGATCGGCGAGCGACAGCAGTCCCTCGTCACGCAGTCGCATCACGAGCACCGCGGTGAACGTCTTGGTGATGGAGCCGATCCGGTACTGCACGTTCCCGTCCGGGCCCGGTCCGTCCGCCGAGGAGCGCGCACCCTCCCAGACGACGGCACCGCCGCGGGCGACCGCGGCGGCGAGCGAGGGCGCCCGGCCCTCACTCTGGGCGGCGGCGATCCGGTGCAGCAGTGCGCGCCGGGTCGCGGGAAGCAGGTGAAGGTCTTCGGGCAGGGCGTCCATGTGTAGGTTCTCACTTTCGGTGTCAGGCGCCGACGCTGTGACCTGGACGTTTCCCTTCAGTCTCACGACGTGTCGGCAGGCGGCTGTCTCAGATCGGTGTCATTTCTTCAGGCTGTCCAGCAGGCTGCAACGCTGCCCGGGGCTTCACGAACCTGCATCGGCAGCCATCCGTTCCACCCACTCACGCACCTTCACTGCTCGCTCGATGCGGCTGATGATGTCCTTCTTGGACGCCGTGTCCAAGGTCTCCGGGATCTTGTCGAAGGTGTCGGGAAGGACGTCGAGCAGACCCCAGATCTGTTCGCCGGTGCTGACGGTCAGCAGCTGCTGGCATCTCCACTGCAGCAGCGTCTCGGGACGATGCGTGAGCCGCTGCACGAGCGTCGGGAACAGGTAGTGCGTCGCCTCCGCGGCGAGGTGCTCTCGAAGCCAGTCGACCGGGAGCCGCTGGCTGAAGCCATGGATGGCGGCCTCATGGGCCAAGTCCAGGAGCTGAGCAGTGTCGACGGCTCGGACGGTGCGGGGAAGGGTCGGGGTCATGCCGCGATGATGCCAAGAAGCCTCTGCGGCGCCGAGAGGTCATCTGGGCTGGGATGCGATCTGCTGGCGGGCAGGACTCCAGACTTCCTCGAACTCTTCGGAGGTGAGTTGTTCGGGGTCGTGACCTTCCCATTCCGAGACGGGCAGCTCGGCGGTGATCCCGAACCTGCTGTCGTACTCGTCGAGGCGGCCTGCGTCGCGGGCCCGCTGCCACTCGGCGAGGGAGGCAGCTGCGATCGGGATCAGCTCAGGCCCTTCGAGTTCGACCTGCCGGATCACCCAGCCTTCGGAGTCGACCTCGAAGTAGAACCAGGTGTCTTCCTCGTCCCAGTAGCAGCGCATCCATGTGGTCACCAGGCCATGATGCCGGGCCAGATGCGCCGCGCTACTCCGCTTTGTCTCATGGTTGAGCGATGAATCCTGCGGATCGGTCGAGCTGGAAAGGAGAACCGATCCGGGTTGGATCCCAGCCTTGATCCCGTGCCTCTCGAATGCTGGCAGCAACGTGAGCTGGACGGATGGGCTCAGTCTCGACGCGCACCCAGTTACTGGGATGGGCCTGGCCACTGGTGACAATCAAGGCCGTGCCCGGCTGGCTGCCGCTGGCCGCTTCGACCGCGTAGGTCATCGGTGTCCAGCAAAGTCCCTGCATGTAGGAGGGCTTCTTGCGGATCCGCCAGCGGTACTCGATCCCGTCAACGGTTATGCGCCTGGAACCCTTCTTGTTCAGCGCCATCTTCCCTCCTCCGCTGTCGGACTGTAGCGCCGTGCGACAGGTCCGTCTCCTGGGGTGGCCATTTGCTCAGCGCAGACGGCAGACTCCAGCGGTGACCTTCACCTCCCCGCGCCCCGCTCGACACGAACCGACTCCTGCCGACCCTGATCTCTATCCGGATCTCGCGGCTGCTGGCAGTCTGGCCGCGGCCCTGGCACTGGCTGCCGCCGAGCAGGGACTCGATCTGGGTGTGGTGCTGAGCAACGATTCGGACCCGCTGCGGACAGCCGGCGTCACCAGCACAGCCCCTGGCCGGGAGCCCTGCTGGATCTTCATCGGATCGGAGAGCCGCTGGTTCAACATCAATGGCCCGTGCCAAGGGGTTCAGCTGCTCTCGGGCTCGACTTCCGAACTGGGAGAACTGGCCCGAGCTGCGGCAGGTTGGCGTGACGGCGCCAGGCTCCGCGAGATCCAGGGTGATGCTTCCTTCATCGAGGTGAGCGAGCTGGCCGAAGCGCATGAACGCGGTCCGGCCGAGGCTGTCACCGTGCAGTGGCGACTTCTCTTGGAAGGCTTGCGCCAGGACGCCGATCGACTCGACCTCGCCCGCCAGACACTGGCGCTCGCCGAGGCTGCGTCCGCCGAACCGAAGCTGCGGCAGTTGTATCCGTTCACCAGCCACTGGTCGCTGCACTTCACGACCTGCACCGGGTTCCCGTACTCATGGGACGTGCCGTTCATCGATCCGCTGAGCGACGGCCGGTATCGCGTCTGCGGTCCTTCTCGTGGAACGGTCATCGGTGAAGGCGACACCGCGGCTGCAGCCATCTCCATGGTGGTAGGGGCGCTTCCGGCGAACTGCGGGCCTGCTGTCGCAGGCACTGCAAACGATCAGCGTCAGGGCTGACTCGCGATCTGACCCTGCATGGTGCTGATGGCCGCGATGACCTTCTCGCCGAAGGGAGTCAGTTTCATGGCCCGACCGCGTTCCGCGCGTTCAAGCAGTGCCTTTCCGAGGTCCCGTTCGAGGCGGTTGATCTGGATCACCAGGGCCGACTGGTGGATGCCGAGATCTTGGGCTGCTTCGGTGAGGGTGGGATAGGACTGGGCTGCCAGGAATCGCGCGAGTCGTTGCCGCGCGTATGGGCCGGTGAGGGCTTTGCGGAGGATGACGGGAAGAGCCTCGGCTTCGTCGGCGGTGTGGAGGACGGTCTGGTGGCTCGCTCCGCCGCGTGGCCGGAGGGGGATGTTGTGGGTGTGGGCCCAGCGGGCCATGTTCGCGGTGCTCATGCCGGCTTCTCGGGCGAGGTCCGGCAGGGTCCGGCGGCGGTGGACATACTGCTCGATGAGCCAGTCCCGTTCAATGGTGCCGCGGCGCTTGTAGTCCTTGGGGCCCTCGCGGAGCGGAATGCCGTAGTCCTTGGCGAGGCCGGTCAGCACGCTGCGGGAGAAGCCGGTGAGGGTGGCGATCTGTTGGAGGGACCGGTGTTCGTCGAGGTAGAGCCGGGTGAAGCGCTCTGCCGGAATGGCTTGCCGGGCTTGCTGCCGGATGCGGCCAGTGGCTCTGGAAGCGTTCTTTGTCAGCGGGGGTGCGGGGGCTGGATGTTCGTCGAGGACGTGCCTGATGGCCTCGACGGTCGTGCCCAGGACCTGGGCGGCGTGCTGAACGGGGTGCTGGCGTTCTCGGACGAGCTGGTGCAGGCGGGGTAGGTCGACGTGTGCCGGGTCTGGTCCGGGAAGGGAGAGCCCTGCCAGCAGGGTGGCGGGCGGCTGCCAGGTCACGGGCTCGTCGTGGATGTGGTGTAAGGCCAGGAAGATGAGAGCTTCCTGCTGGAGGGCGTGCACGAGTTCAGGGGTCTGAAGCGCGGTGAACCGTAAGGACGTCGCCCGGAACTCTGCGCTGTCGAGCCCGCCCAGGTCGTCGGGGACAGACTCGGCGGGCAGGCCGCTGAGGCGTTGGACGAGCTGGCTGCGTGCGATGCGTTCGCGCCGTCCGGTTCCCGGTGGTGTTCCGGTGCGGCGGCAGATCTCCAGCCAGCGGTCATGAGGAAGCAGGCCGGTGTAGTCCAGGAGTCGGCGCCGGCCGTAGTCGATGGGGGTGCTGTTGCTATCGAGGTAGTCGACGAGCCGGTCCAGGGCAGTGGCGATGCCCGGCCATTGCGGAAGGTCGTCGAGTTCCTGGAGGAGTCGTGAGACCTCGATGCCGTCGATGGCGTTGCCGATCAGCTCGGCTGCCTGGTCCAGGGATGCGCGGCTGTCGGGAATTAGCAGCAGGGCGGCAAGGACGGGGGCCAGAGCCCGTGCGTGGACTCCTTTGGATGGTGCGAGCCGGACCGTCCAGGACGGCCAGAACATCGTGGGGATCTTCCTGGCTCGCTCCTCGATGTCCCGAGTGGTTCTGGCCGGTCGGCGGGGCGTCTCGGTCGCGACGCGGTAGCGGACGTATTCGCTGGGACGGAGGGAAGGAGCGAGGGCAGCCAGGTGCACGGACTGCAGCACCGGGCTGATACCTCTGCCCCAGCTGTCGATACTGGTCGCCGAGATCTGCGTGAGTTCCTCGCGTACTGCTTCCAGCAGGCTTCGCAGGGCCTCGCCGGCCGGGTCGATTCCTGGTTGCTCCAGGATGCTCAGGGCCATGGTGACCGCGACGGCCGTATCCGCAGCTCGCGGCGGGGCCATGAACCCCGGACGTTCCATCGCCAGTCCGGTGTGCGGGGAGACCGCATCGGTGCTGAGGTGAGCTTCTGCGATGTCAGCCGGGATCTGTTCTCGTAGGACAGCTGCGGGCAGGTCGCTCAGGACGCGGATGCCCAGGGCCCGGATGTCGGCCAGCACCGCCGATGCCAGCTGAGGAGAGGTCCGGTAAGGGCCGAAAGCAGCCGTTGCCCCATCGATGATCTCCATCACTCGGTCCTGCGCCATGAGAACCGGATGGCCAGGAGGCAGGAGAAGCGTCGAAGCGCGGGTCAGGTCGGTGCCGCAGCCAGCTGAGAACGGGCGGGTGGGACGGGTCGGTGGATTGCCGCAGAGTTCAGGCAGGGGGACGGACCGGCCGGAACGGGGCCGCTGCCGCGGCACCCTGCCGCAGTGCGGGCAGCAGTCCGCCAGCAGTCTGCGGTGCTGGGTGCAGGCGAAGGAGAAACCGAGCCTCCAGGACAATTGCCATCGCCCATCCCTGGCAAGAAGGCACTCCGGGCAGAACCGGGATCCCCCTCCGCGGCCCCAAAGGACGTGCCGTGACACGACCCGGCCTCCGGCACTCATGTGGAGGGCCCGTCCGTCGTAGTGCGCCAGGGTCAGGGCAGTGACTGTCTCCGGGGGCGTCCCGGTGGCGTGCGCGACGGCATTGGTCTGCTGTTCGTCGAGGACGAGCGTCCAGTCTGCCGGGATGCCCCGGAACTGGTTTCCGGCCCGGTGCCGGACCGGGAAGCCGAGGTGCAGCAGAACATCACCGAGTGCGGTGTCCATCCGTCTGGCTATTGCCTCCAGCCATGAGTCCAGGGCCTCGCCGGACAGTGGAGGCAGCCGGATCGGCAGGGTGCGGACCGGCGTTCTCATGCGGGTCGCCGGCTCCGGGGCCGCGGGCGGCTGGTCAGCCGTTTCTTCTCCAGCGCGGCCTGAAGTTCGAGGCGGGCGGCCTCGGATGCCTCGTCGTTCTTCACCCGGTCCATGAGCTCCTGGTCAAGACGTTCGGCGCCGGTGCGGACCGCCCGCTGGCAGCTGCGGTTGATCAGCGTCATCAGCGAGCCGATGTGTCCGGTGCTGCGGGCGAAGAGGTAGTCCGACAGGTCGTCCGCGAGCATGCCGGGATGCTTGTCGGTGAGCACGACGCGCTGTTCGAGGGCCAGCAGCATCTGCCGCCATTCCCGACGGCCAGCCTCCGTATCGATGGTGAACGGTCGAAGTCCGAGGCGGGTGGTGCGGCGGCCGGTCTGGGCCAGAGCTGTGTCGCGCCCGTTCGTTCCCTCACCGAACAGGCCCTTCTTCGCGAGTTCGACCCCCACCATCAGCAACGTCACCGGGAACTCGTTGGCGATCCACTTCAGGTGGTTGCTCACCTCGATGCCGCTCTTTTGTCCCCATTTCAAGAAGTGCAGATCGTCCAGAACCACCAGGCGGACATCACAGGACAGCACGCAGTCCAGCACCCGCCGTCCGAACTGGGCGGTGGTCCCCCGCATCTGCCCGGGGTGACCGAAGAACTCCAGCATGGCCCGGTTGAGATCCTTCATTCCGGTGTTCCCGGTCAGCCCGACCCGGCAGACCGGGATCCGCTCATGCCCTTGGCTCGTGAACGCGCCCGACTCCTCGATCTCCCGCTGGTGGAAGTCGCGAGCGAAGGCCAGCACCGAGGTCGTCTTGCCCAGACCCGGGAACGCGTCTACGGCCACCGCCCCCTTAGCCTTGTCACCGTCCTGCTCGTTGCTGTCGACGATGTCCCATAAGTCTTCATGGAGCTCTGTCAGTTGCGGCGTCTTGACCGGGCCGATGTTCGCGTGCCACTGCCGGCGCTGACGGTCGTAGTCCGCCCGCGCCTGTGTGGGCAGGGACTTCAGCTGCTTTCGTGTCAGCAGGTCGGGCCGGCTGCGGCGAGGGCTCTCGGCGAACGCCTTGAAGTCCTCCTTCCGTGACAAGGCAAGACTGCCTGGCTGCGGAACGCTGCCGTCGTTCACACGTCCTCCAGGGCATCGGCGTAGAAGTCGTCCTCCCCGGCGAGGTCCTCCAGATCAGCCTCGTCGTCATCCCCGGCCTCCGTCACCACGTCGGGCTCCCGCAGCTCCGTGGTCTGCTCGTCCTGGCCGAGGGCCTTACGTACGGAGGGAAGCGAGACGACCGTCTCCGCCTCACTCTCCGGAAGTTCGATGGCCTCCTGCTCGCGCGAGAGCCGCAGGGCCATGCGCCGCTCGGCGATCGTGGTGCCCAGGCCGAGATTCCACCGCTCCAACAAGTCAGCGACGGCAAGCCGGTCGTCGGGAAAGCGATACTTCGAGGCCGCCAGCTGCCGGGCGAACGTCAGCGCGTCCTCGCTCAGGGGCATCTCGGACGACGGCGCGTGTTCCCAGACCAGCGTGTGCCAGGCCCGGGTAGCCGGATCGCGGAAGTAGATCCGGGTGATGTCGTCGGGGCCCACCTGGAAGGGCCAGCCGTTCTTGACCGGACTGTCGTAGGGGCTGCGGACTCCCGGCTCGGGCAGGCCTGGTCCGCTGTAGCGGCGGCGGCCGATCTCGACCCCGTAGTGCTGGACCGTGCGCCACTTCGTCTGCAGGAACTCGAAGGCGAGATCGCGATCCCGGGGGACCTCGATGTAGCCGGCGCGGGCCATTCCGTGCTCGAACATCTTCGCCGGGGACATCCTCAGACCCGGCAGGCCCGGATCGACCAGGCTGGAGTGCGGCCGGCAGTGATAGACCGCTGCGGTCCACTCCCGGATGATCGCCTCAAGCTCGTCGAGGAAGAAGAACGCGTCGTCCTCGGGGCTCTCACCCCGCGAGTGGATGTCGGGCCCCTTGTAGCCGGGCAGCACCTGCAGCAGTCCCTCCCGAAGGGTCCGGAAGTAGCGCTCGACCGGCCCCTTGTCGCGGCCCGTCCGGAGTCGGGCAGGCTGGATGGAGATGCCCATCCGTCGGCAGACGCTGGTCAGATGCTCCGAGACGTAGACCTTGCCTTGGTCGACGACCAGCGTCTCGGGAACCAGAGGCGGCGAGGCCAGGCCCGGTCCGCTGGCGCCTTCGACGTCGACCAGGACAGTGCGGGGGATGCCGTGTTCGGGCCAAACCGCGTGCCGCGGCCAGTCCTGCCCCGCCGGCCGCGGCCGAAAGGACTGGAACAGCACCGCGCTGACATCCACCGCCTTCGTCGAGACCGGCGTGAGCCGGATCCCCGTGATGCAGCGGGAGTACCAGTCCATCCCGACACTCAGCTCGGCCTGAACCCACTTCAGGGTCAACGGGTCGAACGCGAAGACGTCCAGGCGGGTGGAGTCCATCAGCAGATACTCACCGGGCCGCGTCGGCCGCAGCTTCCCGTACGGGCCCTCCGGCCGATCCGCGATATCTCGGTTCCGCTTCGTACTCAGCCGGAACAACGGATGGCGTCGCTCCAACTCCTCCAACAGCCGAAACGCCGTCGCCCGACTCGGCTGCGGCACCACTCCCTCGCCGAACCGCGCGATCACCCGAGCCCGGGTCCGATCGATCACCATCGTCCGCGACGGCCGCGACTGGTCGGTGTGCTCGACCATCACCTCCACCGCGGTCTCCACCCACCGGTCATCGACCGCAATCTGCGACTTCCGCGTCGGCCCCTTCCGGGGAGCAAGTCCAGCTTCCCCGTGCTCCCGGAACTCGGCGACCCACCGTTTCAAGGTCCTCAGACCCACACCGAGTTCAGCGGTCTTCGCCGCGTATCTGGCCTCCAGCGGCTTCTCCGGCAAGTACTCGGAACGAGGTTCTTCGTCGCGCGCGAGTTCGGGACTGCCGGACCGATAACCCGTCAGCACCTCACGGACGTGCTCGGCTCTTTCCAGGACCTTCTGCTTCTCCACGGCGTCAAGCTGCCCGAGAACCACAGAGGCGATCTCGCCCTCGTCGTCCGCCGACGGCCCTGGACCGTCAGGGCTGATCACAGCACGGTCCGAGAACAGCAGTTCCTTGAGCGACAGCCGTAGAAGCCGCCCTTGGCCATCCCTCAAGACCACTTCGTTGCCTGCCGTGGTCGCAGCCATCTCCACCACCTCGACGGTCTCCCCGTCGTAGCGGAAGCGCGTACCGACTCCGACGCGAGCCGCCGCCCTGCTCACCCTGCCCTCCTCAGCACGTGCGAAGAGCCCAGCGGGCGGCCGAGATCAGTGACGAGATCCTGCCTCCAGAGCAAATGATGGATGGCGGCGCGAACGTGAGGCTCCGGATAATTTGGCAGACACCTCGTGGCCTGTCCCAGAAGAAGCCCGTCGAGATCCGCGTCCCAGAGCTCCTCCAGGGTCTCGGCGCTGAACAGCCAGTCTCTGCGGTAACCCGCCAGGAACCGGATGTTCTCCAGTTCCACGGCCGGAGGCTCGCTCCAGACCTCGTACTTCCATCCGCGCGATTCCACGGCCTCCCGGGTCCAGCCGAAGGTGAACGCCACCTCCGGCTTGGACAACCGATGCAACGGCTTGACGTCGACAACCACCGGCACCTGCCCGATGAGCAGGAGATAGTCCGGGACGTGCTGGCGCACCTTCCCCTCCAGCACGGTCTTCAGTAGGAAGGGCTGGGCCACGATGCCGCGCACCGACGGATCGAAGTCGGCAAAGAGCAAGCGCGATAGTTCCAGGCGAGACTCATAGATCACGTGGTCGCGCACCGTCGCCGACCAGTAGGTACCCGAGTAGTGCTTCTGACCCTTGTACCAGCGGAACGTCCGCCACGGACAAGCCGACTGCAGGAGGTCGACAGGCGCCGTACCCCAGTCTCGGTCCTCCACGAGAACACCACGCTGCTGACGGATACTCACCGTCGCAGTAACACTGCCCATCGCACACCCCCGGCCCGCGGACGATGACCCGCGCAGGCAAGGGTGCCAGCGGAACAACAGTGGGCGGAGCGAGCCGGGATCCCATCACCCAAAAGGGTGAACGCTTCGACCAGCGAGTCTCATGAAGACGGCATAAGTGCCACCGATGTGCCATCGGAGCTGAGATTGTGCCGCGAAATTTGAGACCCTACAAACCCGGATGCTACGTGTTGGCCATGTCCACGAACCGCGAATAATGGCCCTGGAAGGCCACCGTGATCGTCGCGGTCGGGCCGTTTCGGTGCTTGGCCACGATCAGGTCCGCCTCGCCGGCGCGCGGCGACTCCTTCTCGTACGCGTCCTCGCGGTGCAGCAGGATGACCATGTCGGCGTCCTGCTCGATGGAGCCGGACTCGCGCAGGTCGGAGACCATCGGCTTCTTGTCGGTGCGCTGCTCGGGGCCTCGGTTCAGCTGGGAGAGCGCGATCACGGGCACCTCCAGCTCCTTCGCGAGGAGCTTGAGGTTCCGGGACATGTCCGAGACCTCCTGCTGGCGGCTCTCGGGTCGGCGGGAGCCGCCCGACTGCATCAGCTGGAGGTAGTCGATGACCACCAGGGCGAGGTCGTTGCGCTGCTTGAGGCGGCGGCACTTCGCCCGGATCTCCATCATCGACAGGTTCGGGGAGTCGTCGATGTACAGGGGAGCGGCCGAGACGTCGGGCATCCGCCGGGCGAGACGGGTCCAGTCGTCGTCGGTCATGGTGCCGGAGCGCATGTGGTGCAGGGCGACCCGGGCCTCCGCGGACAGCAGGCGCATCGCGATCTCGTTGCGGCCCATCTCAAGCGAGAAGATGACGCTGGGCAGGTTGCTCTTGATGGAGCAGGCGCGCGCGAAGTCCAGGGCGAGGGTCGACTTGCCCATGGCGGGACGGGCCGCGATGACGATCATCTGGCCGGGGTGCAGGCCGTTGGTGAGGGAGTCGAGGTCGGTGAAGCCGGTCGGGACGCCGGACATCTGGCCGCTGCGCGAGCCGATGGCCTCGATCTCGTCGAGCGCACCCTCCATGATGTCGCCGAGCGGCAGGTAGTCCTCGGAGGTCCGCTGCTCGGTGACGGCGTAGATCTCGGCCTGGGCGCTGTTGACGATCTCGTCGACGTCGCCGTCGGCCGCGTATCCCATCTGCGTGATCTTCGTACCGGCCGCCACGAGGCGGCGCAGGACGGCCCGCTCGTGGACGATCTCGGCGTAGTACGAGGCGTTCGCGGCCGTCGGGACCGACTGGACCAGCGTGTGGAGGTAGGAGACGCCGCCGACCTTGCCGATCTCCCCGCGCCGGGTGAGTTCGGCTCCGACCGTGATCGGGTCGGCGGGCTCGCCCTTGGCGTACAGGTCGAGGATGGCCTGGTAGATCGTCTCGTGGGAGGGCCGGTAGAAGTCGTGGCCCTTGATGATCTCGACGACGTCCGCGATGGCGTCCTTGGAGAGCAGCATGCCGCCGAGCACGGACTGCTCGGCGTCGAGGTCCTGCGGGGGGACGCGCTCGAAGCCGCCGCCGTCCCAGGCGCCGCCCTCGCGGCCGCGCTCGTGCTGCTCGTCCCCGCGGCCGCGGCCGTCCCCGCCGCGGCGCGAGCGGGTGGGGAGACGGTCGCCCGGACCGCTGTCGGCCCAGGGGTCGTCCGTGGGCTCGGGGATACTCACCGGGCCGCCTCCTCCCGTCCGCAGCGCGGACCTCGCCGTGCCAGTCTTGTACGGCACGGCTCTGACATTCGGGACACCCGGATCCGCTTCCCGCGGGTCGGGCAACGCACAACGGTAGGCCCGGAGGCGGCGTCAGCCAATCTTGTTATCCACAGGCTGTGTGGATGAGATGTGGACGACCGGGCCAATGCTGTGGGTAACTCGCCCGAAGCTGTGCACGGACCGGGGGACAGCGCTGTGGACAAAATCACCCACGGCCCCAAGTGGCCGTCCTGACCTGCACATTCTCCGACAGCGACCCGTGCCGGAGAAAAATCTCGGCACCTTCCCCCAGATCGCCTCGGACGAGGTGCCGCCTGTGCCCCACCGCATCCGCGAGTAAGGAGTACAGGCGCCTTGCGTCTATTACCTGTGGAAGATTAGATTGAGCCCATGACACAAGCCCTCGAACCGCGGAAGGCGGCACCGCGACAGCACGACCGCGAGATCCTCGCGCTCGCCGTCCCGGCCTTCGGCGCACTCGTCGCCGAGCCCCTCTTCGTGCTGGCCGACAGTGCCATCGTGGGCCACCTCGGCACTCCCCAGCTGGCCGGCCTCGGCATCGCCGCCGCCCTCCTCACCACCGCGGTGAGCGTGTTCGTGTTCCTCGCCTACGCCACCACCGCGGCGGTCTCCCGACGCGTCGGCGCGGGCGACCTCAAAGCCGCCATCCGGCAGGGCATGGACGGCATCTGGCTCGCCCTGCTGCTCGGGGCGGCCGTCGCCGCCGCGGTCCTGCCCACCGCGCCCTGGCTGGTCTCGCTCCTCGGCGCCTCCGACACCGTCGCCCCGCATGCCACGACGTACCTGCGGATCTCCGCACTCGGCATCCCCGCCATGCTGATGGTTTTGGCTGCCACCGGAGTCATCCGGGGCCTCCAGGACACCCGGACCCCGCTCTACGTCGCCGTCGGCGGCTTCGCCCTCAACGCCGGGCTGAATGCCGCCCTCGTCTACGGGGCCGGCCTCGGCATCGCGGGCTCCGCATGGGGCACGGTCCTCGCCCAGTGCGCCATGGCCGGCGCCTATCTCACCGTGGTGGTCCGCGGCGCCCGCCGGCACGGCGCCTCCCTGCGCCCCGACGCAGCAGGCATCCGGGCCTGCGCACAGGCCGGGGCGCCCCTGCTCGTCCGCACCCTCTCCCTGCGCGCCGTCCTGATGATCGCCACCTACGTGGCCGCGCGCCTCGGCGACGCCGATGTCGCCGCCCACCAGATCCTGCTCTCCCTGTGGAGCCTGCTCGCCTTCGCCCTCGACGCCATCGCCATCGCGGGCCAGGCCATCATCGGACGGTACCTGGGCGCCGGGGACACCGACGGGGCCAAGACCGTGTGCCGCCGCATGGTGCAGTGGGGCATCGCCTCGGGCACCGTCCTCGGCCTCCTGCTGGCCGCCGCCCGCCCGCTGATCGTCCCTCTCTTCACCACCGACCCCGCGGTGGAGGAGGCCCTGCTGCCGGCCCTGCTCGTGGTGGCCGCCTCGCAGCCGGTCGCCGGGATCGTGTTCGTCCTCGACGGCGTCCTCATGGGCGCCGGGGACGGCCGCTACCTGGCCTGGGCGATGCTGGCCACCCTGGCGGTGTTCGCACCGGCCGCCCTGCTCGTCCCGGTCCTGGGCGGCGGTCTCACGGCCCTGTGGTGGGCGATGACGCTGATGATGCTCGTCCGCATGGCGACCCTCCAGCTGCGTGCCCGCTCCGGGCGCTGGGCCGTCGCCGGCGCGACCCGCTGACGGCGGGCGCATGTTTCACGTGAAACACGGCGAAGGGCCGCACCCCAGCGGGGTGCGGCCCTTCGTGCGCGGCACTCAGGCGGCGACGACCTCGACGCCCACGTTCGCAGCGACCTCGGCGTGCAGGCGCACGGAGACCTGGTACGAACCGAGGGTCTTGATCGGGGCAGCCAGCTCGACGCGGCGCTTGTCGACCTTCGGACCACCGGAAGCCTCGATCGCCGTGGCGATGTCGGCCGGGGTCACGGAGCCGAAGAGGCGGCCGGCGTCACCCGAGCGGGTGGCCAGACGGACCTTCGTGCCCTCGAGCTTGGCCTTGACCTCGTTGGCCTGCTCGATGGTCGCGATCTCGTGGATCTTGCGGGCGCGGCGGATCTGCGCCACGTCCTTCTCGCCACCCTTGGTCCAGCGGATCGCGAAACCGCGCGGGACCAGGTAGTTGCGAGCGTAGCCGTCCTTGACGTCGACGACGTCGCCGGCGGCACCGAGGCCCGAGACCTCATGGGTCAGGATGATCTTCATGTGTCGGTCACCCTTTCCTTATCGCGCGGTGGACGTGTAGGGCAGCAGCGCCATCTCACGGCTGTTCTTCACGGCCGTGGCGACGTCACGCTGGTGCTGCGTGCAGTTGCCGGTGACGCGGCGGGCACGGATCTTGCCGCGGTCGGAAATGAACTTCCGCAGCATGTTCGTGTCCTTGTAGTCCACGTACGCGGTCTTGTCCTTGCAGAACGCGCAGACCTTCTTCTTCGGCTTGCGCACAGGCGGCTTCGCCATGGTGTCTCTCCTGTGTGATCAAGAAGTGGGGATGCGAGCTTCCCTAGAAGGGGGGCTCGTCCGAGTAGCCGCCGCCGGAGCTTCCGCCCCAGCCACCGCCGCCGCCCTGCTGCTGCTGGCCGCCGGCCGGCGCGCTGGACGCCCACGGGTCGTCGGAAGAAGCTCCGCCGCCCTGCGGGCCGCCGGAGCTTCCGCCCCAACCTGCGCCGCCGCCCTGCTGCTGGCCGCCGCCGTACCCACCCTGGCCGCCGCGACCGGTGGTCTTGGTGACCTTGGCCGTGGCGTTCTTCAGGCTGGGGCCGACTTCCTCGACGTCCAGCTCGAAGACCGTGCGCTTGACACCCTCACGGTCCTCGTACGACCGCTGCTTCAGCCGACCCTGCACGACGACGCGCATGCCACGCTGAAGGGACTCGGCGACGTTCTCGGCCGCCTGCCGCCACACCGAGCAGGTCAGGAACAGGCTCTCGCCGTCCTTCCACTCGTTCGTCTGGCGGTCGAAGGTGCGGGGGGTGGACGCGACACGGAACTTCGCGACCGCCGCACCCGAGGGGGTGAAGCGCAGCTCGGGGTCGTCGACGAGATTGCCGACGACCGTGATGACGGTCTCGCCTGCCATGGATGAACCTCTCGGCGGGGATTGCTGCTGGCTGCTGTGCTACTCGAACCCGATTACCGCTGAACCGGGGTTCAGTGGGTCTCGGGGCGGAGGACCTTGGTCCGGAGAACCGACTCGTTCAGGTTCATCTGGCGGTCGAGCTCCTTGACGACCGCAGGCTCGGCCTGCAGGTCGATGACCGAGTAGATGCCCTCGGGCTTCTTCTTGATCTCGTAGGCGAGACGGCGACGGCCCCAGGTGTCGACCTTCTCGACCTTTCCGTTGCCCTCGCGGACGACGGAGAGGAAGTTCTCGATCAGCGGGGCGACAGCGCGCTCCTCAAGATCCGGGTCGAGGATGACCATCACTTCGTAGTGACGCATGTGGAACCCACCTCCTTTGGACTCAGCGGCCACGGTCGTTCCGTGGCAGGAGGGTCGTGATGCGTACCGCACGGCGCCTGAGAGCAGACACCGCGCAGACCGTACAGACTACCCCGCCGACTCCTTCCGGTTGAAATCCGGCACCGGAGCGCCACAATCTGTAGGCAACGGGTGTGCTCGGTGCTATGCCCGGCCGGGCCGCGGCCAGCCCCGAAGCACCCTCCGCCCCAGCCAGGAGGTGCTTTTCCGATGGCACAGGCAGTACGCACCCAGTCGTCCATCTCCCTGCTCGCGACCGACGGCAAGCCGCACCCCGTCCAGGACGCCCTGATGGCGGCCACCCTCGTCCTCGGCTTCGTGTCGTTCATCACGGCCTTCTTCCACGACCTGCACCTGCTCACCTCGTGGACCGGCCTCTTCGGCATCCTGACCGGCGGCTACGGGCAGTTCATCTCCGAGACGACACGCGAGCGCTTCGCGCTGATCATCGGCCTTGGCGCGTCGGGCCTCGGCTTCTTCCTCGGCATGGCCCACGGCGGGCTCTTCGGAGGCTGGCTGGGCTGACCGGGGCACCTCCGCGGCAGGGCGCCCGCCGCTGACCGGGGACGGGACCGGCCCGTCCCCCAGAAGGGCGGCGCCCTTGTCGCAGTAGGCTTCGCGCCATAGCCAGCGAAGCCGCCGGAGGAGACGCCCCGAATGAGCCTGTCCCTGAGGACCATCAGCCGAGAGCAGCATCTGGGATACCTCCAGAGCCTGCCCTCGGCTAGCCACTGCCAGGTCCCGGCGTGGGCCGACGTGAAGAACGAGTGGCGGTCCGAGAACCTCGGATGGTTCGACCAGAACGACGAACTCGTCGGTGCCGCACTCGTGTTGTACCGCCAGCTGCCCAAGGTGAAGCGGTACCTCGCCTACCTGCCCGAGGGCCCCGTCATCAACTGGTTCGCCCCGAACCTGGAGGAGTGGCTCCAGCCGATGCTGGCCCACCTCAAGCGGCAGGGCGCGTTCACCGTGAAGATGGGCCCGCCCGTCGTCATCCGGCGCTGGAACTCCGCCGCCATCAAGGCCGGCATCCAGGACCCCGAGGTCAAGCGACTGCGCGACATCGAGGCCTCGCACATCGAGCCCCGCGCCTTCGAGGTGTCCGACAAGCTGCGCCGCATGGGCTGGCAGCAGGGCGAGGACGGCGGTGCCGGGTTCGGCGACGTCCAGCCGCGCTACGTCTTCCAGGTGCCGCTCGCGAACCGCTCGCTGGACGACGTCCTCAAGGGCTTCAACCAGCTGTGGCGCCGCAACATCAAGAAGGCCGAGAAGGCCGGCGTCGAGGTCGTCCAGGGCGGTTACGAGGACCTGGAGACCTGGCAGCACCTGTACGAGATCACGGCCGTGCGCGACAAGTTCCGCCCGCGCCCCCTCAGCTACTTCCAGCGCCAGTGGACGGCCCTCAACTCCGAGGACCCCAACCGCATGCGGCTCTACCTCGCCAAGCACGAGGGCGAGGCCCTGGCCGCCGCCACGATGATCACCGTCGGCCAGCACGTCTGGTACTCGTACGGCGCCTCCGCCAACCACAAGCGCGAGGTGCGCCCGTCGAACGCGATGCAGTGGCGCATGCTGCGCGACGCGTACGCCCTGGGCGCGAGCGTCTACGACCTGCGCGGCATCAGCGACACGCTGGACGAGAACGACCACCTGTTCGGCCTCATCCAGTTCAAGGTCGGCACGGGCGGCGAGGCCGTCGAGTACGTAGGCGAGTGGGACTTCCCGCTCAACAAGGTGCTGCACAAGGCGCTCGACATCTACATGTCGCGCCGCTGACGCTCCGCACCCCACACCACCGCACCGCTGCATCAGCAGCCATTCCAGAGAGGCTCCGGACGGGCATGGCGCTCACGCTCTACGTCGACACCGCGCGCTGGCGTGCGCACCACAAGCAGATCCTCGACCAGTTCCCCGGAATGGTCCCGGTCTGCAAGGGCAACGGCTACGGCTTCGGCCACGAGCGGCTCTGCGAGGAGGCGACCCGGCTGGGAACCGACATCCTGGCCGTCGGCACCACGTACGAGGCCGCGACCATCAAGGACCTGTTCGGCGGCGACCTGCTCGTCCTCACCCCGTTCCGGCGGGGCGAGGACCCGGTGCCGCTGCCGGACCGGGTCATCCGCTCCGTCTCCTCCCTGGACGGGGTCCGCGGCCTGGTCGGCGCCCGCGTCGTCATCGAGTGCATGAGCTCCATGCGCCGCCACGGCATCTCCGAGCAGGACCTGGGCCAGCTGGCCGCGGCGATCGAGGACGTGCGGCTGGAGGGCTTCGCCCTGCACCTGCCGCTGGACCGCCCGGACGGCTCGGACCCCGTCGAGGAGGTCATCGGCTGGATGGACCGGCTGCGGGCGGCCCGCCTGCCGCTGCACACCATGTTCGTCAGCCACCTGCGCGCCGAGGACCTGGCCCGGCTCCAGGCGCAGTTCCCGCAGACCCGCTTCCGGGCCCGCATCGGCACCCGGCTGTGGCTCGGCGACCACGACGCCACCGCCTACCGCGGCAGCGTCCTGGACGTCACCCGGGTCGCCAAGGGCGACCGGTTCGGCTACCGCCAGCAGAAGGCCGCCTCGGACGGCTGGCTCGTGGTGGTCGCGGGCGGCACCTCGCACGGCGTGGGCCTGGAGGCCCCGAAGGCCCTGCACGGCGTGATGCCGCGGGCCAAGGGCGTGGCCCGGGCCGGCCTGGCCACCGTCAACCGGAACCTTTCGCCGTTCGTGTGGGCGGGCAAGCAGCGCTGGTTCGCGGAGCCGCCGCACATGCAGGTGTCCATCCTGTTCGTGCCGTCCGACGCGCCCGAGCCGAAGGTGGGCGACGAGCTCGTGGCCCATCTGCGCCACACCACCACGCAGTTCGACCGGCTCCTCGACGCGTGAAGGGGCGGCGGGCCCCGGGCCGTCGGCCCCGGGCCCGCCGCCCCTGCCCGCCCGGCAGCCCCCGGGCGCGTTTCCTCATCCGCCGCGGGCGGCGCCCCACTCCACCCGCTGCTCCGGCTCCTCGTGCCGCTGCCCCCGAAGGGCGTCCGACAGGGTGAACACGTCCTCGGCCCCGTCCAGGACACCGCCCGACGGGTCGTCCGAGCCGTCGCGGCGGACGACGTCCCGCTCGGGCGCCAGAACGTCGCGGACCACGAGCGCGCACAGGTACAGCGTCCCCAGCAGGTGCACCGCGATGGCCAGCTGGTAGCCCTCGGGCGGCAGCCCCTGGTGCTGGTCGCCGCTGGTCGTGTAAGCGAGGTAGAGCCAGATCCCAAGGAAGTACATGACCTCGCACGCCTGCCACACCAGGAAGTCGCGCCAGCGCGGCCGGGCCAGCGCCGCGAGCGGGATCAGCCACAGCACGTACTGCGGCGAGTAGACCTTGTTGGCCAGGATGAAGACGGCCACCACCAGGAACGCCAGCTGCGCGAAGCGCGGGCGGCGCGGCGCCGTGAGCGCCAGCAGCCCGATGCCCGCGCACAGCAGCAGCGTCAGGCCCGTCGCGTAGGTGTTGGCGTCGGTCAGGGGGTTCCCGGTCCGCTGCGAGATCAGCAGCCACACGGAGCCGAAGTCGATGGGCCGCTCCTGGCTGAACGTGTAGAACTTCTGCCAGCCCTCCCAGGCGAACAGCATGACCGGAAGGTTCACCACCAGCCACGACGCGGCCGCGCCGAGGGCCGCCGCGCCGAAGGCGCGCCACTTCCCGGCACGCCAGCACAGCACGAACAGCACCCCGAGCAGCAGGACGGGATAGAGCTTGGCGGCCGTGGCCAGGCCGATCAGGACGCCGGCGAGGAGGATGCGGCCCCTCGACCACGCGAGCATGGCCGCCGCGGTGAGGGCGATGGCCAGCAGGTCCCAGTTGATCGTCGCCGTGAGCGCGAACGCCGGGGCGAGGGCGAAGAGCAGCGCGTCCCAGGGGCGGCCGCGGTGGGTACGGGCGACGCACACGGCGATGACGGCCGCGCAGGCCATCAGCATGCCCGCGTTGGCCATCCAGTACATCTGCTCCCGGTGCTGCATGGAGCCGCCGCCCGGAGTCAGCCAGGACGCGACCTCCATGAAGAGGCCCGTGAGCACGGGGTACTCGAGGTAGGCCATGTCGCCGGGGATCCGGTCGAAGTACGGCGTGAGCCCGTCGGCAAAGCCCCTGGCCACGAAGAGGTGCGGGATGTCCGAGTAGCAGGCGTGGGTGTACTGGGAGCCCGCGCCGCGGAACCACGCCCAGTTGTAGCAGGGCAGCTTCTGCACCATGCCGAGCGCGAACATGCCGATGGCGGTCAGCGCCACGACGCGCACCGGGTGGAGCCAGTGGCCGCCCAGCCTGGCGTGGCGGCCGATCGGCCCGCCGATGAACTCGCTGCCGGCCGCGGCGACCTCGTCCTCCCGGGTGGGAAGGACGAGCCGGCCCTCGTGCACCTTCGTCATGCGCTCATCCTGCCGTACGCCGCCGGACGCGCGGGAGGGCCGCCGCAACCGGTGCGGCGGCCCTCCGGGCCGCGAGGGGCGGCGGGGTCAGCCCGTGAACCCCGTGCTGCCGCCCCAGCTGGTGACGCTGCCCGGGCGTCCCGGCTTGACCGAGGGAGACGGGCTGGGGGAGCTGGACGAGCCGTCGCTGCCGCCGTCGACACCGCCGCTGTCGTCGGGGATGCAGTACAGCTCCCACGGCTTGCAGGGCCGGCCCGTACCGCTCCGCGAGCGGCTCGGGGACGGCGACGGCGAGGCCGAGGGAGACGGCGAGGCCGACCCGGACGGCGAGGGGACCGCCGAAGGGCTGGGGGAGGGCGCGCCCGCCCCGTCGGCGATCACGCCGATGTCCTCCGGCTCGGGGAACTGCTTGACCGGAGCGCCCTTCAGGGCCTCCTTCATGTACGCGGTCCAGACGACGGCCGGGATGTCGCCACCGTGGATGGAGTCGGTGCCGCCGACGCCCTTCATGGACATCAGCTCCTTCTCCTTCGAGTTCGGGTCCGTGCGGAAGAGGGCCACCGAGGTGGACAGCTCCGGGGTGTACCCGACGAACCACGCCGACTTGTTCTCGTCCGTCGTACCGGTCTTGCCGGCCGCCGGGCGTCCCAGCTTCCGGGCCTTGGTGCCCGTGCCGTTCTCGACGACGTTCCGGAGCACCTTGGTGACGTTGTCGGCGACGGAGTCGTCCATCGCCCGCTGCTCCTTGGGGGGCTCGAACCCGGGCAGGTCCCGTCCGTCCTTCTGCACGCTGCGCACCGAGTAGGGCTCGCGGTGGATGCCGGATGCCGCGAACGTGGCGTACGAGTCGGCCATGCGGATGGCGCTGGGCGTCGAGGTGCCCAGGGCGAACGAGGCGTCGTTGTTCGGGTTCATGGAGGACTCCAGGATGCCCGTCGCCTTGGCCACGTCCCGGACCTTGCCGTGGCCCACGTCGAAGACGAGCTGCGCGAACGGCACGTTGATCGACTTCTCCATCGCCTCGTGGAGCGTCACGTAGCCGTACGGGTAGGGGCTCTCGTTCTTCTGGCGGAACGGCTTGCCGCTCGCGTCGCGCAGCGGCTTGCCGTCCCGGTTGTTGATCACCGTGAGGTCGTTGGCCTGGTACTTGCTCTGCGGCGAGATGCCGCGGCCGTTCGAGTTCTGCGTCCCGTACTCCATCGCCGCCGCCAGGACGTACGGCTTCCAGGTCGAGCCGACCGGGACACCGATGGTGTTGGCGTTGTTGCTGAAGTACTTCTTGTCCATGCCGGGGCCGCCGTACAGGGCCACGATCGCGCCTGTCTTCACGTCGACGGAGGCGGCGCCGAACTGGACGAAGGTGTCGTGCTCGGGCCGGGCCTTCTCGTCCAGGAAGTTGTTGCGGGTGTCCTCGACGGCCTTGGCCAGGGCGTCCACCTTCGGCTTCTGGAAGGTGGTCTTGATCTGGAAGCCGCCGCGGGCCATCTGCTCGGGAGTGAGGTTCGCGACCTTCATCACGTACTGCTTGGCCGTCTCGACCAGGTAGCCGGTCTGGCCGGCGAGGCTGCGGGCCTGCTCGGAGTCGACGAGCTTGGGGAACTCCCTGTACTTCTCCCGCTCCGCCCTGTCCATGCGGCCGACCGCCACCTCGCGGTCGAGCACCCAGGCCCAGCGGGTGTGGGCGCGCTTGGTGTTCTCCTCGGGCGTGGCGTTGTCGCCGATGCCGCCGTCCGGGTTGTACAGGTTGGGGCCCTTGAGCAGGGCGGCGAGGAAGGCGCTCTCGGACGGCGTGAGGTCCCAGCAGTCCTTGTCGAAGTAGGCGCGCGCGGCGGCCTGGATGCCGTAGGCGTCGCGGCCGAAGTACGCGGTGTTCAGGTAGCCGGCGAGGATCGTGTCCTTCTCCTCGGACACGCCCAGCCTTATCGAGATGAAGAGCTCGGTGACCTTGCGCTTGAGCGTCTGGTCGGAGTCCAGGTAGGTGTTCTTCACGTACTGCTGGGTGATCGTGGACCCGCCCTGGGTGGCGCCGCCCTTGGCCATGTTCCACACGGCGCGCACGATGCCCATCGGGTCGACGCCCTTGTCGGTCTCGAAGGACTCGTTCTCCGCGGCGATGACCGCGTTCTGCATCGACCTCGGGATCTTGTCGATGGGCACGATCTGCCGGTTCATCGAGCCGCCGGTGGCGACCATCTGGGTGTCGTCGGCCCAGTAGAAGACGTTGTTCTGCGCCTTGGCCGCCAGGTTCGGGTTGGGCGTGTCGACCGCCGCGATGCCGATGCCGGCGCCCGCGAAGACGATCGCGAAGAAGCCCAGCGCCGTGCCGCCGACCAGCTTCCAGGACGGCAGGAAGCGCTGCCAGCCGTCCTTGTCGGAGCGCGGGTAGTTGATCAGCCGCTTGTCCGGGCGGCCCGCTCCGCGGCCCCGTCCCGCGGTTCCCTGCGGGGCGCGCCGCGCCCCGCGACTGCCGCGCTCACCGCGCGGGTCTGCGTACGGTCCGCTGTGCGACGCGGTGGGGACGTCGCGCGCGGGCCCGGCACCCCGTCCGGGGCGCTGCTGGGCAGCCCTGCGGGCTGCGGCACGTCCGCCGCCCTCGGGCTGCGGCGGTTTGCGGCGGTGCTCGCTCATCGAACGACTACTCCTCGGGCAGGCGAGTGGCCTGGAAGCGGCTTGTGAGTTCCGATCCCCCCGGTGTCACGCCGCAAGAGTACGCACGCTCAAAACCCGAACAGTGCCGAAGTTCACCCCAAATCAGGCAACTCGCATCCGTCGAATTGGTGATGTGATACCGGTCACCAGATCGCTACTTGTCGCCGGAAGGCACCCGTTCTATCGTCTGGATGTATCGAGCCGATACATCAGCTCGTCATAAGGCTCAGTGTGCAGGGGAGGCAGGCGGATGAGCAGGCGCTCGGGCATCCTCGAGTTCGCCGTCCTCGGCCTGCTCCGCGAGGCCCCCATGCACGGCTACGAGCTCCGCAAACGGCTCAACACCTCGCTGGGGGTGTTCCGGGCGTTCAGCTACGGGACGCTCTACCCCTGCCTGAAGACGCTGGTCGCCAACGGCTGGCTTGCCGAGGAACCGGGCAGCGCCCCGGAGGACGCCCTCGCCGCTTCACTCGCAGGGCGCCGCGCCAAGATCGTCTACCGGTTGACGGCCGCCGGTAAGGAGCACTTCGAGGAGCTCCTGTCCCACACCGGTCCCGACACGTGGGAGGACGAGTCCTTCGCCGCCCGCTTCGCCTTCTTCGGCCAGACCGAGCGGGACGTGCGCATGCGGGTCCTGGAGGGTCGCCGCAGCCGGCTGGAGGAGCGCCTGGAGAAGATGCGCGCCTCACTCGCCCGCACGCGGGAGCGCCTCGACGACTACACGCTCGAACTGCAACGGCACGGCATGGAGTCCGTGGAGCGCGAAGTGCGCTGGCTGAACGAGCTCATCGAGAGTGAGCGGGCGGGACGGGATCGGAGACGACCCGGACCGCCCGACGAAACTGCAAAGTGAGGCCTGCACCGCGCAGGCCTCGTCCGAGAACAAACAGGGAGCAACCGGAATGGGTTCGGTTCGCGTAGCCATCGTCGGCGTGGGCAACTGCGCCGCCTCGCTGGTGCAGGGCGTCGAGTACTACAAGGACGCCGACCCGGCGGCCAAGGTCCCCGGTCTGATGCACGTCCAGTTCGGCGACTACCACGTGGGCGATGTCGAGTTCGTCGCCGCGTTCGACGTCGACGCGAAGAAGGTCGGCCTCGACCTCGCGGACGCCATCGGGGCCAGCGAGAACAACACCATCAAGATCTGCGACGTCCCCACCACGGGCGTGACCGTCCAGCGCGGCCACACCCTGGACGGCCTGGGCAAGTACTACCGCGCGACGATCGAGGAGTCCTCCGAGGCCCCCGTCGACGTGGTCCAGGTCCTCAAGGACCGCCAGGTCGACGTCCTGGTCTGCTACCTGCCCGTCGGTTCCGAGGACGCGGCGAAGTTCTACGCCCAGTGCGCCATCGACGCCAAGGTCGCCTTCGTCAACGCCCTCCCGGTCTTCATCGCCGGCACCAAGGAGTGGGCCGACAAGTTCACCGAGGCCGGTGTCCCGATCGTCGGCGACGACATCAAGTCGCAGGTCGGCGCCACCATCACGCACCGCGTGATGGCGAAGCTGTTCGAGGACCGCGGTGTCCGCCTGGAGCGCACCATGCAGCTCAACGTGGGCGGCAACATGGACTTCAAGAACATGCTGGAGCGCGAGCGCCTCGAGTCGAAGAAGATCTCGAAGACGCAGGCCGTCACCTCGCAGATCCCCGACCGCGACCTCGGCGACAAGAACGTCCACATCGGCCCGTCCGACTACGTCGCGTGGCTCGACGACCGCAAGTGGGCCTACGTCCGCCTCGAGGGCCGCGCCTTCGGCGACGTCCCGCTGAACCTCGAGTACAAGCTCGAGGTGTGGGACTCCCCGAACTCCGCCGGTGTCATCATCGACGCCCTGCGCGCCGCGAAGATCGCCAAGGACCGCGGCATCGGCGGCCCGATCCTGTCGGCGTCCAGCTACTTCATGAAGTCCCCGCCGGTCCAGTACTTCGACGACGAGGCGCTGGAGAACGTCGAGAAGTTCATCCGCGGCGAGGTCGAGCGCTAAACAGGGACCGGTTCGGAGCGCCGGGGCCGCCGTCCCCCGGTCTCCACCCGCTGTTCCGCGAGGGTCCCCGGGCAATCTGCCCGGGGACCCTCCGCGTGTGTGAACCTTGCCCTCATGCCCGTCGTACGTGATCTGCGCGTACTCCTGCGCCTGAGGGACTTCCGCAACCTGCTCGCCGTACGGCTGTTCTCCCAGGCCGCCGACGGCGTCTACCAGGTGGCCCTGGCCACCCATGTGGTCTTCTCTCCCGAGAAACAGACCTCGCCGGCCGCCGTAGCGTCGGCCATGGCGGTCCTGCTGCTGCCCTACTCCGTCATCGGGCCCTTCGCCGGAGTGCTCCTGGACCGCTGGCGCCGCCGCCAGGTCTTCCTCTACGGCAACCTGCTGCGGGCCCTCCTCGCCTGCATCACCGCCGTGCTGGTCGCCGCCTCCGTCCCCGAGTGGCTCTTCTACGCCTCGGCGCTGTCCGTGACCGCCGTCAACCGCTTCGTCCTCGCGGGGCTCGCCGCCTCCCTGCCCCGCGTCGTCGCACCCGCCCAGCTGGTCACCGCCAACGCTCTGTCCCCGACGGCCGGGACCCTCGCGGCGACCGCGGGCGGCGGCCTCGCCTTCCTCCTGAGGTTCCTCGCCGCCGACACCGACGCCCTCGTGGTCCTGCTCGGCGCCGCCCTCTACCTCGGAGCGGGGCTGATGTCGCTGCGCCTGGCCGTCGGCCTGCTGGGGCCGGACCACCCGCCCGGCACGGTGCACCCCTCCGTGGCCCAGGGCGTCGCGCTCACCGTCCGCGGGATGGCCGCGGGGCTGCGGCACCTGGCCGAGCGCCGCGAGGCCGCACAGGCGCTGGCCGCCATGACCATGATGCGGTTCTGCTACGGCGCCCTGACAGTGACGCTGCTGATGCTCTGCCGCTACGCGTGGTCGGACACCGAAGCCGACGGCCTCGCCCTGCTGGGCCTCGCGGTGGGCGTCTCGGGGACGGGGTTCTTCGCCGCGGCCGTGGTCACGCCCTGGGCCGCGGGCCGCCTGGGCACCCGCGGCTGGATCACCGCGTGCTCCGCGGCGGCAGCGGTCCTGGTACCCGCCCTCGGCCTGTCCTTCCTGCCGGGACCCATGCTCGCCGCCGCCTTCGTCCTCGGCCTCGCCACCCAGGGAGCCAAGATCGCCACCGACACCGTGGTGCAGTCCCGCGTGGACGACGACTTCCGGGGGCGGGTCTTCTCGGTCTACGACGTGCTTTTCAACATCGCGTTCGTCGCCGCCGCGGCCGTCAGCTCGCTGGTGCTGCCCGCAGACGGCCGCTCGGCCGTGCTCATCGCGGGCGTCGCCGCCCTCTACGCCCTGACCGCGCTCTATCTCGGGCGGCGGCCCGATGTTTCACGTGAAACACGCCCCTGAACCGGCGGCGGCCCGGGCCCGCGGCATGTTTCACGTGAAACACGCCGCGGGCCGCTGCGCATCAGACCTGCGCGTCCCACCACTCCCGGAGGGCCGCGACCGCCGCCTCGCGCTCCATGGGGCCGTTCTCCAACCGCAGCTCCAGCAGGAACGCATAGGCCTTGCCGACCGCGGGACCCGGGCCGATCCCCAGCTCCCGCATGATCTCGTTGCCGTCCAGGTCGGGCCGGATCGCGTCCAGCTCCTCCTGCTCCTGGAGCTGCGCGATGCGCTGCTCCAGGCCGTCGTACGTCCGGGAGAGCGCGTTGGCCTTGCGCTTGTTGCGCGTCGTGCAGTCGGACCGGGTCAGCTTGTGCAGGCGGTCCAGCAGCGGGCCGGCGTCGCGGACGTAGCGCCGCACCGCCGAGTCGGTCCACTCTCCGTCGCCGTAGCCGTGGAACCGCAGGTGCAGCTCGATCAGCCGGGAGACGTCCTTGACCATCTCGTTGGAGTACTTCAGCGCCGTCATGCGCTTCTTGGCCATCTTGGCGCCCACCACCTCGTGGTGGTGGAAGGAGACCCGGCCGTCGCTCTCGAAGCGGCGGGTGCGGGGCTTGCCGATGTCGTGGAGGAGCGCGGCGAGCCGCAGGACCAGGTCCGGGCCGCCCTCCTCCAGCGCCATCGCCTGCTCCAGCACGATCAGCGAGTGCTCGTAGACGTCCTTGTGCCGGTGGTGCTCGTCGCTCTCCAGCCGCAGCGCCGGCAGCTCGGGCAGCACCCGGTCGGCCAGCCCGGTGTCGACGAGCAGGCCGAGACCCGTGCGGGGGTGGGCGGAGAGCATGAGCTTGTTCAGCTCGGCCTGCACCCGCTCCGCGGAGACGATCTCGATCCGCTCGGACATCGCCTTCATCGCGGCCACGACGTCCGGCGCGACCTCGAAGCCGAGCTGGGCGGCGAACCGCGCCGCGCGCAGCATCCGCAGCGGGTCGTCGGAGAAGGAGTCCTCGGGGGTGCCGGGCGTGCGCAGAACGCCCGCCCGCAGGTCCTCCAGGCCGCCGTGCGGGTCCACGAACTCCTTCTCGGGGAGGGCCACGGCCATCGCGTTCACGGTGAAGTCGCGGCGGACGAGGTCCTCCTCGATGGAGTCGCCGTAGGAGACCTCGGGCTTGCGGGAGGTGCGGTCGTAGGACTCCGATCGGTATGTGGTGACCTCGATCTGGAAGCCGCCCTTCTGGGCGCCGACGGTCCCGAAGGCGATGCCGACATCCCAGACGGAGTCGGCCCACGGGCGGACGATCTTCAGGACGTCCTCGGGGCGGGCGTCGGTGGTGAAGTCGAGGTCGTTGCCGAGACGGCCGAGCAGCGCGTCGCGGACGGACCCGCCGACCAGGGCGAGGCTGAATCCCGCCTCCTGGAACAGGCGGCCGAGCTCGTCGGCGGCAGGGGCGACCCGCAGCAGTTCAGCGACCGCGCGGCTCTGCACCTGACTCAGGGCACTGGGGGTGTCTTCATTGGCGTTCGGCACAACAGAAAAGGGTACGTGCCCCGCCCGGAGGGGGCTCCCCCGTTTCCGGCACCCCGCCCTCGCCCGGCCCCGGGGGCGGGCTGATCATGTGGAGCAAGGCGCGGCACTCGCGCCCGGCGGGTCTCGTTACCATTCCTGGACGCACGAACGACGACCACTGACACTGCGAGGGACGGGTTAGCGCGTGGCCGAGCCGGCAGACATCCAGGGGGCTTCCCCCGCTCCTGCCCGGCGCCGCTGGCTGCGGCGCGCCGTCGTCCTGCTCTGCGGGACGCCGCTGCTCGGCGCCCTCGTCCAGCCGCCGGCCCCCGCGGACGCGGCCGAGACAGGCTCCGTGGATGTGCAACTCACCACAGTGGCTCCTGCGGCTCCGGTCAAGGGCGACACGCTGACGATCTCAGGAACGGTGGTCAACAACGGCCGCGAGACGATCACCGCGGCCCACGTGGGGCTGCGGGTCGGGTCCGCCCTGAGCGACCGGACCTCGATCGACGAGGCGGCGGACCGGACCGGCTTCCGTGCGGGCACGGATCCCGGCGAGGTCGACCAGGCGTACTCCGTGAAGATCGCCTCGCTGCCCTCCAAGGTCAGCCAGACGTTCACGCTGAGCATCCCTGTGAACAAGCTGGAGCTGGACAAGGAGGGCGTCTACCCGCTGGGTGTCTCCCTCTCCGGCGAGACCGACAGCCGCCCGTACGAGCAGGTCCTCGGCATCAAGCGGACCTTCCTGCCGTGGCAGCCGGAGCCGGCCGCCAAGCGCTCCCAACTGACGTACCTGTGGCCGCTGATCTCCACGACCCGCCTGACCGCGGAGACCGGCTCGGACGAGGTGCAGACCCCGGTCTTCCTCGACGACTCCCTCGCGGACGAGCTCCGGACCGGCGGCCGGCTGGAGCGGATGGTCTCCCTCGGCAAGGAGCTGCCGATCACCTGGGTCATCGACCCCGACCTGCTCTACACGGTCGACGCGATGACCAAGGGCTACCGCTACCGCACCCCGGACGGCCGGGTCGTCCAGGGCAGGAACAAGGCCGTCGCCGAGCAGTGGCTCAGCTCGCTGGAGGCGGCGGTCCAGGGCAAGAAGGTCGTGGCCCTGCCGTTCGCCGACCCCGACATCGCCTCCCTCGCCCACCAGGGCAAGGACGTCTCCGGCACCCTCGGGCAGCTCCGGCCGGCCACGGACAAGGCGAAGCAGGCGGTCGAGACCGTCCTCCACGTCACCCCGTCCACCGACTTCTCCTGGCCCGTCGACGGCGCGATCGACCCGTCGATCGTGAACGTGGCCACCTCGGCCGGCGCCCACCACGTGCTCGCCCGCAGCGACAGCCTCCAGGAGACCGGCGCCCTCGGCTACACCCCGTCGGCGGCCCGCCCCATCGGCGCGGGCGCCACGGCCGTCGTGGCCGACGCCGACCTGTCGACGGCCTTCGAGGGCGACATGCTGAACGCCGCGAACTCCACGCTCGCCGTGCAGCGCTTCCTCGCCCACAGCCTGGCCCTGAACCTGCAGAAGACCGACAGCCAGCGGAGCTTCGTCGTCACCCCGCAGCGGATGCCGACCGCCAGCCAGGCCCAGTCCATGGCCGAGGCCCTGCGCGCCCTCCAGGCGGGCCGCTGGACGCAGCCCGCGGACCTGGAGGCCGCGGCCGCAGCCAAGCCCGACGCCGGCGTGAACACGCAGGTGCCGGGCGCCGGCCAGTACCCGGACGCGCTGCGCAAGACGGAGCTTCCCGTCGCCGCCTTCGAGAAGATCCGCACCACCCTGAACACGCTCGACCACTTCAAGGCCATCCTGACGGCCCCCGACCGCGTCGAGATCCCGTTCGGGAACACCACGAACCGCGAGATGTCCGCCTCGTGGCGCGGCCGCCCCCAGGACGCCGGGCACTACCGCAACCAGGTCCAGCACTACCTGCTCGGCCTGACCGAGAAGGTCAAGGTCGTCCCCAAGTCCGACGCCACCCTGTCCGGCCACAGCGCGACGATCCCGGTGAGCGTCCAGAACAGCCTCGTCCAGGACGTGCACGGCCTCGTCCTGCGGGTGAAGTCGGCGAACCCGACCCGCCTGGTCTTCGGCAGGAGCGGGGAGGCGGAGCAGCAGGTCACCGTCCAGGGCGGGCACAGCCAGACGGTGAAGTTCACCGCGAACGCGACGGCGAGCGGCCCCGTCGAGGTCACCGCCCAGCTCTTCACCGAGAACGGCGTCCCGTACGGCAAGGAGCGCAGGTTCACGGTGGAGGCGACCGAGATCACCCCCACCGTGATGCTCGTCATCGCGGGCGGTGTGCTCCTCCTGGTGCTGGCGGGCGTCAAGATGTACGCCAGCCGCAAGCGCGTGGCCGCCCGGGCCGCCGCGGAGGAGGCCGCACAGCCGGCCTGCGACGGCGCGGAGCCCGCCGAGGACGGCGGGCAGCCGGCCGGCGGCATGCAGGCGAGTGACGGCACCCCGGACACCGGAGCGCAAAGCACCGGCCGGTCCGGCGCGGGTGAGACAGTGGACCGTTGAGCGATGCCGTGGCCGGCCGGCCTGGGGACGATGAGGTGGGGTTTCGATGAACGCGCCGTACGACGGTGACCGCGCGCAGGGCACTGGCGCGCCCGCGCCCTACCCGGGCGCCGACCCGGGCGCCGCGCCGCCCGGGCAGGTCCCCGCGCCCGCCCCCGGGCCGGACCGGGACCCTTACGTCCAGGACGCCTACGACCGCGACCCGTACCGGTCGCACGACCTGTCGGCCCAGGACCCCGTGGCCGAGGTGCTCTACGACCGGGCCTCCCACCCTCCGCCGCCGCCCGGCACCTACCAGGAGCCGGGGCCGCTGTACGCGGCGCCGCAGACGGCCGCGCCCTCCCCCGACCCGCGCGTGTGGGCGCAGACGCCGCCGCCCGAGCCGGACGGCCCCTCGCGCCACCTCCCGTACGGCGACCGCGCGGGCACCACCGAGTTCGTCGGCGTCGACGCGCTGGTCACCACGGCCGGGGAGGACGAGCCGGAGACCGACGCCTTCGCCCACCTGTACCGGGACCAGCAGGCCACGCCCGGCACCGCCGTCGAGGACGCCCCCGTCGCGGCCCCGGCGCCGAGCAAGCCCGCCGGCCGGGCCTCCGGGCTGCTGAAGTCCAGCGCGCTGATGGCCGCCGGAACGATCGTCTCCCGCATCACCGGCTTCCTGCGGACCCTCGTCATCGCCGCGGCGATCGGCGTCGGCACGTTCAACGACACGTACCAGATCGCCAACACGCTGCCGACGATGATCTACGTGCTGGTGGGCGGAGGCGCGCTGAACGCCGTCTTCATCCCGCAGCTCGTACGGGCCATGAAGAACGACAGCGACGGCGGCGAGGCCTACGCCAACCGGCTGCTGACCCTGGTCGTCGTCCTGCTGGCCGCCATCACCACGATCTGCGTGCTCGCCGCACCGGTGTTCATCACGATGATGTCGCCGAAGATCGCCTCCGACCCCCACCAGATGGACGTCGCGGTCGCGTTCGCCCGCTACTGCCTGCCCACCATGTTCTTCATGGGCGTGCACGTGGTGCTCGGTCAGATCCTCAACGCGCGCGGCAGGTTCGGCGCGATGATGTGGACCCCGGTCCTCAACAACATCGTCGTCATCGCCACGTTCGGGGCGTTCATCTGGGCCTTCGGCGGTTTCACCACCTCCGGTGTCAACGCCTCCACCGTCACCCCCGAGGGCGTGCGCCTGCTCGGCCTCGGTACCCTGCTCGGCCTCGTCGTGCAGGCGCTGGCGATGCTGCCGTACCTGCGCGACGCCGGGTTCTCCCCGCGCCTTCGCTTCGACTGGAAGGGCCACGGCCTCGGCAAGGCCGCCCGCCTCGCCAAGTGGACGTTCTTCTTCGTCCTCGCCAACCAGGTCGGCCTCGTCGTCGTGACCCAGCTCGCCACCTGGGCCGGCTCGGTCGCCGAGAAGCAGGGCCACTCCGGCACCGGTATCACCGCCTACAACTACGCGCTGCTGCTGTGGCAGATGCCGCAGGCCATCATCACCGTCTCCGTCATGACGGCCGTCCTGCCCCGCATCTCCCGCTCCGCCCACGACGGTGACGCGGCCGCCGTCCGCGACGACATCTCCTACGGCCTGCGCACCTCGGCCGTCGCGATCGTGCCCTGTGCCTTCGCCTTCCTCGCCCTCGGCGTCCCGATGGCCACGCTGCTGTACGCGGGTTCAGGCGACGGCGCCCGCAACATCGGCTACGTGCTGATGGCGTTCGGCCTCGGCCTCATCCCCTACTCGGTCCAGTACGTGGTGCTGCGCGGCTTCTACGCCTACGAGGACACCCGCACGCCCTTCTACAACACGGTCATCGTGGCCGCCGTCAACGCGGCCGTCTCCACCGCCGCGTTCTTCGTGCTCCCGGCCCGCTGGGCCGTCGTCGGCATGGCCGCCGCCTACGGGCTCGGCTACACCGTCGGCGTCGGCGTCGCCTGGAAGCGGCTGCGCAAGCGGCTCGGCGGCGACCTCGACGGGGCCCACGTGCGGCGCACCTACGCGCGCCTCACCGGCGCCTGCATCCCCGCGGCCGCCGTGGCGGGCGGTGTCGCGTACGCGGTCACCCAGTGGCTGGGCAGCGGAGTCGCCGGCTCCCTCACGTCGCTGACCGCGGGTCTCATCGCGCTGGCCGCCGTCTTCCTCCTGGCCGCGAAGCGCATGCGCATCGAGGAGCTCAACGCCATGGTCGGGATGGTTCGCGGACGCATGGGGCGCTGATGCGCACAACCGTCGCACTCCTTCGCGTGTCGTGCATAGCGCCGGACTGTGGGCACAATTGGCATGGCTTCGCAGACTGGCCGACAGCGCGTAACGGATGGGGAGGCAGGAACGACGGTGGCGGAACGTAGCACGGCTGCCGTCGACGTGGCCGACAACGGCGGCGACCAGCCGCCTGCCGCTGGTGCGGCCAAGGCCACGGCCGACGGGGTGGAGACCCAGAACGGACGAGCCGCGGACAAACCCGTCCCCGAGGAAAAGGACGGCGAACGCAGGACCGCGGCACCTGCCGCAGCCCCCGAACTCCACAGCGGCCACAAGCTCGCCAGGCGCTACCGCCTGGAGGAGTGCGTCACCCGTCTGGACGGATTCAGCAGCTGGCGTGCGGTGGACGAGAAGCTGCGCCGTGCCGTCGGCGTCCACCTGCTGCCCGCCGACCACCCACGCGCCCGCTCCGTCCTGGCAGCGGCCCGCTCCTCCGCCCTGCTCGGCGACCCCCGGTTCGTCCAGGTCCTCGACGCGGTGGAGGAGAACGACCTCGTCTACGTCGTCCACGAGTGGCTGCCCGACGCCACCGAGCTGACCTCCGTCCTCGCCGCCGGACCGCTGGAGCCCCACGAGGCCTACCAGCTCGTCAGCCAGGTCTCCCAGGCCATGGCCGCCGCCCACCGCGAGGGCCTCTCCCACCTCCGGCTCACGCCCGGCGCGATACTGCGGACCTCCACCGGGCAGTACCGCATCCGCGGCCTCGCCGTGAACGCGGCCCTGCGCGGCATCACCAGCGACACCCCCCAGCGCACCGACACCGAAGCGATCGGTGCGCTGTTGTACGCCTCCCTCACGCAGCGCTGGCCCTACGAGAACGACGCCTACGGGCTTTCCGGCCTCCCCAAGGACGTCGGCCTGATCCCTCCGGACCAGGTGCGCGCCGGCGTGCACCGCGGACTGGGCCAGCTCGCCATGCGCGCCCTCGTCAACGACGGGGCCACCGCATCGCGGCAGGAACCCCCCTGCACCACGCCGGAGGAGCTGGCCAAGGCCGTCGCCGCCATGCCGCGGATCAGACCGCCGGAGCCCGCCTTCACGGCACCGCCCGAGTACCAGCACACCACCTACCAGCAGGGCAGCTACGGCCGCCCGCCGGCGCACCCCGGGACGCCCGTCGCCCAGGCCGTCCCGATGCCCCCGCCGCCCCCGCTGCAGAGCCGTACGGGCCGCGTCCTGAAGTGGGCTGTGGCCGCGCTGCTCATCACCGCGCTGGGCCTGGGCAGCTGGCAGCTGGCCGACACCCTCCTCGACCACGGCAAGGGCGACAGCGGCAGCAGCGGCTCACAGCAGTCCGCCCCCTCCGGCGAGCCCCCGAAGGTGCGGGTGCCCAAGCAGCTGAAGGTGGGCTCCGCGAGCGTCTTCGGCAAGGAGCAGATCAAGAAGGAAGATGTCGACAAAGCCGTGGACGGCGACCGCTCCACCGGGTGGGTCACCAACCACTTCAAGTCGCACGCGAACTTCGGCAACCTCCCCTCCTACGAGGACGGAAGCGGCGTCATCGTCGACCTGGGCAGCGTGCAGGAGGTGACCGGCCTCGAAGCGGACATGTACGCCTCGGGACACAAGGCCCAGGTGCGTGCCGCCGCAGCCGACGCCTCCTCGCCGACCACCCTTTCCGACTTCCCCCAGGAGCTCACGAAGCTGCAGAACACGGGGAAGACGCTGAAGACCAAGCTCGACGGTCCGGTGAAGACCCGCTTCCTGCTGGTGCACATCACCGAGCTGCCTGCCGAGGGCGGCGTCTACCGGGGCGGCATCGACGAGATCAAGGTCATGGGCCTGGTCGACTGAGCGACACGGCCGGACCGCACGGCTGGGGGGCCGCTGTGCACGGGGGCGCTCGTCCCGTGCACAGCGGCCCGCGGTGTCTGCGGCTCCACCCGGCGGCCGCCCCCTCGTGCTCGGGCCGCACAGGCCCTAGTCTCCATGCCGGAGGAAGCGAGGTGTGATGCACGAAGCAACGGCGGACGGCCGCAGCGACCGGGAGCTGCTCGCGTCACACGCCGCCGGCGACCGCGACGCCTTCGCGGAGATCGTGCGCCGCCACCGCGACCGGCTCTGGGCCGTGGCCCTGCGCACCCTGGGGGACCGCGAGGAGGCCGCCGACGCCGTGCAGGACGCGCTTGTCTCCGCCTACCGGGCCGCCCACACCTTCCGGGGCGAGTCCGCCGTCACCACCTGGCTGCACCGGATCACCGTGAACGCCTGCCTCGACCGGGCCCGCAAGGCCGCCGTCCGCAAGACCGCCCCGCTCGACGACACGGAGCGCCTGGAGCGCCTCCTGGAGCCCCACGAGTCGGCCGAGGGCCCTGCCGAACGGGAGGACCTGCACCGCCAGCTCCTCGCCGCCCTGGGGACCCTGCCGGCCGACCAGCGCGCCGCGCTCGTGCTCGTCGACATGCAGGGGTACTCCGTGGCGGAGGCCGCCGACGTGCTCGGCGTCCCCGCCGGCACCGTGAAGAGCCGGTGCGCACGCGGCCGGGCCAAGCTCGTACCGATGCTCACTCATCTGCGCTCGAATGCCGTGGATAACACCGCCGCGGAGCGGGGAAGGAACCGGACGCCGGGGACACCCGTCCCACCAGCGGCAGACCCCGGTCATCCAGCGCCGGGCGCAGACACGGTGAAGGGCGGAGGTGGACGAACGTGACTCCCGCAGCCGACACGATCCGGCACCCGGACGTCTCGGAGATCTCCGACCTGACCGAGGGGCTGCTCCCCCCGGCCCGGACGGCCCAGGTGCGCCGCCATCTGGCCGAGTGCCCCCTGTGCGCCGACGTACTCGCGTCCCTGGAGGAGATCCGCTCCCTGCTCGGCACGCTGCCCGGGCCGCCGCGCATGCCCGCGGACGTCGCCGGACGCATCGACGCGGCCCTCGCCGCCGAGGCGCTGCTGGACTCCACCGCGCCGATGACCGCGGACGCTGCCGCCGGCGCCGAAGCGGGCCGCCCGGCGGAGCCGGCCGCCTCCGGCGTCTCCGCCGCCCCGCCGCCCCGTCCGGGCGCGCGGCGGCCGCCGGGCCACCCGGAAGGAGCAACCGGCCCCGGCCGGCGCCGCGCCAGGCGCCGGATCGCGGTCGTCGCCGGACTGGCGGGCGCCGCGGCGTGCGCCTTCGGCATCCTCCTCGCCGGGGGCCTGTTCGGATCGGGCTCACCCGACACCGCCGCCCGTACCTCCCATTCGCCCACGACGGCTCAGGCACCGGCCGGCGGCACCTACACGGCCCAGGGCCTCCAGGACAGCGTCCGGCGGCTCCTCGGCCCGGCCGGCGGCGCGAAGAAGGCCACTCCTCCAGAGGAGAACACCACCTTCGGAGCGGAGAACGCCCCGCAGAGCCAGGGCGTCGCCCCCGGCGACCGGGCCGCCGGCACGGACGCGTCCGGTGTCCCCGCCTGCGTCCTCGGCGCCACCGGCCGCACCGAGGCCCCGCTCGCCGCCGAACGCGGCAGCTACGAGGGCACGGAGGCCTTCCTCATCGTCCTTCCGCACCCCGGCGACGCCGGCCGCGTCGATGCGTACGTCGTCGGGGCCGGGTGCACCGCCACCCCTTCGGGCGGTGCCGGAGGGCCCCTGCTGACCAGGACCTACCCGCGGAGCTGACAGCTTGGCACCCGGACGGGGACGGCCCGGGAATGGACGCGCCTTAGGATCCGTTGGGTGGGGTGAGACTCCACACCGGCCCCCGGCCAGCAGCGCGCAGTCCACAGAGACGAGGAAGAGACCCGTGAGCGACGTCCGAAACGTGATCATCATCGGTTCCGGGCCGGCCGGATACACGGCCGCCCTCTACACCGCACGCGCTTCGCTCAAGCCGCTCGTCTTCGAGGGCGCCGTCACCGCCGGCGGTGCGCTGATGAACACGACCGAGGTCGAGAACTTCCCGGGCTTCCGCGACGGCATCATGGGCCCGGACCTGATGGACAACATGCGCGGCCAGGCCGAGCGCTTCGGCGCCGAACTCGTCGCGGACGACATCGTGTCCGTGGACCTGGCCGGCGAGATCAAGACCGTCACCGACACGGCCGGCACCGTCCACCGCGCCAAGGCCGTTATCGTCGCCACCGGCTCGCAGCACCGCAAGCTCGGCCTGCCCAACGAGGACGCCCTCTCCGGCCGCGGCGTCTCCTGGTGCGCCACCTGCGACGGTTTCTTCTTCAAGGACCAGGACATCGCCGTCGTCGGCGGCGGCGACACCGCGATCGAAGAGGCCACGTTCCTCTCCCGGTTCGCCAAGTCCGTCACCGTCGTCCACCGCCGCGACGCTCTGCGCGCCTCCAAGGCCATGCAGGACCGCGCCTTCGCCGACCCGAAGATCCGGTTCGCCTGGGACAGCGAGGTCGCCGAGATCCACGGCGAGCAGAAGCTCTCCGGTCTGACGCTGCGCAACACCAAGACCGGCGAGACCTCCGCGCTGCCCGTGACCGGCCTGTTCATCGCCGTCGGCCACGACCCCCGGACCGAGCTCTTCAAGGACCAGCTGGAGCTCGACGACGAGGGCTACCTGAAGGTGGAAGCCCCCTCGACGCGCACCAACGTCACCGGCGTGTTCGGCGCCGGCGACGTCGTCGACCACACGTACCGTCAGGCCATCACCGCCGCGGGCACCGGCTGCTCGGCCGCCCTCGACGCCGAGCGCTTCCTCGCCGCCATCTCGCACGCCGAGAAGGCCCACGCGACGGTCTGACCCAGACTCCCCCCACTCAACACCCCGCAGGAAGAAATAGGAGGCCGCTGTGGCCGGCACCCTCAAGAACGTGACCGACGCCGACTTCGAGACCGAGGTCCTCAAGAGCACCAAGCCCGTCCTGGTGGACTTCTGGGCCGAGTGGTGCGGCCCCTGCCGCCAGATCGCGCCGTCCCTGGAGGCCATCGCCGCCGAGTACGGCGACCAGATCGAGGTCGTCAAGCTCAACATCGACCAGAACCCGAGCACGGCGGCCAAGTACGGCGTCATGTCCATCCCGACCCTGAACGTCTACCAGGGCGGTGAGGTCGTCAAGACCATCGTCGGTGCCAAGCCCAAGGCGGCCATCCTGCGCGACCTGAGCGACTTCGTCGGGGGCCCGACCGCCTGACAGCAGTCATCTCCGCGATGTTTCACGTGAAACGGGGCTGCCCCTGAGGGGCGGCCCCGTTTCACATGTGCGGCCCCGTCCGGAGCCGCGGCGTTCACAGGGGGCGCAGCGCCGGCTCCTTGCGGGCCCCTCCGAGGAGGCGGTCCAGCGCCAGCTCCACGTCCTCCTTCCAGGACAGCGTGGAGCGCAGCTCCAACCGCAGCCGCGGGTGCAGGGCGTGCGGCCGGACCGTCTTGAAGCCCACCGCCAGGAGGTGGTCGGCGGGGAGCAGGCAGGCCGGCCCCTCCCAGCGGGCGTCGCCGAACGCCTCGATGGCGCGGAACCCGCGCCGCAGCAGGTCCTTGGCCACCGTCTGCACCATCACCCGCCCCAGCCCCTGCCCCTGGTACCCCGGGCTGATCCACGCGGTGATCAGCTGCACCGCGTCAGGTGAGACCGGGCTCGTCGGGAAGGCCGTCGAGCGGGGGACATAGGCAGGTGGCGCGTACATCACGAAGCCGACCGGGACCTCGTCGACGTAGACGACGCGGCCGCACGAACCCCACTCCAGCAGGACGGCGGAGATCCACCCCTCTTTTTCGAGTTCGGACGTCCCTGCCTTCACGGCGGCCTCGCCGCTGACCGGATCCAGCTCCCAGAACACGCAGGACCGGCAACGCCGAGGCAGGTCCCGCAGGTTGTCCAGTGTGAGTGGTACCAACCGACGCCCCATGAGCGCATCGTATCCAGAGCCCGAATCAGGAGAAACCGCTACAAGCCAAAGGGGCGGACCGCCCCGGCAGCACCGGCGCGCTCCGCCCCTTGGCGGGCGGGAGGTCACTCCGCGGACTGCCCCTGCTCCAGCACCCGGCCCTCGCCGGGGGCCAGGGTCGCCAGGATCCGCTCCAGATCCTCCATCGAGGCGAACTCGACGGTGATCTTGCCCTTCTTCTGTCCCAGGTCGACCTTCACCCGCGTCTCGAAACGGTCCGACAGCCGCGTCGCCAGCTCGCTGAGGGCCGGGGACACCCGGCCGCCCGCACGGGGGCCCTTCGGCTTCACCGCGGCCGCCGGCTCCGAGCTCATGAGCGAGACGATCTCCTCGACCGAACGCACGGACAGGCCTTCCGCGACGATGCGGGCCGCGAGCTGGTCCTGGGCCTCCGGGTCTTCGACACCGAGCAGAGCACGGGCGTGGCCGGCCAGCAGGACACCGGCAGCCACCCGGCGCTGCACCTTCGGCGACAGCTTCAGGAGCCGGAGGGTGTTCGTCACCTGTGGACGAGAACGGCCGATGCGGTCCGCGAGCTCGTCGTGGGTGCAGTTGAAGTCCCGCAGCAGCTGGTCGTAGGCTGCGGCCTCTTCCAGCGGGTTCAGCTGCGCCCGGTGGAGGTTCTCCAGCAGGGCGTCCAGCAGCATCTTGTCGTCTTCGGTGGCCCGGATGATCGCCGGGATGCGCTGGAGGCCGGCCTCCCTGCAGGCGCGCAGGCGCCGCTCGCCCATGATCAGCTCGTAGCCGCCGGCCGAAGCCCGCCGTACGACGATCGGCTGGAGCAGTCCCACCTCCCGGATGGAAGTGACCAGCTCGGCCAGGGCGCCACCGTCGAAGACCTCACGGGGCTGCCACGGGTTCGCCTCGATCTCGTCCACGGCGATTTCCGCGAAGGTGGCTCCCGCCACCTCGCCGGCCGCGGGTTCCGCCGTGATCGTGCCGCTCGGCTCGGCGACCGCGATCGATGTTTCACGTGAAACATCGGCCTGCGCGAGGGAGGTCAGCTTCGCCGCGGCGATCCCCCGCTCGGAAGCAGGCCCCGGCAGGGCGGCTGCCACCGGCCCCGTGCCCGCCGCGGGCGTGCGCTCCTGGGGAGCCGCGGGGATCAGCGCGCCGAGCCCCCGCCCCAGACCCCTACGTCGCTCACTCATTGGATCCCCTCCGCCATGCTCTGCGTGCTGTTCATGCCCGCGCCCACGTGGGCGTTGCGGCCGTCGTAATGGAGTCCGGCCCCCCGCAGCGCCATCTCCCGCGCCGCTTCCATGTAGGAGAGGGCGCCGCTGGAGCCCGGGTCGTAGGTGAGAACCGTCTGCCCGTAGCTCGGCGCCTCGGAGATGCGCACCGACCGGGGGATGCTCGTCCGCAGCACCTCGCTCCCGAAGTGGGTGCGGACCTCCTCCGCCACCTGGGAGGCCAGCCGCGTCCTGCCGTCGTACATCGTCAGCAGGATCGTGGACACGTGCAGCGCCGGGTTCAGGTGTGCCCGCACCAGGTCGACGTTGCGCAGCAGCTGGCCGAGCCCCTCCAGGGCGTAGTACTCGCACTGGATCGGAATCAGGACCTCGGCTCCAGCGACCATCGCGTTGACCGTCAGCAGGCCCAGGGAAGGCGGGCAGTCGATGAGGATGTAGTCCAGCGGCTGCTCGTACGCCTGGATGGCCCGCTGGAGGCGGCTTTCGCGCGCCACGAGCGAGACGAGCTCGATCTCCGCGCCTGCGAGGTCGATGGTGGCCGGGGCGCAGAAGAGGCCTTCCACGTCCACGACGGGCTGGACGACTTCGAGCAGCGGGCGGCTGTCCACCAGGACGTCGTAGATGGAGGGGACCTCGGCGTGGTGGTCGATGCCGAGCGCGGTGGAGGCGTTGCCCTGCGGGTCGAGGTCGATGACCAGGACGCGTGCACCGTGCAGGGCCAGGGAGGCCGCGAGGTTCACCGTCGTCGTGGTCTTGCCCACGCCGCCCTTCTGGTTGGCGACCACGATCACCCTGGTCTGCGCCGGCCTCGGCAGCCCCTCACCCGAACGGGCCAGCGGCTCGACCGCGAAGGACGCGCCGCCCAGGGAGGCGTCGTTGTCGACAGGAGGCGGGGGCGGTGTTTCACGTGAAACATCGCCGCCCGCCGATTCGGAGCGGGGACCGGGGACCGGATCGGCCATCGGCCCCGCGAGGTTGGCGTCGGACCGCACGGTGTCACTCTCCTCGACATCAGGCTCGGGCTGAAGAGAGCCTGCCATGGCACCGGGGTCGCGAACCAGCGGGGCCCGTGTACCTGTGGATGAATCCACACCTGTGGACAACTCTGTCCCCCCTGCCTCCTTGCGGGAGCGGGGGGCCGCGGCCGCACGGCCGCGACTGATGATTCCGTGCAGCAGAGAGCGACGTTTCACGTGAAACACGATGCCGAAACGCAGCCTTCAGGCCCCTCCGACACTCCGAAATCCACACCTATCGGGCACAACGGGGCCGATGGCGGACCCGCCGCACCCGAGTGGGCGCCTCGGTCAGCGGCGCCGGCGGACGCGCCCGACCCGGGCCGCCTTCGCCCGCTTGGCGGCGAACCTCACCCCGCCGGGGCTCTCGCCGACCTCCACCCGGACCACCGTCGACATGGGATCCACCACACCCTCGCCGACGTGCAGCACCGAGGTCTTCACCACACCGAGCTTGGCGAGCGCGGTCTTCGCCGCCACCAGCTCCTCCTCCGCGGTGTCGCCCTTGAGGGCCAGCATCTCGCCGTACGGGCGCAGCAGCGGCACGCCCCAGCCCGCGAGCCGGTCCAGCGGGGCCACCGCACGCGCGGTCACCACGTGCACCGGCGGCACCTTGCCGAGCATCTCCTCGGCGCGGCCGCGGACCACCGTGACGTGGTCCAGCCCCAGCAGCTCCACGGCTTCCTGGAGGAAGGTGGTGCGCCGCAGCAGGGGCTCCAGCAGCGTGATCTTGAGGTCCCGCCGTACGAGGGCCAGCGGGATGCCGGGGAGGCCGGCGCCGGAGCCCACGTCGCACACGGTGACGCCCTCGGGGACGACCTCCGACAGGACGGCGCAGTTCAGCAGGTGCCGCTCCCACAGGCGCGGGACCTCGCGCGGGCCGATCAGGCCGCGCTTGACGCCCGCGTCGGCCAGCAGCTCCGCATACCGCACAGCTTCCGGGAAAAACTCGCCGAACACCGCGCGCGCCTGCTCGGGTGCCGGGGGAAGCTCCGCTGCCTCCGTCACGGGGGACCGTCCTTCCGTATCGCGTACCGCGTGGATCGAGGGGATGCACCGCTCGGGCGGGGCAGGCCCGCCCGGCAATGCCAGGCTGACAAACATCGGCCCCGTCTGCGAGACAGACGGGGCCGAGGACTCGGGCTCGGGGTCAGGCCGGGAGCACGACGACGAAGCGCTGCGGCTCCTCGCCCTCCGACTCGCTCTTCAGCCCGGCGGCCGCCACGGCGTCGTGGACGACCTTGCGCTCGAACGGCGTCATGGGGGCGAGCTTCACCGGCTCACCGGACGCCTTGACGTCGGCCGCGGCCTTGGCGCCGACGGCCGCCAGCTCCTCGCGCTTCTTGGCCCGGAAGCCGCCGATGTCCAGCATCAGGCGGCTGCGGTCGCCGGTCTCGCGGTGGACGGCGAGGCGGGTGAGCTCCTGCAGGGCCTCCAGGACCTCGCCGTCGCGGCCGACGAGCTTCTGCAGGTCGCGGCTGCCCGAGTCGCTGACGATCGACACCGAGGCGCGGTCGGCCTCGACGTCCATGTCGATGTCGCCGTCGAGGTCGGCGATGTCCAGCAGACCCTCGAGGTAGTCGGCCGCGATCTCACCCTCCTGCTCGAGGCGGGTGAGGGTGTCGCCACTCTGGGCGGCGGCGGTGGTGGTGCCTTCCGTCACGGGAGGGACTCCTTCTTACTTCTTGGGAGAGGGCTTGGAGGGCGTCTGGCGCTGCGACTTCGTCTGGCGCTTGGGCTGCTGGCGCTTGGGGGCGCCGCCGCTCGCCGCATCGGCGTCCGCCGTGACCACGGCGCTCTTGACGACGGAGCCGTCGGCCTGGGCGGCCAGGCCCTGCTTCGTCAGCGACGTGATGAACTTGCGCTCGATCTCGTTGCGGTCCGGGCCCTTGGCCACGATCGACGCGACGATCTTCTTCCGGCCCCGGCCCTTGACGCCCTCGTGCGAGGAGACGTGCTTGAGGAGGCGCGTCAGGTACTGGTCCTGGGCCTTGCTGCCCGGCGTCGGGTTCTGGTTGATCACGTACATCTGCTGGCCCATGGTCCAGACGTTGGTGGTCAGCCAGTAGACGAGGACACCGACGGGGAAGTTGACGCCCATGACCGCGAAGATCACCGGGAAGATGTACATGAGCATCTTCTGCTGCTGCATGAACGGCGTCTTGACCGTGAGGTCGACGTTCTTCTGCATCAGCTGGCGCTGCGTGTAGAACTGCGACAGCGACATCATGATGATCATGACTGCGGTCACGATGCGGACATCGGTCAGGGAGGCGCCGAGCGCGGCGACCTTCTCCTCGCTGTCCATGAACTTCGCCGCGATCGGGGCGCCGAAGATGCGGGCGGACCGGGCGCTGTCGACGAGCTGCTCGTCCAGGACGCCGATGGTCTTGCCGTCGGCGATGGTCGCGAGCACGTGGTAGAGGGCGAAGAAGAACGGGGACTGCGCCAGGATGGGGAGGCACGAGGAGAGCGGGTTGGTGCCCGTCTCCTTGTACAGCTTCATCATCTCTTCGGACTGGCGCTGCTTGTCGTTCTTGTAGCGCTCCTGGATCGCCTTCATCTTCGGCTGGAGCGCCTGCATGCCGCGCGTCGCCTTGATCTGCTTCACGAAGAGCGGGATCAGGCAGATGCGGATCAGGACCACGAGGGACACGATGGACAGGCCCCAGGCCCACCCACTGTCCGCACCGAAGATCGCACCGTACAGCGAGTGGAACTGCACGATGATCCACGAGACGGGCGTGGTGATAAAGCTGAACAGACTGGCAATCGTGTCCACTAATCAGGCTCCTTGAGCATTGCGAGATCTACGCAACGCACTGCGCAGCTGCTCGTGCCAACGCGGGCGTTTACGAGGTGGGACATGGTCCACGCCGCCTGCGGTCCACGGGTTGCACCGCAGGATCCGCCAGACGGTCAGAACCGTCCCCTTCACCGCACCATGCCGGTCGATGGCCGTGAACCCGTAGCGCGAGCACGAGGGGTAATAACGGCACACCGGGCCGAGCAGCGGACTGATCGTCCACTGGTACAGCTTGATCAGAGCGAGCAGCGGGTACTTCATCGAGCTGCGCCTCCCAGGAGCCGCAGCAGGGCGGCATCCAGGTCCCGGGCCAGATCCTCGGGGCCGGCATCGCCCGATCCGGGCAGTGCCCGCACCACCACCAGGCTACCGGCGGGGAGCCGGGTCAGCCGTTCGCGCACCAGATGGCGCAGCCGGCGCTTGACCCGGTTCCGGACCACGGCACCGCCCACGGCCTTGCTGACGACGAAACCCGCACGCGTCGGGGGATCAGTCTCCCCCGGCTCGTGCGGGTCCGTTGCACCGCTTGTACGTAGGTGGACGACGAGGAGCGGGCGACCGGCCCTGCGGCCCCGTCGTACCGCGCTCGCGAAGTCCTCGCGCCGCCTCAGCCGATTGTCGGGAGACAGCACGACGTCACTACCTGCGTGTGGTTACGCGGAGAGGGCAGAGCGGCCCTTGCTGCGGCGGTTCGCCAGGATGGCGCGGCCGGCGCGCGTACGCATCCGCAGGCGGAAGCCGTGGGTCTTGGCGCGGCGGCGGTTGTTCGGCTGGAAGGTGCGCTTGCTCACTCGGGGGCTCCAGAGAATGAATCGTTGTGGCGGGACATCGCCTGGCTGTCACCGTGCGCCCACGAGGAAGCTCGCGTGTTCGCCCGAGTGGCACCGCTCAACGATCACGAACTAGTGATCCTCGCCCATCGGTAGGCAGGCGGCAGCAGCCATCGACAACTCGACCTCGTTACGGTACGCGCGGCTACGCCATCCGGTCAAACCGAGGCGATGCCACCCCGCGCTGTGCACAGGCTGTGGACAACGACTTGAACCGTACCGGTTGCGCTGACTACCGTTGTCTGACCCTGGATTTTTTGTCCCGACCGTCCCAAAGAACCACACATTCGTGGGACCCCTGTGAGAGAGCGTGCCCTGTGGCTGACGTACCTGCCGATCTTGCCGCAGTGTGGCCACGGGTGCTCGACAAGCTCCTGGGGGAGGGCCAGCAGGCGATCGAGCCCAAGGACCAGCAGTGGATCGAGCGCTGCCAGCCCCTGGCCCTGGTCGCCGACACCGCGCTGCTCGCCGTTCCCAACGAGTACGGCAAGCGCGTCCTGGAGGGCCGCCTCGCCCCGCTGATCAGCGATGCGCTGAGCCGCGAGTGCGGCCGCCCCATCCGCATCGCCATCACCGTCGACGACTCGGCCGGCGAGCCCGCGCCCATGGCGCCTCCGGCCCCGCAGCGCGGTGAGGCGTACGAGCCGTACGGCGGCCAGCGCCCCGTCGGGCACGCCGGCCCCGGCGACGACCAGCTGCCGACGGCCAGGCCCGCCTACCCGGACTACCAGCAGCCGCGCCCGGAGCCGGGCGCCTGGCCCCGCGGCGGCCAGCAGGACGACTACGGCTGGCAGCAGCCCCGCCTCGGCGGCTTCCCGGAGCGCGACCCCTATGCCTCCCCGCAGCCCGGCTACCTCCAGCAGCCCGACTCCGGCGGCTACGAGCAGGGCCCGTACGACCAGAACGGCTACGAGCAGGGCTCCTACGAGCAGAAGCCGTACGAGTCCTACGACCCGCAGCCGCCGCTCCCCTACGAGAAGCAGCAGTACGAGCAGGCCGCGCCGCGCCCGGCGCCCGGCCGGCCCGCGCCGCCGGCGCCGTCCTCCGGCTCCACGTCGGGCCCGCTGGAGCCGACGGCCCGGCTGAACCCGAAGTACCTCTTCGACACCTTCGTCATCGGTGCGTCCAACCGCTTCGCACACGCGGCCGCCGTGGCCGTGGCAGAGGCGCCCGCCAAGGCGTACAACCCGCTCTTCATCTACGGCGAGTCCGGCCTGGGCAAGACGCACCTGCTGCACGCCATCGGGCACTACGCGCGCAGCCTGTACCCGGGGACGCGGGTGCGCTACGTGAGCTCGGAGGAGTTCACCAACGAGTTCATCAACTCCATCCGCGACGGCAAGGGCGACGCGTTCCGCAAGCGCTACCGCGAGATGGACATCCTGCTGGTCGACGACATCCAGTTCCTCGCGAGCAAGGAGTCGACGCAGGAGGAGTTCTTCCACACCTTCAACACGCTGCACAACGCGAACAAGCAGATCGTGTTGTCCTCCGACCGGCCGCCGAAGCAGCTCGTCACCCTGGAGGACCGGCTCCGCAACCGCTTCGAGTGGGGTCTGATCACGGACGTCCAGCCGCCCGAGCTGGAGACGCGGATCGCGATCCTGCGCAAGAAGGCGGTGCAGGAGCAGCTCAACGCGCCGCCGGAGGTACTGGAGTTCATCGCCTCCCGCATCTCGCGCAACATCCGCGAGCTGGAGGGCGCCCTGATCCGGGTCACCGCCTTCGCGAGCCTGAACCGGCAGCCGGTCGACCTGGGCCTGACCGAGGACGTCCTGAAGAACCTGATCCCCGGCGGCGAGGACTCTGCGCCCGAGATCACGGCCGGGGACATCATGGCGGCGACCGCCGGCTACTTCGGCCTGACGGTGGACGACCTGTGCGGCTCCTCGCGCAGCCGGGTGCTGGTCACGGCGCGGCAGATCGCGATGTACCTCTGCCGGGAGCTGACGGACCTCTCCCTGCCGAAGATCGGCGCGCACTTCGGCGGCCGCGACCACACGACCGTCATGCACGCGGACCGCAAGATCCGCGCCCTGATGGCGGAGCGGCGGTCCATCTACAACCAGGTCACCGAGCTCACCAACCGCATCAAGAACGCCTGAGACGGCGCTTCGTCCACAGCATCCACAGGTCGGCCGCGGCTGCCCGGGCCGGCTGCTCCGACGACCCCCGACGGCCCGTCAGCGGGCTTTCCACGGACTTCCGATGCGCGGCCAAACGCATCCACAGGGCGCTTCCGGATCACTCCGGGGGCGCCCTTCTTCATGCGTGCGCTCCTGGTCTGTTCGAATACGCCCCCTGCGGAGCAACTTGTCCACAGATTGCGGGACTTTCTTGGGTCCACAGGGTGGGGACGGGTTTCGTCACCCACAATCTGTCCACAGGGCTGGCTGGTGAGGGAGCATCAGGGCAGGTCAGCGGCCTGTGGAATTGTGCACCGAAGATATCCACAGTCTGTGGACATCCAATCCGTCCACAGACCCCTCCATAGCGTTGTCCACCGCTCACCCACAGGTTGCCGCATCCTGTGCACAGGTTCCGATGGGTTACCCACACCGCTGTCCACTGTTCGGCAACCGAGTGACCCCGCTCACCGGCCGGAGTGAAAGCCGTCACACCAAAGTCGACGTTTGGGCTGTGGAGTACTGGGGGAAAACTGGGGACGCAGCTGTGGACTACTCCGGGTCACCTGGGGACGACCTGTGCAGAACTTTTCGTTCTCCACAGCAACACCGTGTTGTCCACGGCGCCACCCACAGGGCATGGGGATAAAAACCGGGGCTTGACCTGCGGAAACGGGCTTATCCACGGTTTCCACAACCCCTACTACTACCCCCATGGACAGTTAGCTCGGAATCGGTTTTCAAGCAGCTCCTGTGCACAACCCGGCCCGAAGGCCTCCCCGACACCTCGCTCCCGATTTGACGGCCAGCAGCACGCGCTGTCGGTGCCGTACGTCAGACTGGTTCCCGGCACCGACGGGCCGCAGCCCCCGGGGCACGGCAGCGGCGGGCCGACGACGAAGGCCGGCAGACGGACGAGCGAGCAACAGCAGGAGGCGGTTCCGGTGAAGATCCGGGTGGAGCGCGACGTACTCGCGGAGGCGGTGGCCTGGGCTGCCCGCAGCCTCCCGGCCCGGCCGCCGGTGCCCGTCCTCGCGGGCCTGCTGCTGAAGGCCGAGGACGGGACGCTGTCCCTCTCCGGCTTCGACTACGAGGTCTCGGCCCGCGTCTCCGTCGAGGCGGACGTCGAGGAGGACGGCACCGTCCTCGTCTCCGGCCGGCTCCTCGCCGACATCTGCCGCGCCCTCCCCAACCGGCCGGTGGAGATCTCCACAGACGGTGTACGGGCGACCGTGGTCTGCGGCTCCTCCCGCTTCACCCTCCACACCCTGCCGGTGGAGGAGTACCCGGCGCTGCCGCAGATGCCGACCGCCACCGGCACCGTCTCGGGCGAGGTCTTCGCCGCCGCCGCCGCCCAGGTCGCCATCGCCGCCGGCCGCGACGACACGCTGCCCGTCCTGACCGGCGTCCGCATCGAGATCGAGGGCGACCGCGTCACCCTGGCCTCCACCGACCGCTACCGCTTCGCGGTCCGCGAGTTCCTGTGGAAGCCGGAGAACCCGGACGCCTCCGCCGTCGCCCTCGTCCCGGCCAAGACGCTCCTCGACACCGCGAAGTCCCTGACCAGCGGCGACACCGTCACCCTGGCGCTGTCCGGCTCCGGTGCCGGCGAGGGCCTCATCGGCTTCGAGGGCGCCGGCCGCCGCACCACCACCCGCCTCCTCGAAGGCGACCTGCCCAAGTACCGCACCCTCTTCCCGACCGAGTTCAACTCCGTCGCCGTGATCGAGACCGCCCCCTTCGTGGAGGCCGTCAAGCGCGTCGCGCTGGTCGCCGAGCGCAACACCCCGGTCCGCCTGAGCTTCGAGCAGGGCGTGCTGATCCTGGAGGCCGGCTCCTCCGACGACGCACAGGCTGTGGAAAGGGTCGACGCGGTCCTGGAGGGCGACGACATCTCGATCGCCTTCAACCCGACCTTCCTGCTCGACGGCCTCAGCGCGATCGACTCGCCCGCCGCCCAGCTCAGCTTCACCACGTCCACCAAGCCGGCCCTGCTCAGCGGCCGCCCCGCCGTGGACGCCGAGGCGGACGAGGCCTACAAGTACCTGATCATGCCGGTGCGCCTCTCCGGCTGACGCCCGCCGGTCACCGGGGCCCGCTCCCGCAGCCCGCGGGGCCGGGCCCCGACGGCTGCCGCCCCGCCCCGCCAAGCCCCCGGGCCCCGTACGGCGGAGCCCGGAGCGCCCGTGGCGCCGTGCGCCGCGGCCGGGCGTAGGCTCGGAGCCGGGTACTCCCGGGCACCGGGGGCATCCGGTACACCCGGCCACAACGCAAAAGGAACCACCTGATGGAGCTCGGTCTCGTCGGTCTCGGCAAGATGGGCGGCAACATGCGCGAGCGCATCCGCCGCGCAGGCCACACCGTCATCGGATACGACCGCAACCCTGACCTCGCCGACGTCCACAGCCTGTCGGAGCTTGTGGACGGCCTCCAGGCCCCCCGCGTGGTGTGGGTGATGGTCCCGGCCGGCGCCGCGACCCAGTCCACCATCGACGAGCTCGGGGAGCTGCTCTCCCCCGGCGACGTCGTCGTCGACGGCGGCAACTCGCGGTGGACCGACGACGAGAAGCACGCCGAGGAGCTCGCCGCCAAGGGCATCGGCTTCGTCGACTGCGGCGTCTCCGGCGGCGTGTGGGGCCTGGAGAACGGCTACGCGCTCATGTACGGCGGCGACAAGGAGCACGTGGCCGCCGTCCAGCCCGTCTTCGACGCGCTGAAGCCCGAGGGCGACTTCGGCTCCGTCCACGCCGGCAAGGTCGGCGCCGGCCACTTCGCGAAAATGGTCCACAACGGCATCGAGTACGCCATGATGCAGGCCTACGCCGAGGGCTGGGAGCTGCTGGAGAAGGTCGACTCCGTCACCGACGTCCGCGAGGTGTTCCGCTCCTGGCAGGAGGGCACGGTCATCCGCTCCTGGCTGCTCGACCTGGCCGTCAACGCCCTCGACGAGGACGAGCACCTGGAGCAGCTGCGCGGCTACGCGCAGGACTCCGGCGAGGGCCGCTGGACCGTGGAGGCGGCGATCGACAACGCCGTCCCGCTGCCGGCGATCACCGCCTCGCTCTTCGCGCGCTTCGCCTCGCGCCAGGACGACTCGCCGCAGATGAAGATGATCGCCGCGCTGCGCAACCAGTTCGGCGGCCACGCGGTGGAGAAGAAGTAGCCCGCCGCACCCGCGGCACACCGCACCACACAGCAGAGCAGAGCAGAGCCGGGGGAGGTCGGCGCCGCATGCACGTCTCGCACCTCTCCCTGGCCGACTTCCGCTCGTACGCCCGGGCCGAGGTCCCCCTCGACCCGGGCGTCACCGCCTTCGTGGGCCCCAACGGCCAGGGCAAGACGAACCTCGTCGAGGCCGTCGGCTACCTGGCCACGCTGGGCAGCCACCGGGTGTCCTCGGACGCCCCCCTCGTCCGGATGGGCGCCGAGCGGGCCGTGGTCCGCGCCGCCGTCCGGCAGGGCGACCGGCAGCAGCTGGTCGAACTGGAACTCAACCCGGGCCGCGCGAACCGCGCCCGGATCAACAGGTCCTCCCAGGTCAGGCCCCGGGACGTGCTCGGCATCGTCCGGACGGTGCTCTTCGCGCCGGAGGACCTCGCCCTGGTCAAGGGCGACCCGGGCGAGCGCCGCCGCTTCCTCGACGAGCTGGTGACCGCGCGCTCCCCGCGGATGGCCGGGGTCCGCTCCGACTACGAGCGGGTCCTCAAGCAGCGCAACACCCTGCTGAAGTCCGCGGCGATGGCACGCCGGCACGGCGGCCGCTCGATGGACCTGTCCACCCTGGACGTGTGGGACCAGCACCTGGCCCGGGCCGGCGCCGAGCTGCTGGCGCAGCGGCTCGACCTGATCGCGACGCTGCTGCCGCTGGCGGACAAGGCGTACGAGCAGCTCGCACCCGGCGGCGGCCCGCTCGGCCTGGCCTACCGCAGCTCCGCGGGCGATCCCGTCGACAGCGGCGCGGCCCGCTCCCGCGAGGAGCTGTACGAGGTGCTGCTCCAGGCGCTGGCCCAGGTGCGCAAGCAGGAGATCGAGCGGGGCGTCACGCTCGTCGGGCCGCACCGGGACGACGTGCTGCTGCGGCTCGGCGAGCTGCCGGCCAAGGGGTACGCCAGCCACGGCGAGTCCTGGTCGTACGCGCTGGCGCTGCGGCTGGCCTCGTACGAGCTGCTCCGCGCGGAGGGCTCCGAGCCGGTGCTGATCCTCGACGACGTCTTCGCGGAGCTGGACGCCCGGCGCCGGGAGCGGCTGGCCGAGCTGGTCGCGCCCGGCGAGCAGGTGCTGGTGACGGCCGCGGTGGACGACGACGTCCCCGGGGTCCTCGCGGGGGCGAGGTTCGGGGTGTCCGGCGGTGAGGTGACCCGGCTGTGAACGACCACGGACAGGGCGGGACCGGAACGGGAAGCGGAAGCAACGGCCCGGGGGAGCGGCCCAGGATGCCGGAGCCCTCCGGGATCGACCTGGCGCGGCAGGCCCTGGCGGCGGCCCGCGAGCAGGCGCGCGCCCGGGGCGCGGCCGCCGGCGGCCGCGGCGCCCGCAGGCACCAGCCGGGCCTGCGTTCGGGTGCCCGGGCCGACGGCCGGGACCCCCTGCCGCTGATGGCGGCGTTGGAGCGGCTGCGCACGGAGCGCGGCTGGGAGATGCCGATGGCGGTGGCCGGCGTGATGGAGCGCTGGCCGGAGATCGTCGGGCCGGAGATCGCCGCGCACTGCGAACCGGAACGGTATGAGGAGCGCGAGCTCTTCGTACGGTGCGACTCCTCGGCCTGGGCGGCCCAGCTGAAGCTGCTCGCCCCGCAGCTGGTGGCGCGGCTGAACGCCGACCTCGGGCAGGGCACGGTCCGGCTGATCAAGGTCCGGGGGCCGGGCGGCCGCCCCAAGCCGTACGGGCCCTGGCGGGCTCCCGGCAGCTCGGGCCCGGGCGACACCTACGGCTGACGGCCCGCCCGTGCGGCGGGGCCCCGGGCCGCCCGCGCCCCACCGCGGCTCCGCCGCGTCCGCTCCCCTTCTCCCTCCCCCTCCCACCTGCACCCGCGGCCCCGGTGGCCCCTTCCGCGGCGCCTTTCCCACGGGTCCGCAGGCGCCTCCGCACGGCCGTCGGACCCGCCCGCCCCCGTGGCGTCCCTCACGGTGATGAGAGCTTGACAGCCCGAAGCGCTGGACGCCCGCGTGAGCCTCTTTGAGCCCCGGTCCGGATATGGGGAGTCGGAGAGAGGAGGTTCAGGGCGGCACATGCGTACTCAGGTACCGGCAAACCCCCATCGATGTCCGTGGTACCGGTAGACTGGAGCAAATCCCGCCCGGTTGCGGGAACACGCTGACAAACGCTGACAACGCAGATCGACGCAGCCGCTCCACGCCGGCACGCACGCCGGCCCGGAGTCCGGCCTGTGCTGTGCCAGAAAGGGCGCTTCGTGGCCGATTCCGGCAACCTCAACGACAACCAGTCCACAGCCGGCGAGAACGGGGAGGTCACCTCCTCGTACGACGCCTCCGCGATCCAGGTCCTGGAGGGCCTGGACGCAGTGCGCAAGCGGCCCGGCATGTACATCGGCTCGACCGGCGAGCGCGGTCTGCACCACCTCGTGTACGAGGTCGTCGACAACTCCGTCGACGAGGCCCTCGCGGGCCACGCGGACACCATCGACGTGACGATCCTCGCCGACGGCGGCGTGCGCGTGGTCGACAACGGCCGCGGCATCCCCGTCGACATCGTCCCGTCGGAGGGCAAGCCGGCCGTCGAGGTCGTGCTGACCGTCCTGCACGCGGGCGGCAAGTTCGGCGGCGGGGGCTACGCCGTCTCCGGCGGTCTGCACGGCGTCGGCGTGTCCGTCGTCAACGCGCTGTCGACGAAGGTCGCGGTCGAGGTCAAGCGGGACGGCCACCGCTTCACCCAGGACTACAAGCTGGGCGTCCCCACGGCCCCCCTCGCGAAGAACGAGGAGACCGGCGAGCACGGCACCTCGGTCACGTTCTGGGCCGACGGCGACATCTTCGAGACGACCGAGTACTCCTTCGAGACGCTCTCGCGCCGCTTCCAGGAGATGGCCTTCCTCAACAAGGGCCTGACCATCAGCCTGACCGACGAGCGGGAGTCGGCCAAGGCCACCGTCGGCGCCGAGACGGCCGAGGAGACCGAGGAGCCGCAGGCCCGCACGGTCCGGTACTACTACGAGGGCGGTATCGTCGACTTCGTGAAGTACCTGAACTCGCGCAAGGGCGAGCTCATCCACCCGACGGTCATCTCCGTCGAGTCGGAGGACAGGGAGCGGATGCTCTCGGTCGAGATCGCGATGCAGTGGAACTCGCAGTACACCGAGGGCGTGTACTCCTTCGCGAACACGATCCACACGCACGAGGGCGGAACCCACGAGGAGGGCTTCCGCGCGGCCCTCACCGGCCTGGTCAACCGCTACGCGCGCGACAAGAAGCTGCTGCGCGAGAAGGACGACAACCTCGCCGGCGAGGACATCCGCGAGGGCCTGACCGCGATCATCTCGGTCAAGCTGGGCGAGCCGCAGTTCGAGGGCCAGACGAAGACCAAGCTGGGCAACACGGAGGCGAAGACCTTCGTGCAGAAGGTCGTCCACGAGCACCTCAGCGACTGGTTCGACCGCAACCCCAACGAGGCCGCGGACATCGTCCGCAAGGCGATCCAGGCCGCCACGGCCCGCGTCGCGGCCCGCAAGGCCCGCGACCTGACGCGCCGCAAAGGCCTGCTGGAGAGCGCCTCGCTGCCCGGCAAGCTCTCCGACTGCCAGTCCAACGACCCGACGAAGTGCGAGATCTTCATCGTCGAGGGCGACTCCGCGGGCGGCTCGGCCAAGTCCGGCCGCAACCCGATGTACCAGGCCATCCTGCCGATCCGCGGCAAGATCCTGAACGTCGAGAAGGCCCGTATCGACAAGATCCTCCAGAACACCGAGGTCCAGGCCCTCATCAGCGCCTTCGGCACCGGCGTCCACGAGGACTTCGACATCGAGAAGCTCCGCTACCACAAGATCATTCTGATGGCGGACGCCGACGTCGACGGCCAGCACATCAACACCCTGCTGCTGACCTTCCTCTTCCGCTTCATGCGCCCGCTGGTCGAGGCCGGCCACGTGTACCTCTCCCGCCCGCCGCTCTACAAGATCAAGTGGGGTCGGGACGACTTCGAGTACGCGTACTCCGACAAGGAGCGCGACGCGCTCGTCGAGCTGGGCAAGCAGAACGGCAAGCGGATCAGGGAGGACTCGATCCAGCGCTTCAAGGGTCTGGGCGAGATGAACGCCGAGGAGCTGCGCGTCACCACCATGGACGTCGACCACCGCGTGCTCGGCCAGGTCACCCTGGACGACGCCGCCCAGGCCGACGACCTGTTCTCCGTGCTGATGGGCGAGGACGTCGAGGCCCGGCGCTCCTTCATCCAGCGCAATGCCAAGGACGTCCGCTTCCTCGACATCTGAGTCGGCTCTCAAACGGCCGCCCGAAAGGATTTCTGACCAGCAATGGCCGACGAAACCACCCCCACCGCCGAGAACCCCGCGGAGGACGAGCCGCAGCTGCGCATCGAGCCCGTCGGGCTCGAGACGGAGATGCAGCGCTCCTACCTCGACTACGCGATGTCCGTCATCGTCTCGCGCGCCCTGCCGGACGTGCGCGACGGCCTCAAGCCGGTGCACCGCCGCGTGCTGTACGCGATGTACGACGGCGGCTACCGGCCCGAGAAGGGCTTCTACAAGTGCGCCCGCGTCGTCGGCGACGTCATGGGCACCTACCACCCGCACGGCGACTCCTCGATCTACGACGCCCTGGTCCGCCTGGCCCAGCCGTGGTCGATGCGCATGCCGCTCGTCGACTCGAACGGCAACTTCGGCTCTCCGGGCAACGACCCGGCCGCCGCCATGCGCTACACCGAGTGCAAGATGGCGCCGCTGTCGATGGAGATGGTCCGCGACATCGACGAGGAGACCGTCGACTTCACGGACAACTACGACGGCCGCAACCAGGAGCCGACGGTCCTGCCGGCGCGCTTCCCGAACCTCCTGGTCAACGGCTCCGCCGGCATCGCGGTCGGCATGGCGACCAACATCCCGCCGCACAACCTGCGCGAGGTCGCCGAGGGCGCCCAGTGGTACCTGGCCAACCCGGAGGCCCCGCACGAGGAGCTGCTCGACGCGCTCATGGAGCGCATCAAGGGCCCCGACTTCCCGACCGGCGCGCTCGTCGTGGGCCGCAAGGGCATCGAGGAGGCGTACCGCACCGGCCGCGGCTCCATCACCATGCGGGCCGTCGTCGCGGTCGAGGAGATCCAGAACCGCCAGTGCCTGGTGGTCACCGAGCTCCCGTACCAGGTCAACCCGGACAACCTGGCGCAGAAGATCGCCGACCTCGTCAAGGACGGCAGGATCGGCGGCATCGCCGACGTCCGCGACGAGACGTCCTCCCGGACCGGCCAGCGCCTGGTGATCGTGCTCAAGCGCGACGCCGTCGCCAAGGTCGTCCTGAACAACCTGTACAAGCACACCGACCTGCAGACCAACTTCGGCGCGAACATGCTGGCGCTGGTCGACGGCGTGCCGCGGACCCTGTCGCTGGACGCGTTCATCCGCCACTGGGTGCACCACCAGGTCGAGGTCATCGTCCGGCGGACCCGCTTCCGCCTGCGCAAGGCGGAGGAGCGGGCGCACATCCTGCGCGGCCTGCTGGCCGCGCTCGACGCCATCGACGAGGTCATCGCCCTCATCCGGCGCAGCGACACGGTCGAGGTCGCCCGCGAGGGCCTGATGGGCCTCCTCTCGATCGACGAGATCCAGGCCAACGCCATCCTCGAGATGCAGCTGCGCCGCCTGGCCGCCCTGGAGCGCCAGAAGATCGTCGCCGAGCACGACGAGCTCCAGGCGAAGATCAACGAGTACAACGCGATCCTGGCCTCCCCCGAGAAGCAGCGCGCGATCGTCAGCGAGGAGCTGGCCGCGATCGTCGACAAGTTCGGCGACGACCGCCGCTCGAAGCTGGTGCCGTTCGACGGCGACATGTCCATCGAGGACCTGATCGCCGAAGAGGACATCGTCGTCACCATCACCAACGGCGGCTACGTCAAGCGGACCAAGACCGAGGACTACCGCTCGCAGAAGCGCGGCGGCAAGGGCGTGCGCGGCACGAAGCTGAAGCAGGACGACATCGTCGACCACTTCTTCGTGTCCACCACCCACCACTGGCTGCTGTTCTTCACCAACAAGGGCCGCGTCTACCGCGCCAAGGCCTACGAGCTGCCGGACGCCGGGCGCGACGCCCGCGGCCAGCACGTGGCCAACCTGCTGGCGTTCCAGCCGGACGAGCAGATCGCGCAGATCCTCGCGATCCGCGACTACGAGGCCGCGCCCTACCTGATCCTGGCCACCAAGGCCGGCCTGGTGAAGAAGACCCCGCTCAAGGACTACGACTCCCCGCGCTCGGGCGGCGTCATCGCCATCAACCTGCGCGACCGCGAGGACGGCAGCGGCGACGAGCTGATCGGCGCCGAGCTGGTCTCCGCCGAGGACGACCTGCTGCTGATCAGCAAGAAGGCGCAGTCGATCCGCTTCACGGCGACCGACGACGCGCTGCGCCCGATGGGCCGCGCCACCTCCGGCGTGAAGGGCATGAGCTTCCGCGAGGGCGACGAGCTGCTCTCGATGAGCGTGGTCCGGCCCGGTACGTACGTCTTCACCGCGACCGACGGCGGCTACGCGAAGCGGACCCCGGTGGACGAATACCGCGTGCAGGGGCGTGGCGGTCTCGGCATCAAGGCTGCGAAGATCGTGGAAGACCGCGGTTCGCTCGTCGGGGCGCTCGTGGTCGACGAGACGGACGAGATCCTCGCCATCACGCTCGGCGGTGGTGTGATCCGTACGCGAGTCAGCGAAGTCAGGGAGACGGGCCGTGACACCATGGGCGTCCAGCTGATCAATCTGGGCAAGCGGGATGCCGTGGTAGGTATCGCGCGGAACGCCGAGGCGGGTCAGGATGCTGACGAGGTCGAGGAGACCGAGGCCGCCGAATCACAGGCCGCCGAGGCAGCCGGGGGCGCACAGCCTCCGGCCGGGGAGCACGAGGAGTAAGTCGTGAGTGGAGCCACGGGCGCCGGACCGGCCAAGACTGGGGAGGACGGTGCCCGTGGCCCCGCCGCGGACTCCCGGGCCGGGGCCGCGGACGCCGAGGGCGGGGCGACGACCGTGACGGACGAGCGCGGTGCGAAGTCCGGGTCCAAGCAGCAGCCGAAGCAGGAGAAGGCCGGCAAGCAGCCCCGGGCGCAGCAGAAGCCCCAGCAGCAGAAGCCCCAGCCGTACCACCCGCCGCAGGCGTACGAGGCCCCCTCGGGCCCCGGCGCGGCCCGCGGCGGGGCCTCGCAGCGCGCGCCGCGCCCGGGGGTGCGTACGACGCCCAGGACGCGCAAGGCGCGGCTGCGGGTGGCCAAGGCCGACCCGTGGTCGGTGATGAAGGTCAGCTTCCTGCTGTCGATCGCGCTCGGCGTGTGCACGGTCGTCGCGGCGGCGGTGCTGTGGATGGTCATGGACGCCATGGGCGTCTTCTCGACCGTGGGCAGCACCATCAGCGAGGCGACCGGCTCCAGCGAGAGCAACGGCTTCGACCTCCAGGCGTTCATGTCGCTGCCGCGGGTGCTGGTCTTCACCTCGGTCATCGCCGTGATCGACGTCGTGCTCGCGACGGCGCTCGCGACGCTGGGCGCGTTCATCTACAACCTGTCGGCGGGCTTCGTCGGCGGTGTGGAGCTCACGCTCGCCGAGGACGAGTAGGGCCCTGATCAGCGATTTGGGAACTCCAGCGTCTGTGCGCTAATCTTCAGGAGTCAGCGCGCAGCGCGGAGGGGCTATAGCTCAGTTGGTTAGAGCGCATCCCTGATAAGGATGAGGCCACAGGTTCAAATCCTGTTAGCCCCACAGTGTCGAAGACCCCCAGGCCGGAAGGCCCGGGGGTCTTCGTCGTTCGGCCGTACGGGGCCTCCCAGGTCACCGAACGGTATCGATCGGTGTGTATTGTGGGCGGCCAGAGGTACCCCCAACGACGACGAAAGACGAGGTCGCGCGGTGAAGAAGCTGCTCCTGGTCGCACTGGCCGCCATCGGCGGTCTCCTCGTGTACCGCCAGATCCAGGCGGACCGCGCCGAGCAGGACCTGTGGACGGAGGCAACCGACTCCGTGCCCTCCGGTTCCGGCGTGTGAGACCCGAAGGCCGATCCACGAAGCCCCGGCTGCCCTTGCGGCCGGGGCTTCGTGCTGTTCTGTGACGAATTATTCCGCTATGCAAAGATTTGGCTTGCTTTGGCAAAGTCGGGGGTGGGTGTGATGGACCGGCTGCGCAGGACGCTGTCGGCGGCGGCCGCGGCCCTGGGCCTGGCCGCGGCGGTACCGCCGGGCACCGCGTACGCGGCCGCGGAGCCGCTGCCGGCGTACCGGACGGCCGACGGGGCGCGCCAGGTGCGGGGCGCGGAGTCCTCGGCCGACGCCCCCGCCCTGGAGCCGGGCGCCGTGTACGGCGACAGCCTCGCCCCCGGCAGCCGCTTCTACCGGCTGAACCTCGACGACACGTCCCACGTGTACGTCTCCGCCGTCCTGGTGCCGAGCCCGGGCGCCAGGATCGACTCCGGCAGCGACGGCCTGGAGGTCACGGTGATGACCACCGGCGGGCGCTCCTGCCCGGGCAGCCCCGGCCGGACCACCTTCGGCTACGGCCTCGGTGCCCGGCCCATCGGCGCCGCGGCGGTGCGCCGGCTCCAGGAGGACGGCGACTGCCAGCAGGCCGGCGTCTACTACGTGAAGGTCACCCGGGAGGCCTCGAAGAACTCCGACCGGTCACCCTGGCCCGTCGAGCTCAGCGTCACCCGCGAACCCGGCCTGAAGACCGGCAGCGCCCCCGCGGCCGCCCCCAGCGGATGGCCGTCCGACCCGCCGCAGCCGCCGGCGTCCGAGCCGGTGCCCCGCGAGGGCGGCACCGGCTTCAACGACGCCCGCGCGCTGCGCACCGGCGTATGGCGGGACGGCCTGAGGCCCGGCCAGACGCGCTTCTACCGGGTGCCGCTGGACTGGGGCCAGCAGCTGTCGGTCGGCGCCGAACTCGCCGGGGCCAGGCTGACGAAGGACTACGCCTCCGCCTCGACGGGGCTCGGCGTCACCCTGTACACGCCGTACCGCAGCGTGCTCGCGGACAAGGACACCGGCTACGACGGCAAGCAGGCGGCCCTCACCCTCCCGCCCGCGGCGCCGGTCGCCTACGAGAACCGGTTCGCGAACAAGGCGGAGGCGGCCGGGGCCCGGGTCGCCGGCTGGTACTACCTGGCGGTCACGCTCGGGGAGAAGGTCGGCGAGTTCACCGAGGACGCCGTCCCCGTGCCGCTGACGCTGCGGCTGACCGTGCAGGGCAAGGCGGCGGCCCCGCCCCCGTACGCGGAGGGCCTGGCGCCGTCCGGGTTCGGCGTCGACGACGCGGACCTCGCGGCGGCCCGGGAGGGCCTGACGGAGCCGGAGGCGGTCCGGGCCGCGGACCGGCGGGCGACCATGGGCGCCGTCGCGGCGGGCGGCTTCGGCACCGGGACGCTGCTCCTGCTCGTCCTGGGCGGCTGGCTGCTGCTGGCCCGGCGCGGGCGCACCGGCTGACGGGCCCGGGCCGCGGAGCGGCCCGCGGCCGGCCTCAGGCCTGGGCCAGCGCCCAGACGCCGACGGCGAAGCACAGCAGCGCGGCCGCGAGGAGCGCCGCGGCGGCCGCCTTCGACGGCGGGGCGACGCGGCCGCGGCCGGCCGGCTCGGGCAGGGCGGCAGCGGCCGGGCCCGGCGCCGACGGGGCGGGCTGCGGTGCGGCGTGGACCGGCGGGGCCAGGCGGAAGCTGTCCGTCGTGGAGGAGTCCCGGGGGACGGCCGCGGCGGCCGCGGCAGCCGAGGCGGGCACGGCCGCCCGGGCGGGCACGGCAGCCGGTGCGGCCGCGGGCGTCCATGCCGGTGCGGGCGCGGCCGCCCTGGGGTCCGTACGGGTCGGCTCGCCGGCCCCCGCCCCGGCCGTCGGCACGCCGGCCGGGGGTGAAGGGGCCGCAGGCGGGGCCACCGCCGCCGCGCTCCGGGGGTCCGGGCCGCCGCCCGCCGCCCTCAGGGGTCCCTGCGGGCCGAAGCCCGGCGGCAGCGGGCCCAGCTGGTCGAAGACCTCCACGTCGGCCGCTTCCGGCGGGTCCGGCGGCAGCAGCTCCACTGCCTCGGCGAGGGCCCGGCGGACTCCGGTGGCGGTCTTGAAACGGCTCTGCGGGTCGGGCTGGAGGAGGTTCGCGACGACGTCCCACAGCGGCGCGGGCACGCCCCCGGGGGCGTCCGGGGTGCCGTGGGCGCGGAAGTGCTCCACGAGGGCGCGGGAGTCGGGCCTGCTGCCCTGGAGCAGGTACAGCGCGACCAGTCCGACGGCGAACAGGTCCGCGGGGAAGTCGGGCTCGGCGCCGAGGAGTTGCTCGGGTGCGAAGTAGCCGGGGGTGCCCACCACGTAGTCGGTCTCGGTGAGCCGGGGCTCGCCCTTGCGCATCGAGATGCCGAAGTCGGACAGCCGCAGGTGCGGCCGGCCGGTCCCGGTCGCCTCCAGCAGGATGTTGGCGGGCTTGATGTCGCGGTGGACGACGCCCTCCGCGTGCACCGCGGCCAGCCCCGCGAGGAGCTGGTCGAGGAGCGTGCAGACGAAGCGGGGCGGCAGCGGGCCGTAGTCGCCGATCAGGTGGGCGAGCGAGCCGCCGCCGACGAGGTCCATCGTGAAGAGGACCTTGTCGTCGTCCGCCGCCCAGCTGGCCGGGGCCAGCACGTTCGGGTGGTCGATCCGCAGGGCCTGCTCGCGCACGAAACGCAGCAGGGTGTGGGCGTCGCCCTGCTGGAGGACCTTGGCGGCGACGTACCGGCGCCGCCGGTGGTCCCAGGCCCGCCAGACGGCGCCCATGCCGCCCCGGCCGATCGGGTCGGCCAGCTCGTACCGGCCGGCGAAGACCTCACCCATGACTGTGCATCCCCCGTTGCCCTCCGTCCGCGCCCGGACGCGTCAGTTCTGGTGCGCCTCGTAGTGCGCGACGGCGTCCGCCGTGCGGCCGGCGCCGTACACCCGGAGGAACTCGGCGAGCTCCGGGTGGCTCGGCGCGAGGCTGTTCGCGGCGTCGAGTATGTCGCCGGCGGCGGAGACCGACCGCAGCAGGGACTGGATCTCGCGGACGACGCGCTTGACCGTCGGGGCGCCCGAGCCGGTGCTGTTCTGGGTGCTGCTGCTCAGGACGGAGCCGCCCTGGGTCCGCTTGATCTCGTCCATGCGGTCGGTGGCCTCGGCGGCGCTGACGCTGCCGTCCGCCACCTGGCTCGCGAGGTCCTGGAGGGCCTGCACCCGCTGCACCACCGCAGGGTTGCCGATCTTGGCGCGCTGTCCGCTCATCAGCTGGGACAGCATGGGCGCCGACAGGCCGAGGACGGCAGCGAGGCGGGCCTGGTTCAAGCCGAGGTCGTCTATGAGCCGGCGGAAGAGGGCACCGAGGGGCTCGCCGTACCAGCTGCGCTGGAGCTCCCTGGCTCTGGCCGTGGCCTCTTGCTGAACTGCGTCCACTCGTCCTACTCCCCTTCGCTGGTGCGAACCTCGCCGAGCATCTTACGGAGAGTGGTCGCACGTGGGGAGTCCCCGTTATTTTGCGGGATGCGGCCGAGAACCCGGTACTCTGTTGTGCGGAACGGCCACTCCTCTGCCGAGGGATGGTCGCGTCCGCGTTCCGGGGCTTTAGCTCAGTTGGTAGAGCGCTGCCTTTGCAAGGCAGATGTCAGGAGTTCGAATCTCCTAAGCTCCACCGGAAGAGAGGCCCCCTGACCTGCGAACACGCAGGCCAGGGGGCCTCTTTCGCATGTGCGCGGTCCTGTCGGCGGGCCTACGCTGGGCGGGGGGCGCTCCCCTGCGGAGGTGAAGGGATGACCCGGTTCCCCAAGGCGGCCGCCGCACTGGCCGCCGGCTGCTCGGCCGCGCTGCTCACGGGCCTGGCCCCCGCGGGCAACGGCATCGAGGACGACAGCGCCCGCGCGATCGTCGACAGGGCCCGGGCGGAGCTGGCGGAGGCCCGCTCCGTGCACATGGTGGCGCACGCCGACGGGGAGAGGGGGGCGACCACCCTCGACCTCCGCTTCGACGTGGACGGCAACTGCGCCGGATCGGTGTCCCTGCCGCGCGGCGGCGGCCGCGCCGAGATCGTCAAACGCGGCCGGGACATCTGGGTGAAGCCGGACGGCGCCTTCCTCCGGTCCCAGGTGCCGGCCCCCGCGGCGGACGGCGCCGCCGCCCTGATCGACGGCCGCTGGCTGCACGGCACGTCCGACGACGTCCTGCTGCGCAGGCTCACCGACGTCTGCGACCTGAAGGACTTCCAGCGCGCGTACGCCTCGCGGATGGCCGCGGGGAACCTGCGGAAGGGCGGCCCCGCGACCGTCGACGGCACCCCGGCGGCCACGGTCACCGGGACCCGCGGCGGCGACACGGCCACCTTCTACGTCGCCACCGAGGGCGAGCCCCGCCTGCTGCGCCTCGAAGGGCGCGAGGACGGGCGGAGCGCGCGGGCCGACTTCCGCGACTACGGCGTCCCCGTGCCGGCCCGGACCCCGCCGCCGGAGCAGTCGGTGGACATCGCCGACCTGGGGTAGCCGCCGGTCCGGGCGCCGGGCGTCCCCCGGACGGGTCGGCCACGGGGGCCCCGGGGAGGCACCTGGCCGACAGTGGGGAGCAGGCACCGAGCCCGGGGGGGGCGAGACCACGCCGGAGGCGCATGGACATGGGACTCTTCGACTTCCTGAAGTCCGAGAAGAAGAAGCAGGCCGCTGCACGGAAGGCCGCCGGGGCCCCGGCCGCCGACTACGCGGCGACGTACACCGACGCGGTCAACGCGACGCGCGCCGCCGCCGAGCGGATGGCCGCTGCGGCCCCGCCGAAGGCCGCTCCGGGCCCGCCGGAGGCCGCGGCGCCGCAGCGCCCCGCGGCGGCGGGCCCGCCGCCGCACACGCCGACGCCGTCCTCGGCCGCGCACAAGGCCGTCCCGGCGGCCCCCGCGCCGAAGCCCGCGCCCGCCGGCGCCGCCAGGCGCACGTACACCGTCCGCAAGGGCGACACGCTGATGCTGATCGCCCGCCGGGAGCTCGGCAACGAGGCCCGCTGGCGGGAGCTGTACGCGATGAACCGCGGGGTCGTCGGCGCCGACCCGCACCTGGTCCACCCCGGCCAGGTGCTCACCCTGCCGGGCTGAGCCGGCGGCACGCGTCCGCGGGGAGCGTGCGCGGGGCCCGGATCCACCGGATCCGGGCCCCGCGCACGCATGTGCCGCTGCGGCGGCTACTCCTCCTCGGAGGCCTCGCGCTCCTTGTCGGCGAGTTCGTCGTCGAAGCTGGCCGGGGCGTCCTGGCGGGAGGACAGCTCGGTCGCCGCGGGCGGCTCGACCAGCCAGTCGGGGCTCGACTGCCGGTCCCACCAGCGCCAGGCGGCGTACGCGGCGCCGGCCACGGCCGCGGCCACCGCCAGGCCCTTGAGCGCGCGGCCCGTGCGGGCCCGCCGCTCGTGGCGCCGGATCAGCCGCTGCACCTCCTGCGCCGACACCTGGCCGCGCAGCGCCGCCAGCGTCGCCACGGACCGCGACGCGGCCTCCTCGGCCACCGGGCGGCCCGCCGCGATGGCGTGCTCCAGCCGGGGCCCCGCGTAGTCGGCGGCCTGCCGGGCCATGCGGCGCGTCTCGTGCACGGCCTGCACGGCGGCCCGGTCGACGTTCGGCGGCACATGCGTGCGGGCGGCCTTCAGCCGCGGGTGCAGATGGCACTCGTACGCCGTGCGCGCCTGCCGCGAGGCCTGGTGGGCCGTGTGGGCCACCAGCGGCGCGAGCCGGTCGTTCGCCTCGTGCGCGTAGTGGACCGCCGCCTCCTTGGCGGTCTCTGCGTACGGCGCCACCACTTCCGCTGCGTGCCTCATGGTGTCCCTGGCGCTGTCGGCGCACAGGCGCACGCTGTCCTTGCGGGTCACGTGATCCTCCTCATCGGTGGCGGACACAGTTCACCTTTCCACCCTTTGTCGGATCATGCCTGGGTTGCGGTCGGGCGGCATGCACGACAGGGCATCCGGGTGGGCGATTTCCGTTTCGTACCGCCCTCCGTGGGAGGATCGGGAACCGACAGTGCCGACTAGGAAGGCAGACCCGTGGCCGACAAGCTCTACGCCACCCTGAAGACCAGCCACGGCGACATCGAGGTCGAGCTGCTGGAGAACTTCGCCCCGAAGACCGTCCGGAACTTCGTGGAGCTCGCCACGGGCGCGCGCGAGTGGACCCGCCCCACCGACGGCCAGAAGACGACGGACCCGCTGTACGACGGCACCGTCTTCCACCGCGTCATCAGCGGCTTCATGATCCAGGGCGGCGACCCGCTGGGGAACGGCACCGGCGGCCCCGGCTACCAGTTCGCCGACGAGTTCCACCCCGACCTGGCCTTCACCAAGCCGTACCTGCTGGCCATGGCGAACGCCGGGCCGGGCACCAACGGCTCCCAGTTCTTCATCACCGTCGCCCCCACCGCCTGGCTCACGCGCAAGCACACGATCTTCGGGGAGGTGGCGGGCCCGGCCGGCCGGAAGGTCGTCGACGCCATCGCCGGGCTGCCGACCAACCCGCGCACCGAGCGGCCCCTGGAGGACGTCGTCATCCGGTCCGTGGTGGTCGAGCGGCGCTGACGCCGGGCCGGGAACCTTCCGCCCCGCCCGTCCGTCCTGATGGCATACCGGACCGGCGGGGCGCGCCGTGCCCCGCCGCTGACCGAGGGGACCGATGGACACCGACCGTCTGCCGGGCTGCTACCGCCACCCGGACCGCGACACGGCCATCCGCTGCACCCGCTGCGAGCGGCCCATCTGCCCGGACTGCATGATCAGCGCAGCCGTGGGCTTCCAGTGCCCGGACTGCGTGCGGGGCGGCTCCGGCACCGGGCACCGCCCGGGGGCGAACGCCCCGCGGACGCTGGCGGGCGGCCGGGTCCAGGCCGACCCCCACCTCGTCACCAAGGTCCTCATCGGGCTGAACGCCGCGTTCTTCCTCGCGGCCATGGCCGTGCCCGGGCTGGCCGTGCAGCTGGAGCTGCTCGGCCTGTACGTGCAGTTCTGGGGCGGCCCCGTGCAGGGCGTGGCCACCGGGGAGTACCACCGGCTGCTGACCTCGGTGTTCCTGCATGTGGAGTGGTGGCACATCGCGGGCAACATGCTCGCCCTGTGGTTCCTCGGCGGCCCCCTGGAGGCCGTGCTCGGCCGGGCCCGCTTCCTGGCCCTGTACCTGCTGTCGGGGCTGGGCGGGAGCGCCGTGGTGTACCTGCTGACCGCGCCGAACACGCCGACGCTCGGCGCCTCCGGCGCGGTGTTCGGGCTGCTGGGGGCGACCGTGGTGCTGGTGCGGCGTACGCGCCAGGACATGCGCCCGGTCGTGGTCATGCTCGTGCTGATGCTGGTGCTGACGTTCGCGCCGTACGGCGGTCGGCTGGACGTGTCCTGGCAGGCGCATGTGGGCGGCCTGGCCACGGGCCTGCTGCTCGGGGCGGCCATGATCCGGCCCGCCGGCGGGGGAAAGCGCACCCTCATCCAGTGGGGTGCCTGCGGGGCGGTGTTCCTGCTGGTCGCGGGGGTGGTGCTGGTCCGGACGGCGGAACTCACCTGATCACACCGGCGTCAACACTCCACAAGGTTATCCACAGATCTTCTGCCTTTTCCTCAGGTGTGGATGACGCTGTGGATAACTCATGGGGAGAACTTGCGGGGCGGGCGGTCGGCGTGCTCAGCCGCCCGGTCCCCGCGACCCGCCTACTTCCACTGCGTGGAGACGCCGAATCCGGCCGCGATGAATCCGAATCCGACCACGATGTTCCAGTTGCCGAGGGACTCGACCGGCAGCTGGGTCTCGCTCACGTAGAAGACGACGATCCACGCCAGGCCGATCAGGAAGAACGCCAGCATGACCGGGGCCACCCAGCTCCGGTTCGTCAGCTTGATCGGCTGCGCCTTCACCGGCGGCGGGGTGAACTCGTCCTTCTTGCGGATACGTGACTTCGGCACGAGGGGCTCTCCTGTCGATGCGCTGGGGACCTGCCCGCCCCGGGCGTCCGTTAGCGTAGTGGACCTGTGGCGTCGAAGGAGAAGGGTACGTTGAGCAATTCCGCCGACTCCTCCGCGGGTCCCCGTCGCCGGTTCCGGGCGGTCCGGCTGCTCACGGCCGCCGTCTTCGCCCTGGCCGGGCTGATCTTCGTCACCAGCTTCAACACCTCCAAGGGTACGAACATCCGCACGGACGCCTCGCTCCTGCGGCTCTCCGACCTCATCCGCGAGCGCAGCCAGGACAACGCGCTGCTGGAGCAGTCCACCGCGGCCGCCCGCGGCCGCGTCGAGGCCCTCGCCGACCGCGACGACAACAGCACCCGTGCCGAGGACGCCAAGCTGGCCGCCCTGCGCGCCACCGCCGGCCTGGAGGAGCTGTCCGGCAAGGGCCTCACCGTCACCCTCAACGACGCCCCGCCGAACGCCACCGCCCGCATCCCCAACGTCCCCGAGCCGCAGCCGAACGACCTGGTCATCCACCAGCAGGACCTCCAGGCCGTCGTGAACGCCCTCTGGCAGGGCGGCGCCCAGGGCATCCAGGTCATGGACCAGCGGCTGATCTCCACCAGTGCCGTGCGCTGCGTCGGCAACACCCTGATCCTCCAGGGCCGCGTCTACTCGCCGCCCTACAAGGTCAGCGCCGTCGGCGACCCCGCCGCGCTCCGCCGGGCGCTCGCCGCCTCCCCGGCGCTGCAGAACTACCAGATGTACGTCGCCGCGTACGGGCTCGGCTGGAAGGTCGACGAGCACAGGGAGCTGAAGCTCCCCGGCTACGCCGGCACCGTCGACCTCCACCACGCCAAGCCGGCCGACGCCTCCTCCGCGCCGAGCACCCCCTGACCCGCCGGCGGCCCGCCCCGCCGGGCCCCGGAGGGGATCCGGCGGCCGGGCCTCCCCGGCGCGCTGCTGGCTTTACCCTGTGTGCGTACCGCCCCCGCGGTGCGAGAGCGAAAGGGACGCGGACGGGATGTACGGCTGGATCTGGCGGCATCTGCCGGGCAACGCGTGGGTGCGCGCGCTGATCTCCCTCGTACTCGTCCTCGCGGTGGTCTACGTGCTGTTCCAGTACGTCTTCCCGTGGGCCGAGCCGCTCCTTCCGTTCAACGACGTAACGGTGGACGAGGGATCGGGAGCCACTCCGTGAGCGCGCGCATTCTGGTCGTGGACAACTACGACAGCTTTGTCTTCAACCTGGTCCAGTACCTGTACCAGCTCGGCGCCGAGTGCGAGGTGCTGCGCAACGACGAGGTCGCCCCCGCCCACGCCCAGGACGGCTTCGACGGCGTGCTCCTCTCGCCGGGGCCGGGCACCCCCGAGGAGGCGGGCGTCTGCGTCGACATGGTCCGCCACTGCGCCGCCGCCGGCGTCCCCGTCTTCGGCGTCTGCCTCGGCATGCAGTCCATGGCCGTCGCGTACGGCGGCGTCGTCGGCCGCGCGCCCGAGCTGCTGCACGGCAAGACCTCCCCGGTGGTCCACGAGGGTCTCGGCGTCTTCCGCGGGCTCCCCTCGCCCTTCACCGCGACCCGCTACCACTCGCTCGCGGCCGAGCCGCAGACCCTGCCGGACGTGCTGGAGGTCACGGCGCGGACCGAGGACGGCATCATCATGGGCCTGCGCCACCGCGAGCACGACGTCGAGGGCGTGCAGTTCCACCCCGAGTCGGTGCTCACCGAGTGGGGCCACCGGATGCTCGCCAACTGGCTCGTCCGCTGCGGCGACGAGGGCGCCGTCGAGCGCTCCGCGGGGCTGGCCCCGGTGGTGGGCAAGGCCGTCGCGTGACCTCGCTCGCGCCGTCCGCCTCCACGGAGGGCCGGGCCGCGCGGCGCAGGGCCGCCCAGCAGGCCGCCAGACGGGCCCGCAGGCGCGGGGGCGGGCGGAGGCGCAAGCGGCCCGCCTCGGGCGGCCCTGTGGTCGTCCTGAGCCGCCTGGCGGGCGAACTGCTGATCACCACGGGACTGGTGATGCTGCTGTTTGTGGCCTACCAGCTCTGGTACACCAACGTGCTCGCGCAGCGCACGGCCGACGGGGCCGCCGGCTCGCTGCTCCAGACCTGGGAGCGGCAGCCCGAGGGGGACGCCGCCCCGCCCCCGGCCGCCTTCGAGCCGGGCCAGGGCTTCGCGATCCTCCACATCCCGAAACTGGACGTGAAGGTGCCCGTGGCCGAAGGCACCAGCAAGGCCAAGGTGCTGGACCGCGGCATGGTCGGGCACTACGCGGACGGCGGGCTGAAGACAGCGATGCCCTCGGACAAGGAGGGCAACTTCGCGGTGGCGGGCCACCGCAACACCCACGGGGAGCCGTTCCGCTTCATCAACCGGCTGGTGCCGGGCGATCCCATCGTGGTCGAGACCCGGGATGCGTACTACACGTACGAGATGGCCTCGGTGCTGCCGCAGACGCCGCCGACCAACGTGGCCGTGCTCAAACCGGTGCCGGAGGGCTCCGGGTTCACCGCCCCCGGCCGGTACATCACGCTCACGACCTGCACGCCCGAGTTCACCAGCACCTACCGCCTGATCGTATGGGGCAGGATGGTCGACGAACGCCCCCGCGGCCAGGGCGCTCCGCCCGCGCTGGCCGCCCGCTGAGCCCGCAGCGGCTCTCCCGCCCGAAGGACGAACCGCAGTGCCCCCTACCGCGCCGCCCCGGAACCGCAGTCTGCTCGCCGGGTTCCTGAGCCTGCTGGGCGAGTTCCTGATCACGGTCGGCCTGGTGCTCGGCCTGTTCGTGGCGTACTCGCTGTGGTGGACCAACGTCCTCGCCGACCGGCAGGCATCCTCCCGCGGCGACGAGATCCGCCGCCAGTGGCTGAGCGCCCCCGGGGCGGGCGCCCCCGCCGAGCCCGGCGCGCTGGACACGCAGGGCGGGGTCGGCTTCCTGCACGTGCCGGCGATGGGCGGCGGCGAGGTGCTCGTCAAGCGGGGCACGTCGCCCGAGGTGCTGAACCACGGCGTCGCCGGCTACTACACGGAACCGGTGAAGTCGGCGCTGCCCTGGGAGGCCTCCGGAAACTTCGCGCTGGCGGCGCACCGCGACGGGCACGGCGCCAAGTTCCACGACATCCACAAGATCGGCAGGGGCGACGCGATCGTCTTCGAGACGCGGGACACCTGGTACGTCTACAAGGTGTTCGCGGAGCTGCGGCAGACCTCCAAGTACAACGTCGACGTCATCGCCCCGGTGCCCAAGGAGTCGGGCAGGACGGCCCCGGGCCGCTACATCACCCTGACGACCTGCACCCCCGTCTACACGTCGAAGTACCGCTACGTCGTGTGGGGCGAGCTGGTGCGCACCGAGAAGGTCGACGCGAAGCGGACACCCCCGGCCGAGCTGCGCTGAGGCGGCGGGCCCCGGCCGGCACGCAAGAGGCCCGGCTCCTCCCGCGGGGGAGGAGCCGGGCCTCTCGTGGTGCCGGTTGCCGGTTGCCGGTTGCCGGTCGGCCTCCGGTCAGCGGCCTCCGGTCAGGCTTCCGAAGAAGCCGCCGTTGTTGCCGCCCTGCTGGCCGCCGCCGGGCACCGTGAAGACGTTCACCACCGTGCCGGGCTGGACGGTCGTCCCGGCGTTCGGGTCGGAGCGCACGACCACCGCGTTGTCGTCCGTCGGGCCCGACAGCACCTGGCCGAAGGTCAGTCCCCGCGCCGCGAGCTCCTGCTTGGCCTGTCCGACGGTCCGTCCGGGGAGGGGCGGGACCTGGGTCGGCTGCGCTCCTTTGCTGATCTGCACGTTGACCGTCGTCCCCGGGGCCAGCTGCTCCCCGGCCGGGTACTGCTGCTGGACGATCGTCTTCGGCGCGGCGCCCGGCGAGTCGACCTCGGTCGTGCTGCCCAGCTTCAGCTTCGCGGCGTTGAGCGCCTTGATCGCGTCCTCACGGGTCTTGCCCAGGAGGTCCGGCATCGCGGACTTGGCCGGCTCCTTGGCCACGGTCAGCGTGACCGTCGAGCCCTGCTGGGCCTGCGAGCCGGGCTTCGGGTTCTGCTCCAGGACCGTGCCGGGGGTCCGGTCGGACTCCTGGACCTTCTTCTCGACCTGGAACTTCTTGTCCCTGAGCGCCTTCTCCGCCTCCTCGAACGGCATGTTGAGGACATCGGGAAGGGACTGGAGCGGAGCGCCGGCGGAGATCGTCAGCTTGATCACGGTGCCCTCGTCGACCCGGGCCTCCGGGGCCGGGTCCTGCTTGCAGACGTTGCCCTTGGGCTGGTCCGCGCAGGTCTCGTCGCCCGCCTTCTCCACCTTGAGGCCGACGTTGTCGGCGCTCCGCTGCGCCGCGTCGAACGTCTGGCCGATCAGCCTGGGCACGGCGGGCCGGTTGTCGGCCCCGCCGCTGAAGAGGGAGCGGCCGATCAGGATCGCCCCGACCAGCACCAGTATCCCCGCCGTGACGAGCAGGATCGTCGAGGCGCGGCTCTTCTTCTGCTGCCTGCCGCGGCCGTGGCCCTGGTCGTAGCCGGGGCCCTGCTCCGGGTAGTAGCCGCCGTCGCCGCCCGGGGGCATCGGCGGCAGCATCGACGTCTGGCCGGCGTCGGCCGGGCGCATGGCGGTGGTCGGCTGCTCGTAGCCCTGCGGCCCGTACGCGTGGTTCGGGTCGGGGTAGCCGTAGCCGGCCGCGCCCATCGCCGCGGTGGCGGCGACCGGCTGGCCCTCCAGGCAGGCCTCGATGTCGGCGCGCATCTCGTCGGCCGACTGGTAGCGGTAGTCGGGGTCCTTGACGAGCGCCTTCAGCACGATCGCGTCCATCTCGGGCGTGATCTCGGGGTCGAAGTTCGACGGCGGCTGGGGCTCTTCGCGGACGTGCTGGTAGGCGACCGCCACAGGGGAGTCGCCGATGAACGGGGGCCGCACGCACAGCAGCTCGTACAGCAGGCAGCCCGCGGAGTAGAGGTCGGAGCGCGCGTCGACCTGCTCGCCCTTGGCCTGCTCCGGGGAGAGGTACTGGGCGGTGCCGATGACGGCCGCGGTCTGGGTCATCGTCATGCCCGAGTCGCCCATGGCGCGGGCGATGCCGAAGTCCATGACCTTGACCTGGCCGGTCCGGGTGAGCATGACGTTGGCGGGCTTGATGTCGCGGTGGACGATGCCGGCGCGGTGCGAGTACTCCAGCGCCTGGAGGATGCCGATGGTCATCTCCAGCGTGCGCTCGGGCAGCAGCTTGCGGCCGGAGTGCAGGAGTTCGCGCAGGGTCGAGCCGTCCACGTACTCCATCACGATGTACGGGATGGAGATGTTGTCGACGTAGTCCTCGCCGGTGTCGTAGACCGCGACGATCGCCGGGTGGTTGAGCGAGGCGGCCGACTGGGCCTCGCGCCGGAACCGGGCCTGGAAGGACGGGTCTCGGGCCAGGTCGGCGCGCAGGGTCTTGACGGCGACGGTACGGCCGAGCCGGGTGTCGTGCGCGAGGTAGACCTCGGCCATGCCACCGCGGCCGAGCACGTGGCTCAGCTCGTACCGGCCGCCGAGGCGACGCGGCTCTTCCATAACGTTCCAGCCCTCTCCGTCAGTCCCGACCGCACCCGTGTGTGGTCCGGCGGTGTGCTGTTCGCGCAAAGGCTACCGGCCGATCGTCGGTGATCGGTTGGTGGCCACAGCCTGATACCGGACCGGTACAGTGCGCGCGCTTGCGGGCACCGCCGGCGGTCCGGTCCCCCGCGGCGGCCCTCGCGCCCCGCGGCGGTCGCTCCATTGTCCGTCCCGTCCGCCGGTCCACCGCGTCCGTCAGATCCTGCTCTTCAGGACGGCCTCCATGACGGCCTTGGCGACCGGGGCGGCCAGGCCGCCGCCGCTGATGTCCTCGCGGTCGGCGCTGCTGTCCTCGATGACGACGGCGACGGCGACCGGGGAGGTGCCGTCCGGGTTCTGGACGTAGGAGATGAACCAGGCGTAGGGGCGCTTCTTGTTGCCCTCGCCGTGCTGGGCGGTGCCGGTCTTGCCGCCGACCTTGGCGCCCTTGATCTGCGCCTTGGTGCCGGTGCCCTGCTCGACGACGTCGACCATCGTCTGCTGGATCTTCTGCGCGTTCGCGGCGGAGAGCGGGCGGCTCATCTCCTGCGGCTCGTGCTTCTCGACCACGTCGAGGTTGGGCGCCGTCAGCTGGTCGACCATGTACGGCTTCATCAGCTTGCCGTCGTTGGCGATGGCGGCGGTCACCATGGCCATCTGCAGGGGGGTGGCCGCGGTGTTGAACTGGCCGATGGAGCTCTGGGCGTTGCCGTCGCGGTTCATCGTCTTGTCGTAGACGCTCGCGAAGGCGCGGACCGGGGTGTCGATCTTGTCGTTGTTGAAGCCGAACTTCTCGGCCGTCTCGACCATCTTGTCGCGGCCGACCTTGTCGCCGAGGTTGGCGAAGACCGAGTTGCAGGAGACGCGCATCGCCGCGAGGAGGCTGGCCTTCTCGCAGCCGCTGGCGTGGTTGACCATCGGGGTCCGGGTGCCGGGCAGGATGTACGGCTCCGGGGTGTCCGTCGGCTCGTTGATGTCCTTCACGACGCCGTGCTCCAGCGCGGCGGCCGCGGTGACGACCTTGAAGGTGGAGCCGGGCGGGTACGTCTCGCGCAGGGCGCGGTTGACGAGCTTCTTGTCCTCGCCGTCCTTCAGCTCGACCCAGGCCTTCTCGTCCGCCTTGGAGTTGCCCGCGAAGCTGCCGGGGTCGTACGACGGGGTGCTGACCAGGGCCAGGATCGCCCCGGTGCGCGGGTCGATGGCCGCGACCGCGCCCTTCTTGTTGCCGAGCGCGTCGTACGCGGCCTTCTGCACGTCCGGCATGAGCGTGGTGACGACGTTGCCGCCGGCCTTCTTCTCGCCGGTGAACATGCCGATGGTGCGGTCGAAGAACAGCCGGTCGTCGTTCCCCGTGAGGATCTTGTCCTCCAGGGCCTCCAGCTGCGTGGCCCCGAAGGCCTGCGAGGCGTAGCCGGTGACCGGCGCCCAGAGGGCGCCGTCGACGTAGGTCCGCTTGTACTTGTAGTCGCTGCCGTCGGTGGCCGCGGAGCCGGTGATGGCCTGGCCGCCCTTGACGATGATGTTGCCGCGCTGGATCGCGTACTGGGCGATCTGGACCCGGCGGTTCTCCTTGCGGGTGCTGAGCTCCTCGGCCTGCACGTACTGCAGCCAGTTCGTGCGGACGAGCAGGGCCAGGACCAGCAGCCCGCAGAAGATCGAGATGCGGCGCAGCGGCTTGTTCATGACGGGCGGACCACCTGGGTCATCTCGGAGTCGGGGGACGGCGCGGGGGCGGGCGCGGGGCGGCGCGCGGTGTCGCTGATCCGGATGAGGATGCCGATCAGGGCCCAGTTGGCGAGGACGGACGAACCGCCGGACGCGAGGAAGGGCATGGTCATACCGGTCAGCGGGATCAGTCCCATGACGCCGCCGGCGACGACGAAGATCTGGAGCGAGAAGGCTCCGGACAGGCCGATGGCGAAGAGCTTGCCGAACGGGTCGCGGGCGGCCAGCGCGGTGCGCACACCCCGCTCGATGATCAGGCCGTAGAGCAGGAGGAAGGCCATCACACCGGCGAGCCCGAGCTCCTCGCCGACCGTGGAGAAGATGAAGTCGGAGTTCGCGGCGAAGCCGATCAGGTCCGAGTTGCCCTGGCCCCAGCCGGTGCCGAGGACGCCGCCGGAGCCGAAGCTCATGATCGACTGGCCGACCTGCTCGCAGGCGCCCGAGGTGGTGTAGCAGCCGAAGGGGTCGAGCCAGGCGTTGACGCGGGCCTGGACGTGGCTGGCGAAGGTGCCGACGACGACGGCGCCGCCGACGCTCATGAGCAGGCCGATCACGATCCAGCTGGTCCGCTCGGTCGCCACGTACAGCATGATCACGAACATGCCGAAGAAGAGCAGCGAGGTGCCGAGGTCGTTCTCGAAGACGAGGATGAGCAGGCTCATCGCCCAGATCATCAGGATCGGGCCGAGGTCGCGGCCGCGCGGCAGGTAAAGGCCCATGAAGCGGCGCGAGGCCAGGGCGAGGGCGTCGCGCTTGACCATGAGGTAGCCGGCGAAGAAGACCGCGATGACGATCTTGGCGAACTCGCCCGGCTGGATGGAGAAGCCGGCGACGCTGATCCAGATCTTCGCGCCGAAGACGTCCGCGCCGAGGCCCGGGATGACCGGCAGGATCAGCAGGACGAGCGCCGCCGCCATCGAGATGTACGTGAACCGCTGCAGCGTGCGGTGGTCCTTCAGGAGCAGCAGCACCGCGGCGAACAGGGCGATGGCCACCGCGGTGTACATCATCTGGCGCGGGGCCGACTCCGAGAACGCGCCGAAGCTCCGCTTGGCCAGGTTCTGCAGCCGCTCGGACTGGTCGAGCCGCCAGATCAGCACGCAGCCGAGGCCGTTGAGGAGCGTGGCGATCGGCAGCAGCAGCGGGTCGGCGTACTTGGCGTAGCGGCGTACGACGAAGTGGGCGAGGCCCGCCAGGACGGCGAGGCCGCCCCCGTAGGCGAGCATGCCCGGGGGCAGCTCCCCGTGGATCGCGAGACCCACGTTGGCGTAGGCGAAGATCGGGATGACCACGGCGAACACGAGCAGCATGAGCTCGGTGTTCCGCCGGCTCGGCAGCTCGATGGCACCGATGGTGGTCGTGTTGGTGACAACGCTCATGGTGTGGCAGGCCCCCTGTGCCCGCGTGGGTCTACTGCTTCTGGCACTGGCCGACCAGCTGCTGCTCCTCGGGAGTCAGGCTGGGGCCGGGTGTCGGGCTGTTCTGCGCCTCGCCCTTGCGGCGCTCCTCTTCCTTCTTGCACGCGGCGACCTGGGTCCCGAGTTCATCGACCTTCTTGCGGGCCCCGTCGAGGCTGGTCTCGCCGATGGTGTCCTCCACCAGCTTCCGCTTGAAGGGCGGCAGGTACTTCAGTTCGATGTCGGGGCGGTCGGTCTCCACCTTGGAGAGCTGCAGCGGCCCCAGATTCTGGCTGATGCCGCGGAAAAGCGCCACGTGGTCGCCCTTGACGCCGATGTAGTACTGGGTCTGCGTCCAGCGGTGGGCCGCGTAGAGGCCGCCGCCGACGACGCCGGCGACGAGCAGCAGGAGCAGGGTGCGGGTGGTCCACTTGCGCCCTTTGCCGCGGCGCCTGCGGGGGTTGTCGTAGCCGTCGTCGAAGGCGGCTCCGTCGTCGTACGGCTCGGGGTCGCCGAAGCTGCCGTACGCGCCCCCGGACTGGCTCTGGTCGGGGTAGCCGTAGCCGGGGACGTCGCCGCTGCCGGGCGGCCCGAAGGCGCCGGCGGGCGGGGGCGCCTGCCGGCCGAGGCCGGCGGCGCGGCCCGCGGGGGTCTGCATGGCGCCGCCGTCGAAGAGCTGGTGCTGGTTCTCGGCGACCGCGCCGACGACGACCGGGGTGTCGTTCAGCTGGGCGGCGAGCGTGTCGCCGCTGTCGGTGTCGAGGACGTCGGCGACGATGCAGGTGATGTTGTCCGGTCCGCCGCCGCGCAGGGCGAGCTGGATCAGGGACTGCACCGTCTCGTGCGGGCCGTGGTAGTCGGCGAGGGTCTCCTCCAGCGTCTGGTGGGAGACGACGCCGGAGAGGCCGTCGGAGCAGATCAGGTAGCGGTCGCCCGGCCGGACCTCGCGGATCGACAGGTCGGGCTCGACGGTGTCGCCGCTGCCCAGGGCCCGCATGAGCAGTGAGCGCTGCGGGTGGGTGGTGGCTTCCTCTTCCGTGATGCGGCCCTCGTCGACGAGGCGCTGCACCCAGGTGTGGTCCTGTGTGATCTGCGTCAGGACGCCGTCGCGCAGCAGGTACGCGCGGGAGTCGCCGACGTGGACCAGGCCGAGCCGCTGGCCCGTCCACAGCAGGGCGGTCAGCGTGGTGCCCATGCCTTCGAGCTGGGCGTCCTCCTCGACCATGATGCGCAGCTGCTCGTTGGCGCGCTGCACGGCGGAGCCGAGGGAGGTGAGGAGGTCGGAGCCCGGGACGTCGTCGTCGAGCTGCACGAGCGAGGAGATCACCTCGGAGCTGGCGACCTCGCCGGCGGCCTGGCCGCCCATGCCGTCGGCGACCGCGAGGAGGCGCGGGCCGGCGTACCCGGAGTCCTCGTTGCCCTCCCGGATCATGCCCTTGTGGGATCCGGCGGCGAACCGCAGGGACAGACTCATGTGCACCTGCCCTGTCGACGCCTCGTCGGGGTACAGCCGGTCTCGAGCCACACTGCCCACCCTCCGGTCGGGAGCGCGCTCGGGTCCGTGCCCCGGGCGGGACGGACTGCCGCGGCTCGCTCGCTCCGCTCGCTCATTCTCGTACTACTTCCGCAGCTCGATGACGGTCTTGCCGATGCGGATCGGGGCGCCCGGCGGGATGGGCGTCGGGGTGGTCAGCCGGGTCCGGTCGAGGTACGTGCCGTTCGTGGACCCGAGATCCTCGACGATCCACTGGCCGTCACGGTCGGGGTAGATCCTGGCATGGCGGCTGGAGGCGTAGTCGTCGTCCAGCACGATGGTGGAGTCGTGGGCCCGGCCCAGCGTGATCGTCTGGCCGGCCAGGGCGACCGTGGTGCCGGTCAGGGTGCCCTCGGAGACGACGAGCTTGGTGGGCGCGCCCCGGCGCTGGCGCTGCTGCGGGGGCCCGGCGGCCTGGCGGCCGGCCGCTTGCGGCGCCGCGGCACCGCTGCCGCGGCGCGAGCCGCGCTGCGTGACGCGCGTACCGAAGAGGTCGCTGCGGATGACCTGGACGGCCACGATGACGAACAGCCACAGAACGGCCAGGAAACCCAACCGCATGACCGTCAGGGTCAGCTCTGACATTGCCCCCGCTTCACCCTTCGGCTTGCCGGTAAATGATGGTGGTGCTGCCCACGACGATCCGCGAGCCGTCGCGGAGCGTAGCGCGGGTGGTGTGCTGCCCGTCCACCACGATGCCGTTGGTGGACCCGAGATCCTGGATCGTCGAGGGCGTTCCGGTCCGGATCTCGCAGTGCCGGCGTGAGACGCCGGGGTCGTCGATCCGCACGTCGGCCTCGGTGCTTCGGCCGAGTACGAGCGTCGGGCGGGAAATCTGGTGGCGGGTGCCGTTGATCTCGATCCAGTGGCGCCGCGGGCCGCCGCCGGGGGCGGCGGGTCCGGCCGGGGCGCCGGGCCGGTGCGCGGGGGCGCCCGGCGGCGGTGCGGCCGGCATGGGCGGCGCGGCGACCGGCGGGTAGCCGTAGCCGCCCGGCTGGCTCTGCGGGGACTGGGCCTGGGACGTGCTGGCGGCCAGGGTCCGGCTGCGGACCCGGTAGAGGCCGGTGTCCAGGTCCTCGGCCTTCTCCAGGTGGACCTTGATCGGGCCCATGAAGCTGTAGCGCTGCTGCTTGGCGTAGTCGCGGACGAGGCCCGCGAGCTCGTCGCCGAGCTGGCCCGAGTAGGGGCTCAGGCGCTCGTAGTCGCCGGTGCTCAGCTCCACGATGAAGTCGTTGGGGACGACCGTCCGCTCACGGTTCCAGATCGTGGCGTTGTTGTCGCACTCCCGCTGGAGGGCGCCGGCGATCTCGACAGGCTGGACCTCGGACTTGAAGACCTTGGCGAAGGTGCCGTTCACCAGACCTTCGAGTCGCTGCTCGAACCGCTTCAGAACTCCCATGGGGCACCTCCTCCGTCGCTGTCGCCCTGTACTGCTTACTGATCGTATCCACGCGTGGCGGATTCGGGTGGTTCCCCCTGGGACCTGTGCGGACGAGTGTTGGTCCTCACAAGGGATCGTAGGGGTGCGCAAGGGACAGTGTCCCGCACCCGGAGCGCTGGGCGGGAGGGGCGTTCCGGGTCGGCTCCCGGGTGCCCGCGGAAAGCGATGTGAATCCACCCCCGATGACGTGCTAATGTTTCGACGTCGCCAGGGGGACGGACCGAAAGGGAAGAACCACTGGGACGCCGCTCGGGCGAGTGGCGGAACGGCAGACGCGCTGGCTTCAGGTGCCAGTGTCCTTCGGGACGTGGGGGTTCAAATCCCCCCTCGCCCACTGACAGGACCCCCGGTTCGGAGAAATCCGCACCGGGGGTTCTTTCGTCATGTCCCCAACTCAGTGTGACGCGGCCGACTTTCGTCGGCCGGAACGCGACGAAAGAGGGCGGCCACGGGCCCGCGCGGGTGTCTAGGGTCGTCGCGTGGATGTGACGGCGAAGACACGTGCGGGCCTCCGGTGGCTGCGGGGCCCCGAGCCCTGGACCGGCCGGATGCTCGCGGCCGACCTGGCACTGGCCGCGGGCGTCGCGCTGCTCGGCCTCGGTGTGGAGGAGCTCGACAGCGGCGGCCCGGTGCGCATGGCCCTCGGCGCCGCGGCCGTGTTCCCGCTGGTCCTGCTGCGCCGCCGGCTGCCCGCCGCGACCCTCGTCGCCGCCGCCGCCGTCGGGCCGTTCCTCCCCGGCACGGTGCTCGTCACCCTGCCGCTCGGCTGGTCCGCGGGCCGGCGCATCGTCGGTGCCGGGCGGGCGCTCGCGGCGTTCGTCCTGGCCTTCCTCGCCTCCGTGGGCTTCGGCGTCCTCGAACAGTGGGCGGGCATGCGGCCGCTGCTCGTCGTCGTCTTCACCACGCTGATGTTCCTGGTGACGACCGTCATGCCGGGCCTCGCCAGCCGGTACTGGTCGCAGCGCCGGACCCTGCTCCAGGCCCTCCAGGAGCGCAACGGGCAGCTCCTGCGGGAGCGGGCGATGGTCGCCGGGCAGGCCCGGCTGCGCGAACGCCAGCGGATCGCCCAGGACATGCACGACAGCCTCGGCCACCAGCTCGCCCTGATCTCGGTGCACACCGGCGCCCTGGAGGTCGACCCGGAGCTCACCGACCGCCAGCGCGAGGCCGTCGGGGTGCTGCGGCAGGCCTCGGTGTCGGCCATGCACGAACTGCGCGAGGCCGTCGGCATCCTGCGCGACGGCGTGGAGGCGCCCGCCCCGGTCGAGGAGGCGCAGCCCGCCGCCCGCGGGGTCGCCGGCATCGCCGGGATCGTCGAGGCGGCGCGCAGCGCGGGAACCGACGTGCGGCTGGGCACGGCGGGCAGGCCCCGGCCGCTGGCCGCAGCGTGCGACCACGCCGCGTACCGGATCGTGCAGGAGGCGCTGACCAACGCCTACAAGCACGCGCCGGGCGCGTCGATCGCGGTCGAACTGCGCTACGAGGACGACTCCCTGGTCGTGGAGGTCGCCAACGGGCCGGCCCCCGCGGCGGCCGCCGGTGCGGTGGTCTCCGGCGGGCAGGGGCTCACCGGCCTGCGGGAGCGGGCCCGGCTCGTCGGCGGGATGGTGCACGCAGGGGCGACCGCCGACGGCGGCTTCCGGATCGCCGGCGTGCTGCCGTACGGGGCCGAGCCGGCCGGGGCCGAGGACGCCGCCGACGACTTCGGCCAGCAGGAGCGGGGGCTCGCCGGGGCGCCGCCGATGGACTGGGCGGCCGTCGACCGGGAGCTCGCCGTACGGGGCCGCAGCCGGCTCGGGGGGCTCGCGCTGGGCTGCGGCATAGCGGTCGCCTCCCTGGTGGCGCTGCTGATCGTGTTCGCCGCCATGATCGCCCTGTTCATCGGGTCGGCGAACAACGCCATGATCAGCCGGGCGGACTACGACCGGGTGCGCGTCGGCGATTCCGAGCAGTCGGTGCGGGACCGGCTGCCCGACGGGGACAGCTTCCTGACGGACGGCCTTGACCGGAAGGGGCCGCCGCGGCCCGAGGGCTCGGAGTGCCTGGCCCTGATGTCGGTCGACGACTCGGACTTCGGCACCGATACGGTTTTCCGGTTCTGCTTCAAGGACGGCAAGCTCGTCGACAAGCAGTCGTACGAGGCCGAGCAGTAGGAGCACGGGTGACAGCCAAGGTGATCCGCGTGGTGATCGCTGACGACGAGCCGCTGATCCGGGCGGGGATCAGGATGATCCTGACCTCGGACCCGGCGATCGAGGTCGTGGCGGAGGCGTCCGACGGCCGGCAGGCGGTGGACCTCGCCCGCGCCCACACCCCGGACGTGGTGCTGCTCGACATCCAGATGCCGGTGATGGACGGCCTGACCGCGCTCGGCGAGCTGCGCCGGGCCGCCCCCGAGGTGAGGGCGCTGGTCCTGACGACCTTCGGGGAGAAGGAGAACGTGCTGCGGGCACTCGGCCAGGGAAGCGCCGGGTTCCTGCTGAAGGACTCGGCGCCGGGCGAGCTGATCGGCGCGGTCCGGGCGGCCGCCGCGGGCGACGCCTACCTCTCGCCCGGGGCGACCCGGCACGTCGTGGACCAGCTGGCCTCCGGCCGGGCCGCCGCCCGCAGCGAGGAGGCGCGGCGGCGGATCGCCGAGCTGAGCGAGCGGGAATGCGGGGTGCTGGCGCTGCTCGGCGAGGGGCTGTCCAACGCGGACGCCGGCCGGCGGCTCCACATGAGCGAGGCGACGGTGAAGACGTACGTCAGCCGGATCCTGTCCAAGCTGGGCTGCGAGAACCGCGTCCAGGCGGCGCTGCTGGCCAGGGACGCCGGGCTGTAGGTAGGTTCGCCGCCATCGGAAGGCAACGGGACCGCGGCGGCAGCCGCGGGCGGGGCGGGGGAACGCATGACGGTGGCGGAGCAGTACGCGGCGGGCGCGGGCCTGGCCGCATCGGTGCTCGGGGCGGCGGACGGCGGCCGGATCCCGGCCGTGCGCGGTTTTGCGCCGCGGCACGAGGCGGGTTCGCCGAGGGAGACCGGCAAGGCGCTGCGCGACCGCGTCCCGCGGTCCGCGCACGCCCGGTTCGAGCCGCCCGCCGGACGGCCCGACGCGGTGCAGGCCGTGGAGGAGTCCAACGCCGGGCGGGTGGCCGCGCTGACGCCGATACGGGTGGGCCGGATGGCCGCGAACCCGTTCGCGTTCCTGCGCGGCGCGGCCGGGCTGATGGCGCACGACCTGTCCGGCGGGCCGGTGACCGGGATCGGCGCCCAGATCTGCGGCGACGCGCACGCGGCGAACTTCGGGCTGTACGGCGACGCACGCGGCGGCCTCGTCATGGACCTCAACGACTTCGACGAGACCGTCTTCGGCCCGTGGGAGTGGGACCTGAAGCGGCTGGCGACCTCGCTCATCCTGGCGGGCCGGGTGGCCGGCGCGGGGGAGGACGCCTGCCGGGCGGCCGCCCACGACGCGGTCGGCGCCTACCGGCGCACCCTGCGGCTGCTGGCGAAGCTGCCCGCGCTGGACGCATGGAACGCCATCGCGGACGAGGAGCTGGTCTCCCACACCGACGCCCGCGACCTGCTGGGCACGCTCCAGCGGGTCATGGAGAAGGCCCGCAACAACACCTCCGCCCGGTTCGCCGCCAGGTCGACGGAGCCGGGCCCCGACGGCGGGCGGCGCTTCGTCGACGCCCTGCCGGTGCTGCGCCGGGTCGGGGACGCGGAGGCGGCCGCCGTGGCCTCGTCGCTGGACCCGTACCTGCGGACGCTGCAGGGCGACCGGCTGCCGCTGCTCGCCCGGTACGCGATCCACGACGTGGCCTTCCGGGTCGTGGGCACCGGGAGCGTCGGCACCCGCTCGTACGTGGTGCTGCTGGTGGACCACCGGGGCGAGGCGCTGGTGCTCCAGGTGAAGGAGGCGCGGCCGTCGGTGCTGCTGCCGCACCTGCCGGAGGTGGGCTTCGCCGCCCGCGCCGAGGAGCACGAGGGCCGGCGGGTGGTGTCCGGGCAGAAGCGGATGCAGGTGGTGTCCGACATCCTGCTGGGCTGGACCACCGTGGAGGGCCGCCCGTACCAGGTGCGGCAGTTCCGCAATCGCAAGGGGAGCGTGGACCCGGCGGCGCTGACCGCGGCCCAACTCGACGACTACGGCCGGATGACCGGCGCCCTGCTGGCCCGGGCGCACACGCACACGGCGGATCCGCGGCTGCTGGCCGGCTACTGCGGCAAGAACGGCGAGCTGGACGATGCCGTCACCGCGTTCGCGGTGGCCTACGCGGACCGCAGCGAGGCCGACCACGCCGACCTGGTGGCGGCGGTGCGGGCGGGGCGGATCGCCGCGGAGTCCGGTGTCTGAGGTGCGGCCGGCCGGAGACCCGGGGAACGGCGCCGCCCGGGTCACGGTCGCGGACCGATGTTCCACGTGAAACATCGGTCCGGGCACACCGGCCTTAGGCTGGCCGGGTGAGCGAGCAGCAGACTGAGGAAACCGCCGCCGGGGCACCCGGCGGCGCCGGTGGCGGTGCGGCCGGCGGCGAGCGGCCCGAGGCCCGCCTGGAGCGGGCCGTGCGCGCGGCCGAGCAGGCGCTGATCGAGTTCGAGATCGCGGTCGAGACCTTCCGGGTGGAGGTGGAGAACTTCTCCCGGCTGCACCACCAGAAGCTCGGCCCGATGTACGCGCGCCTCGACGAGCTGGACGCGCTGATCGCGGAGGCCCGCGCGGCGCGCACCGGCGACGAGGAGGACCTGCGGCTGGCCCGCGAGGCCCGGTCGCTGGTGATGCCGATGCCGGGCGTCGACGAGCTCTTCCACGACTGGATGGACTCCGACGGCATCTCCGACGACGCGGCCGCGATGCTCACCGACCGGCCGGTGCGGCCGCCGCAGCGCGTGCGGCCCACGGAGGAGGTCCGCCGGCTCTACCGCGACCTGGTCCGCCGGGCCCACCCGGACCTCGCGCAGGACGACGCCGAGCGGGAGCGCCGCGACGCCTTCATCGCACGGGTCAACGCCGCTTACGGGCGCGGCGAGGAGCAGGCGCTGCGCGAGCTGGCCGCCGAGTGGGAGGCCGGCCCCGCCGCCGCCCAGGCGCAGGGGTACGGCGAGAGCGAGGAGCTGTACGCCCGCCTGGAGTGGCTGGCGCAGCGCAAGGAGCTGCTGTCCGTGGTGGCGCGGGAGCTGGAGGACAGCGCGATCGGCGCCATGCTGCGGATGGCGCCCGAGGATCCGGACGGGCTGCTCGACGAGATCGCGGAGCAGCTGCTCGCGCAGGTCTCCGAGAAGGAGGCCCTGCTGGCGGAGCTGGCCGACCGGGCCTAGGGCCTGTCCGGCGGATCACGGCCGGGCCCGCGGCGTCCGGCACGGCACCTCGCCGCGTTGTCGGACCGCGCACGTACGCCCAGTACGCCGCGGCCCTCCGCCTTGCGATGCACCGCACCGGACACCGCGACCCGGCAAACCTTCCCGGCCACAGCACTGGCGGGCCTCGCGGGCCCGGCCGTGATCCGCCGGACAGGCCCTAAGGTGGGGGGCCGGACCTGTGACGAGAGAGGGCGACGTATGAACTTCGGGCCGCTTCCCTCGGTGGACGCCGCCGCGGTGCCCGCCGAAGGGTTTGTCCTGGACGTCCGCGAGGACGACGAGTGGGCCGCGGGCCACGTCGAGGGCGCGCTGCACATCCCCATGAGCGACTTCGTGGCCCGCTTCGGCGAGCTGACGGAGGCCGTCGAGGACGGCCGCCGGGTCCACGTGGTGTGCCGGGTCGGCGGGCGCTCCGCCCAGGTGACGCAGTACCTGGTCCGCCAGGGCATCGACGCGGTCAACGTCGACGGCGGCATGCAGGCCTGGCAGGGCGCCGGCCGCGCGATGGTGACGGAGACCGGCGCCGACGCCTTCGTCCTGTAGGCACACGCCCTCAGGAGAGCGGGTGGGCGGCCAGCAGGTCGCCCAGTTCCTCCTCGTGGGCGGCGGCCGGCCCGAGCTGGAGCTCCAGCTGCTTGGCCCAGGCGTGGTAGCGGTGCAGGGGGTAGGCGGTGTCGGCGCCGACGCCGCCGTGCAGGTGCTGGGCGGTCTGGACGATGCGGCGCACCCCCTCCGACGCCCAGATCTTGGCGACGGCGAGGTCGCCGGCCGCGGGGAGCGGGCCGCCGGCCCCCTCGGCGCCGGCGTCCAGGCGCCAGGCCGCCTGCCAGAGGACGGCCTCCATCGCGCGCAGGTCGACGTACCGGTCGGCGGCCTGGACGGCGACCGCCTGGAACGTGGCCACCGGGAAGCCGAACTGCTGCCGCTGCGAGGTGTACCGGCCGGTCATGCCGAGGACGGCCGAGCCGACGCCGGCCGCGAGCGCGCACGTCCCGAGGGTGAGGAGCCGGCGCAGCCGCTCCCAGGCCTGCGGGTCCTCCAGGAGGTGCGCCGCGGGGACGCGGACCCCGGTCAGGGTCAGCTCCGCGAGCCTCTCCCCGCTGGTGGAGAACTGGTCGGCGAGGACGAGGCCCGGCGCGCCGCGCGGTACCAGCGCGAGTACGGCCGCCCCGCCGCCGGTGTGCGCCGGTACGGCGGTCCAGTCCGCGCCGTGCGCCCAGGGCACGGCGGTCTGCACGCCGTCCAGGACCCAGTCGGCTCCGTCGCGGCGGGTGGTGACGGCGAGTTCCGCCGGGTCGTGGCCGGTGCGGCCGTGCGCGGCGGCGGTCAGGACGAGGCGGCCGGCGCCGGCGCCGGGCAGCAGGGCCGCGGCCAGTTCGGGCCCGGCATGGGCCTGGACCGCCGCGGCGGCCGCGCAGTGCTCCAGCAGCGGCACGCGGGCGAGCACCTTGCCCGCCTCGCGCAGCACCAGGCACAGGGCGGTGGCGTCCAGGCCGGCGCCGCCGTGCTCCTCGGCCACGAGCAGGCCGAGGAGGTCCGCGGAGGCGAGGCGGGACCACAGCGCGCGGTCGAAGTCGTCCGCGACGGCGCCGGGGACCAGCGCCGGGCTCGGCACCCCGTCCGGTGCCGTGTCGGCGAAGACGGCTGCGGCCGCCTCCACGGCGGCCTGCTGCTCCTCGGTGAAGGTGAAGTCCACTGCCCGTCCTCCCGCGTGCGCCGGAACCCGCCCTGTACCTGACGGAGCGTCAAGATAGGGCAGGTTCCGGCAATTGGACAGGCCGCGGCGGGCCGCGGTGTGTCAGCGGTCGAAGTCGATCTCGACTTCCTCGGTCAGCGCGTGCGACTGGCAGGCCAGCACGAAACCGGCCTCCGTCTCCTCCGCCTCCAGGGCGAAGTTCCGGTCCATCCGGACCTGGCCCGACACCACGAACGCGCGGCAGGTGCCGCAGACGCCGCCCTTGCAGGCGTACGGCGCGTCCGCCCGGTTCCGCAGGACCGTGTCCAGCAGGGACTCGCCGTCCTGCACGGGCCAGGTGCCGGCGCGGCCGTCCAGGCGGGCGGTGACCCGGCCGTGGGCCGGCGCCGGGGCTGCGGCCGTGGGCGCGGCGGGCGCGGCGGCGTCCTCGACGTGGAAGACCTCCTCGTGGACCCGGCTGCGGACCACGCCCAGCGAGCCGAGGGCCCGCTCCGCCTCGACGACCAGCCCGTACGGCCCGCACAGGTACCAGCCCGTCACGTCGGCGACGGGCAGCAGCGCCGGGAGCAGGCCGGTCAGCCGCTCCTGGTCGAGCCGGCCGGAGGGCAGGCCCGCCTCCTGCTCCTCGCGGGAGAGCACCGTCACCAGCTGGAAGCGGTCCGGGTAGCGGTCCTTGAGGTCGGCGACCTCCTCCAGGAACATCGTCGACGCCGCCGTGCGGTCGCTGCGCACCAGGCAGAACCGGGCGTCGGGCCGGGCCGCGAGCAGCGTCGCCGCGATCGACAGCACCGGGGTGATGCCGCTGCCGCCGACGACGGCCGCGTAGTGGGCGCCGGCCGGGGCGGCCGCCGGGTCGAGGACGAAGCGCCCGGCCGGGACCATCACCTCCAGCACGTCCCCCGCGGCGGCCTCCTTGTGCGCGAAGGTGGAGAACTCGCCGCCCTCCACCAGGCGGACGCCGACGCGGAGCGCCTCCGGGCCCGGACCGGCCGGGTCGGGGGCCGGGGAGCAGACCGAGTACGTGCGCCGGACCTCCGTGCCGCCGGGGGTGGTGCGGCGCAGCGTCAGGTGCTGGCCCGGGGCGTGCCGGTAGGCGTCGCGCAGCTCCTCGGGGACGGACAGCGTCAGCGCCACGGAGTCGTCGGTGAGCCGGTCGACCGCCGCCACCGTCAGCCGGTGGAAGGCGCCGTGGCGCGCGGGTCGCGCGGGGCTCGGCGCGGGCGCCGGCGTCGTCGCGGCCATCTACAGCTCCTTGAAGTGGTCGAACGGTTCACGGCAGGCGGTGCAGCGGCGCAGCGCCTTGCACGCGGTGGAGGAGAAGCGGCTCAGCAGCTCGGTCTCGGTGGACCCGCAGTGCGGGCAGCGCACCGACAGGGCGACCGGCACCGGCCCGTCCGCCGTGTGCGGGCGGGGCGGGGCGATGCCGAACTCGGCGAGCTTGCGGCGGCCTTCGGCCGTGATGTCGTCGGTCGACCAGGCCGGGGAGAGCACCGTGCGCACCCGCACGTCGGGGATGCCGTGGCCGGCGAGGACGCGCTCGATGTCGGCGGACATCGCCTCCACCGCCGGGCAGCCGGTGTAGGTGGGGGTCAGGATGACCTCGGCGTGGCCGTCCTCGTGCATCCGCACGCCGCGCAGGACGCCGAGGTCGGCGAGCGTGAGCACGGGCAGCTCCGGGTCCGGGACGGAGCCGGCGAGGGCCGCCAGCTCCTCCTCCAGGCGGCTCGCGGTCGCGGTGCCGGCTCCGGAGCCGGCCGGGCCGGTCACCACGACGCCCCCGGATGGCTGCGGTGCAGGTGCTGCATCTCGGCGAGCATCCTGCCGAACGGCTCGGTGTGCAGGCCCTGCCGGCCGGCGCCGGCCGCCCAGGCGCCGGTGCGCGGTCCCTCGGGGAGGGCGAGGCCGGCCCGCTCCAGCACGTCGGTCAGCGCGGCGAGCCAGCGGCCCTCCAGGGCCGCCCAGGCGATCCCGTCGAGCCCCTCGACCGGCTGGAACATCTCCCCCGTGAACTTCCACAGGGCGTCCAGCGCGGCCCGCATCCGGCGCCGGCTCTCCTCCGTGCCGTCGCCGAGGCGGAGGGTCCACTGCACGGCGTGGTCGCGGTGGTAGGCGGTCTCCTTGACGGCCTTCGCGGCGAGCCCGGCGAAGGGGCCCTCCCCGGCGGCGAGGTCGGTGTGCAGCTCGTGCTGGTACAGGCTGAAGTACAGCTGCCGGGCGATGGTGTGGGCGAAGTCCCCGTTCGGCTGCTCGACGAGCTGGAGGTTGCGGAAGGACCGCTCCTCGCGGAGGAAGGCCATCTCGTCCTCGTCGCCCGCCATGGACAGCAGGAAGCGGGCCTGCCCGAGCAGGTCGAGTGCGATGTTGGCGAGGGCGACCTCCTCCTCCAGCTCGGGGGCGTGGCCGGCCCATTCGCCGAGGCGGTGCGAGAGGACCAGCGCGTCGTCGCCGAGGGCGAGGGCGGCGGAGACCGTGGTGTCGGCGGTGTCGGCGGTGTCGGCGGCGGTCACAGGTGGCTCACCCCCTCCGGGATGTCGTAGAAGGTCGGGTGCCGGTACGGCTTGTCGGCGGCGGGCGCGAAGAAGGGGTCGCGCTCGTCGGGCGAGGAGGCGGTGATCTCGGCGGAGGGCACCACCCAGAGGGAGACGCCCTCGCTGCGCCGGGTGTACAGGTCGCGGGCGTTGCGCAGGGCCATCTCGGCGTCCGGCGCGTGGAGGCTGCCGGCGTGCGTGTGCGACAGGCCTCGCCGCGAGCGCACGAACACCTCCCACAGCGGCCAGTTCTGCGTCATACCCGTGCCTCCTCGTTCCGTGCCGCCGCGGCCGGTGCCGCCGCGTGCTTGCGTGCGTAGGCCGCGGCGGCCTCGCGGACCCACGCGCCCTCCTCGTGCGCCCGGCGGCGCTGGCTCAGCCGCTGCTCGTTGCAGGGGCCGTTGCCCTTGAGGACCTCCCAGAACTCCGCCCAGTCGATCGGGCCGAAGTCGTAGTGCCCGCGCTCCTCGTTCCATTTCAGGTCCGGGTCGGGCAGGGTCAGGCCGAGGGTCTCGGCCTGGGGGACGGCGATGTCGACGAAGCGCTGGCGCAGCTCGTCGTTGGAGTGGCGCTTGATCCGCCACGCCATGGACTGCGCCGAGTGCGCCGACTCGTCGTCCGGCGGGCCGAACATCATCAGCGACGGCCACCACCAGCGGTCCACCGCGTCCTGCGCCATCGCGTGCTGCTCCGGGGTGCCCTTGGACAGGGCGAGGAGCAGCTCGAAGCCCTGCCGCTGGTGGAAGGACTCCTCCTTGCAGATGCGGACCATCGCGCGGGCGTACGGGCCGTAGGAGCAGCGGCACAGCGGCACCTGGTTGGTGATCGCCGCGCCGTCCACGAGCCAGCCGATCGCGCCGACGTCCGCCCACGTCAGCGTCGGGTAGTTGAAGATCGACGAATACTTCTGCCGACCGGAGTGCAGCTTGTCGAGCAGCTCGTCCCGGCTGGTGCCGAGGGTCTCGGCCGCGCTGTACAGGTACAGGCCGTGCCCGGCCTCGTCCTGCACCTTGGCCATCAGGATCGCCTTGCGCCGCAGCGAGGGCGCGCGGCTGATCCAGTTGGCCTCGGGCTGCATGCCGATGATCTCGGAGTGGGCGTGCTGCGCCATCTGGCGGACGAGCGAGGCGCGGTACTCCTCGGGCATCCAGTCGCGCGGCTCGACGCGCTCGTCGGCCGCGACCGCGGCGTCGAACGCCGCCGCGAGCTGCGCCCCGAGGTCAGCCCCGAGGCCCGAGTCCTGCCCCGATTCCGGGGTCACTGCCACCATCCCGGCCCCCTGCCAGAGTCTCCGTACCGCCCGACCGACCGATCGTTCGGTTCATGCTCTTCAATGGTGAGACGGCGCCCCGTAGGGTGTCAACCTCTGAGGTCAACCCTGTGGACGGCGAAACGATCGGGGCGGGATGGAAGCGAACCGGCGCGAGGCCCCGGAGGAGCCCCTTCCGCACGGCTCCCCGCCGCCCGCCCGGCCCCCCGGCATCGCGGGCCTCGGCACCCCCGGCCGCATCGTCGCCTCGGCCGCCCTGGCCGCGGTCGCCCTCACCGCCTGCGCGCACCTCGCGGCCGTCTTCCTGCACGTCGCCCCGGCCAACACGCTCGGCAAACGGCACGCGCGGGCCGTGGACGCCTGGATCTACCCCGAGTTCGAGCAGAACTGGAAGCTCTTCGCCCCCAACCCCCTCCAGCAGAACATCGCCGTCGAGGCGCGCGCCCAGGTCCGCACCCGCGACGGCGGCCTCGTCACCGAGGCGTGGCGCGACCTCTCCGCCGAGGACGGCGCGGCCATCCGGCACAGCCTGTTCCCCAGCCACACCCGCCAGAACGAGCTGCGGCGGGCCTGGGACTTCTTCACCGCCTCCCACGACGAGGAGGACCGGCCCGTCGGCGAGCGCGGCGGGCTGTCGGAGCAGTACCTGAAGCGGATCGCGCTGAACCGGCTGCGGGCCGCCCGCCCCGCCGACGGCGGCGAGATCGTCCGGGTCCAGCTGCGCTCCGCCACCCGCGCGGTCGCGGCCCCCGCGTGGAGCGACGAGGAGACCGACACCCGCCCCTACCACCGGGAGCTGTCGTGGTGGACGGTGTGAGAAGGGCCCGGGCCGCCGCCGGCCGCGCCCTGGCCCGCGCCACGGGGGAGGCGCTCGGCCCGTACCAGAGCGCCGTCGTCCGCATCGGCTTCGCGACCACCTGGCTGTGCTTCCTGCTGCGCGAGTTCCCCCACCGGCACGAGCTGTACGGGCCCGACGGCCCCTGGAGCTGGGAGCTGGCCCGGAGCCTCGTCGCCTCCAACCACGCCTTCACCGTCCTGCTGTGGTCGGACTCGGCCCTGTGGTTCGAGGCCGTGTACGCGCTGTCCGCGGCGGCGAGCGCCCTGCTCGCCCTGGGCTGGCGGACCCGGGCGGTGTCCGTCGTGTTCATGGCCGGGGTGCTCTCGCTGCAGAACCGCAGCGTGTTCATGGGCGACGGCGGGGACAACGTCATCCACCTGATGGCGATGTACCTGGTGCTGACCCGGTGCGCGCGGGTGTGGTCGCTGGACGCCCGCCGGGCGCGGCGGCACGGCACGGCCTCGGCCGGGGCGGCCGGGCCGGTGCTGTGGGGCGTGCTGGGCGCGGTGTTCGCGTTCGGGACGGTGACCGGGCGGCTCGGTCACGGCTGGGTCGCCGCCTTCGCCGCCCTGTGGGTCGTCTGCGCCGTGTGGTGGATGGTCGACCGGTACGAGCCGCGCAGCGAGGCCCGGGCCGTCCTCGACGTCCTCGCGAACACGGTGCACAACGCGGCGATGCTCGTGATCGCGGCCGAGGTGTGCCTGATCTACGCCACCGCCGGCTGGTACAAGATCCAGGGCTCGCGGTGGCAGGACGGGACCGCCCTGTACTACCCGCTCGGCCTCGACTACTTCAGTCCCTGGCCCGAGCTGTCCTCGCTGCTGGCAGGCAGCGGCACGCTGGTGATGCTGCTGTCGTACGGCACGGTCGCGGTCCAGGTGGCGTTCCCGTTCACGGTCTTCCAGCGGCGCGTCAAGAACGTCCTGCTCGCCGTGATGGTGCTGGAGCACGCGGGCATCGCCGTGCTGCTGGGGCTGCCGTTCTTCTCCATGGCGATGATCGCCGCCGACGCGGTGTTCCTGCCGACCGCGTTCCTGCTGTGGACGGGGGCCCGGGCGGCAGGAGCGCGCGCCGGGCTGGCGCGGCGGCTGCGCCGGGCGCGGCCGGGGGGTCAGGGCGGCCCGGGCGGCCCGGCGGCGGGCGCGGGGCTCCCGGGGCAGCGGGCCCCCGGCGGCGCATCGGGGACGGAGCCCGGTCCCGCGCCGTCGGGTGCGCGGGCCGCGGAGTGAGCGCGGCGCCGTAGGGTCGGGGCATGAGCGACGAGACGGTGCGGGAGTGGCAGGCGGGGCTGGAGCAGGACGGGCTCGTGCTGCTCGACGGGTTCCACGCCCTCAAGCACGCCCTGCGGTTCGGTGCCGACGTGCGGATCGCGGTGGCCCAGGACCCCGACGGCGCGCTCGCGCTGGCCGCGCAGCTCGCTCCGGACGTCCTCGGCGACGTCCGGCGGCTGCTCCGCCGCGCCGACCTGCGCGGACTGGTCGCGCGCGTGCACCCCACCGGGGTCGCGGCACTGGCCGTACGGCCGGACCCGGCGCAGGGGCGGGCCCTGCTGGACCGGCGCCCGCGGAGCGCGCCCGTGGTGGTGCTGGACAACCCCCGCAACCTCGGCAACGTCGGAGCCGTGGTGCGGCTGGCCGCCGGCTTCGGCGCCACGGGCGTGGTGACTCGCGGCGACCTCGACCCGTGGCACCCGAACGTGGTCCGGGCCGGCGCCGGGCTGCACTACGCGACGACCGTGGACCGGGTCACCCTCGACACCCTGCCCGAGGGCCCGCTGTACGCGCTCGACCCGGAGGGCGGGGACATCCGCGGCCTCACGCTCCCGGACGACGCGCTGCTGGCCTTCGGCTCCGAGCGCCACGGCATCTCGCCGGAGCTGCGCGCCCGCGCCGACCACCTGGTATCGCTGCCGATGAGGCCGCAGGTGTCCAGCTACAACCTGGCCACCAGCGTGGCGATGTCCCTCTTCCACTGGGGCGGGCCCAAGGCCGGCTGAGCCGGCCCCGCCCCGCCCCCCGGCCGCGGCAGTCCGCCGCGGCCGGCACGCGGCCGTCAGGCCTGGCGGCGGACCTCCACCATGCGGAACCGGTTCGCGACGAACGCCCCGTCGCACAGCGCCGCGTTCGCCGCGGGGTTGCCGCCCGAGCCGTGGAAGTCGGAGAACGCGGCGGTCTGGTTGACGTACACCCCGCCGGTCAGGTTCAGCGACAGCTGCGCCGACTCCTCCAGGCAGACCTCCTCGACGGCCCGCTCGGTGTCCGCCGAGGTGGTGTACGCGCCCACCGTCATGGCGCCCTTCTCGCGGACCGTGCGCCGCAGCAGCTCCAGGGCGTCCGCCGTGGAGTCCACGGCGACCGCGAAGGAGACCGGGCCGAAGCACTCGGAGAGGTAGGGCGCCGAGTCGTCCGGCTTGGCCGCGTCCAGCTTCACCACCACCGGCGTCCGGACCACGGCGTCCGGGAAGTCGGGGTTCGGGACCTCGCGGGAGGGTAGCGCCACCTCGCCGAGCCCGGAGGCCGCCTCCAGCCGGGCCCTGACGTCCGGGTTGACCAGGGCGCCGAGCAGCGCGTTGGCCCGGGCGTCGTCCCCGAGGAGGCCGCCGACCGAGGCCGCGATGTCCGCGACGACCTCGTCGTAGGACTTGCGGCCGGCGTCGGTGTCGATGCCGTCGCGCGGGATCAGCAGGTTCTGCGGGGTCGTGCACATCTGGCCGCTGTACAGCGACAGCGAGAAGGCCAGGTTCGCCAGCATGCCCTTGTAGTCGTCCGTGGAGTCGACGACGACGGTGTTGACGCCGGCCTTCTCCGTGTAGACCTGGGCCTGGCGGGCGTTGGCCTCCAGCCAGTCGCCGAACTCGGTGGAGCCCGTGTAGTCGATCACCTTGATCTCGGGGCGGACCGCGAGGGCCTTGGCGATGCCCTCGCCGGGGCGCTCGGCCGCCAGCGCCACCAGGTTCGGGTCGAATCCCGCCTCCGCCAGGACCGCGCGGGCGGCCTGCACGGTCAGGGCGAGCGGGAGCACCGCGCGCGGGTGCGGCTTGACCAGCACCGGGTTGCCGGTGGCGAGGGAGGCGAAGAGGCCCGGGTAGCCGTTCCAGGTGGGGAAGGTGTTGCAGCCGATCACCAGGGCGATGCCGCGCGGGACGGCCTTGAAGGTCTTGTCCAGCCGCAGCGGGTCCTTCTTGCCCTGCGGCTTGGACCATGCGGCCTCGCCGGGCACGCGGGTCTGTTCCGCGTACGCGTACGCCACGGCCTCCAGGCCGCGGTCCTGCGCGTGGGGGCCGCCCGCCTGGAACGCCATCATGAACGCCTGGCCGCTGGTGTGCATCACCGCGTGCGCGAACTCGTGCGTCCGGGCGCTGATCCGGGACAGGATCTCGATGCAGACCAGGGCGCGCGCCTCCGGGCCGGCGTCCCGCCAGGCGGCCATGCCCGCCTTCATCGCGGGCAGCAGCACGTCCATGTCGGCGTGCGGGTACTCCACGCCCAGCTCCGGGCCGTAGGGGGAGACCTCGCCGCCGGTCCAGCCGTCCGTCCCCGGCTGGTCCAGGTCCAGGCGCGTGTCCCGCAGCGCCTCGAAGGCCGCCAGGCCGTCGGCCGGGGCGGTCTCGCCGTAGGCCTTCGGGTGCTCCGGGTGCGGGGACCAGTACGCGCGGGTGCGGATGGCCTCCAGCGCCTGGTCGAGGGTGGGCCGGTGCCGGGCGGAGAGCTCCGACAGGGCGGTCGTCTGGGGGCGGGTGGGCTCGGCGGCCATCAGGGACCAACTCCTCGTTGAGCCGGGCAAGATCGGACTGGATCGCGGGCTGGGATCAGGCAAGGGCGGGTGAAGACGAGCAGACTGGAGTTAGAGTAACCGAACGATCGGTCGGGACAAGAGGGCCCGACCGGCCTGTGGACAACCCGGTGCGGGAGGATCAGGACATGACAGCAATCGAGCGGTCCCGCACGGTGGCGGTCGTCGGCGCCGGCACCATGGGCCAGGGAATCGCCCAGGTCGCCCTGCTGGCGGGCCACCGCGTCCTGGTCCACGACGTCAACACCGCCCTCGCCGCCGACGCGGTCGCCACCGTCCGGGACCGCGTGGAGCGGATGGCCGCCAAGGGCCGCATCGAGCGCGCCGAGGCGGCCGACGCGGCCGGCCGGATCGGATCCGCGGCCACCCTGGCCGACCTCGCGGACGCCGCCCTGGTCATCGAGGCCGTCGTCGAGGACACCGCCGTCAAGCGGGCGCTGTTCGCCGCGCTCGAAGAGGTGGTCGCGCCGGACGCCCTGCTCGCCACGAACACCTCCTCCCTCTCCGTCACGGAGCTTGCGGGCGGCCTCGCCCACCCGGGCCGATTCCTCGGCCTGCACTTCTTCAACCCGGCCCCGCTGCTCCCGCTCGTCGAGGTGGTCAGCGGCTTCGCGACCGACCCGGCCGCCGCCGAGTCCGCGTACCGCACCGTCCTCGGCTGGGGCAAGACGCCGGTGCGCTGCGCCGACACCCCCGGCTTCATCGTCAACCGGATCGCCCGGCCCTTCTACGCCGAGGCCTTCGCCGTGTACGAGGAGCAGGGCGCGGACCCGGCCACGATCGACGCCGTGCTCCGCGAGTGCGGCGGCTTCCGGATGGGGCCCTTCGCGCTGACCGACCTGATCGGCCAGGACGTCAACGAGGCCGTCACCCGCTCCGTGTGGGAGTCCTTCCACCGCAGCCCGAAGTTCACCCCGTCGCTCGCTCAGCGCCGCCTGGTCCAGTCGGGCCGCCTCGGCCGCAAGTCGGGGCAGGGCTGGTTCCCGTACGGCCCGGACGCGCAGCTCCCGCAGCCGCACACCGCCGGCCCCGAGGAGGCGCCGGAGAAGGTGGCCGTCGTCGGGGACCTCGGGCCGGCGGCGGAGCTCGTGGAGCTGATGGAGGAGGCGGGCGTCGCCGTCACCGCCGCCGGCAGCGGGGGCCCGTACATCCAGCTGCCCGGCGAGGGCCAGCTGGTCCTCGCCGACGGCAGGACCTCCGTCGAGTTCACCGACGTCGTCTACTTCGACCTCTCGCCGGACTACCGCGGCGCCACCCGGATCGCCCTGTCCGCCTCGGCGGACACGAGCGAGCGCACCCTCGCCGAGGCCGTCGGCCTCTTCCAGCGGCTCGGCAAGCAGGTCTCCGTCATCGGCGACGTGCCCGGCATGATCGTGGCCCGCACGGTCGCGATGCTGATCGACCTGACCGCGGACGCCGTCGCCCGCGGCGTGGCCACCGCCGAGGACGTCGACACCGCCATGAAGCTGGGCGTGAACTACCCGCTCGGCCCCTCCGAATGGCAGCGGCGCCTCGGCCGCGACTGGGCCTACGACCTGCTGCACCACCTGGACGAGCGCTGCCCGGGCGGCCGCTACGCGCCCTCCCTCGCGCTGTTCAAGCTCGGCTACGCCGAGGACGCAGCGGACGCCGGGGACGGCGCCGGCGGGCAGGACGGGGACGGGGCATGACCACCGCCAGGCGCGACACGTACACCCCGGAGAGCCTGCTCTCGGTGGCGGTCCAGGTCTTCAACGAGCGCGGCTACGACGGCACCTCCATGGAGCACCTCTCCAAGGCCGCGGGCATCTCGAAGTCCTCGATCTACCACCACGTCGCGGGCAAGGAGGAGCTGCTGCAGCGCGCCGTCAGCCGGGCGCTCGACGGTCTGTTCTCGGTCCTCGACGAGCCGGGCGCCGTACGCGGCCGCGCGGTGGAGCGCGTGGAGTACGTGACCCGGCGCACCGTCGAGGTGCTGGTCGGCGAGCTGCCGTACGTGACGCTGCTGCTGCGGGTGCGGGGCAACACGCGCACCGAGCGGTGGGCACTGGAGCGGCGCCGCGAGTTCGACCACCAGGTCGCGGAGCTGCTGAAGGCCGCCGCGGCGGACGGCGACCTGCGCGCGGACGTGGACATCAGGCTGGCGACGCGCCTGCTGTTCGGCATGGTGAACTCGCTGGTCGAGTGGTACCGGCCGCACCCGGGCACCACCCCCGGCCAGCTGGCCGACGCGGTCGTCCACATGGCCTTCGACGGGCTGCGCACCGCCCGGCCGTAGCGGACGGGCACCTTCCGTCCGGCCTGCGGTTTTTGGCCGAAAAAATGTGCGATCAAGAGGCCCCGGCGGCATGTACGCTGGGCCCGACTCGATCCTGAGCGTGTTCAAAAATCAACATGGGGGGCCGGTGCGCAACCGCCGTCTTGTCATTTCCGCCGCCGTCGCCGTGGCGGCCAGCTTCGCAACGGTCCTGGTGCCGGCAGCGGCCCAGGCCGCTCCCGCCCGACCCGCGGCCAAGGGGGCGCCCGCCGAGGGCGTGGACGCGGGCCCGCTGGCCAAGCCCGAGGCGAAGACCTTCCACAGCCCGGCCGAGCGGTCGGTCCGCAGGGCCCTGCCCGGCGCGAAGGGCAAGGCGGGCGCGAAGGCCGGCGCCACCGCCCAGTCCGACGCCACCGCGCAGTCAGACGCCACGGCCCAGGCGGAGCCCGCCCCGGCCGCCAACGAGGAGCTGGCCGTCGTCCTGAACGGCCGGACCACCACCGCCCACGGCGTCGAGCTGCAGGCGGCGATCGTGAGCGCCCCCGGCACCACCCTCAAGGTCACCTTCGACTGGGGCGACGGGGCCGTCGAGACCGCCGACGGCCTGCCCGGCCTGGAGGTCAAGCGCCAGCACCGCTACGCCGAGCTGGGCGAGTACAACGTCAAGGTCACCGTGACCGACGCGGCGAACAACGTCCAGGTCGTCAACGAGGTCCCGCTCTCGACGAGCGGCTCGGACTTCACGCCGCACACGCCGACCCGACTGCTGGACACCCGCACCGGCGGCGGCAAGGTCGCGCCCTACACCTCCACCCGGGTGAAGATCGCCGGGAACGCGAAGATCCCGGCCGGCGCCACCGCGGTCGCCCTGAACGTCACCGTCACCAACACCACCACCGGCGGCCACGTCACCGCCTTCCCCGGCGGCGGCGCGCGCCCGGCCACCTCGAACCTCAACTTCGAGGCCGGCCAGACCGTCCCGAACATGGTGATCGTGCCGGTCGGCAAGGACGGCACCGTCGAGCTGTACAACGGCGGCTGGCAGGCGGTGGACCTCATAGCCGACGTCACCGGCTACTTCACCCGCAGCGCCTCCAGCGGCTTCACGCCGATGACGCCGGTCCGCACGGTCGACACCCGCTCCGGCCTCGGCGCGCCGCGCGGGCAGGTCCCCGGCCGGGGCAGCTTCTCCACCCAGCTCGGCGGCCTGTACGTGCCGTCGAACGCCACTGCCGTGGCCCTGAACGTGACGGCGACCGGCCCGCGCGAGGACGGCCACCTGACCGTCTACCCGAGCGGCCAGGCGGCCCCGAACACCTCGAACGTGAACTTCAAGGCCGGGCAGACCGTCGCCAACTCGGTGATCGTCCCGGTGGGCTCGGACGGCCGGATCAGCGTCATGAACGGCGCCTGGGCGGGCGTCGACGTCATCGTCGACGTGGTCGGCTACTACAGTCCGGACAGCTCGGGCGCCTTCATGGCCGTCGCCCCGCACCGCCGCCTGGACACCCGCGAGTGGGGCAGCGGCCCGCTCGCGGGCCAGGACTACATCTGGATGGCCATCTCCCACAAGGAGGAGGGCATCGCCGGGTACGTGCTGAACACGACGGTGACCAACACCCGCGACAGCGGCTTCCTCTCGGTCGCCCCCGACGTCAACTCGCCGGCGTCCTACTTCGACAACACGGCCGTCTGGCAGGACCCGCCGCGGTCCTCGTCGCTGAACTTCACGCCGGGCAAGACGGTCCCGAACCTGGTGCAGGCGAGCTCCGGCGGCACCAACGGCACCATCGACTTCTGGAACCAGAGCTTCGGCGACATCGACCTGATCGTCGACATGTTCGGGTACTACGAGACGAAGTGACCCCGTGAGGTGACGACGTGAAACGGCGCCCCGGAGGCAGGCCCGCAAGGCCGGCTCCGGGGCGCCGCCGCGTTCCGGGGCGGGCGGGGCGCGGCTACTCCTCCGCGAGGGCCTGGGAGCCGCCCCCGGGGCCCAGGTCGAGCAGGTCGGTCTCCTCGAAGACGAGCAGGGTGCGCGTCGAGAGCACCTCCGGGATCGCCTGGAGGCGGGTGAGGACCAGTTCGCGCAGGGTGCGGTTGTCCGGCGTGTGGACCAGCAGAAGGACGTCGAAATCGCCGCTCACCAGCGCGATGTGCGCCGCGCCCGGCAGCTCGCGGAGCTTCTCGCGGACCGTCCGCCACGAGTTCTGCACGATCTTCAGCGTGATGTAGGCGGAGGCGCCCTGGCCCGCCCGCTCGTGGTTGACGCGCGCCGTGAACCCGCGGATCACGCCGTCGTCGATGAGCCGGTTGATACGGGCGTAGGCGTTCGCCCGTGAGACGTGCACCTGCTCGGCGACCGACCGTATGGACGCCCGTCCGTCCGCCTGGAGCAACCGCATGATCGAACGGTCGATGGGGTCCAGTGGGCGGGGAGGGGCCTGCGGGGCGGGAGCGGCACCTCCTGCCGGGGCGGGTGCGGAGCCCGCCGCGGAGCCCGCCGCGGCCATTTGTTCATCCGGCATTGCCCACTGCCTCCCTGTCCTGGACGTACTGCATCCATCCCAGGGCCCCGGCGCCACTTTGTCCACAGCCTGCCCCCGCCTGTAGCCAAAATGCGCCATCGACCGAACAATCGGTTGGTGAGGCGCCTCACACCCGTGGCCGCCCCTCCCCCAGCCCACCCGCTGGGCGGTACCCCAGCCCGCTTCCCATGAGGAGGTGTACGCCGCCATGACGGTCCAAGAGCTGCCCGGCGCAGGTGCGTCCCACCGGTCGACCCCGCCGCCCGCCTGGAGGCCCCGCACGGACGCCGCTCCGCTGCTCCCGGACCCTGAGCCTTACCGGGTGCTGGGCACGCCGGCCGCCGAGAAGCTCGACGCCGACCTGATGCGCCGCTGCCACGCGGAACTGGTCCGCGGCCGCCGCTACAACGCGCAGGCCACCGCGCTGACCCGGCAGGGCCGGCTCGCCGTCTACCCCTCCACCGTCGGCCAGGAGGCCTGCGAGATCGCGGCCGCCCTGGTGCTCCAGGAGCAGGACTGGCTCTTCCCGAGCTACCGCGACACCCTGGCGGCCGTGGCGCGCGGCCTGGACCCCGTCCAGGCGCTGACCCTGCTGCGCGGCGACTGGCACACCGGCTACGACCCGCGCGAGCACCGCATCGCCCCCCTGAGCACCCCGCTGGCCACCCAGCTCCCGCACGCGGTCGGCCTGGCCCACGCGGCCCGGCTGCGCGGCGACGACGTGGTGGCGCTCGCCATGGTCGGCGACGGCGGCACCAGCGAGGGCGACTTCCACGAGGCCCTGAACTTCGCGGCCGTCTGGAAGGCCCCGGTGGTCTTCCTCGTCCAGAACAACGGCTTCGCGATCTCCGTCCCGCTGTCCAAGCAGACGGCCGCACCGACCCTGGCGCACAAGGCCGTCGGCTACGGCATGCCCGGCCGCCTGGTCGACGGCAACGACATCGCCGCCGTCCACGAGGTGCTGTCCGAGGCAGTGCGGCGGGCCCGCGCCGGCGGAGGCCCGACCCTCGTCGAGGCCGTCACCTACCGCATCGAGGCCCACACGAACGCCGACGACGCGACCCGCTACCGCGGGGACGCCGAGGTCGAGGCATGGAAGGCGCACGACCCCGTGGCACTGCTGGAGCGCGAGCTGACCGCCCGCGGGATCCTTGACGAGCAGGCCGTCCAGGCGGCCAAGGACGCGGCCGAGGAGATGGCCGCGGACCTGCGCGAGCGGATGAACGCCGACCCGGTCCTGAACCCGATGGACCTTTTCGCGCACGTCTACGCGGAGCAGACCGGCCGGCTGCGCGAGCAGGCGGACACGCTGCGCGCCGAGCTCGACGCGGAGGAGCAGTCGTGACGACGGTGGCGGCGAAGCCCGCGACGATGGCGCAGGCTCTGAACCGGGCCATGCGCGACGCGATGGCCGCGGACCCCGCGGTGCACGTGATGGGTGAGGACGTCGGCACCCTCGGCGGTGTCTTCCGCATCACCGACGGGCTCGCGAAGGAGTTCGGCGAGGACCGCTGCACGGACACCCCGCTCGCCGAGGCCGGCATCCTCGGCACCGCGGTCGGCATGGCCATGTACGGCCTGCGGCCGGTCGTGGAGATGCAGTTCGACGCGTTCGCCTACCCGGCGTTCGAGCAGCTCATCTCGCACGTGGCGCGGATGCGCAACCGCACCCGCGGCGCGATGCCCCTGCCGATCACCATCCGCGTGCCCTACGGCGGCGGCATCGGCGGCGTCGAGCACCACAGCGACTCCTCCGAGGCGTACTACACGGCCACCCCCGGACTGCACGTGGTGACCCCGGCGACCGTCGAGGACGCCTACGGGCTGCTGCGCGCGTCGATCGCCAGCGACGACCCGGTCGTCTTCATGGAGCCGAAGCGGCTCTACTGGTCGAAGTCCGACTGGAACCCCCAGGCCCCGGCAGGCGTGCCCGGCATCGGCAAGGCGCTGGTCCGGCGGACCGGCACCGGCGCCACCCTGATCACGTACGGGCCGTCGCTGCCGGTCTGCCTGGAGGCGGCCGAGGCGGCGCGCGAGGAGGGCTGGGACCTGGAGGTCCTCGACCTGCGCTCGCTGGTGCCGTTCGACGAGGAGGCGGTCGTCGCCTCGGTGCGCCGTACCGGGCGGGCCGTGGTCGTCCACGAGGCGAACGGCTTCGGCGGACCCGGCGCGGAGATCGCCGCCCGCATCCAGGAGAAGTGCTTCCACCACCTGGAGGCGCCGGTGCTGCGCGTGACGGGCTTCGACATCCCGTACCCGCCGCCGATGCTGGAGAAGCACCACCTGCCCGGCGTGGACCGGATCCTGGACACCGTGGCCCGCCTCCAGTGGGAGAACTGATGGCGCAGGTAATGGAGTTCAAGCTCCCCGACCTCGGGGAGGGACTGACCGAGGCCGAGATCGTCCGCTGGCTGGTCGCGGTCGGCGACGTCGTCGCCGTCGACCAGCCGGTGGTCGAGGTCGAGACGGCCAAGGCGATGGTGGAAGTACCGTGCCCCTACGGCGGTGTGGTCACCGCCCGCTTCGGGGAGGAGGGCACGGAACTCCCCGTCGGAGCACCGCTGATCACGGTGGCGGTGGGTGCGGGCGCGGATGGCGCGGCCGGCGCGGGCGCGGTGCGGGAGCCGGAGGAGTCCGGTTCGGGCAACGTCCTGGTCGGCTACGGCACGGACCACTCGCGCACGGCGCGTCGGAGGCGGGTGCGACCCGCCTCCGCGGCACCGGCCCCCGCTCCCGCCGCTCCCGCAGCCGTGGCCGCTCCGGCCGCGCCTGCCGCGCCTTCCGTCCGGCCCGCCGGGCCGGTGCCGGTCATCTCGCCGCTGGTGCGCAAGCTGGCCCGGGACAACGGGATCGACCTGCGGGCCCTCACCGGGTCCGGGCCCGACGGCCTGATCCTGCGTGCGGACGTCGAGGCGGCGCTCCGGGCGCCGGCCGCCGCCCCCGCCGTACCCGCTGTCGTCCCGGCCGCCGCGGCGCCGGCCGGCGCCGAGCGGATCCCGCTCAAGGGGCTGCGCGGCGCGGTCGCCGACAAGCTCTCGCGCAGCCGGCGCGAGATTCCCGACGCCACGTGCTGGGTCGACGCCGATGCGACCGAGCTGATGGCGGCGCGCGCGGCGATGAACGCCGCGGGCGGCCCGAAGGTCTCGGTGCTGGCCCTGCTGGCCCGGATCTGCACGGCGGCGCTGGCCCGCTACCCGGAGCTCAACTCCACAGTGGACCTCGCGGCGAACGAGATCGTCCGCCTGCCCTCCGTGCACCTGGGCTTCGCCGCCCAGACCGAGCGCGGCCTGGTCGTCCCGGTCGTCCGCGACGCCCACGAGCGCAACGCGGAGTCGCTGACGGCGGAGTTCGCGCGGCTGACCGAGCTGGCGCGGACCGGGAAGCTCGCCCCGTCCGACCTGACGGGCGGCACCTTCACCCTGAACAACTACGGGGTGTTCGGGGTGGACGGCTCGACGCCGATCATCAACCACCCGGAGGCCGCGATGCTCGGGGTCGGCCGGATCACCCCGAAGCCGTGGGTGCACCAGGGTGAGCTGGCCGTCCGCCAGGTCGTGCAGCTGTCCTTCACCTTCGACCACCGGGTGTGCGACGGCGGCACGGCGGGCGGCTTCCTCCGGTACGTCGCCGACTGCGTCGAGTCCCCGGCGGTGCTGCTGCGCACCCTGTAGGCCCGCCCGCGGGCGGGGCCGCCGGTCCGGGCGGGGGTCAGACCGCCCGGGCCGGCGCGCTGCCGCGCCCGGCCCGCCGGGCCCGGCGGCGGGTGCAGCGGGATCACACGGCCATCAGCACCTTGCCGACGTGGGCGCCGGACTCCACCAGCCGGTGGGCCTCGGCGGCCTCGCGCATCGGCAGCACGGTGTGGACGACGGGCCGTACACGGCCCGCCTCCACCAGCGGCCACACGTGCTCCCGTACGGCCGCGACGATCGCGGCCTTCTCCCCCCGGGGCCGCGCCCGCAGCGTCGTCCCCGCGACCGCGGCCCGCTTGGCGAGCAGCGCGCCCAGGTTCAGTTCGGCCTTCACGCCGCCCTGGAGGCCGATCACGACGAGCCGCCCGTTCACGGCGAGCGCGTCGACGTTCCGTGCGAGGTACTTGGCGCCGATGATGTCCAGGATCACGTCGGCCCCGGCTCCGCCGGTCGCTGCCTTCACCTCCGCCGTGAAGTCCTGCGTCCGGTAGTCGATCAGGACGTCGGCGCCGAGTTCCTTGCAGCGGGCGAGCTTCTCGGGCCCGCCCGCGGTGACCGCCACCGTCGCCCCGGCGGCCTTCGCCAGCTGGATGGCCATGGTGCCGATGCCGCTGGCCCCGCCATGCACGAGCACGGTCTCGCCGGGGCGCAGGTGGGCGACCATGAAGAGGTTCGACCAGACGGTGCAGGCTGCCTCGGGCAGCGCCGCGGCCGTCGCCAGGCCGGTGCCCGCCGGGACGGGCAGCAGCTGACCCGCGGGCACGGCGACCCGCTCGGCGTAGCCCCCGCCGCTCAGCAGGGCGCACACCTCGTCGCCCACGGCCCAGCCGGAGACGCCCGGCCCGACGGCGGCGATCCGCCCCGAGCACTCCAGGCCGGGGTGCGGGGAGGCGCCGGGCGGAGGGTCGTAGAAGCCCTGCCGCTGGAGGAGGTCGGCGCGGTTCACCGCGCTCGCGGCGACGTCGACGAGGACCTCTCCCTCGCCCGCCACAGGGTCGGGTGCCGGGCCCCAGACGAGGGCCTCGGGACCGCCGGGCTGCTCGATCGTGATCGCATGCATGGCCCGGAGCGTACGCCAACCCCCCGCCGGGGGCGGTCCGCGCAGCGGTGCTCAGTCGGCCTGGCCGCGGTTGATCGGGGGCTGGGCCGGCGGGGCGGCGCGCACGATGGTGATCAGCCGGTCGGTCAGCTGGAGGGGGCTGGCGTGCGGGTCGGTGTACGGCAGCAGCCGGTGCCCGCGCAGGACGCTGACCACCAGGTCCTCGGTCTCCCGCACCCCCTTGCCGACCTCGGACTTCTTCACGGGCCGCTCGACCAGGTCCAGGCCGGTGCCCTGCTGGATGAGGTCCTCCATCACCTCGCCGGAGCTGGGGCTGAGGACCGACAGCCCGAGGAGCCGGCCGGCCGCGCTCGCGCTGGTGATGACCGCGTCGGCGCCCGACTGCCGCAGCAGCGGCGCGTTCTCCTCCTCGCGGACCGCGGCGACGATCTTCGCGCCGCGGTTCAGCTGGCGGGCCGTCAGCGTGACCAGGACCGCGGTGTCGTCGCGCTGGGTGGCGATGATGACCTGGCGCGCCTTCTGGAGTTCGGCGCGCAGCAGGACGTCGGACCGGGTCGCGTCGCCCACCACGCCGGTGAAGCCGTCGGAGTTGGCGGTGTCGATGACCTTGGAGCTGGGGTCGACGATGACGACCTGCTCCTTCTGGAGGCCGGTGGCCAGCAGCGTCTGGAGGGCCGAGCGGCCCTTGGTGCCGAAGCCGACCACGACGGTGTGCTCGCGCAAGTTTTTCCTCCAGCGGCTCAGCCGCCACTCTTCCCTGGTGCGCTCGGTGAGCACTTCCAGGGTGGTTCCCACCAGGATGATCAGGAAGAGCACGCGCAGCGGTGTGATCAGCAGGATGTTGATCAGGCGGGCGCCGTCGCTCTGCGGGACGATGTCGCCGTAGCCCGTCGTGGACAGGGTCACCGTCGCGTAGTAGAAGCAGTCGAGCAGGTCGACCGTCTCGTCGGCGTTGTCGTGGTAGCCGTCCCGGTCGAGCCAGACGATCAACACCGTCAGGAGCAGGACGCACAGCGCCATCAGCAGCCGCTTGGCTACCTGACGGAGCGGCTTCTCCACCACCCGCCGCGGCAGTTTGATGCGGCGTGAGACGAGTTTTTCGTCTGCCGCCCGCGCCATGGCGTCCTGGCCGTGCAGTTTCACGTGAAACATCCTCCCGAGACCCACGGCAGGTCGAGGATCTCCAGCTCCTGTCCCGCCCGCGCACCGTGCGGCGGTACGACGGCCAGCGCGTCGGCCGTGGCGATGCCGCGCAGCATGGCGGGCCCGTTGTAGCGCAGCGGCACGGCGTGCTCGTCGGTCAGCCGCACCGGGACCAGGCGGGTGTCGTACGGGTGCCCCGGCACGTCGCCCTGGACGGGGGCCCCGTAGCGGGGCCGCGGGCGGCGGCCCGCCAGGGCGCGCAGCAGCGGCTCGGCGAGGGTCAGCAGGCCGGAGACGGCGGCGAGCGGGTTGCCGGGCAGGCCGACCACGTGCCGGCCGTCGGCGGGGCCGCCGAGGCGGGCCAGCAGCATGGGGTGGCCGGGGCGTACAGCGACCCCGTCGACGAGCATCTCGGCGCCGGCCCGGCGCAGGACGGGGTGGACGTGGTCGACGGGGCCGGAGGCGGTGCCGCCGGTGGTGATGACGACGTCGGCCCCGGAGCCGGTGACGGCCTCCAGCAGCGCTTCGGCGCCGGCGTCGTCGTCCCCGATCCGGCGGGTGGCGGCGACCTCGGCACCGAGCCGGTCCAGCCAGGGGCCGAGCATGGGGCCGAGGGCGTCGCGGATCAGGCCGTCGCGCGGGCGGCCCTCGGTGAGCAGTTCGTCACCGAGGACCAGGACCTCGACGCGGGGGCGGGGGCGGGTGACGAGCTCGTCGTACCCTGCGGCCGCGGCGAGCCCGAGGACGGCGGGGGTGACCAGGGAGCCGGCCGGCAGCAGCAGGTCGCCGGAGCGGCACTCCTGGCCGCGGGGGCGGATGTCCTGGCCGGTGGTGACGGGCCGGTCGGCGTGGAGCTGCCCGCCGGCCTCGCGGGAGTGCTCGCTGCGGAGGACGGCGGTGGTGTCGGCGGGGATCCGGGCGCCGGTGGCGATCCGCACGGCCTCGCCGTCGGCGAGGGGCTCGGGCCGCCCGGAGCCGGCGAGCACGCCGCCGTCGGCGCGGACGGTCCAGGGGCCGGGGCCGGCGACGGCCCACCCGTCCATGGCGGAGGTGTCGAAGGACGGCAGGTCCGTGAGGGCGTCCAGGGGAGCGGCGAGGACCTCGCCGAGTGCGTCCGCGAGCGGGACGCGGCGGGTGCGCGGCCGGATGCCGGCTCCGGCGCGGGCGGCGGTGTCGCGGGCCTGCGGCCAGGCCGCGGCCCGGTGCCCGCCGCCTCCGCCGGACCCGGAGCTGCCGGAGCCGGCGGGGACGGGGTTGACCAGGGCCAGCGCCTCGTCGAGTGCCCGCATGGCGTGGTCGGAGTCCGCGGGGGAGCCCGTGGGGGTCATTGCGGGGCCGTCCCGTTCTCCCCGGCCCCGGCCTCGGCGGCCCAGCGCTGCGCGAGCGCGGCGGCCTTGCGGGTCGCGTCGGCCAGGGCGGCGGCCGGGTCGGCCCCCGCGGCCTCGGCGCGCGCCGCCGCGTAGCCGACGAGGAAGGTCGTCAGGGGGGCGGCGGGCCGGGCGACGCCGTGGGCGGCGTCCCGGGCGAGGTCGAGCAGGGCCTTGGTGTCGACGTCGATGTCGATGCCGAGCTCGGCCTTGGCGGCGGTGATCCATTGGTCCAGCACGTTCCCATGCTCCCTGATCGTGGCGCGGGCGGATGCGAGATCGTCCCAGGTGTCGCAGTCGAACGAGGCGAGTGGTCCAGTATCCGCCACGTGGTCCAGCTCCAGTTCGGCGGTCAGCGCGCGCAGCGGCAGCCCGGTGAGGGTGCCGTGCTCGGCGGCCAGGAGGGCGATCTCGCGGCGCAGCGGCTCCGCCCGGTACGCGGCGACGAGCGGCTGGTCCCGCCCGGCGCGGTCGCGCAGCAGGGCGCCCTCCGCGCCGGCGGGCGGGGCGAGGCGGTCGAGGAGGGCGCGGACCGTGCCGCGGTCGAGGAAGGGGAGGTCGGCGGAGAGGACGAGGACCGTGTCGGCGGTGGTGCGCCGCAGCCCTGCGTCGAGTGCGGCGACGGGGCCGCCTCCGGGCGGGCTCTCCAGGGCCCAGGAGACGGGGCGGGCCGTGGGCCGGCGGCCGCCGACCACCACGGTGGCCGCGGCGTCGGCGCAGGCGTCGAGGACGCGGTCGAGCAGCGTGCGGCCGCCCACGCGCAGACCGGGCTTGTCCGCTCCGCCGAGGCGCCGCGCGGCGCCGCCGGCGAGGACGATCGCGTCGTAGCTCATGCCCACGAGTATGCGCGGACCATGTGCCGCGCCGGGAGCCGCACTTGCCCGGCCCGCTCGGGACCGCCCCGGCCGGCACCGTCACGGGTCCGCGCAGGCCGGCACGGCGCGGGCGGCGGCGCGGCGGCCGCCGCCGACCCCTCGCGGTGCCAGTGCTGTGACCGCAAAGGTTCACCACGGCGCCCGGCACAGCGCCTCGCGGCCTTGTCGGACCGCGCTCGTACGCCCAGTTGCGCCGCGCTCCTCCGCCTTGCGATGCACCGCACCGGACACCGCGACCCGGCAAACCTTCCCGGCCACAGCACTACTAGAGGTAGGGGCCCGAGCGGATCGCGCCGTGCGGTCCGTCGCCCTCCTCGTCGTGCGGGGCGCCGGCCGGGAGCGCGCGGCGCATCTGCTCCAACTGGGCGCGCGCGGCCATCTGCTGCGCGAACAGGGCGGTCTGGATGCCGTGGAAGAGGCCTTCCAGCCAGCCCACCAACTGCGCCTGCGCGATGCGCAGTTCCGCCTCGGAGGGCACCGTCTCCTCGGTGAACGGCAGGGAGAGGCGCTCCAGTTCCTCGACGAGCTCCGGAGCCAGTCCGTCCTCCAACTCCTTCACCGACGCCGCATGGATGTCCTTCAGACGGACCCGGCTGGCCTCGTCCAGAGGTGCGGCGCGCACTTCTTCCAGAAGTTGCTTGATCATGCTGCCGATCCGCATGACCTTGGCGGGCTGTTCGACCATCTCCGTCACCGGGACCTCGCGCGACTCGTCATCGGCGCCGCCGACCGCCATCCCGTCCTGTCCCACGATCAGGACGTGCGGGGGACTGTCCTGCGACCGTTCACTCCTCGGCATCTCCATGCCGGCCATTGTCTCGCACACCTGCGTACGCACACGGTGTGCCCCCGTACGGGCGTGATCCACCCTGTACGGGGGCACCGGCCGTGCGGCGCCTGCGGACGGGGCTCAGCCGGCGGCGCGCCGGGCGATCCCGCTCGCGGACCGGGTCACGGCGGCAGCGAGCAGTGCCGCGCCCAGCGGGACCAGGACGAGGAGCGCCGCGAAGGTGTCCCACGGCAGCACGATCGGCACGAACGGCACGTCGCCGTCGAGTCCGGAGGCCGCCGCCATCTCCGCGATCTCGCGCCGCTGGGCGAGCCGCAGCCCGACCGCGGGGAGGATGCCGGAGGCGGTGCCCAGGACGACGCCCATGAGCGCCACCACGCCGCACTGGAAGCCGCTGAGGGTGCGCCGCACCCGCGGGGGCGCGCCGACCGCGGAGAGCGTCTTCAGGTCGGCTTCGGCGTCGGTCTGGGCGAGGCCGGTCGCGATGCCCGCGGCGCCGATGGTGACGAGTCCGGCGAAGACGGTCAGCGCGAGCACGGCCGTGGTGTCCTCGCGCTGGAAGCCGGACTCGATGACGAGGGGCGCCTCCACGCCGATCCGGTCGATCTCCGCGGCGAACTGCTGCCGCTGCCGTTCGGTGGGCTTCCCGTCCAGCGTGAAGTAGGAGGCGAACGGCTGGGTGGTGAGCCCGGCGGCCTTCACGGCGGACGGCGGCAGGACCAGGGAGACGCCGTAGCCGTGGGTGCCCTCGGGCGCCCGGTGCACGGCGAACACCTTCTCCTCGCCGGGCGGTTCGCCCTCGCCGGTGAAATCGCGCTCGGCCTCGGAGGTGATGAGCCGGACGGTGGCCTTGCCGTCCTTGACGTCGCGCGGCTCGAAGGAGACGGCCTTGCCGGACTTCAGTGCGGCGACGGTGCCCGGGTCGGTCACGGCGAGCGCGGTCAGCAGCTTCTCGTCGGCGACGACCAGGTCGTACATGGAGCCGTGCCGCGAGACGGCGCACCGCCAGTCCCGGCGCAGCTCCTTGACCTGCGCCGCGGTGAACTCGCGGTCCGAGGCCTCCCAGAGCGGGCAGCGCTGGTCCTTCGGCCGGATGAGCTGGGCGCGGCCGCATTCGCCGGGGCCCGTGATCCGCTCGCAGCCGGGCGCGCCGACCTGCACGCGGTCCACGTCCGCCCGCACGGCGATGGGGAGTTCCCGGCTCAGGGCCTGGCGGACTGCCCCCATGGACTGCTCGTGCCCGTTCTCGTTCAGCTCCACCTTGCCGGAGCCGGCCGGCAGTTGGGCGACGTACGCGGCGCGGGCCTGCGCCTCGCTGCTCTGCTGGTACGTGGCCAGCGCGACGGTGCCGGCGACGGCGGCGAGCACGGCGGCCACGGCGGGTGCGGTGCGGCCCCGGTTGCGCACGGCGTCGCGCAGGGCGAGCCGCGGCGAGAGCGGCAGCCACCGCCCGATCCGGCCGAACAGCCCCACCAGGACGGGGGTGAGGGCGACGACGCCGAGTTCGGCGAGGGCGCTTCCGCCGGCGACGACGGTGGCGCCCGCGTCGGCGGTCGCGCCGTAGAGGGCGATGGCCGCGCCGAGGGCTACGGCCGCGAGCCCGGCGAGCGGCAGCACGCGGTTGGCCCGGCGGATGCCGCGCCGCCCCGTCAGCGAGGACAGGACGGTCTCCCGGGAGGCGCTGATCGCGGGGACGACGGCCGCGAGCAGGCCGGTGAGGACGGCGAGCAGGGCGATGCCGAGGAGCTCCAGCGGCCGGAGGTCGAAGCTGCCGAAGCGGACGCCGATGCGCTCCTCCAGCAGCGGCCGCAGCGCCACGGTGAGGAGGATGCCGGCGGTGGTGCCGACGACGGCGGCCGCGGCGCCGATGACGAGGCCCCCGGAAAGGACGATGGCGCGGATGTGGCGCCGGTCGCCGCCGTTGGCGCCGACGAGGCCGAGCTGGCGGCGCGAGCGGCGGGCGCCCACCGCGAAGGCGGGCCCGGCGAGCAGGCAGATCTCCAGCATGGCGAGGCCGACGACCGTGGCGAGGATGGCCGTCTCGCTGGCCGGCAGCGACCCGAAGTCGCGCTCGCCCATGCTGTCCATCTGTGTGAAGAAGGGCACGTCGGAGCGCGCGGGCGGGTCGAGGGCGACGGCCCGGGAGCGGACCAGCACGCCCTTGGCGTTGGCCTCCTTGACCATGTTCCACGTGAAACCGCCCGGCCCGGTCTTCACCAGGTAGGAGTCGGACGCGACCACCCCGGGCACCCCGGCAGCCCGCAGCTCCTTGTCGAGCGGGGCGAGCAGGGTGCCGGGCGGGGCGGTGATCTCGACCGTGTGCAGGTCGGAGGGGAGCTCGTACGCGCCGACGATCCGGTACCACGTGGCGGAGCCGCGGGGCGTGAACTGGGAGCCCACGAAGAGCCCGGAGGCCTCGAGGAAAGCGTCGGTGGCGACGACCTCGCCGGCCTCCTCGGGCGCCCGCCCGCGGTTGATGGTGATCAGGCCCTTGACCAGGGGGCTGGCCAGGTCGACCTCGCGCAGGTCGGTCTGCCGCAGCCCGTACCGGGTGCGGACCTTGGCGTGGCTGGTGCTGATCTTCAGGGTCTCGGCGCCGGCGGGCACCGCGGACTTCGCGTGGTCCGGCCCGGCCTCCGGGGGGTTCTGGTTCTGGGCCATGCGGTCGATGGCGGGCGCGTAGCCGCTGCCGTCGGGACGCTGGTAGACGGCCGAGGCCATGCCGGTGGAGGACAGCAGGGCGTCGGCGGCGCCGACCCTGCGGCTGACCTCCTCGGCGGGTGAGAGCTGCGAGCTGCGCAGGGTGACGTCCGCGGCGCTGACACCGATGATCGGCAGGGCGATCATCGCGAGGACGAGGAAGCTGCGGCCCTTGGCGCGCCAGGCGTCGCGCCGGGCTATGCGGAGGGCCGCGACCCAGGAGTGGTACGCCTTCACCGGCCGCCCGCCTGCCCCGGCAGCAGCGACTCGGCGTGGCTGCGCAGTGTGGAGTCGACGACGTTGCCGTCGCGCAGGAAGACCACGCGGTCGGCCCAGGCGGCGAACCGCGGTTCGTGGGTGACGAGGATGCCGGCCGCGCCGGCGTCGCAGCGCGCCCGGAGCAGGGCGAGGACGGATTCGCCGGTCTCGGAGTCGAGGGCGCCGGTGGGCTCGTCGGCGAGGACCAGGCGGCGGTCGCCGACCAGGGCGCGGGCGATGGCCACGCGCTGCTGCTGGCCGCCGGACATCTCGTCGGGGAACCGGTCGGCGGTGGCGCGCAGCCCCATCTCGTCCAGGGCGGCCAGGGCGCTGCCGCGGGCCCTGCGGGCCGGGACCCCGTCGAGTTCGAGGGGCAGGGCGACGTTCTCGGCGGCGGTGAGGGCCGGGATCAGGTTGTAGTCCTGGAAGACGTAGCCGATGCTGCGGCGGCGCAGGGCGGCGAGTTCCCTGCGGCTTGCGGTGGTGATGTCGGTGCCCTCGACGAGGACGCGGCCGCTGGTCGGCATGTCGAGGCCGCCGGCGAGGGTGAGCAGCGTGGACTTGCCGGACCCGGACGGGCCCATGACGGCGACGAGTTCGCCGGGGTACACGGAGAGGTCGACGCCGCGCAGGGCGTGCACCTCGGTGGCGCCGGTGCCGTGCGTGCGGACCAGCTCCCGGAGCTGGAGTACGGGTTGTGCGGTGTGCGGGTGAGGGTCGGGCATGGTCCCCCCTGGGACGGTGGTGGCGTCAGCGCGGCGGGGCGTGGGACGCGCGGGGTTTCGGGGCGGTGGCGGGGTCGTCGGCCTGGGGCGGGTCCGCCTCGGCTCTCCGGTCGGCCGTCAGGGAGAGCCGTACGAGCCGGGATTCGCTGTGGTCGAGCCAGCGGGCCTCCGCCTCGGTCTGGAAGATGAGCTGTTCGAGGACGAGCAGCCAGGCCACGTCGTCGCGTGCGCGGGCGGTGCCCGACTCCAGGGCGGCCAGGGCCTGCGCCTTGAGGCGGGTGTAGTCCTGCATCGCCTTGACCGTGGCGTGCCGCTGGGCCTGGATGACCGCGCGGATGTCCACGCCGGGGGAGCCGACGGCCATGGCGAGCTTGATGGCCAGCTCGTCGCGGGGCGGGCTGGTGCGGTCGACGGGGCGCTCGTACCAGAGGCGCAGCTCGGCGCGGCCCGCCTCGGTGATGGCGTACAGGGTGTGGCCGGCGGAGTCCTCGCCGCCGGGGGCGACGAGCCCGTCGCGCTCCAGGCGGGCGAGGGTCGTGTACACCTGGCCTACGTTGAGCGGCCAGGTGGAGCCGGTGCGGGATTCGAAGCCGGTGCGCAGCTGGGAGCCGTAGCGGGGTCCCTCATCCAGCAGGGCGAGTAGTCCGTGGCGGATCGACATACTGAGTATGTATACCGAGTATGCTGTCGGCCGCAACCATCGTCCGGCGTAGTCCCCGAGGGGGAGGCGGACTCCGGTGAACCGCCCGCGGGCGGTTCACAGACCGCGTCGCAGCCGCGCCCCGAGGTAGCCCAGGCCGATGCCCATCAGGGCGAAACCGGTGCCGAGCGGCAGGAGATGGGCGGCCAGGTCCGCGGCGCGGTCGTTCCGGCCGGTGCCGAGTGCCGTGACCGGCGTCGGCGGCACGGGTGCGTCGGGTGCGTCGGGTGCGTCGGGTGCGTCGGGCGGGACGGGTGCGTCGGGCCGTACGGGCGCCTCGGGCCGTACGGGCGCGTCGGGTGCCTGCGGTGCGTCGGGCGGCCGGGCCGGGTGGTGCGGGACGGGCCGGGCGGGCGGGAGGGGGCGGGAGGCAGGCGCGGCCCGCGGGTTCGGCGGCTCCCCCGCGGGGCGCCCGGGCCGCGGCCGGCCCACGCCGGCTGGGGTGCCGGCCAGCTGTGCGCGCATGCCGGGCTCTTCGCCGTTGCGGTCGCCGTCGGACTCGCGCCCGTCCCGTCGCACCGTCCCGTCCGGCCCGGCCGGCTCACCGCGGCCGACCGGCTCGTCGTGCGCGGCCGCCGCAGCCGGGCCGTCCGGCTCGCCGCGGCCGTCCGGCTCCCGGCGGTCGTCCGTCTCGCCGCGGCCGTCCGGCTCCAGGCGGTCGTCCGGCTCCGCCGGAAGGCTGCGGTCCGGTCCGGCCCGGCCGTCCTCCGCGCCGCCCCCCGGGCCCTCCTGCCCCTCCCGGCTCCCGCGCCCGCCCCGTCCGTACTGCCCGTCCCGCCCGTCCCCGTCGCCTGGTTCGCCGCTCCCGCCCGCCTCCCGCCCGGCCTCCTGCCGCGCCGCAGCCGGGCCCGGTCCCGCCGGGCCCGCGGCCGCCGCCGCGGGCGGTGCCGCCGCGCCGGGGGTGCCGGGGAGGGCGCAGGCGGCGGCCGCGGCGGCCAGGACCGCCCCGGCCGCCCAGTGCCGTGTGCGGCGTCGGTGCACGGCGAGCGCCTCCCGTCCGCAGGGTCCCCCTGGGCGGAGCCCGGGAGGAGGCCGAGATGTCCCGCCCAGAGTCACATGGTGGGGCAAAAGCGGCATCCCGGGCGCCCCATACGGGGGGCCCGGGATGCCGGTGTCGCCGGAAGGGCCCCGTACGGGCCCTTCAGCCGCTGCCGGGGGCGCCTACTGCGGGTCCCCGGTGGAGACGACCAGGGTGAACTCGGTCCCCTCCTTGTCGACCTTGCCGCCCGCCTCGGGCAGCTGCTGCAGGACGGTGTCCTCGCCGTAGACGGCCTCGTCCCGCTTCTCGATCTTGTACTTCCATCCGGCGGCCTGGATGCACTCCTTCACCGAGCGCAGGTGCTTGTACCGGAAGTCCGGCGCGATCACCTTCGTCGCGTCGCTGTAGTGCTTCGTCGGCTCCTTGCACTTCTGCGGGTCGATCGTGCGCGTGGTGTCCGGGCCCTTGTGCCCGGCCTTGGCGGAGCCGGAGGGGCTGGCCTGGCCGCCCGCCGGCTGCGCGTTCGTCTGGTCGTCCTTCTTGCCCGGCTCGCCGTTGCCGGAGACCGCGTAGACCAGCCCGCCCACGGCGAGCAGCGCCACGGCGATCGCGCCGACCACGACCGGCATGTTCTTCCGGCCGCCCGCCCCGGAAGCGGCAGGCGCGGCCTGCCCGGAGCCGGCGAACGGCGGCGGCGTGTGCGGGGCGTGCGGCGCGTACTGCTGGGCCGTCTGCGGCTGCGGCGGGTAGGCGTAGCCTCCCTGGCCCATCGCCGCCGGCGGCGGCGTCGGTGCGTACGGGGCGGGCGCCGGCGTCGGCGCGTACGGCTGCTGCACGGCGTGCCCGGGCGGCGGGCCCTGGAGGCCCGAGTCGAGCGGCGGGAAGACGGCAGAGCCGACGCCCGCGCCGCTGCCGCCCGCGTGGGCGCCGGGGACGATGGCCGGGGCGCCGGCCTGCCCGGCCGCCAGCACCCGCGCGATCTCGTCGCGCATCGCGGCGGCGGTGGGGAAGCGCTCGTTCGGGTTCTTCTTCAGCGCCCGCGCCACAAGGGCGTCCATCGCCGGGGTGAGGGACCGGTTGACGGAGGACGGGGCGACCGGCTCCTCCTGGACGTGCGCGTAGGCGATCGCCAGCGGCGAGTCGGCGTCGAACGGCAGCCGGCCCGTCAGCAGCTGGAAGAGCATGATGCCGACCGAGTACAGGTCGGAGCGGGCGTCGACGCCGCGGCCCAGCGCCTGCTCCGGAGACAGGTACTGCGGGGTGCCGACCACCATGCCGGTCTGCGTCATCGACGTGACGCCCGACTGCATGGCGCGGGCGATGCCGAAGTCCATCACCTTGACCACGCCGCGCCTGGTCATCATGACGTTGCCGGGCTTGATGTCGCGGTGGACCAGGCCCATCTCGTGGCTGGTCTCCAGCGCGGCCAGCACGTCGGCCGTCACCTTCAGCGCCTTGTCGGCGGGCATCGCCCCGTACTGGCGGACGTCCTCCTCCAGCACCGAGCCGAGCGGGCGGCCCTCCACGTACTCCATGACGATGTACGGCATGACCGGCGCGTCGGCCCGGCCGTCGGCGAAGGCGACCTCGCCCTCGCCCGTGTCGAAGACCGAGACGATGTTGGTGTGCGACAGTTTGGCAACAGCCTGCGCCTCACGGCGGAACCGCTCGCGGAACGACTGCTCGCGGCCCAGGTCGCTGTGCAGGGTCTTGATGGCGACCTGCCGGTCCAGCGCGGAGTCGTACGCCAGGTAGACGGAGGCCATGCCGCCCGCCCCGAGCAAATCCCTTAGCTGGTAACGGCCACCGGCCAGAGAGCCGCCCGCGTACTGGGCCTGATTGCCGTCCTGGCTCATGACTGTTGCTTCCCCTCGGGGTGTGTCCTGACGCGTCTGGCTGAGCGCATGTCGGGCCCAGTCTGCCGGAGGGCAAGCACACGTCAAGCCAGGTGCCCGTTCCGTGACCGCGGTGCAACGGCGAGCCATTGTCCGGACGGCGACCTGTTCCAAGGCTGTAGCGTTCATCGGAGCACCCGAAAAAGGACCTACCGCTGAGCGCGGCGGCCGAGAGAGACGACGGCGAGGATTCATGGCACCCGAACCCGAGGAACGCGGCGCCGGGATGGCAGATGGTCCTGAGCAGTGGGGCGCCGGCGGCCTGGTCGGCGACGGCCGCTACCGGCTGACGCACCGCCTGGGCCGCGGCGGCATGGCGGAGGTGTTCGCCGCCGAGGACGTCCGGCTCGGCCGGACCGTCGCGGTGAAGCTGCTGCGGGCCGACCTCGCGGAGGACCCGGTCTCCAAGGCCCGCTTCACGCGCGAGGCGCAGTCGGTCGCCGGGCTCAACCACCACGCGGTCGTCGCCGTGTACGACTCCGGCGAGGACAAGGTCGGCGCCGCAACGGTGCCGTACATCGTCATGGAGCTGGTCGAGGGCCGCACCATCCGCGACCTCCTCCTCAGCAGCGCCGAGCCGCCCGGCCCCGAGCAGGCCCTCATCATCGTCTCCGGGGTGCTGGAGGCGCTGGCCTACTCGCACCAGCACGGCATCGTGCACCGCGACATCAAGCCCGCCAACGTCATCATCACCGGTGCCGGCGCCGTCAAGGTGATGGACTTCGGCATCGCCCGCGCCCTGCACGGCGCCCAGTCGACGATGACGCAGACCGGCATGGTCATGGGCACCCCGCAGTACCTGTCGCCGGAGCAGGCCCTCGGCAAGGCCGTCGACCACCGCTCCGACCTGTACGCCACCGGCTGCCTCCTCTACGAACTGCTCGCGCTGCGGCCCCCCTTCACCGGCGAGACCCCGCTGTCGGTGGTCTACCAGCACGTCCAGGACGCGCCGGTGCCGCCCTCGCAGCTGCCCGACGGCCCCGACATCCCGCAGGAACTCGACGGGCTCGTCATGCGCGCCCTCGCCAAGGACCCGGACGACCGGTTCCAGAGCGCCGAGGAGATGCGCGGACTCGTCCAGTACGCCCTCCAGATGCTCCAGGACCAGGGGGCCGGCTCCGGCACCTGGAACACCGGCCCGGTCACCATGGCCCTGCCCCACGGCCGGGGCGGCGCCGCGCCGACCACCGCGATGCCCGTGGCCCAGGGCGGCGCGCAGGGCTATCCCGCGCACGCCACCACCTCGCAGTTCCAGCAGCCGATGGTGCCGCCGCTGAACCCGGACGACGGCGCGGCCTTCCCCGGCGGCTACGACACCCACGGGCGCGGCCACGGCGGCCAGGGCGCGGGCGGCGGCCGCGACGGCTACGACCGGTACGACGACCGCGGCGGCGGCCGCTGGAAGCTGTGGCTGTTCGCCGTCCTCGCCGTCGTCGCCATCGCGGGCGGCGTGGCGTACGCCGTCAGCTCCGTCGGCCAGAAGGGCGGCGGGGGCGGCGGTTCGCCGGCGACCGTGCAGAGCTCTTCCGGCGGCGCACAGAACAGCCCGTCGTCCTCGCAGGCCGCCCCCTCGACGGACACCTCGGGCAACTCCCGTCCCTCGGAGGACTTCTCGCCGCCGCCGAGCCGCACCCGCAACTCCCCGAGCGCCAGCCCCTCGCAGTCGGAGTCGTCCAGCCCGTCGCCCTCCCCGTCGAGGTCGGCCTCGTCCTCGCCGTCGCCCTCGAAGGTGACGCCGTCGTCCAAGAGCCCGTCGGTGCCGGTGGAATCGCCGAAGCCGCAGCAGGAGGACGCGGGCTGAACACCCGCCGGGCACGCATGCACGGGCCCGCCGGCCAAGAAACGGTTCAAATAGTTCCGTTTCTCGGCCGGCGGGCCCGTGCATTGCGCCGTTCCGGTGATTACCGGTCGGAAACTTCTCAGGCGCGGCGCTCGGCCTTCAGCCGCGCCACGTAAGCGGCGGCCTGCGACCGGCGCTCCATGCCGAGCTTCGCCAGCAGGCCGGACACGTAGTTTTTGATCGTCTTCTCGGCGAGGTGCAGCCGCTCGCCGATCGCCCGGTTGGTCAGGCCCTCGCCGATCAGGTCGAGGATCCTGCGCTCCTGCTCGGTCAGGTTCGCCAGCCGGTCGTCGCCCCGGCCGCCCCCGCCGTCCCGCAGCCGCTCCAGCACCCGCGCCGTCGCCACCGGGTCGAGCAGCGACCGGCCCGCCGCCACGTCCCGCACGGCGCCCAGCAGCTCACTGCCGCGGATGGCCTTCAGGACATACCCCGAGGCCCCCGCCATGATCGCGTCGAAGAGGGCCTCGTCGTCGGCGAAGGAGGTCAGCATCAGGCACTTGACGGCCTCGTCCCGCGAGCGGACCTCCCGGCAGACCTCCACCCCGCTGCCGTCCGGCAGGCGCACATCGAGGACGGCCACGTCGGGCCGGGTGGCGGGGATGCGCACGAGGGCATCGGCTGCGCTGCCGGCCTCTCCGACGATCTCGATGTCCTCCTCCCCCGACAGGAGCTCGTGGACGCCGCGCCGTACCACTTCGTGGTCGTCCAGGAGGAATACCTTGATTTTTCCGTCTTCGCGCACGAACTCAGTTTCACACACTCACCCCTTCCCCCAGGTCGTTACCCGGGATAACGTGCCGTTGTTCCGGCCCCCTGCAAGGCTGTGACCAGTGGTTGTTCCCGCGACCCCGGATTTACTTGGAAATCCAAGCAAAAACGCAGGTCAGCGGGGTTTCGCAGTTATGCGGCGCACTGGGTAACGTGCATTGCGCAGGGCAGTCGCCGGGGCACCTGTCACGCTCGGATCCCGTACACGACGCGCACCCACCCCGTGCGCGGCCACGGAGCCGGGTGAGCCGCACTGGACCCCGGAGAACCCGGGAGCCGGACCGACGGAGGAGCAACACGTGACCGTGGAGAGCACTGCCGCGCGCAAGCCGCGACGCAGCAGCGGCACCAAGCGGGCGGCAGGCGCCGCGAGCGCCGCCAAGGCCCCCGCAGCCAAGGCCGCCGCCACCCCGCAGAACGCCGAGCCGCAGCTCGTGCAGCTGCTGACGCCCGAAGGCGAGCGCATCGGCGCCGCGGAGAACCCCGACAACGCGGAGTTCGCGGCCTTCGTCGAGGACATCACCACCGAGGACCTGCGCGGGCTCTACCGCGACATGGTCCTCACCCGCCGCTTCGACGGCGAGGCCACCGCCCTGCAGCGCCAGGGCGAGCTGGGCCTGTGGGCCTCGCTGCTCGGCCAGGAGGCCGCCCAGATCGGCTCCGGCCGAGCCCTGCGCGACGACGACTACGTCTTCCCGACCTACCGCGAGCACGGGGTGGCGTGGTGCCGCGGGGTCGACCCGACGAACCTCCTCGGCATGTTCCGCGGCGTGAACCACGGCGGCTGGGACCCCAACGGCAACAACTTCCACCTGTACACGATCGTCATCGGCTCGCAGACGCTCCACGCGACCGGGTACGCGATGGGCGTGGCCAAGGACGGCGCCGACTCGGCGGTCATCGCCTACTTCGGCGACGGCGCGTCCAGCCAGGGCGACGTCGCCGAGGCCTTCACCTTCTCGGCCGTCTACAACGCCCCCGTGGTGTTCTTCTGCCAGAACAACCAGTGGGCGATCTCCGAGCCGACCGAGCGCCAGATGCGCGTGCCGCTCTACCGCCGCGCCGAGGGCTTCGGCTTCCCCGGCGTCCGCGTCGACGGCAACGACGTCCTCGCCTGCCTCGCGGTGACCCGCTGGGCCCTGGACCGCGCCCGCCGCGGCGAGGGCCCGACGCTCGTCGAGGCGTACACCTACCGCATGGGCGCCCACACCACCTCCGACGACCCGACGCGCTACCGGCGCGACGAGGAGCGGCAGGCCTGGGAGGCCAAGGACCCGATCCTGCGCCTGAAGGCCCACCTGCTCGCCTCCGGCGGCGCCGACGAGGCCTTCTTCGAGCAGCTGGAGACCGAGAGCGAGGCCCTCGGCAAGCGCGTCCGCGAGGTGGTGCGCGCCATGCCCGACCCCGACACCATGGCGATCTTCGAGAACGTCTACGCGGACGGGCACGCGCTCGTCGACGAGGAGCGCGCCCAGTTCGCCGCCTACCTCGCGTCCTTCGAGGAGGGTCACTGATGGCTGTCGAGAAGATGTCGGTCGCGAAGGCGCTCAACGAGTCGCTGCGCAAGGCCCTGGAGACGGACCCGAAGGTCCTGATCATGGGCGAGGACGTCGGCAAGCTGGGCGGCGTCTTCCGGATCACCGACGGGCTCCAGAAGGACTTCGGCGAGGACCGGGTCATCGACACCCCGCTCGCCGAGTCCGGCATCGTCGGCACGGCGGTCGGCCTGGCCCTGCGCGGCTACCGCCCGGTCGTGGAGATCCAGTTCGACGGGTTCGTCTTCCCCGCGTACGACCAGATCGTCACGCAGCTCGCCAAGATGCACGCCCGCGCGCTGGGCAAGGTCAAGCTGCCCGTCGTCGTCCGCATCCCCTACGGTGGCGCGATCGGCGCCGTCGAGCACCACTCGGAGTCCCCCGAGGCCCTGTTCGCGCACGTCGCGGGCCTGAAGGTGGTCTCCCCGTCGAACGCGAGCGACGCCTACTGGATGCTCCAGCAGGCCATCCTCAGCGACGACCCGGTGATCTTCTTCGAGCCGAAGCGCCGCTACTGGGACAAGGGCGAGGTCGACACCGAGGCCATCCCGGACTCCCTGCACACCTCGCGCGTCGCCCGCGAGGGCGCCGACATCACGCTGGCCGCCTACGGCCCGATGGTGAAGCTCTGCCTGGAGGCGGCCGCCGCCGCGGCCGAGGAGGGCAAGTCGGTAGAGGTCGTCGACCTGCGCTCGATGTCCCCGATCGACTTCGACGGGCTGCAGGCCTCCGTCGAGAAGACCCGCCGGCTCGTGGTCGTCCACGAGGCGCCGGTGTTCCTCGGCGTCGGCTCGGAGATCGCCGCCCGCATCACCGAGCGCTGCTTCTACCACCTGGAGGCGCCGGTGCTGCGCGTGGGCGGCTTCCACGCCCCGTATCCGCCGGCCCGCCTGGAGGAGGAGTACCTGCCGGGCCTGGACAGGGTGCTCGACGCCGTCGACCGCTCGCTGGCGTACTGAGGAGAGCCCCCGTGACCATCCGCGAATTCAAGATGCCCGACGTGGGCGAGGGCCTCACCGAGGCCGAGATCCTCAAGTGGTACGTCCAGCCCGGTGACACCGTCACCGACGGCCAGGTCGTCTGCGAGGTCGAGACGGCGAAGGCGGCCGTGGAGCTGCCGATCCCCTTCGACGGCACGGTGCACGCGCTCCTCTTCGAGGAGGGCACCACCGTCGACGTCGGCCAGGTCATCATCTCCGTGCAGACGGGCCCCGGCGGCGAGCCCGAGCCCGCCGCCCCCGCCGCGGAGGCCCCGGCCGCCGCGCCGGAGGCCGCCGAGGAGCCGGCGCCGGAGGGCCGCCAGCCCGTCCTCGTGGGCTACGGCGTCTCCCAGTCGTCGACCAAGCGCCGCCCGCGCAAGGCCGCCCCGGCCGCGCAGAACGGCGCTGCCGCCCCGGCCGCGGCACCCGCCGCTGCGGTCCCGGCCGCCGTCCCGGCCGCCGCGCCCGCGCTCAACGGCAGCGGGCACGCCCTCGCGGGCGGCGGCGACCGGCCGCTGGCCAAGCCGCCCGTCCGCAAGCTCGCCAAGGACCTCGGGATCGACCTGGCCTCCGTGGTGCCCACCGGCGAGGGCGGCGTCGTGACCCGCGAGGACGTGCACGCCGCCGCCGCGGCCGCGCTCGCCCCGCAGGCCGCCGCCCCCGCGGCCGCGCCGGCCGCCGCGCCCGCCGCCCCGGCGGCCGTGCCCGCCCAGGCCGCCCCGGCGGCCGAGCCGGGCGCCCGGGAGACCCGTATCCCGGTCAAGGGCGTCCGCAAGGTCACCGCCCAGGCCATGGTCGGCTCCGCGTTCACCGCGCCGCACGTCACCGAGTTCATCACCCTCGACGTGACACGCACGATGAAGCTGGTCCAGGAGCTCAAGGCCGACCCGGACCTGGCGGGGCTGCGGATCAACCCGCTGCTGCTCGTCGCCAAGGCGGTGCTGGTCGCCGTCCGCCGCAACCCGGACGTCAACGCGTCCTGGGACGAGGCGGCCCAGGAGATCGTGCTCAAGCACTACGTCAACCTGGGCATCGCGGCGGCCACCCCGCGCGGCCTGATCGTCCCCAACATCAAGGACGCGCACGCCAAGACGCTGCCGGAGCTGTCCGAGGCCCTGTCCGCGCTGGTCGCCACGGCCCGCGACGGCAAGACCTCCCCGGCGGACATGCAGGGCGGCACCCTCACCATCACCAACGTCGGCGTCTTCGGCGTCGACACCGGCACGCCCATCCTGAACCCCGGCGAGTCCGCGATCCTCGCGGTCGGCGCGATCAAGCTCCAGCCGTGGGTCCACAAGGGCAAGGTGAAGCCGCGCCACGTCACGACGCTGGCGCTGTCCTTCGACCACCGCCTGATCGACGGCGAGCTCGGCTCGAAGTTCCTGGCGGACATCGCGGCCGTGCTGGAGCACCCGCGCCGCCTGGTCACCTGGTCGTAGCGGACGCCCCGCACCGGCCTGCGGCCGGCTCCCCGCACGGGGAGCCGGCCGCTTCCGCGTTCCCGCCGGGGCGCACGGCCGGACGGGTGACGAGGTAGCCTCCCCGCCGTGAGAGGAGGTCCGGTGCCCATCGCCGCGTTGCAGGTGTACTCCGTCGAGGAGGCGGACGGCTCGGGAGGGGTGTGCCGGGTGCGGTGCATCGGCGGCGCCGCCCGCACCGGGCAGGTGTACGCCGCGGGCGACGCCCGTCTCGGCCTGCGCTGGATCGAGCGTCAGGGCCGCCGCGAGTCCACGCTCGGCGCCGGCCGGGCGGCCCGCGTGCACCTGGCGGGCCCCGCGGCCGCCCTGCTGAGCGGCGGCCAGGTGCTGACCGCCGTACCGCCCGGCGGGCACGCGCTGGAGGAGCTGGAGGCCTGGCTGGCGACGGAGCCGCCGCTCGGCGACGAACCGCACCCGATGACGCTGAGCAGCCTGGCCGCCGCCGGGATGCAGGACGAGGCGCTGTCCGACGCACGGCGGCTGCGCTGGGGCCGGGTGGCGCTGGCCGCGGTCGAGCGCCGGGCCGACTGGGCGGGGCTGCACCCGCTGGACCGCGCCGCCGACAGGGCGGGCGTACGGGTCTACCTGCTCCGGGAGTTCGGGCCCGGCCGGGGCGGGGACCCGGCCGCGCTGTGCCGGGAGCTGCTGGCCATGATCGACTTGGCGCCCGCCGAGGCGGTCGCGCAGGCGCAGGCCTGGCGGGAGCTGCCCCGGCGGCGCATCCGGCACCTGCGGCGGATCAAGGTGCTGCTGGACCGGATGGCCGCGGTGGGACCGCAGCTGGCCGAGTCGGACGACGCGGTCGTGCGGGCCGTCGGGGAGTGGGCGGGGGTGCGGGCGCTGCTGCCCTGAGCCGCGGTGCTCGGCGCCGCCCGCGGCGTGGCGGCCCAGCGGGTGCGGCCGCCCCCACCGCGGCGCCGCCGCCGTCGCCGCCCGCGACGGCTCGGCCGGTGCCCAGCGGGTACGTCCTCGTCACGGACGAGCGCGGCTTCAGCCTGGCCGTACCGCAGGGCGCCCGCCGCTCGGCCGACGGCGAACGGGTCTTCCACACCACGGCGGACGGGGCCGTCCGCGTCGGCGTCCGGACCGGGCCCGTCCCCGCCGGCGGGGCGCTCGGCTCGATGCGCGCCGCCGACGCGCGCGGCCCGGCCGCCAACCCGGGCCACCGGGACTATGCGGTCACCCCGACCACGCACGACGGCCTGCCGGCCGCGCTGTGGGAGTTCACCTGGAACGGCTTCACCGCCGCCGAGGGGCCCCGGCACACGTACGACATCTGCTGGGAGCAGGACGGCACGCTCCGGACGTGTGGGTGTCGGCGGCGGCGGGCCGCACGAAGGAGGCCGGCGCGGTCTCCGACACGGCGGTGGACTCCTGCACCGCGGCGGGCGGCTGACCCGGCGAGGGCGGACACGGCCGGGACGGCGACCGCTCGACGGTCCGCAGCCGGTCGGACGCCGCCATGTCCCCCTCCTTCGCGGCGCTGACGCCTCAGCTCCAGGGGATGTTCCGCCAGGGGCTGCCCGGGTCGGTGGTGAGCGCCCGGTGGGTGGCTGCCATGCCGGTGTACCAGTGCCCGTACTCCTCCTCGTCGAACTGGAGGCAGCGGCCGAGGACGAAGCCGGCGGAGAGGTCCTCCCACGAGCGGTACGCCAGCCGGCACGCCCGCCCGGCCCGGACGACGAACCCCTCGGCCTCCTCGACGGTGCCGAAGCGGGCGCCGACGCCCCAGCGGGCCATCTGGGAGGCCCGCCCATAGTCCCAGGCCTCGACGGAGCGGACCCAGCGGCCCTCGGCGAGGATCCCGTCGGCGCGGAAGCGCTGCTCGTACCGGGCGATCCGGCCGATGACCCGCTGCACGCCCGCGATCTCGCCCTCGATCTCCGCGGTGGCGCGGGGCCGGGAGACGGTCACCCCGTCCGGGGTGAGGCGCGGCTCGGCGGCGCGCTCGGCGTTGGCCCGCAGGGTGGCCTCGGTGGCGTGCCGCCAGTGCTCGATGTCGACGGGCCCGGCGAACTCGCGGGCGAGCGCGGAGCGGACGCGCAGCGCGAACTCCCACACCGAGCTGACCATGTCGGCCGCCAGCAGCTGCTCCACCGTGGACAGCCACTCCTCGCGGGTGGTGACCCCCCACCACTCGCGCAGCTTCTCCCGCTCCTTCAGGTAGCCGGCGCCGTGGTAGCCGAGCGCGTTCCAGAACTGCCCGTTGTGTACCGACAGATGTGCCCCGCAGGCCAGCCCGAACGCGACGGGCCCGTGCAGCGGCCCTCCGACGTGCAGGGCGTGCACCGCGTCCTGCTCCAGGCCGTACCGGTCGGCACGCTCCCAGTGGCCCTTCCACACCTCGCGGTCGGCGGGCGAGGCCGGCAGGAAGGCCTCGCAGGGCGTGCCGGGGTTCACGGCGAGGTACGGGGGGTCGCCGGGGTCGATGCGGTGCGCGAACCAGCTGAGGCTGTGCCGGGAGAACACCTGGTCGGGGGTGGGCGGGGGCAGCATGCCGGCGGTGTAGGCGACGAAGCACTGGGCACGCGCCTGCGGGAACCAGACCGGCTGCATCCAGACGGCGCGGGGGTTGGCGTCCTGGAAGCGCCGGTCCTGCGGGACGAACAGCTCGGCCCGGGCGAGGGCGTCGAAGTAGCCGCCCCAGTCCCCCGCCGCCTTGGCCCCGTACAGCTCTCGTTCTATGGCGCTCGGCGCGATCCAGTTGCCCATGCATCGAACCCTAACGGCGCCCCGCACTCCCGAACTCGGCCCATACGGTCTTGCCGACCACCCGCTCGGTGCACCCCCACCGGTCGGCCACGGCACCGACGATCCCGAGGCCGCGCCCGGTCTGCTCCTCGGCTCCGGCCGCGCGCACGAGCGGCCGCCGCTCGCCCCTGGGGTCGGTGACCTCGATGCGGAGCACCGGACCGGTGAGCCGGACCTCGACGCGCAGGAACCGGCCCTGCACGGAGCCGTGCAGGAGGGCGTTGGTGGTCAGTTCGCTGGCGACCAGTGCGAGGTCGGCCGCCGCGTCGGGCCGCCCCCAGGCCACCGCGAGCCAGGCGGCTCGCCGCCGGGCCTCCGGAACGGAGTCCTGCCGGGGCGGGTAGTCCCGCACATCGCGCCGCATCGGCTCGTCCATCTGCACGCACCTCCGGTGAGGGCGGTGGCTCTGCCGTGCGGGCAGCACGGTGCACTTCCGCCAACTGGAATCTGTCAGTGAGGAGTTCGTCGCCGAACGTAAAGGCGGGCTGCTCCGGGAGCAAGTGGTTCGGGGAACATCTTCCCCAGATGAGTGAGGATGTCGACTGGCGGCGGTCCAGGGCGCGAAACTGTCCCGGTGAACCGTGGGATGCGAGAGGGCCAGGGCAACCGTGTGTCGACGGTGCTGGGGCGGAGACTGGGCGGCGAGCTGTACAAGCTCCGCACCGGGGCGGGCAGGACACAGGCGCAGGCGGCCCGGGCGATCAGCGCCACTTCGACGAAGATCGTGAAGATGGAGAGCGGTTGGGTGCCGATGAGGGACCCAGATATCCGTGTGCTGTGCGATTTCTACGACATGACCGACGAACAGTTCGTCGGGAGCCTGCTGGATTTGGCTCGGCTGGACCGCGAGCGCCGCAAGGCCAAGGGCTGGTGGCTCCACTCCCCCGTCGCAGGGTCGATGGCGGAGTACATCGCGATGGAGGACGCCGCGGAAAGGGTGCGCACGTGGCAGCTGTCGCTTGTGCCCGGCCTTCTGCAAACGGCGGACTATACGCGGGCCCTGGCCGTGAGCGACGAGCACTGGGAGGACCCGGACGACATCGAGCGTGTCGTCGCCGTCCGGATGAAGCGGCAGCACCGGCTGCGCAGCGAGGCGCCACTCCAGGTGCACGCGGTGATCTGGGAAGCCGCGCTGCGGCAGGAGGTGGGCGGAGCCGAGGTGATGTGTGCCCAGCTCGGCCACTTGCTGGAGGTTGCCGAACTACCCAATGTGCACGTACAGGTGCTGCCGTTCCGTGCGGGCGGCCACCCTTCCATGAGCGGCCCCTTCAACGTGGTCTCGTTTGCCGAGGCCGAGGCGATCGACGTGGTCCATGCCGACGGCATGGGTTCTACTGTCTGGGTGGAGAGCCGGGAGCAGAGCGCCGTGTACAGCCGCTGCTTCGACCGCACGGCGCGAATGAGCCTGGCTCCACGTGATTCCGTCCAGCTGATCGACCGCATCCGGAAAGGGCTCCGAACATGACCCGGTTCGAATTCGCGAAATCCACGTTCAGCACCTCCAGTGGCGAGTGCGTCGAGGTGGCGTTGAACGTGCCCGGCTCGGTGGCCGTGCGGGACAGCAAGCGGGACGGTGGGCCCGTCGTCGTGGTGGGGGAGGCCGCCTGGGCCGTGTTCCTCGGCGGCGGCGGCCTCGGCGGGCGATAGGGAGGCGGTCAGCGGCGGGTGAGGGCCGTGCTCATCGCGGCGGCGGTGCGGGTCAGTTCCGCGGGGTCGGTGCGGCGTGCGATGAGGGCGACCTGGTGGGCCGTCTGGTGGATCAGGAGGTCCTCGCCGCTCAGGACCGGGGCCGCGCGGGAGTGCCAGGCCGCGGCCAGGCGGGTGGGCCGCGGGGTGGGGAGGACGTCGCACAGGACGCCCGGGGCGGGTGGGACCTGTGGGGCCAGGGGGTCCGTCGCGCCGGGCGGGGTGGTCGATATGACCGGGGGAGCGGTGAGGGATTCCGCCGCGCGGTCCCAGGCCGCGGTGCGGACCACCGCGCCCAGGCGTTCCGCGCAGCGGTGCGCCTCGGCGGCCCGGGACGGGGTGCGGGTGTAGACCGTCGTCTCCCGGACGCCGAGCCGGGCCAGGGAGGCGAGGGCCGCGGCGGCGGCGGTGCCCGCGCCGAGGACGGCCGCGGAGGCGGCCCGGTGCACGCCCCGCTCGGCCAGGGCCGCGACGAGGCCGGGCACGGCGGTGTTGTCGCCGCCGCGGCGGCCGTCCGCGTCCAAGACGACCGTGTCCACGGCCCCGACGGCCGCCGCGGCCGGTGCGACCCCGTCCAGCAGCGGGACCGCCGCCCGCGTCAGCGGCATGGTCAGGGACATGCCCTCCCAGGCGCTGCCCGCGGCCGTCTCCGGGAAGGCCGGCAGGGCGGCCTCGTCCACGTCGACGCTGCCGTACGTCCAGTCCGCCAGGCCGAGTTCCCGGTACGCGGCCCGGTGCAGGAGGGGGGCGAGGGAGCGGGCGAGGGGTGAGCCGAGTACCGCGGCCGAGCAGTCCGCGGGGCGGAGCGCGGACACAGGAGGGTCTCCTTCCTCTTGAGCTGCGCAAGAGGCGTCCGATGGTGGCCGCACCACCATCCGCGGCTTCCGCGAGGGTGGTGCGGCCACCGTTTCGTGCCGTCAGGGGGTGGGTGGGACGGGCGGGGCGGGTGGTCCACCGCCGGTCCGGCGGGCCTCGACGCGCCTGCGAGCGGTCCCCGAGCAGGCCAGGGGGCCGGCGGGCGTTCCGGCACCCGACCGGCTCGGGCGCCTGGTCCACCGCGGCCTGATGACCGGCCGTGCACCGAGGGGCCAATGTGTGTGACGGCTCCACCTGGTTCCCGAACCGCCCCCGAGCGCAGGGTTGAAGCGCTGGAGGAGAAGCCGGGGGAAGGGATGGATCCATCATGAGCGCACCGAGTCTCGAACGACTGGAGACCCTGAGCAGCCGGTTCGTGCCGGATCTGGTCGTGGACGAGCTCTGCGCCGAGTTGTTCGCCTCGCTGCCGCGCAGCGACCAGCGCCGCAAGGGCGAGGTGTACCTGCGCGGCCTGCTCAAGGCCGAGGGCCGCAAGTCGATAAGGAACATCGCCGCGCACGTCGGCGACCGGGCCGCCGAGCAGAGCCTCCACCACTTCGTCGTGTCCTCCACCTGGGACTGGGGCCCGGTCCGGGCCGCGCTCGCCCGGTACCTGGAGCGTGCGCTGCGGCCGCGCGCCTGGGTCGTGCAGCCGGTGGTCATCTCCAAGGCGGGCACGGAGTCGGTCGGGGTGGCCCGCCGCTTCGTGCCGGAGCGCGGCCAGATGGTCAACAGCCAGGTCGCGTTCGGCGTGTGGGCCGTGGGGGAGGAGCAGAGCAGCCCCGTGAACTGGCGGCTGGCGCTGACCGAGCGGTGGCGCGAGAGCGTCGGCCCGCTGTCGCCGAACGTGCACCGCTCGGAGCTGGCGACGAGCCCGCTGGAGTGCGCCACCGGGGCGGTCGAGGAGCTGCGCGACTGGGTCGGGCAGCCGCACCGCCCCGTCGTCTTCGACCTGCCCGACGTCGACCCGGCCGCGGTGGCCCGCCGTTTCGGGCCGGCCGGGCTGCACTTCACGGCGACGGCCCGCGGCTCGATGCGGGTGCGGTGCACCGACCCGGTCCTCCCCGGCAGCGGCAACCGGGAACTCGCCGCGCACCAGCTGCTGCTGATGGCGCGGACCCTGCGCCGGCCGGTGACCTGGCTGGACCCGGTGACGCTCCGGCCGCGGACCTCGCTCGTGGTGGGGGTGCGGGTGGAGCTGCCGCAGGTGGCGGAGCCGCTGGTGCTGTTCGGCGAGTGGACCGACCCGCGCGGCTGGCCCGAGCGCTGCTGGGTCAGCGACATGACGCAGGCCCCCGCCGGGGCCCTGCTGCGGCTGGCGAAGCGGGCGCAGAACGTCGAGCACGACTTCGCGACGGTCTCGCAGAAGGTCGGCATCACCGACTTCGGCGGCCGCTCCTTCGGCGGCTGGCACCGGCACACCACGCTGGCGTCCGCCGCGCACGCGGTCCGCGTCCTGACGGAGCGGGGCGGCGAGCGATAGGGGAGGGCCGGCCTGCCCGCCCCGGGCCTCCGCGAGGCGTACGGCGTCCGGACGGCGCTCCTGTCCCCCGGTCCCGGTCATTTCGCGGCCCTCTCCCACGACGGCGACTTCCGGGACTGCCCTCCCCGGCCGCCCCGGCCCCTCCCCCGCCCGGCGGGTCAGCCGATGGTGTGCCGGGGTGCGCTGCGCCGGTTCTGGCGGAGTGCCTGGCGGGTGCGCTGGAGCTGGAGGGCGAGCTGGACCTGGAGGGCGTGGGTCGGCTTCTGCCAGTCCTCGCCGAGGATCTCGGTGATCCGCTCCAGCCGGCGGGAGACGGTGTTGGGGTGGACGTGCAGCGACTCGGCGGCCCGGGAGGGGCTGTTGGCGGAGGCGAAGTAGGCCTCCATGGTGCGGATCAGCTCGGTGTACTGCTGGTCGTCGTAGTCGAGGACGGGGCCGATGGTGTCGGCGATGAACCGGTCGATGTTCGGCTTCTCGGAGAGGAGGACGCCGAGGAAGCCCAGCTCGTCGGGCGAGGCGGTGCTGCCGGCGCCGGTGAGTGCGGCGACGGCGTCGAGGCAGCGCCGCGCCTCCTGGTGGACGTGGACGATGGCCGCCGGGTTCTCGACGGGGCCCGCCGAGCCGGCGGTGACGGGTCTGCCGAGCACCTCGGAGAGCTCCTTCGAGGCGGTCCGGGCGATGGCGCCGGCCTCGGTGCCGGGCAGGAGCAGGACGACCGTGTCGCCGTCGACGCTCTTCAGCCCCTGGTGGCGGTTGGCGTACGAGGCCGCCCAGGCGGCGACGCGCCCCTGCACGCCGCCCTCGGGCCGGGCGATGACGACGACGTGCGGCTCGTCGAGGTCGAGGGCCAGGCGCCGGCTCTGCTCGGCGATCTGCACCGGGGAGAGGGAGGTGCCGCGCAGCAGGTCCTGGAAGAACTCGTCCCGCATGTGGCCCTCCGCGGCGGCCATGCCCTGCTCCATCAGCAGGACGACGGCGGTCACCTGGGCGGTGAGGGCGAGGAGCTGCACCTGGAGGTAGGTGGCCGGCTCGTCGGAGACGAGGATCAGCGTGCCCAGCATCTCGTCGCCCGCGGCGATGGAGGCGACCCAGACGCCGCCGGCGGTGCTGCGGGGCTGGCGGTCGGTGTGGGCGTCGAGGAGGGCGGTGCGGATCTCCGCCTCGTCCAGTTCGGGGACCGCGCCGACCGGGCAGGCCAGGGTGCGGCCGGCGGCGTCGCGGACGAGGAGGGTGCCGTCGAGTCCCTTGACGGCCTCGGCGGCCAGGGTGGACAGGCCCGCGCCCTGGAGGACGAGGTCGAGGAGCCGGCCGTGGGTCTCGCGGAGCTGGCGGGCGGTGGAGGAGGAGTCGAGGGCGCGGGAGGTGTCCTGCTCCAGCTCGACGACCTCGTACCGGGTCTGCTCCAGCAGCCGCGCCTTTTCGATCGCAACGGTTGCGAGGTCGGCGAGCGAACTCATCAGGGAGACCTCGTCCGGCGTGAAGTGCCGGACGTGGCGGTCGGCGACGTACAGCGCGCCGAGGCTCGCTCCGGCGTGCCGCAGCGGGACGGCCATGACGGCGTGCAGCCCCTCCGCCTGGACCACCTCGTCGATGACGGGGCTGTGCGTGAAGCTGGTGTCGTTCATGTAGTCGGCCGACCAGAACGGCGCGGACCCCTCGGCGGCGCGGCGGCCGACGCCGCCCTCGCTCATGGGGATCGCGAAGCCGATCGTGAGGGCGGAGGCGTGCCCGTCGGCGGAGCGGACCCGGGAGACCCCCTCCTCCGGGTCGTCGAAGCTCACCCACGCCATGTCGAGCCCCAGCAGCAGGCGGGCCCGACGGGTGATGACCTTGAGCAGCTCGTCGAGGTCGTAGGGGAGGGTGAGGTCGCGGGCGGTGTCGACGAGGGCGGCGAGGCCGGCCTCGCGCTGCTGGCGGCGCACGAAGAGCGCGCGGATGCCGAGGCTCTGGTCCCGGGCCCTGGTCAGCTGGGCGAGGGCGTCCCCGGCCAGACCGGCTTCCCGGGCTTTCCTGACCACGTCGTCGAAGGCAGCGGCGGGCGCCTCTCTGTTCAGCAGTTCCAGCATTTCGTAAGCGTGGTCAACCACGACGCTTCCCCCGACCCCCCATAAAGCCGTTGAGGATCGCACCAACGCGGTAACGCAATCCATGGCCAGCCTGAAAGTATCCCTTGTGGCAAGAACCGGTCAAGAATCGCTCGAGCCGCGGTCCAGGTCAGCGGTGCGGAGGGTGATCGGGCCACCACACCCCCGGAGTGATGCTGTCATCTGGACACCTTCTGGTCGAGGACCACTCGAGGGCAGGCTGATCACCGGTCGAGCCGGTGGCGCCCCCACCGCTACGGCCGCCAGCCACGCAGCTTCCTTGAGGAGTACGCATGTCCCAGGCGGTACAGGTTTCCCAACTCCAGAGCTACGAGCGGTCGCTGCTCCGCAGCAGGCTGTCCCTGACCAGGGCGGACCGGCCGCGGGTGTTCTCCCTGGGCGGCCGCGAGTGGGACCTCTTCGACGAGGTCTTCGCGCCCGTCTACTCGCCGTCCACGAGTGTGGCGCTGGAGCTGCTCGGCCTCAACGACCTTGACACGGGCCGCCGTTCGGGCTCGTTCCTGGAGATCGGCTGCGGCACCGGGGTGATAGCCGTCACGGCCGCGCTGGCCGGCTGCGAGCGGGTCGTCGCGGCGGACATCAGCCCCGCGGCGGTGGAGAACGCCGCCGTGAACGCCGACCGGCACGGGGTGACCCGCCGGGTCCGTGCCGTGCACAGCGACCTGTTCTCCGGTCTGCGCGAGCAGGAACGGTTCGACACGATCTTCTGGAGCTCCAACTACGTTCTGGGGCCCACGAGTTACGAGTACAAGTCGGTCCACGAGCGGGCGTACGTCGACACCGGTTACCAGGCCCACCGCCGGTTCGTGGAGCAGGCGGTGCACTGGACGGCCCCCGGGGGGCGGGTGCTGCTGCACTTCAGCGACCGGGGGGACCTGCCGGCGCTGTACGACATCGCCGACGACTGCGGCCGGGAACTCGTCACGGTGGCCGGCCGCCGGGTCCGCGAGGGGGAGTACGGAGAAGACATGGTCGAGCACATGCTGATCGAAATCAGGCCAGTCGCGGCTTGATTTGAACTGGGGGGATTTTTCGCCGTGCGTACGCTTCTTGTCGACAATTACGACTCGTTTACGTATAACCTCTTCCACTATCTGGCCGAGGTGAATGGCCGAGAGCCGGAAGTAGTCCGAAATGACGACCCGGACTGGAAGATCGCACAACTGGACGCGTTCGACAACGTCGTCGTGTCACCCGGTCCCGGAACGCCCCGCCGCGCCTCCGACTTCGGCATCTGCACCGAGCTGGTGCAGCGCTCCCACCTGCCGCTCCTCGGCATCTGCCTCGGCCACCAGGGCATCGGCCACGTCCACGGCGCGACGGTCGACCGGGCGCCGGAGCCCCGCCACGGCCGCACCTCGCCCGTCCTCCACGACGGCACGGGCCTGTTCGCCGGACTGCCCTCCCCGCTGGAGGTGGTCCGCTACCACTCGCTCACGGTGACCGGGCTGCCGGATGTCCTGGAGGCCACCGCCTGGACGCCCGACGGCATCCTGATGGGCCTGCGGCACCGCGGCCGACCGCAGTGGGGCGTGCAGTTCCACCCCGAGTCGATTTGCAGTCAGTACGGGATGCAGCTGCTTGCAAACTTCGCGGACCTGACCCGCGCCCACCAGGCCGCAGGGGGCCCCGCCCGCCGCTCCCCGGCCCGCCGCCCCGCCCGCGGCACGGCAGCTCCGGCCGCCTCGGCCGCTCCGGCAGCCCCGGCCGCTCCGGCCGCTCCGGCCGTCCCCCCGGCCCCGGTGCGCCGGCTGCGGATCACCGCCCGCCGCCTGCCCACCCGCTGGGACCCCGAGACCGTCTACGACCAGCTCTTCCGCGGCAACGACCACGCCTACTGGCTGGACAGCAGCCTGCCCGGGGGCGACCGCGGCCGGTTCTCGGCCATGGGCGACGCCACCGGCCCGCTCGCCCGCACCGCCTCGGCCGACGTGTGGAGCAGGACCGTCACCGTCGGCTCCGCCGGCGGCGGCAGCCGGCTCGTCGCCGCGCCCTTCCTGGAGTGGATCGACAGCGACCTGCGCTCCCTGCACACCGAGGTGCCCGAGCTGCCCTTCGACTTCGCCCTCGGCTGGGTCGGCTACCTCGGCTACGAGCTGAAGGCCGAGTGCGGCGGCGACCTGGTGCACCGCTCGCCCGTCGCCGACGCCACCATGGTCTTCGCCGACCGCGCAGTCGTCTTCGACCACGCCGAGCGCACCACGTACCTGCTCGCCCTCGCCGAGGACGGCGTTCCCGGGTCCGCCGCCGCGGCCGACGACTGGCTGGCCGGCACCGCCGCGCGCCTCGCCCGGCTCGCCGGCCACAGGCTGCCGGCGCCCCGCCCGCAGGAGGGCGGCGGCGAGATCCGGCTGCGCCACGACCGCGGCTCCTACCTGCACCTGATCGACCGCTGCCTGGACGAGATCGCGGCCGGCGAGAGCTACGAGGTGTGCCTCACCAACATGGCCGAGGCGGACACCTCCCTCGACCCCTGGACGGCGTACCGCACCCTGCGCCGCACCAGCCCGGCGCCTTTCGCCGCGCTCCTGCAGTTCGGCGGGCTGTCCGTCCTCAGCACCTCGCCGGAGCGCTTCCTGCGGGTCGGCCCCGACGGCCTGATCGAGTCCTCGCCGATCAAGGGCACCCGCCCGCGCGGCACCACTGCGCAGGAGGAGGCCGCCCTGATCGCCGACCTCCTGGGCGACGAGAAGGACCGCTCCGAGAACCTCATGATCGTCGACCTGGTCCGCAACGACCTGGGCCGCTGCGCCGTCCCGGGCACCGTCGAGGCCGAGGAGCTGTTCCGCGTCGAGAGCTACGCCACCGTCCACCAGCTGGTGAGCACCGTACGGGCGCGGCTGCGCCCCGGGCTGACCGCCGTGGACTGCGTGCGCGCCGCCTTCCCCGGCGGGTCGATGACCGGCGCCCCGAAGATCCGCACCATGCAGATCATCGACCGGCTGGAGGCCGGCCCGCGCGGGGTGTACTCCGGGGCCATCGGCTACTTCTCGCTCACCGGCGCCGCGGACCTCAGCATCGTCATCCGCACCGCCACCGTCACCGCCGACAAGGTGTCCTACGGGGTCGGGGGCGCGGTCGTCGCCCTGTCCGACCCGGACGCCGAGTACGAGGAGACCGCGGTCAAGGCTGCTCCGCTGCTGGCGCTGACGAAGACCCGCTTCCCGGAGAGGCGGCCGGCACGGATCCCCTCCTGACCGGCCGGCCGTGCCGGAGGCGGTGCTGCTCCGCCGCCTCCAGCACGGCCGCCACCTCGGGGGCGCTCACCCCCAGCCGCTCCAGGGCGCGCAGGGCGCACGAGGCCTCGGCGTCCGCGTTCAGCAGGGTGTCCCCGGAGAGCGCCGGCGCCAGCGCGGCGGCCTCCAGCGTCTCCACGGACAGCGCGAGCGCCGTGTTCCACCCGACGAGCGCGCCCACGCCGCCGTCCGCTCCGGGCCCCCACAGCAGCCGCGGCTGGAGGGCCCCGTTGGCGCGCAGCACGCGCCACCAGTCGCCCGACAGCCGCTCCTCGCGCATCCGGTACATGCGGCGCGCGACCGCGAGGCCGGCGGCGCCGCGCACCTCGGAGTCGGCCGGCACGCCCAGGGCGTCCAGCCGGGCCTCCACCTCGCGGTCGAAGCGGCCGACGGGGAACGAGACCACCAGCGGCGCGGCGCCGAGCGGCCGGCCCGCGGCCAGGGCCCGCTCCAGGCCGGCCACGTAGGCGTCGAGCACCTCCGCGCACCGCCGGCCGGAGAACACCAGCGAGGCGTGCACGCCGATGCCCTCCGCGAGGCAGTCGGCCAGCGCCGCGATCCCGTGCGGGGTCGCGGGCAGGCGGACCACCGCGTTGCGGCGGCCGACCGACGTGTGCGCCGCGCGGGCGGCCCCGACGAGTGCGGTCGCACCGCCGGCCCGGCGGTCCGGCACGGGCAGGGAGACGAGGCCGGCGGTGCCGCCGCTGCCCTCGAACACCGGCAGCAGGGCGTCACAGGCGCGCGCGGCCTGCGCGGGCGACGTGCCCGCGGGTGCGCAGGCGTTGTGGAAGTGGCCGCCCAGTACCGGATGCCGGTTGGCGGCCTCGAACTCCGCGGGGTCCTGCACGCTCAACCACGGCGAGACGCCCTCGGACACCAGTTGCCTCAGCAGTGCCCCAGCTCCTTGACTAACCACGCACAGCACCTTAGGGCGCGGCTCCGGCCCGCCGGAAACCATCCGGTGATGGTGTGTCAAGTGCCCCTCCATTCCCGTCGTTTTCCGGCCTTTTTCGGGGACCGCGGCGAAGGACGGGCGCGGACTTTAAGTGGTTTCCGGACGCCCTGCGTTATTCCCTCCGCCAATGCGTCAGGTTTATTTCGGATTACCTCTTTCGACCTGACCGAAATCAAGTCCACTTGACGGAGTGCGGAATGTCTGGTGGTTCACCGGATTCACGGTTCCAGAGACTTCTCGCTGCATCTGATGTCACGGCAGGTACAGCACTGGGAGGTGCCGCATGCACGGTGTTGCACGCTGGAAATCATTGCCCGCGGGCCAGCAGCCCGTATGGCCGGACGAAGAGGCCCTGGAGAGCGCCAGGGCCGAGCTCGCGGGCTCGCCCGCGCTGGTGCGCCGTGAGGACGTCGACGCGCTGCGCGCCCTGCTCGCCGCGGCGGCCAGGGGCGAGCTGCAGATCGTGCAGGGCGGTGACTGCGCCGAGGACCCGGCCGAGTGCACCCCCGGCTACGTGGCCCGCAAGGCGGCGCTCCTGGACGTGCTGGCCGGTGTGATGAAGGCCCGCTCCCTCAAGCCCGTCATCCGCGTCGGCCGGCTCGCCGGCCAGTTCGGCAAGCCCCGCTCGAACCCCACCGAGACCGTCGCCGGCGTCGAGCTGCCGGTGTACCGCGGGCACATGGTCAACAGCCCGGAGCCCGACCCGGACCTGCGCCGGCCCGACCCGCGGCGGCTGGTCGCGGGCTACCGGGCGGCGGCCGGCGCCATGGCCGTCCTCGGCTGGCACGGCGGGGGCCGCCCGTCCGCGGCCGAGGCCCCGGTGTGGACCAGCCACGAGGCCCTGCTGCTCGACTACGAGGGCCCGATGGTCCGCACCCAGGACGACGGCTCGCAGCTGCTGACCTCCACCCACTGGCCGTGGATGGGCGAGCGGACCCGCGAGCTGGACGGCGCGCACGTCGCGTTCTTCGCGTCCCTCTCCAACCCGGTCGCGACGAAGGTCGGACCCGGCATGGAGCCCGGGGCGCTGGTGGAGCTCTGCGGGAGGCTCGACCCGGGGCGAGAGCCGGGCCGGCTCACGCTGATCTCCCGGATGGGCCAGGGCAAGGCCGCCGAGAGGCTGCCTGCGCTGGTGCGCGCCGTCCGCGCCGCGGGCCACCCCGTGCTGTGGATGTGCGACCCGATGCACGGCAACACCGTCAGCGCGCCCGGCGGTGTCAAGACCCGTTTCGTCGAAACCGTGGTGCGCGAGGTCGAGGAATTCCAGAAGGCCGTGGTGGAAAACGGCGGAGTGGCGGCCGGACTCCATCTGGAGACGACCCCCGACCAGGTGCACGAATGCGTCAGTGACGAATACCACGTGGACGAGCTGGGAGAGAAGTACACCTCGTTCTGCGACCCGCGCCTCAATTCCGACCAGGCCGTCGAGGTCGTCTCGGCCTGGCGCGGCTGAGGCCGACGAAAAAGGGGGTTTCTCCATCATGGAAGGAAAGATCGCTCTCGTCACCGGCGCGGCCGGCGGCATAGGCGAGGCCATCGTCCGCGCCCTGGCCTCCCGGGGTGTGCGGGTGGTGGCGGTCGACCGGGACGCCGACCGGCTGCGCAAGGTGGCGAAGGCCGTAGAGGGGGACACCGGCGGCCGCGTCGAGCCGTTCCCCGCGGACGTCACCGCCAGTGCCGACGTCGAGGCCCTCGTCGACGACGTCGAGACCCTGGTGGGACCGCTCGACTTCCTCGTCAACGCCGCGGGCGTGCTCCGGCTCGCCGAGGCGCGCAAGCTGACCGACCAGGAGTGGAGCACGACGTTCGCGGTGAACACCACGGGGGTCTTCTTCGTCTCCCGGGCCGTCGTCAACCGGATGGTGCCGCGCCGCCGGGGCGCCATCGTCACCATCGCCTCCAACGCCGCGGGGACCGCCCGTACCGAGATGTCCGCCTACGCCGCCTCCAAGGCGGCCGCGACCATGTTCACCAAGTGCCTGGGCCTGGAGGTCGCCAAGTTCGGCATCCGCGCGAACCTCGTGGCCCCCGGCTCCACGGACACGCCGATGCTCAACTCGATGTGGCAGGAAGAGAGCAGCGCGCGGGCCTCCATCGACGGGGTCCCGGACGCGTACCGCGTCGGCATCCCGCTGGGGAAGCTGGCGCGCCCCGAGGACGTCGCCGAGGCGGTCGTCTTCCTGCTCTCCGACAAGGCGTCCCACATCACCATGCACGACCTCACCGTGGACGGCGGTGCGGCGCTCGGTGTCTGAGACCGGCGGGCCGACCGAGCCCGGTCCGACGAGCGAACCGAGCGCGACGAGTGAACCGAGTGCGACGAGGTCGGCGCCCGCGACCGGGGCGACCGGCCGGCCATCCGTGAACGAGAGGGAAACCCGCATGGCAGGGATACCTGCGATCAGCCCCTATCCGATGCCGGCGGCGGCCGACCTGCCGGCCTCCGCCGTCGACTGGGAGGTCGACCCCGACCGCGCCGTGCTGCTGGTGCACGACCTCCAGAAGTACTTCCTGGCCGCGTTCCCGCAGGGCGAGCAGCCCGTCGTGGACCTGGCCGCGAACGCCGGGGAGCTGCGCGCCCGCGCCGCCGACCTCGGCATCCCCGTCGCGTACACCGCCCAGCCGGGCGGCATGACGCCCGAGGAGCGCGGCCTGCTGAAGGACTTCTGGGGTCCGGGCATGCGGCCGAGCGAGGAGCACCGCCGGGTCGTCGACCCGGTCGCGCCCGCCCCGGGCGACTGGATGCTCACCAAGTGGCGCTACAGCGCCTTCTTCAAGACCGACCTGCTGGAGCGGATGCGCGCGTCCGGCCGCGACCAGCTGATCATCTGCGGTGTGTACGCCCACGTCGGCGTGCTGATGACCGCGGTCGACGCGTTCACCAACGACATCCAGCCCTTCCTCGTCGCCGACGCCGTCGCCGACTTCTCCTGGGAGGAGCACCGGATGGCCCTGGAGTACGCCGCCGGCCGCTGCGCCCGCCTCACCACCACCAAGGAGCTCCTGACGGCCCTCCCCGACCGGGTGGCCGCGTACGCCGGAAGGGAAACCGCATGACCGAGGACCTGCTGGACCGGATCCTGGTGCCCCGGCCGCCGGCCTTCGCGCTGATCCACCGCCCCGAGACCACCGTCGGCGACACCCTCGACCTGTTCACGGGCGAGTTCACCGAGGCCGCCGCCCTCGCGGACATCCCCCTCGGGGACGTCGCCGAGGGCGCCGGCGCCCGCCAGGACGTCCTCGCCCTTGTCCCCTACCGCCAGCTCGCCGAGCGCGGCTTCGAGGCGCCCGACGACGGCACCCCGCTGCTCGCCATGGCGGTCGCCGAGCAGGCGCAGGTGCCGCTCGCCGACGTCCTGGACCGCATCCCGGACGCCCCGGTGCAGCTGGTGCCGGGCGGCGACTTCGACATCGACGACGACACCTACGCAGAAACGGTTCGCCGCGTCATCAGGGACGAGATCGGCACCGGCGAGGGCGCCAACTTCGTGATGAAGCGCTCCTTCGTCGCCGACATCGGCGACTACTCCGTCCCCGCGGCCCTGCGGATCTTCCGCCGGCTGCTGGAGCGCGAGACCGGCGCGTACTGGACGTTCATCGTCCACACCGGCGACCGCACGCTCATCGGGGCCTCCCCCGAGCGCCACGTCAGCGTCAGCGGCGGCCGCGCGGTGATGAACCCCATCAGCGGCACCTACCGGTTCCCCGCATCCGGCCCGGAGCTGCCCGGCGTCATGGACTTCCTCGCCGACCGCAAGGAGGCCGACGAGCTGTACATGGTCGTCGACGAGGAACTGAAGATGATGGCCCGGATCTGCGAGTCCGGCGGCCGGGTCGTCGGCCCCTACCTCAAGGAGATGGCCCGCCTCGCGCACACCGAGTACTTCATCGAGGGCCGCACCTCCCGCGACCCGCGCGAGATCCTGCACGAGACCCTGTTCGCCCCGACCGTCACCGGCTCCCCGCTGGAGAGCGCGGGCCGCGTCATCAAGCGGTACGAGCCGCAGGGCCGCGGCTACTACAGCGGCGTCCTCGCCCTCATCGGGCAGGACGAGCGGAGCGAGCGCACCCTGGACTCGGCGATCCTCATCCGCACCGCCGACATCGACGCGGCGGGCCGGATGGGCATCGGCGTCGGCGCGACGCTCGTACGGCACTCGGACCCCCTGTCCGAGGTCGCCGAGACCCGCGCCAAGGCGTCCGGGCTGCTCGCCATGTTCGAGCAGCCGGGGCCGCGCCGCTTCGGCGACCACCCCGAGGTCCGGGAGGCCCTGAGCCGGCGCAACGCGACGATCGCCGGCTTCTGGCTCGACGACGACTCCGCCCGGGCCCGGCCGGTGCCGCTGCTGGTGGGCCGCAAGGTCCTCGTGGTCGACGCGGAGGACACCTTCACCGCGATGATCGAGCACCAGCTGCGCGCCATGGAGGCCGACGTCACGGTCACCCGCTTCGACGAGCCGTACAGCTTCGCCCCGTACGACCTCGTCGTGATGGGCCCCGGGCCCGGCGACCCGCGGGACGTGCACCACCCGAAGATCGCGCACCTGCGGGCGGCGGTCGACACGCTCCTCGCGGAGCACCGGCCGTTCCTCGCGGTCTGCCTGAGCCACCAGGTGCTCAGCACCCGCCTCGGCTTCCCGCTGCGCCGCCGCGAGCAGCCCAACCAGGGCGTGCAGCGGGAGATCGAGCTGTTCGGGCGGCGCGAACGCGTCGGCTTCTACAACACCTTCGCCGCGCAGAGCGCCTCCGGCACCGTCGAGGTGCCCGGCATCGGCACGGTCGAGGTGTGCCGGGAGGAGGAGACCGGCGAGGTGCACGCGCTGCGCGGGCCCGGCTTCCGCTCGATGCAGTTCCACGCCGAGTCGGTGCTCACCGAGGACGGCGTCCGCATCGTCGCCGACGCCCTGTCCGGACTGCTCAGCGAGCAGCTCGTATGAGGGCGACCGTCGCCTGGTGGGAGCTGGCCGGGTCCGGGCACAGCATCGCCTCGCTGCGGGAGTACCTCCGCGACGAGGCGGTCGACCGGTTCGCCGGGGTCGAGGGGCTGCGGCTGAAGTTCTGGATCGCCGACCCGGAGACGGAGCGCTGGGGCGCCGTGATGCTCTGGGAGTCGGCGGAGGCGGCGGCCCGGCCGCTGGCCCCGCGGGCCGCCGAGCTGATCGGGCGCACCCCGGTGCAGTACACCGTCTTCGACGTGGAGGCGGTGGTCGAGGGCGTGCACACCCTGCCCGCGCTGCCCGGCCCCGGACTGCTCCGGCAGGCCGCGGAGGCGGCCGCTCCGGCGGGCCGGGGCTGAGCCGCCGCGGGAGGGCGCACGCGGAGGCGGCCCCTCACGACCCGTCCGGGCCGTGGGGGGCCGCCTCCGCGTCCGGGTCGGCGTGCATCATGGCCCGGTTCAGGCCCTCCGTCATGGCGTCCAGCGTGGCGTGGAAGTCGGCGTCGAGGTCCCGCAGGTAGGTGTTCTGGGCGAGCACCGCCGCCGCCGGCCGCTCGGTCAGGGTGATGCTCAGCGTGAGGGTGAGGCGGCCGTCCGCGTCCTCGCCGATCTCGTTGCGTATCTCCGCGATGTCGGTGTCGTCCAGGTGCCGGTAGGTAATGCGGCCGGCGCTCTCCTGGGGGGTGACCCGCTGGAGGAACGTCGAGTTACCGCGCCGGATTTCCCGCAGGAATCCATCGGGGTAGCGCTCGTTGATCCGGCATTGCGTAATGGCGGGAACATATCCCGTGGGAAACTCCGCCTTGTGCAGCAGAGCCTGCCAGAGGCTGTCCCTCGTGGGGCCGGGAGACCCGCTCTGACCTGCGCAGACTACCGGTCGAGTCCATGAAAGCGTCAGCATTGGTCTCCCTTTTCCGCCGGTGGGCCGGCGTGCAGCATCGACCGCCCGGCCGAAGGTGTCAAAGACGGTCCGGGGATTACGTCACCTGCCCCGAGAACCTGACGGAGTGAACCGGCCGGACTGCCCATGACACCCCGGTTCCTTGCAGGGTGGCGGTCGGTCGGCGGCGTTCGCCCGAGCGCCTTCCCGAGAATCCGACGCGGAGAATCAGGAGCACGCTGATGTCTGAACGCTTCGACGGCAAGGTCGTCCTCGTCACCGGCGGGGGCGAGGGAATCGGCCGTGCCGCGGCGCTCGCCTTCGCCCGGCTCGGCGGACTCGTGGTGGTGGCCGGCCGCCACCCCGAGACCCTGGAGGGAACGGTCAAGCTGATCCGCGACGCCGGAGGCCGCGCCGACTGCGTCGTCGCCGACGTCTCCGACGCCACCGCCGGGTTCGGGGCGGGCGCGGCCCACGCCGTCGCCGAAACGGTCCGCCGCCACGGCGGGCTGCACGTCGCCTTCAACAACACCACCGAACTGGGCCCCGCCCAGCCGGTCGCCGACATCGACGAGGCCGCCTGGGCGCAGAACCTGACCGCGAACCTGACCGGCGTGTGGCTGTCGATGAAGCACGAGATCGCCCACATGGAGACCGCCGGCGGCGGCGTCATCGTCAACACCGCCAGCAACATCGGCGCCCAGGGCATGCTGCCCGGGCTCGGCGCGTACGCGGCCTCCACCGCCGCCGTCAGCGCCGTCACCCGGACCGCAGCCCGCGAGTACGCCTCCCGCGGCGTCCGCATCAACGCCATCAGCCCCTGCCCGCTCGGCCGGGGAGCCAGCGTCGAGGAGATCGCCGACACCGTCGTCTGGCTCTGCTCCGACGCCGCCGCGTACATCGTCGGGCACGACCTGGTGCTCGACCGCAAGACCGGCGAGTGAAGCGACCGGCCGGACCCGCACACCCCCGCCCCGGCCGAGCAGAGGAGCCCTGAGGAAGCGGTGAGCAGCCCCCGACCCCGACCCACCCCGACCACCCCCGCGGCCCCCGGCGGCGGCTCCCCCGGACCGCACCCCGCGCACCGCCGGGCGGGCGACCCGGGCTGGTCCCGCCGCGGGGGCCGGACCCCGTTCCGCGCCGGCCGCGGCGCCGGACACCGACACCGGGAGCACCAGTGAACCCCGTACTGACCGCCCGCATTCCGGGCTCCAAGAGCATCACCAACCGCGCGCTGCTCCTCGCGGCCGCCGCCGACGGGGTCTCGCTGCTGCGCGCCCCGCTCGTCAGCGACGACACCCTCGCCTTCCGCGAGGCGCTCGCCGGGCTCGGCGTGCACATCGAGGCCGAGGGCGGCGACGCGGCCTGGAAGGTCGCCGGAACCGGCGGCGCCCCCGCCGCCGGCGGCTCCGTGTGGTGCGAGGACGCCGGCACCGCCGCCCGCTTCCTGCCGCCCTTCGCGGCCGCCGGCCGCGGCACTTTCACCTTCGACGGCACCGGCCAGCTGCGGGCCCGCCCGCTGCGCCCCCTCGCCGAGGCGCTCCGCCGGCTCGGCGCGCCCGCCGAGGTGTCGGAGCCGGTCGGCGGGCTGCCGATGACCGTCCGCGCCGGCGGGCTGCCCGGCGGCGACCTGGCCGTCGACGCCTCGCTGAGCAGCCAGTACCTGACGGGCCTGCTGATGGCGGGCCCGCTGATGCGCGAGCCGCTGACCGTGCGCGGCGCCGGGCTGGTCAGCCGCCCCTACATCGACATGACGAAGGCGCTGATGCGCCACTTCGGCGCGTACGTGGACGAGTTCGGGGACGGCGTGATCCAGGTGCTGCCGGGCGGCTACCGGGCCGCGCAGCTCGACGTCGAGCCGGACGCCTCCACCGCCTCGTACTTCTTCGCGGCGGCGGCCGTCACCGGCACCACCGTGGCCGTGCCGGGCCTCGGGCGCTCCAGCGTCCAGGGCGACCTCCGCTTCGTCGAGGTGCTGCGCCGGGCCGGGGCCCGCGTCGAGATCGGCGAGGACACGACCACCGTCACCGGGACGGGCGCCCTCCGCGGCGGCTTCGACGTCGACATGGGCGACATCTCGGACACGTTCATGACGCTGGGCGCGATCGCCCCGCTCGCCGACGCCCCGATCACCGTGCACGGCATCGGGCACGCCCGGCTGAAGGAGTCCGACCGGATCGCCGCCGTCGAGGAGAACCTGCGCGCCTGCGGCATCCGCACCGAGTCCGGCCCGGACCGGATCACCATCCACCCGGGGACCCCGGCGCCCGCCCGGATCGCCTGCCGCCGGGACCACCGGATCGCGATGGCGTTCTCCGTGCTGGGCCTGCGCACCGCCGGCATCACGCTCGACGACCCGGCGTGCGTCGGCAAGACCTTCCCCGGCTTCCACGCCGAACTGGGCCGGCTCTTCCCGGCCCACGCGGGCACGGCCCGCCACTGACAACGAGAGGAAGGGAGACGCCCATGGCCGGGATACTCATCGCCGGCGGCGGCATCGGCGGCCTCGCCGCGGCGCTCGGGCTGGCCCGGCGCGGGCACCGGGTCACGGTCCTGGAGCGCCGGGAGGTCTTCACCGAGGTCGGCGCCGGCATCCAGCTCGGCCCGAACGCCTTCCGGGCGCTGGACCTGCTCGGCGTGGGCCGGGAGGTCCGCGACCGGGCGGTCGTCGTCGACGAGCTGCGCTTCATGGACGGCACGACCGGCGAGCAGGTCGCCGCGATGCCGGTCGGGGAGGAGTACCGGGCCCGCTTCGGCAGCCCGTACGCCGTCGTGCACCGCGTGGACCTGTACCTGCCGCTGCTGGAGGCCGTCCGCCGGCACCCCGGCGTGGAGCTGCTGGGCCGCCACCGCGTCGTCGGCTACGAGCAGCGGGCCGGGACGGCCACCGCGGTCCTGGCCGACGGCCGCCGCGTCACCGGCGACGCCCTGATCGGCGCCGACGGGCTGCACTCGGCGGTGCGGCGGCAGCTCGTCGGGGACGGTGCGCCCCGGGTGTCGGGGCACACCATCTACCGCACGGTGATCCCCGCGGAGCTGGTCCCGCGGGAGCTCCGGCCGAACGCGGTGACGCTGTGGGCCGGCCCGAAGTGGCACTTCGTCCACTACCCCGTCTCCTCGGGCCGGCACGTGAACCTCGCCGCGACCCGCGACGACGGCGCCGCCGAGGCGGTGGCGGGCGTCCGGGTCGGCGACGGCGACGTCCTGGCGGCCTTCCCCGAGCTGTCGGGCGCCGCCCGCCGGCTGCTGGAGCTGGGCCGGGACTGGAAGGCGTGGGTGCTGTGCGACCGCGACCCGGTCGACCGGTGGACCGAGGGCCGCGTCGCCCTCCTCGGCGACGCCGCGCACCCGATGCTCCAGTACGCCGCCCAGGGGGCCTGCCAGGCCGTCGAGGACGCGGTGGTGCTGTCCGGGCTGCTCGACGGCTGCCCGGCCGATTTCGAGCAGCGCCTGGAGAAGTACGGTGCGGCCCGCCGCGAACGCACCGCCCGCGTGCAGCTGGTGGCCCGCGAGATGGGCCGCCGCCTCTACCACGCCGCCGGCCCGGCCCGCCCGGAGCGCAACGCCCTGCTGGCGTCCCTGTCCCCGGAGGCCATGTACGACCGGGTGTCCTGGCTCCACGGCCCCGGGGGCTTCGACCCGGCCGCTCCGGAGGCCGGCTGAGCACGTGCCGCGAGGGGCGGCGGGGACACGACTCCGTGTCCCCGCCGCCCCTTCGGCGGCTTCCGGCCCGGCCGGGTCAGAAGGTGAGGACGATCTTGCCGGTGGCGCGCTGGGACTGGCTCAGCTCGTGCGCCTTGCGGACGTCCTGGAGGGGGAAGGTGCCGGCGACAAGCGGGCGCAGCCGGCCCTCCTCGGCGAGGGACGCCACCTGCTCCAGGACCGCGTGGTCGGGCGCCACGTTGACGGTGATGCCGCGCAGCCCCAGGGCCTCCGCCTTGGCCCTGATCTCGTCCAGGGCGAGCGGGTTGATCACGCCGATGTACGTGCCGCCGGGGCGCAGGGTGCGCAGGGAGCGGTCCTCGTACTCGCCGCCGATCAGGTCGAGGACGACGTCGACGTCCTTGACGGCCTCGGTGAAGTCCACCGCGGTGTAGTCGACGACCTCGTCGGCGCCGAGCTCGCGCAGCACGTCGTGCTTGGCGGCGCTGGCGGTGCCGATGACGTACGCCCCGCGGGCCTTGGCGATCTGCACGGCGAGGTGGCCGACGCCGCCGGCCGCCGCGTGGACCAGGACGCGCTGGCCGGGCTGGACGTCCGCGCCGTCGACGAGCGCCTGCCAGGCCGTCAGCGCGGCCATCGGCAGGGCGGCCGCCTGCACGTGGTCGAGGGCGGACGGCTTGCGGGCGAAGTGGCGGGCGGGCCCGGCGACGTACTCGGAGTACCCGGCGGCCTCGTTCGGGAAGGCGGGCAGGCCGAAGACCTCGTCGCCGACCTTGAAGCGGTTCTCGCCGGGCGAGACGGCCACGACCGTGCCGGACACGTCCCAGCCGACGCCGAACGGCGGCGTCAGCCACAAACCGTATTCACGGATCTTCCAGTCGATCGGATTCACGCCGGCGGCGTGCGTCTTTACCAGAATTTCGGTGGCATTGGGAGCGGGGATCGGAGAATCCGTCAGGTTGAGGACTTCGGCGCCGCCGAGGGCTTCCTGACGCACCGTGCGCATGGTTTCTGTCATGCATTCCATGATCTGCGCGCACGTGTCCCGTTGTAAAGCCGGGCACCGTCGATATCCGGCCATTCGCGTTTTCCCGCGACCTGACACAGCGGCCGGAAATTGTTTCTGCTTCGCAGAACTCCGGCGCAATGCTCTGCGATATGACTCAGCTTCGATCGCTTGGTTCGGCCGGCCCCGAGGTTTCCGCTCTCGGCCTCGGCCTGATGTCCATGTCCGACTTCTACGGCCCCGCCGACCGGGCCGAGGGGGTCGCCACCGCGCACGCCGCCATCGAGGCGGGCATCACCCTCCTCGACACCGGCGACTTCTACGGCAGCGGCCACAACGAGCTGCTGGTGCGCGAGGTGCTGCAGAGCCACGACCGCGAGCAGCTCACCCTCAGCGTCAAGTTCGGCGTCCTGCGCGACCCGGCGGGCGGCATCCTCGGCGTGGACAACCGCCCGGAGGCGGTCAAGAACTCCCTGGCGCAGACCCTCCAGCGGCTCGGCACCGACTACGTCGACGTCTACCGCCCGGCCCGCCTGGACCCGGCGGTCCCGATCGAGGAGACCATCGGCGCGATCAAGGAGATGGTCGAGGCCGGCTACGTCCGCCACATCGGCCTGTCCGAGATCGGCGCGGAGACCCTGCGCCGCGCCTCCGCCGTGCACCCGATCGCGGACCTCCAGATCGAGTACTCGCTGCTGTCCCGCTCGATCGAGGACGAGATCCTGCCGACCGCCCGCGAGCTGGGCACGGCCGTCACCGCGTACGGCGTCCTCGCCCGCGGCCTGCTGTCGGGCCGCTGGAACCACCAGCGCGCCACCGCCAAGGACGACGGCCGCAGCAGCTTCCCGCGCTTCAGCGGCGAGAACCTCGACCGCAACCTCCGGCTGGTCGCCGCGCTCGGCAAGGTCGCCGAGGCCAAGGGCGTCACCACCTCGCAGCTGGCGATCGGCTGGGCCATGGCGCAGGGCAAGGACATCGTCCCCGTCGTCGGCTCCCGCCGCCGCGACCAGCTGGCCGAGGCCCTCGGCGCGCTCTCGCTGGAGCTGACCGCCGAGGACGTCGCCGAGATCGAGCGGGCCGTTCCCGCCGAGGAGGTCGCCGGCACCCGCTTCGACGCCGAGGGCATGGCCATGCTCGACAGCGAGAAGAAGTCCGGCGCCGCGGGCCAGGCGGGCTGATCCGTGGTGCAGATCGGCAGCGCCGCCCAGTGGGAGGCCGACAAGCTCGACGTCCCGGCGTACCTGGACCGCCTGGGCGTCGCGGGCCCGCTGGAGCCGACCGCGGAGACCCTGCGCAGGCTGCACCGGGCGCACGCCCTGGCCATCCCGTTCGAGAACCTCGACATCCTGCTGGGCCGCGGCATCGACATCGGCATCGAGGCCGTCCAGGACAAGCTGGTGCGCCGGCGGCGCGGCGGCTACTGCTACGAGCACAACATGCTCTTCGCAGTGCTGCTGGAGCGGCTCGGCTTCGAGGTGACCCGCCTGTACGCCCGCCCGGTCCTGGACGCGCCGAAGCCGCTGCCGCGGACGCACCTGATGCTGAGCGTGGCCGTCGGCGGGGAGACCTGGCTCGCCGACGTCGGCTTCGGCGACGAGGGCCCGCTGGAGCCGGTCCTCGTCCGCGACGGCACCGTCTCCGAGCAGGGCGGCTGGACGTACCGGCTCGCCCGCGCGGAGGGCTCCGACAAGGAGTGGGTGCTCTGGCTCCAGCGGGGGGACGGCTGGTTCCCGCTGTACTGGTACGCCACGGAGGGCCACCACCACATCGACTGCGTGGTCGCCAACCACTTCATCTCGACGCACTCCAGCTCGCCCTTCACCGGGCGGGTCTTCCTGGAGCGCATCGCGGAGGACTGGCGGCTGAACCTCAACCACCGCAGGCTCACGCTGACCCGCTCCGACGGGAGCAGCGAGGTCCGGTACATCGCGGACGACGAGGTCCGCTCGCTGCTGGACGAGCGGTTCGACATCGAGCTGACGGAGGACGAGGCCAAGGCCGTGACCGCGGCCCTGCCCGCGCCGCCGGCCGGGGACGCCTGACCCGCCTCCCCCTCCGCCGCACCGCCCGCGGGGCCCGCGGCGCACACCCTCCCGGTGCGCGCCGCGGGCCCCGCTTCGTCGTGCCCCCGTCCGCAGCGGGCCCGGGCGCGGAAGGACCCCGGACATGCCGAACGGGCCCGGCGGGGGGATTCGCCGGGCCCGTTCGGGCGCCACAGGGGGAAGGGGCGGAAAGGGGTTCAGCGCGTTCAGCGGGGCTGGACGGCGATGCGGGTGCCCTTGCCGGTGGAGGCGCCGCCGGTGACGTAGGAGCCGTCCAGGCCGTGGATCTTGTACGCGAAGTCGAAGTTCGCCGTGTTCCGGCCGGTGACGGTGATGTTGGCCTGGAACGTGATGGTGGAGTTGGCCTTGCCGTCCGCGCCGAGCAGCAGGGCGGTGTCGGTGTCGGAGTAGGTGCCGCAGCCGGTCTGCTTCCACTCGCCGTGCGAGGCCGTGGTGGTGTTGTTCGGCGAGGTGAAGTTGACCGTGCCGGCCGTCGCGTAGGCGCTGCCGTGGTAGCTGCCGAGGAAGGTCTCCCCGGTGTTGTCGTCCACGACCTTCCAGCTGCCCGGGAGGGTCAGGCAGCCGTTGGTGCCGTCGGCGGCGGCGTTCGCCGAGCCCGTGACGGCCGTCGCGGTGGCGAGCGCGGCGACGCCCGCGAGTACGCCGACCTTGATACGGGTGCTCTTGCGCATGTGGATCTCTCCCATGGATTCGAAAACGGATGTTACCGGGGCCGGCGGTGAACGCGGCGGCTTCGATTTCCATGATGGGCCGTCGAATTCGCGTGCGGTATGGACCACGTGGCGATTCGTCAAGTCTGCGTAAAGGGAATTGCAGCGCCTGCCGGGCGTCGCCGAAACCGCCCGGGATCCGGCCTGAAAAGGGCCTCCCAAGGCCCTCCGTGCGCCTGCGGAGCCTGTGGAAGGCCCCCGGTGAAGGGGGCCGCGGAAAAGCCCCGCAGGCGCGCCGGGAAAGCGGCCGCGGGCAGAGAAAAGGGCCCTGCGCCGCATCCGGATCCGGGTGCGGCGCAGGGCCTGGCGGCGGCGGGAGGGGCGGGGCCTCAGTCGATCTGCATGACGATGCGGATGGCGGGGTCCACGGCCGGCTGCTTCGGCATCGTGTCGAGGACGATCCCGAAGTGCTCCTCGTACGCGGCCCGCAGGGCGGCGTCGTCGGGCAGCTCGACGGTCTCCCGGCCGGCCGGGGTCGTGCGGGTGAGCTCGCGGCCGTTGATCGTGACGCGGCCGTCCTCCTTCTGGTGGGAGACGATCAGGTTGTGCAGGAAGACCGAGTCGGGCGCGGTCCGGTACCACCACAGCGTCGGGAGGAAGTCCTCGATCCGCACGGGCCGCTCGTCGAGCCGGTACTGGATGCCGCCGTTCAGCTCGACCTGGATGCCGCCCTCCTCGGGCCGCACCACCCGGTAGTCGCCGTGCGGGTCCTTCTGGACCTCGGAGCTGCCGATCGGGAGCGGGAAGCGGCTGTTCTTGCCGAAGCCGACGTCGACCAGCCACTCCTCCCCGTCCAGGTCGACCTGCAGCGCCAGGTGGCACAGCGGGGCGCCGAACGCGCCGCCGAGGAAGACCTGCCCGGAGAGGATCTCCACCCGGTAGCCGAGGGCCTCCAGGAGGTGCCCGAAGGAGGGGTTCAGCTCGTAGCAGCCGCCGCCGCGCCGCCGGGTGACGATCTTGTCGTAGAGGAACTCGCGGTCCAGGCCCAGTTCGGCGCCCTCGACGTGGTAGTCGATGTTCTCGAAGGGCACCGACAGCACGTGGCGCTCCTGGAGGTGCCGCAGGCCGTGGATGTCGGCGCGCTCGGGCCGGCGGGCGCCGATCCGCTCCAGGTAGGCGTCCACCATCGCGTCGCTGAGCATGCCTGTCGTCTCCTTCGTCATCGGGCCCCCCTCACCGGGCACGCCACCCGGTCGGCGGGATGTTGTGGTTCACGCGGAACACGTTCTGCGGGTCGTAGGCGTCCTTGGCGGCGGTGAGCCGCTCGTACGTCTGCGGGTCGTACGCGGAGCGCAGGTGCTCGGGCGAGCTCTCCAGTGCGCTGATGAAGCTGAGGAACGGGCCGCCGATCCGCCACGGCTCCATCGCCTCCATCAGCCGCTCCTGGAACTCCCGTACGTCCTGCACGTGTTCGGGCCATACCGGCGCGCCCGCGAACAGGGTGTACGCGGTGTCCCGGTGCGGGACGGCGTTGGGGTGCTCGGGCTGCCGGCCCAGCGCGCCGCCGAGGTGGCGCAGCTCGATGCCGGGCCGGACGGCGTCCGCGCCCTCCTTGATCAGCGGGATCAGGGTGGCGATGGCGGCGTCGTCGAGCTCGCGGATGCGGGTGGAGCGCTCGAAGTACACGGCGGGGACCGTGGGGTCCATGTTGATGTCGGCGACGTCCGTGTACGGCATGTCGGCGACCGTGTCGAGGACCGGCTCGACCAGCTCGCGCAGCGGGCGCACCAGCTCGGCGCCCTCCTCGTTCGAGCCGTTGAACGCGATCCGGATGTGGGCGAGGAAGCGCCCCCGCACCGGCTCCGGCAGGACGTCGATGTCGGGGAAGCGCATGACGGCGATCGAGGACTGCATCGCGTCCGGCAGGGTCTGCGTCCAGTCGCGCCAGGCCGGCAGGATCCGCTCGATGTGCTCGCCGGGCAGGAACAGGCCGCCGCCGTACAGCCGGGAGACCGGGAAGAGGCCGATCTCGATCGAGGTGATCACACCGAAGTTGCCCTTGCCGCCGCGCTGCGCCCAGAACAGGTCGGGGTGGTCGTCGGGGGACACGTGGCGCAGCTCGCCGTCCGCGGTGACCAGGTCGAAGTTCCTGACGTGGTCGGCGGCGTAGCCGTAGGAGCGGCCGAGCGGGCCGAGGCCGCCGCCGAGGTGGTACGAGACCACGCCGACGCCGGGTGAGGCGCCGTTGAGGGGGGCCAGCCCGAAGGGGGCGGCCTCCTGGATGACGCGGCTCCACTGGGCGCCGGGCTCGATGCGGGCGGTGCGGGTGCGCGGGTCGACGCGGACGCCGGTGAGGTTGCGGGTGTTGATCAGCAGGGCGCCGTCGGCGGGCACGGACACGCCGTGGCCGGTCGCCTGGACGGCGACGGCGAGGCCGCTGCGGGAGGCGAAGCGGACGGCGGCGATGATGTCGGCGGTGCCGTCGGCGACGACCACGGCGGCGGGCCGGGTCTGCGGCAGGATCCGGTTGAAGCCGAGGGTCTCCTCCTCGTACCCGTCGGTGCCGGGCAGCAGCAGCGGGCCGCGCAGCTCGGCGCCGAGTGCGGACAGGTCGGTGGTGGACACGGAGGTTCCCTTCTCTAACGGGTGGTTCACTGCGCCGCCTTGCCGGAGATGCGCAGGGAGGGGAGGGTGAGGGCGGTCAGCAGGACCACGCCGCCGCCGATCCAGGCGACCGTGGTGAGCTCGATGTTGTCGACGACGAGGCCGCCGACGAGCGCGCCGAGCGCGATGGACAGGTTGAAGACGGACACCCACAGGGCGGAGGCGGCCTCCATCGAGTCGGGCGCGTACTTCAGCATCCACGTCTGCAGGCTGACGGAGACGCCGCCGAAGGCCAGGCCCCACAGGATGAGCAGGGCGATGCCGCCGGCCTGGCTCTCGCCGAGGACGGGGAAGAGCAGCATCGCGGCGGCGAGCGCGGCGATGATGACGGTCATGGTCCGGGCGAGGTTCTTGGAGACGGCCGCGCCGGCGACGAAGTTGCCGATGATGCCGGCGACGCCGAAGCCGAGCAGCAGGAGGCTGATCAGGTCCTCGTCGATGCCGGAGACCTGCTGGAGCATGGGGCTGACGTAGGTGTACGCGGCCAGGTGGCCGGTGACGATCAGCGCGGTGGCGATGATGCCGGCGCGGACGCCGCGGTTGCCGAACTGGGCGATGAGCTCGGGGACGCTGACCGGCTTGGTGGCGGGCAGCTTCGGCAGCAGCACGAGCAGGGCGACGAGGACTGCGAAGGCGAGCACGCCGAGCACGGCGAACGCGGTGCGCCAGCCGGCGAGACCGCCGATCAGGGTGCCGGTGGGCACGCCGAGGACGTTCGCCGCGGCGACGCCGCCGAAGATGAGCGCGGTGGCCCGGGGGATCGCCGCGGGCTGGACCAGGCGGAAGGCGAGGCCGCCCGCGATGGCCCAGAAGCCGCCGATGGTGACGCCGACGAGCACGCGCGAGGCGAGCAGGACGCCGAAGCTCGGGGCGAGGACGGTGACCAGGTTGGCGACGGCCATGACGGTCATCAGGCCGACGAGCAGGAACCGGCGGTCCATGCGGCCGACGACGACCGGGACGAGCGGCGCCGACAGCGCGGCGACCAGGCCGGGCACGGTGACCATGAGGCCGGCGGTGCCCTCGGAGACCTGGAGGGCGGAGCCGACGGAGGTGAGCAGGCCGATCGGCAGCTGCTCGGCGGTGACCAGGGTGAAGATGCCGACCGCGACGGAGACGACCGCGAACCACGCCTTCAGCGTGGTGGGCTCCTCCGCCTGCGGCGGTGCTGCGGTGTCGGCGGGTGTGTCGAGTGTTGCCATGGCAAGAACCTCATTCGTGTCTGACGGGGGGCGGGGGCCGCCCTGCGGGGAGGCGGCGGGGCGGCCGCGTGTCGGGTCTCGTGTGCGGGGCGGCGCCCGTTCAGGTGCGCGGGACCCACCCGGCGTCGTCCCAGAACCGCAGCTGCCGCGCCTTGGAGGTGGCCTCGATCCGGGCGGCCGGCTCGCCGCCGAGGACGAGCGTGCTGGGCGTCCCGGGGTCGAAGACCGGCCACGGCGGGGCGGCGGGGGCGGAGGGGACGCCGTCCCGGGCGAACGCGGCGACCAGGTCCATGAAGGTCTCGGAGACGGCGCGCTCGCCCGGCCCGTCGTGGAACAGCGGGATCTCCGGCGGCACCGGGTAGGTGGCGGCGATCGCGGCGGTGTCGGCGTACGTGCCGAACAGGAACGGCGAGGTCGCCTCGTGCGGGGTGCCGTGGTGCGGGGCGCGCACCGGGTGGGCGAACTCCATGACGTACTGCGGGGAGGTGCCGTGCCGGGCGTGCCGCTCGGACAGCCGGACGATCTGGTAGCGGAACAGGGCGTCGCCCCAGATCTCCGTCCACAGCGACAGCGGGTCCTGCGGGAGCCCCTCGGCTTCGGCGGCTTCCCGGTAGGCGGCGATGCAGGAGTCGACGAGCTCGTCGGTGACCTTGGCGGAGCCCTTGTCGAGGACGCCGCGGACGGCCTCGCGCAGTTCGGCCGCGTCGGCGGGCGGCGGGGTCGGGGTCGGCTGCGGCGGGCAGGGGCCGGTGTAGAAGGAGCCCTCGGTACGGGTGTGCACCGCCATGATCGGCACGTCCGGGGTGGGCAGCTCCCAGTCGAAGGCGCTCATCCAGCGGCCGTCGACGACGGGGCCGCGGAACTCGCGGGCGGAGGCGACCTCCCGGCCGCCGGGCAGGCCCCCGAAGACGTCCTCCCAGGCGTTCATGAGGTCGGCGGCGGGCACCTCGCGCAGGCCTGCGACGGTGGTGCCGAGCCGGCGGGCGACGCCCTCGTAGGCGAGGCGGGCGTCGGCCGGGGTCAGCGAGGTGGACGGCTCCCACACGTGGCAGGCGCTGATCGGGACGATCCGGCGGATGATGCCGCGCAGTTCCGGCAGCAGGGCCAGCTGCCAGGCGCTGGCGCCGCCCGCGGAAGTGCCGGCGAGGGTGATGTTGCCGGGGTCGCCGCCGAACGCGGCGGCGTTGGCGTGCACCCAGCGCAGCAGGGCCGCCTGGTCCTGGAGGCCCCAGTCGGCGAAGTCGCCGGTCTCCGGGTCGGTGAACTCCTCGTGCAGGCCGAAGCCCAGTGCGCCGAGGCGGTAGTTGAAGGTGACGACGACCAGGTCGCCGCGGTCGGCGAGGCGCGCGCCGTCGTACACGGGCAGGCTGCCGCCGCCGACCATCCAGCCGCCGCCGTGGATGTAGACGAGCACCGGGCGGGGCCGGTCCGGGCCGGTGCCGGGCGTCCACACGTTGGCGTACAGGGAGTCCTCGGAGCTGCCGGGGATGATCGGCTGGAGGGACTCGGGGGCGAAGGAGCGGGCGTCGCGGACCCCGCTCCAGGGGACGGGCGGGCGCGGCGAGGCGAAGCGCAGGGCGCCGACCGGGGGCTGGGCGTAGGGCACGCCGCGGAAGACGGACAGCCGTCCGGCGCGCTCTCCGGCGACCGTGCCGGCGGTGGTGCGGACCAGCACGTCCCCGTCTTCCGGCGAGGGGCTGTGGGCGGCGGAAGGGGCCATGGCCGTGATTTCTCCATCGTCATCGGCGGGCGGGCAGTCACACCGACTCATCGAAAACGCCGCGTCGGATGACTCTGGACCCTCAGATGCTGGTAAGCGCGCGCGGGGACGGCAACGCGCGGCGGGGCACTTTGTCAGGTGCTGCCTTGTCCGTCAGCTCGGCGGGCCGCCCGCGGGTGCGCGTGTATTTTCGTTCGTCGTACGCTGCCGGGTTCGAATGGTCAAGGAGACAGCAATGCTCGACGACGCGGGAGTGGCCGAATACCTCGGGCGGATCGGTGCGGAAAAGCCGCGGAAAGCGGATCTGGAAGGGCTTCGGCACCTCCAGGAGCGGCACGTCCTGACGGTGCCGTTCGAAAACATCGACTACCACCTCGGGCGGGAGATACACCTCGGCGAGGGGGCCGTCGACAAGATCGTGCGGCAGCGCCGCGGCGGCGGCTGCTACGAGGTGAACTCCGCCTTCGCCGAGCTGCTGCGGGCGCTCGGCCACACGGTGGAGATCCTGCCGGGCCGGGTGCACCGGCCGGACGGGCTGGGCCCCGCGATGTGTCACCTCGCGCTGCGGGTGACGCTGGACGGCGAGCCCTGGCTGGTGGACGCCGGCTTCGGCCGCAACAGCCGCCACCCGCTCCGCCTGGCCAGCTCTGACGTGCAGAAAGACCCGCACGGCGAGTATCTCGTCACCCCCGTCGAGGGCGGCGGCACCGACGTGCTGCTCGACGGCCGGCCCCTGTACCGGCTCGATGACCGGCCGTGCCGCCTCGGTGATTTCGCGCCGACCCTGTGGTGGTGGCGCAGCTGCCCCGACTCGCCGTTCCTCCAGGAGCTGTTCTGCTCGATGCCGCTGGCCGGCGGCCGCGTCACGCTGAAGAACAGGCGCCTGGTCAGGGTGGACGGCGGGCAGCGCACGATCGAGCCGCTCGACACGGACGCGGCCGTCCTCGACGCCTACCGCACCCACTTCGGAATCGACCTCGACGAACTCCCCGAAGGAGATGGCGTGAAGCGGACGGTCGGGATCCAGCTGACCTGACACAGACAGTTGACGGACTCAGCGGAATAACGTGGACCGCCTCCCCGGCACCGGCGCACGATGCGGAGAGTACGGCGGTACTCCGTACCCGGAAGGAGCATTCGTGTCCACCGTTGATCCCCTGCTGGAATTTCCCCTCGACACCCAGCCGGACCCCGACGAATTCCTGCGCGCCGCCCTGCGGTGGCATTTCTCCCCGGAAACGGGTTCGCCGTTCTGGCTCGAGCGCGCGGGAAGTCTCGGTTTCGACCCGCTGGCGGACATCGGCGGATTCGCCGACCTCCGCCGCTTCCCCAACCTCGCCAACGAACTCCGCGACGTCCGCGCGGAGGACCTCATACCCCGCGGCTACGGCGACCGCCCCGACGTGGTCGGCGTGTACGAGAGCGGCGGCACCACCGGCGCTCCCAAGCGCATCGTCCTGCTCCAGGAGTGGCTGGACCGGCTGCTCGCCTGGAGCAGCGGCCAGCTCGACCGCCACGGCGTCCCGCAGGGCGTGAACTGGCTGGTCGTCGCCCCGACCGGCCCGCACATGGTGGGCGACGTGATCAAGCGTCAGACGGCCTTCCGCGGCGGCCTGGCGTTCACCGTCGACCTCGACCCGCGCTGGGTGAAGAAGCTCATCGCGGACGGCAGGACCGCCGAGGCGGGCGCCTACGCCGAGCACATCGTCGACCAGGTGGCCTTCCTGCTCCAGACCCAGGACATCGGCGTCCTGATGTGCACCCCGCCGGTCCTGGAGCGCCTGGCCCGCCGCGACGACCTGGCCAAGCTCATCGACGAGAAGGTCAAGGCCATCAACTGGGTCGGCACGCAGATGGACGCCGACACCCGCTACCTGTACCGCACCGAGGTCTTCCCGAAGGCCCACCTGTACAGCGGCTACGGCTCGACGATGATCCTCGGCAACGCCAGCGAGCGCCCGGGCCTGACCGACGACGACCCGTGCATCTACGACCCGTTCGCCCCGCACATGGTCTTCGACGTCGTCGACCCGGAGACCCGCGAGACCGTCGGGTACGGCGAGCGCGGCCAGGTGGTCATGCACCACGTCAGCAAGAGCCTGTTCATGCCGAACAACCTGGAGCGCGACTACGCGACCCGGGTCCCGGGCCCGGAGGGCGTCTGGCAGATCGGCGACTCCGTCGCCGACATCGCGCCGGTCCAGGAGTTCGACAACGAGACCGTCATCGAGGGGGTCTACTAGTGGAAACCGGCCTGATCACGCTCGACGCGCTCGGGCCCTCCGGTCCCTTCCGCGCCCGCAAGCGGATGACCGTCACCGACGTGGCGGGCGCGCCGGTCGCCGAACTGAGCCTGGTTCCCAAGCTGTTCGTCACCCGCGCCATGGACGCCCTGCGCAAGGCCCGCACCCTGCCGGCCGCCGAGCGGACGGCGGCGCTGGCCCGGGCGGGCCGGATCTTCGCCGAGGAGACGATCGACGGGCTCGACTTCGAGGAGTACCAGCGCACCGTCGCCCGCGTCTCGGGCGTGCCGATGGGCGTCGTGCGGGCGGCGACCGCCGCCATCATCGAGGCCACCGAGGTGGCCCCGGTCGCCGCGTACCAGGCGCGCCCCGTCGGCGCCGTGGACGACTGGCGGGCGGAGGAGACCCGCCGCGGCAGCGCCGTGTGGACCCGCAAGGGCGACGTCTTCGCGGTGCACGCGGCCGGCAACCACCCCGGCCCGCACTCGCTGTGGGTGGAGGCCCTCGCCATGGGCTACCGGGTCGCGGTACGGCCCTCGCGGCGCGAGCCGTTCACCCCGCACCGCCTGATCTCCGCCCTGCGGGCCGCGGGCTTCGGCACCGACCAGGTCGTGCTGCTGCCCACGGACTACGACGCGGCGGACGAGATCCTGCGCAGCGCCGACTACGGCCTGGTGTACGGCGGGGACGAGGTCGTCCGCAAGTACGCGGGCACCCGTGTGCTGCCGCAGGGCCCGGGGCGCTCGAAGATGCTCGTCCCGGCGGGCGCCGACTGGCGCGACCACCTCGACACGATCGTCGACTCGATCGCCCACCAGGGCGGTGTGGCCTGCATCAACGCCACCACCGTGCTGGTGGAGGGGGACCCGGGGCCGCTGGCGCAGGCGATCGCCGAGCGGCTCGCCGCCATCCCGAGCCTGCCGCCGGAGGACGAGAAGGCGGTCCTGGCGGTGCAGCCGGCGGAGGGCGCCCGCAAGCTGGAGGCGTTCCTCCTGGCCCGCGCCGCGGGCACGACTGCGCACCTGGGCGGCGACGGGGTGGTGGAGGAGCTGGGCGACGGCAGCGCCGTGCTGCGCCCGGCGGTGCACCAGCTGGACCGGCCGGACGCCGAGCAGGCCGGCATCGAACTGCCCTTCCCATGCGTGTGGGTGGCCCCGTGGTCGCCGTCCGACGGGATCGGCCCGCTGCGCAACTCGCTGGTGCTGACGGCGTTCACGGACGACGAGGCGCTGATCGACGAGCTGCTGGCGGAGCCCACCATCAGCAACCTCTACCTGGGCGACCACCCGACCTACTGGATCCGGCCGGGCGTCCCGCACGACAGCTACCTGGGTGAGTTCCTCATGCGGACCAAGACGGTCATCCGCGACTGACGCACCCACGGGTCCGGGCCGCGGCCTGCACAGGGCCGCCGCGGCCCGGACCCGCGCACTTCCGCCGGCGTTCACGCCTCCCGAGAAAGGGCCGTATTTGTCATGTCCATGAACGGAATGGACGGTTCAAGACCTGTGAGACTCCCCAGACTCGACTCGCTCACCGGGCTCCGCTTCCCCGCGGCCCTCCTGGTCTTCCTCTACCACGCCTCCCTGGGCGTGCCGTGGATCCGCCTCTTCGAGTCCGACGCGGCCAACGACGGCTTCGCCAAGGCCGTCTCCCAGGCCGGCGCCCTCGGCGTCACGTTCTTCTTCGTCCTCAGCGGCTTCGTCCTGACATGGTCGGCCCGCGACAAGGACACCTTCCGCGCCTTCTGGCGCCGCCGCTTCGTCAAGATCTACCCGAACTACGTGGTCACCTGGGGCCTCGCCCTGGTCACCTTCGCGGCCGTCATGACCGAGCCGTGGCAGGCCGTCCTCAACCTGTTCATGCTCCAGGTCTGGGTGCCGGACTTCGCCACCAACTTCAGCGTCGACCCGCCCAGCTGGTCCCTCGGCGCCGAGGCGGTCTTCTACCTCGCCTTCCCGCTGCTCATCCTGGGCATCAGGAAGATCGACGCCTCCAAGCTGAAGTTCTGGATCGCCGGCACCGTCGCCGCCATCATGCTCACGCCGACCCTGACCTACGCGGTCATCCCCGGCGGCGGCATGCAGATGCCCGGGGCCGACGGCACCTCCACCGTCCAGTACTGGTTCGCGTACGTCCTTCCGCCGGTCCGCCTCCTCGACTTCGCGCTCGGCATCCTCGTCGCCCGCGCGGTCATGGCCGGCCGCTGGCGCGACATCGGCACCGTCTGGTCGACGCTGCTGCTGGCCGCCAGCTACGGCGTCGCGCTCAACGTGGAGCACCTGTACGCCCAGCGCTCCGTCACCCTCATCCCGATCGTGCTCGTCATCGCCGCGTTCGCCGCCCGCGACGCGGAGAGCAAGCCGACGCTCTTCAACAACCGGCCCATGGTCTGGCTCGGCGAGATCTCCTTCGCCTTCTACCTGGTCCACTACATCGTCCTCGCCTACTCGCGCGAGCTGCTCGGCGACGGGCTCTTCCCGACTCCGGTCGGCATCGCCCTGATCGCCGCCCAGGCCGTCGTCTCGGTGCTGCTCTCCTGGGCCCTGTACGCCTGGGTCGAGGCGCCGATCACCCGCCGCTTCTCCACCTCCCGCAAGGCGAAGGCCGCCAAGGCCGCCGCGGCAGCAGCTGCGGCAGCACCGGGCACCTCCGACCAGCCCCGCGACCGCCTCACGGTCTGACCGCCGGCCCTGCCCGCCCCCACCCGTCCCACCGCGCGGCCGCCCCGCCCCACCGGCACCGCACCGGTGCACCTCCGCCCCACCGGAGCCCCCGCCGCCCACCGTGGCGGCGCGCAGCACTCCCGGCCGGAATTCAGGACCGGCCGCCCCCTACCACCCAGCCCCGCGCCCCTCGGGTTCCATCGAACCCGGGGGGCGCGCGGTGTGCCGGGCTGCTACTTCTTCTTCGGGGTGAAGACGAGCAGCCGGTCCAGGAGGAGCGAGGAGAAGGCGGGGCGGGTGGCGGTCTCGGGCTGCATGTAGGCGCGGGCCACGAGGCGGAGCGTGCTCATGTCGACGGGCCGGTCGGTGCCGTACTGCGCACAGAAGTCACTGCCGGTGGGCGGGAGCGCGGTGACGTGCCGCCCGGTCGGTCCGGCGTCTCCGGCGCGGCTGAAGGTCCAGGCGTACAGCTTGTCGGCCTTCGGCTGGTCGGGGAGGAAGTCGCGCGCGCTGCCCTGCAGATCGCGGTTGTTCTGCGCGGCCAGGGAGACGGCGGCCTTGCGGTCGGCGTACATCGTGACGCTCGAGTAGGTCGCCTGGCCGGTGGCCGCGTGGTTCGCGCCGTACGCGACGGCGAAGGAGCCGTCGGGCAGGGAGAAGTTCCGTGTGATCGGATCGTCGGCGTCGTTGGACAGCGCGGCCACCCCTGTGACCGGGGGATCGGTGAGCAGCTTGGCCTGTAGCCCGACGTTCGATTCCTCGAAGCCCCGTTCGACGACCTTCTCGTGCACCTCGTAGCCCGGGTGGGCGTCGATGATGCGCTGGCGCAGCAGTTGCAGGGTCGGGTTGAGGTCCAGTTCTGTGGCCCCGGTCCCGGAGACGCGCAGCCGGGGGACGGGCAGGGGATCGGGGGCGTACACCGGCTTCTTCTCGTCCCCGGACGGGCTCTGCGGCCGGACCCGGAAAACCTTGATCGGAGGCGAGGCGCGATAGGCGTCGAGTGCCTTCTCGTAGCCGGGCTTGGGCAGCAGTGTGCGGATGCCGAGCAGGAACTCGTCGGAGCCCTGGTCGAGGCCGAGCCGGTACAGGGCCGGGGGGATCGTCGTGTTGTTCGTCGCCCCGCCCAGCCCGGAGGCGTCCAGCATCTTGTTGACCTCGGCCCGGGTGCGCCCGTTACCGGTGATCACCAGCGCGAACGGCCGGTCGTACGGTGTCGGCCCCTGGGTGCGCACCGTCTTGTTGTTGACCGGGTCGCCCACGGAGGTCCACAGGACCGGACCGGTGGCCAGCGAGCCCTTCAGCTGGGTGAGGTCGAAGGAGAAGTAGGCCTCCGGCGGCGGCGTCGTGCCGATCAGGACGATGGCCTCGTCCTGGCGCAGGCGCCACGTCGCGGGTGGGTTGGTGTTGGGTGCCTGCCCCGGGACCTCCGGCATGCCGGTGACGATGTAGGGCGACTGGGGGTTGGGCCACATGGCGCTGAAGACGACGCCCTCGCAGTACCGGCGGTTCAGGTCGAAGACCTCCTCCGTTCCGGCCTGGGAGACGTAGCCGGACTCGGCGAGTTGCCGTTGGAACTGCTGCACGTGTCGGCCGGTGTCGGCCGGCGGCGAGGGGCGGGGGTCGACCGGGGCCGGGTTTCCCGGGCGGGAGAAGGTGCCGTGGGGGTGCGCCGGTGGCGTGGCTGCCGTCGCGGTGGGTGCGGCCAGGAGCATGGCAGCAGCCAGGGCGAGGAGAGCGGGACGTCCGCGCAGAGGGAGTGTGGTCACGTCAGACCCATAGGCGGTTCGGTCCGCCCGCGGCACGCCACCGCGCCGTCATCACCCTTCGGCGTCACTCGTCCGCAGCGCGCGGGCGCGGCGGACGGGTGCGCCTGCGGGGTCAGGGCGCGGGAGCCAGGAGGCGGTGGGCGGCCGAGGGGGCGGGGCGGCCCACGTAGGGGAGGAGGTCGGCGTACGCCTGGGCGTCGCCGACCAGGATCCCGCCCAGGAGGGTGCGGCAGTCGGCGTCGAGGACGAGCTTCGCGTACGTGCCCCGCGCCTCGTCCAGGCGGCTCAGCTCCAGGGAGCCGTCCGTGCCCGCGTGCGCGTCGCCGAAGCTCGCCACCTCGACGCCGAGCAGCTTCAGCCGCGTCGACATGTCCGCCTCCCCGAACGGATCCCCGCCCAGCCCGCACAGCTGCCGGGCCACCGACTCCGCCATCCGGTAGCCCGGCGCGGCCAGCCCGTAGCAGCGTCCGGAGACCGCCGCGCACTCCCCGACCGCCCAGATCCGCTCGTCGGCGGTCCGGCACAGCCCGTCCACCAGGAACCCGCCGCGCTCCCCGTGGTCCAGGCCGGCCGGGCCGGCCAGTTCGTCGCGGGGGCGGACGCCCGCCGAGAAGACCACCACCGCCGCCTCCAGGGCGGTGCCGTCGGCCAGGGCCACCGCCGCGGCGCGCCCGTCCGGGCCCGCTTCGATCGAAGCCGTGGCGACCCCGCAGTGGACGTGCAGCCCGTGGTCCTCCACCCGCCGGCCGAGGACCGCGCCGCCGGCCGCGTCGACCTGTACCGGCATCAGCCGCGGCGCGAGTTCCACCACGTGCGGCTCCATGCCGAGCAGGCGCAGCGCGTTCGCCGCCTCCAGGCCGAGCAGGCCGCCGCCGATGACGACGCCGGGCCGGCCGGGGACGGCCGCCTCGCGGATCGCGTCCAGGTCGGTGAGGGAGCGGTACGCGAAGCAGCCCGGCAGGTCGTGGCCCGGCACCGGCGGGATGAACGGCTTCGAGCCGGTGGCCAGGACGAGGGCGTCGTAGCCGATCGCCTCCCCGGTCGCGGTGGTCACGGTGCGGGCTCCCCGGTTCACGGCGGTCACCCGCGTGTCCAGGCGCAGGTCGACCAGCGGGTCGGGGTCCGCGCCCGGGCCGGGCAGGGCCAGGTCGGCGGCGCTGCGGCCGTCCAGGTACGAGGAGAGCGCGACCCGGTCGTACGCGGCGTGCGGCTCCTCCGCGAGGACCACCACCCGCCACGAGCCGGCCGTGTCGAGGGAGCGGAGCTCCGAGACCAGGCGGTGGCCGGCCATTCCGTGGCCGGCGACGACGAGCGTCTTCATGACGGCGTGCTCCCTTCGGTTCGGGCGGGGGCGCCGCACAGGGCGCGGACGGCGCCCGTGCAGCCGCCGCAGCCGGTGGTGGCGCGGGTGGCCGCGGCGACGGCGGCCACGTCGGCGGCGCCGGTGCGGCAGGCCTCGGTGATGGCGTGCTTGGTGACGTTGTTGCAGCGGCAGACGACGGCGTCGTCGGGAAGCTCCCCGTCGCCCGGCGCGGCCGGTGCGATGCCGAGCAGGAACTCCAGCCGCCCGGCGGGCACCGGGAGGTCGTGCTCGTGGAGCCGGGTCGCGGCGGCGATCGCCTTCGGCATGCCCAGCAGGACCGCGTCGGTGATGCGCTGCCCGTGCAGGGTCAGCCGGGCGTACCGGCCGCCCGCGGGATCGCTGAAGGTGACCACCTCGCCGCCGGGCCGGGCGGAGGCTTCGGTGCCGCCGAGGCGGACCAGGTCCAGGTCGGCGACCCGCAGCCGGACCACCCGGCGGCTCCCGCGGTGCTCCCCGCCGGTCCCGGTGAGCTGCCGGGCCAGGGACTCCGCCTGCTCCCAGGCGGGTTCGAGGTGCCCGGCCGCGTCGCCGGGGTGCTCGGCGCAGTCGCCGAGGGCGTGGATGCGCGGGTCGGCGGTGCGCAGGGCCCCGTCGACGAGGATGCCGGTGCGGACGGCCAGCCCGGCCCGCCGGGCCAGGTCCGTCTCGGGCACGGCCCCGGTGCACAGCAGCAGCGTGTCGGCGGCGAGTACGGTGCCGTCGTCGAGGGTGAGCTTGCCGGAGTGGTACCCGGCCGCCTCGCGGTCCGCGTGGACCTCGATGCCCAGGCCGGTCAGGCTCCGGGTCAGCATGTCCCCCGCGGCCGTGTCCAGGTGCCGGCGCAGCGGGTGCGGCCCGCGGTGGACGAGGGCCACCTCGTGCCCGGCCCGGCGCAGCGCGGCGGCCGCCTCGACCCCGAGCAGCCCGCCGCCCAGCACGACGGTGCGGCGCGCGTCGGGCGCGGTCCGGCGCAGGTGCTCGGCGTCGGCGAGGGTGCGCAGGGCCACGACCCCGTCGGCGGGGCCGAGCCCGGCGAGCCCGGGTCCGGGCGGCGGGGCCGGGCGGGAGCCGGTGGCCAGGACGAGGGTGTCGTAGTGGTGCGCGGAGCCGTCGGCGGTGTGGGCGAGGCGCCGGGCCCGGTCGATGCGGGTGACGGTGGTGCCGGTGTGCAGGCGGACGCCTGCCGGGAGTTCGGGCAGGGCGAGGGCTCCGGCCGGCAGGGTGCCGTCCAGGACGGAGGTCAGCAGCGTGCGGTGGTACGGGGCCTGCGGCTCGGCGGCGAGCAGGGTGATGCCGCCCCGGTGGCCGTGGTGGTGCAGCCGCTCCGCGAAGCGGTGCGCCGCGGGGCCGCCGCCGACCACCAGCACCTCGCCCGCGGTCACCGCCCGGCTCCCTCGGACGCCGTGGCCGGGTCGTTGGCGGCGGCGGCTTCGGCAGCCGCGCCGACCGGTTCCACGCGTACCGCGCACACCTTGAACTCGGGCATCCGGCTGCGCGGGTCGAGGGCCGCCGAGGTGATCAGGTTGGCCCGGCCGGCGCCGGCGAAGTGGAACGGCAGGAACACGGTGTCCGTCCGCAGCGAGTCGACGAGCCGGACCCGCGCGACCGTGCTGCCGCGGGCCGAGGAGACCCGGGCGGGGCGGCCGTCGCGCAGGCCGAGCCGGCCGGCGGTGTCGGGGTGGACCTCGACGAACGCCTCCGGGGCGGCGGCGGCCAGTTCGGGGACCCGGCGGGTCTGCGCCCCGGACTGGTACTGGGCGAGGACCCGTCCGGTCGTGGCGTACAGCGGGTAGTCGGCGTCGGGGGTCTCGGCGGCGTCGCGGTGCTCGACCTCGGCGAACCGGGCGAGCCCGTCGGGGTGGGCGAAGGCGTCGAGGAAGAGCCGCGGGGTGCCCGGGTGGGGGGCGGTCCCGGCGGGGGTCTCGGGGCAGGGCCAGTGCAGGGCCTCGCCGGCGTCGAGGCGGTCGTAGCTGATGCCGGAGTAGTCGGCGCGGCCGCCGGCGGAGGCGCGGCGCAGTTCCTCGAAGACGGTGCGCGGGTCGGTGGGGAAGCGGGCGGGGTCCTGGCCGAGGCGGGCGGCGAGGCCGTGCAGCACGTCGAGGTCGCTGCGGGCCTCGCCGGGCGGGGGCAGGAGCCTGCGGCGGCGCAGGACGCGGCCCTCCAGGTTGGTCATGGTGCCCTCCTCCTCGGCCCACTGGGTGACGGGGAGGACGACGTCGGCGAGTTCGGCGGTCTCGGAGGGCACGAAGTCGGCGACGACGAGCAGGTCGAGGGAGGCGAGCCGGTCGGCGATGCGGGCGGCGCGGGGCGCGGAGACGACGGGGTTGGAGCCGAAGACGAGGAGGGCGCGGGGGCCGCCGCCGGTGCCGAGGGCGTCGAGGAGTTCGTAGGCGCTGCGGCCGGGGCCGGGCAGGGTGCCGGGGTCGACGCCCCACACGGAGGCGACGTGGGCGCGGGCGGCCGGGTCGGCGAGCATGCGGTAGCCGGGGAGCTGGTCGGCTTTCTGGCCGTGCTCGCGGCCGCCCTGGCCGTTGCCCTGGCCGGTGAGGCAGCCGTAGCCGCTGCCCTCGCGGCCGGGCAGGCCGAGGGTGAGGGCGAGGTTGATGAACGCGGCGACGGTGTCGGTGCCCTTGCTGTGCTGTTCGGCTCCGCGGCCGGTGAGGACGTACGCCCGCTCGGCGCCGGCGAGGAGGGCGACGGCCTCGCGCATCTCGGCGGCGGGGACCCCGGTGACGCGTTCGACGCGCTCGGGCCACCAGGCGGCGGCCCGCCGCCAGGCGGCGTCGAAGCCGGTGGTGCGCTTGTCGAGGTACTCCCGGTCGGCGCGGCCCTCGGTGACGGCGAGGTGGAGCAGGCCGAGGGCGAGGGCGAGGTCGGTGCCGGGGGTGGGCTGGAGGTGGAGGGCGGCGGCCTCGGCGGTGGGGGTGCGGCGCGGGTCGATGACGATGAGCCGCGGGCCGGCGAGGTGGCGCATCAGCGGGGGCATCGTCTCGGCCGGGTTGGCGCCGGCGAGGAGGACCACGTCGGCGGCGGCGAGGTCGGTGACGGGGAAGGGCAGTCCGCGGTCGAGGCCGAACGCGGCGGAGCCGGCGGCGGCCGCGGAGGACATGCAGAACCGGCCGTTGTAGTCGATCTGGCTGGTGCCGAGGGCGACGCGGGCGAACTTGCCGAGCTGGTAGGCCTTTTCGTTGGTGAGGCCGCCGCCGCCGAAGACGCCGACCGCGTCGGCGCCGTGCTCGGCGCGGATGCGGTCCAGCCGGCCGGCGATCAGGTCGAGGGCCTCGTCCCAGCCGGCGGGGGCGAGCCGGCCGTCCGCGCCGCGGACGAGGGGCCGGGTGAGGCGGCCGGGGGTGTCGAGGAGGGCGGGGGCGGTCCAGCCCTTCTGGCACAGGCCGCCCCGGTTGACGGGGAAGGCTGCGTCGGGGCGGACGGTGGTGCGGCCGGCGTCGTGGGAGAGGCGGGTTCCGCACTGGAGGGCGCAGTAGGGGCAGTGGGTGGCGGTCTCAGACACGGGTGGCCTCCGTGCGGGCGGAGCCGGCGGGGGCCGCGGCGGCGTCCCGGCCGTCCGCAGGGGCGGCGGGGCGGCGGCGGAGGTAGACCGCCCAGGTGGTGAGGATGCAGACGGCGTAGAAGGCGAGGAAGGCGGTGAAGGCCGGTTCGCCGGATTTCGCAGGGCCGCTGTAGGCGCTGCGGAAGACCAGGTTCACCCCGACCCCGCCGAGGGCGCCGACGGCCCCGGCGATGCCGACGACGGCGCCGGAGAGCCGGCGGGCCCTGGCGAAGGCCTGCTCGGCGTCGCGGCCGGAGGTGACCGCGTCCTGCGCCTGCCGGGCGAAGACCGCCGGGATCAGCTTGTACGTCGAGCCGTTGCCTATGCCGGTCAGGACGAACAGCAGGGTGAAGCCGCCGAGGAACAGGGCGTACGAGGACTGCGCGGAGGCCAGCAGCAGGAGCCCGGTCCCGGCGGCCATCGCGCAGAAGGTGGCCAGGGTGACCCGCGCCCCGCCGAACCGGTCGGAGAGCAGCCCGCCGAGGGGCCGGAAGAAGGAGCCGAGGAGCGGCCCGAGGAAGGTGTACTGCGCGGCCTCGAAGGGGGTGGCGCCGAACTGGCTCTGCAGGACGAGGCCGAAGGCGAAGCCGTAGCCGATGAAGGAGCCGAAGGTGCCGACGTAGAGGAGGGAGATGATCCAGGTGTGCGGGTTGCGGGCGGCCTCGCGCTGGGCGCCGGGCGCGCCGCGCACGGCCGCGAAGTTGTCCATCTTCCAGGCGGCGAGGACCGAGGAGAGCACGATCAGCGGCAGGTAGGCGGCGATGACGTACGAGGGGTGGGCGCTGCCCGCGGTGGCGAGGACGAGCAGGCCGATCAGCTGGACCGCGGCGACGCCGAGGTTGCCGCCGCCGGCGTTGATGCCGAGGGCCCAGCCCTGGAGGCGCTGCGGGAAGAGGGCGGTGATGTTGGTCATCGAGGAGGCGAAGTTGCCGCCGCCGAGCCCGCAGAGCGCGCCGATGAGGAGGAAGACCCACAGGTCGGTGCCGGGCTGCCTGATGAACCAGAAGGCGGCGGCGGCGGGGGCGAGGAGGACGGCCGAGGCGAAGACGGTCCAGTTGCGGCCGCCGAAGCGGGTGACGGCGTAGCTGTACGGGAGCCGCAGGGCCGCGCCGACGAGGGTGGGGACGACCACGAGCAGGAACTTCTCGGAGGGGGTGAAGGCGAAGCCGATCTCGGGCGACATGAAGAGCACGAGGACGGACCACATGCTCCACACCGAGAAGCCGATGTGCTCGGCGAGGACCGAGAGGGCGAGGTTGCGGCGGGCGGTGCGCCGGCCGCTGCGCTGCCAGAACTCCTCGTCCTCGGGGTCCCAGTCCTCGATCCAGCGTCCGGTTGCGGGACGTGCGGGCGGCGGCGTCATGGCTCCTCGGCTTTCTGCTCGGTGCTCGGCGTCTACATACTGAACTATACAGTTCAGTTCATTTAAAACTCAAGCGTCGGCTCGGGCCGTTCCAGCGCCCGGTCCACCAGCGAGCCCGCCCCGCCCGTGTACGCCCCCGGATCGCACAGCTCCGCCAACCCGTCCGCGTCCCAGCGCCCTTGGAGCGCCGGCTCGGCGGCCAGCACCTCGTGCAGCGGCAGGCCGCCCTCCTCGGCGGCCGCGGACGCCCGGGTCAGCAGCCGCTTGGCCGCCGCCTTGCCCAGCTCCGGCGCGAGCACGGCCGCGATCCGCTCCGACACCACCTGGCTGCCCGTCAGCAGCAGGTTGGCGCGCATCCGCTCGGGCCGCGCCGTCAGCCCCTCGGCGAGCTCCGCCGCCGTGTGCGCGGCGCCGCCGACCAGCCGCAGGCACTCGCGCAGCAGCTGCCACTCCGCGTGCCAGGCGCCGCCGGAGCGCTCGTCCTCCGAGACCAGGCACTGCACCAGCCCGGCCGCCAGCACCGGCACCTGGAGGGCGGCACTGCGCAGCAGCGTGCTGAGCACCGGGTTGCGCTTGTGCGGCATGGCCGAAGAGGCGCCCCGCCCCGCGACGGCCGGCTCGGCGACCTCGCCGACCTCCGTCCGCGAGAGGTTCTGCACGTCCACGGCGACCTTCCCGAGCGCCCCCGCGGTGAAGGCCAGCGCCGAGGCGAGGTCCGCGACCGGCGTGCGCAGCGCGTGCCAGGGCAGCGCGGGCCGGGCGAGGCCCGTCTCGGCGGCGAACGCCTCCGCCAGCCGCTCCGGGTAGCCGCCTGCCTCCGGGCCGCCGGCGCCGTCGATGCGGGCGTACTCCAGGTAGCCGGCCAGCGTTCCGGCCGCCCCGCCGAGGGAGACCGGCAGCCCGCCGTCCGCGACGCGGGCCAGCCGCTCCCCGGCGTCGAGGACCAGCTGCCGCCAGCCCGCCGCCTTCAGTCCGAAGGTGGTCGGCACCGCCTGCAGGGCCAGCGTCCGGCCCGGCATCGCCGTGTCCCGGTGCTCCGCGGCCAGCCGCCCCAGCGCCGCGGCCGTGCGGGCCAGGTCGGCGCGGACCAGGCGCAGCGTGCGGGCGGCGACCAGCATGGCCCCGGTGTCGAGGATGTCCTGGCTGGTGGAGCCGCGGTGCACGTACTCGGCGGCGGCCGGGTCCTCGGCGGCGACCACCCGGGTCAGCGCCTGCACCAGCCCGACCACCGGGTTCGCGGTCTCCCGCGCCGCCAGGGCCAGCGCGCGCAGGTCCAGCCGGCCGGCGCGGGCGCAGCCGGTGATGGTCTTCGCGGCGGCCTCCGGGAGGGTGCCGAGCCCGGCCTGCGCCCGGGCCAGGGCGGCCTCGGCGTCCAGCATCGCCTGGAGCCAGGCGAGGTCGGAGACGGCCTCCTCCGCCGGGGTGCCGGCGCGCACCGGGGACAGCAGCCCCGCGTCGGTCAGCGCGTCGCCGCCCGCGGTGCTCATACGAGGACCCCGGTCAGGTCGGTCTCGGAGGGCAGCGACACCCCGGCCGGGACGGCCGCGGCGGGCGGCAGGGCGAGCACCGAGCGGGCGATGGCGTCCGAGTCGCCGAGGGTGACGGAGTCGACGCCCGGGCGGATGCCGGCCGCGGTGACCCAGTGCACGGACTCGGTCGGCACGCCGTACGCGAACCGCCGCGGGTGGGCGTGGCCGCGGGCGTCGAGCAGCCGGTACGGGCGCTCGGTGACGGCGAGGCCGCCGGACTCGTAACCCGCGCCGCCCGGCCCGGAGATCCGGTAGGTGGTGCACTGCTCGGTGTCCAGCAGGTGGCGCAGCAGCGGGTCGTCGGTGCGCCGCAGGTCGGGCTCGGGCAGCCGGGCCTCGATCAGGACGCCGGCGCGGACCGGCGGGCCCGGGACGGTGCGGGAGGCGGCGGTGAACGCGGCCTGGCCGGAGGAGGTGTCGACGCGGATCTCGGTGCCGGGACCGGTCAGGACGAGCACCCCGGCCTCGATCAGGGCGATCATCTCCTCGATGCGGGAGGCCGGCGGGCCGATGGAGAGGAAGGCGTTGAGCGGGGTGTACCAGCCCTCCAGGTCGTCGCGGTGCGAGTCGGCGGTCAGGCCGCCGTGGTCGACGGCGAGGCGGATCTCGTTGCGCAGGTCGCGCAGGACGTCCAGGGCCGCCTTGAGCGGTCCGCTGAGGTTGCCGGCGCGGGCCGCGGCGACATCGCGCTCCAGGTAGGCCACGAGCCACTGCCGGAAGTCCTCGCGGTCGGCGAACGCGCGGTCGCCGTACGGCCGGGAGAGCGCCTCCCAGCTCCAGCGGTCGGCCTCGGCGATGCCGTACACGTCCAGCAGGGCGTCCCGGTCCGCGGCGTCCTCCAGCGACAGGAAGCGGCGGGTGAAGCCCTCGCGCTCGTCGCCGCGGCCGCGGGCCTGGAGCAGGGTGCCGTAGTAGACGCTCTCCGTCTCGCGGGAGACCAGCGGCCACAGGTCGGCGGTGAAGCCGATGCCCTCGCCGTCCGCGGAGCGGGCGCGCAGCTCCTCGATCCGCTGCGGGGTCAGCAGCCGCGGCAGGTAGCGGCCGTAGGCGCCCTTCTCGTTCTCGCCGCGGGCGTGGTACGGGATGCCCCGGCGCGAACTGGCGTACAAGACGGGCTCCTTGCCCGAGGGGTGATAGGTGAGGCGGCCGTCCTCGCCGCGGGTGAAGGTGCCGCCGCGGCCGGCGGTGAAGAGGGCCATGTGGTCGAAGAAGTTCAGGCCGAGGCCGCGCAGCAGGACGTTCTCCCCGGGCAGGACGCTGCTGAGGTCGAGGTCGGCGGGGTTGGCGGGGGTGAAGTAGCGCAGGTGGTGGATCCGGGCGAGGCTCGCGGTCTTCGCCTCGCGCGGGGTGAGCCGGGCCGGGACGTGCCCCTGGGCCAGGACGATCGCGTCGAGGGCGTCGAGGCGGGTGCCGTCCTCCAGCCGGACGCCCTGCGGGCCGCCGGGGATGCCGTGGGTGTCGGCCATGGCCACGGCCCGGGAGCGGTGCACCCGCACGGTGACGTGGGCGGGGGCGCCCGCGACGACCCGCTCGAACGCGGCCCGCAGGTAGCCGCCGTAGAAGGCGCGGGTGGGGTAGGTGTTCGGGCCCAGGCGGCGGGCCTCGGCGAGGACGGCCGGGTCCGCGCCGTCCGCGCCGTCCGCAGCGGCGAGGCCCCTCGCCCACTCGTACAGGCTCGGGCCGGGCTCGATGGGGCCCTCGGTGCGGACGCTGTCGTCGGTGTAGACGGTGATCTGGGAGGCGACCGTGTTCATCAGCAGGTGCTGGGACTGGTCGGAGCGCCAGACCTGGCCGGCGCCGGGCGCCGAGGGGTCGACGACGTGGACGGTGACCGCGTCGTGCGAGGGGGTGTGCCGCTCGTTGGCGCACAGCCGCTCCAGGACGGACAGGCCGCGGGGGCCGACCCCGATGAGGGCCACCTGCACGTGGTTGCGGTCCTGGTTCATCGCTGGTCTCCGTTCGTGAGTGCGGTGGCGGCGGCGGCGGCGGTGGTGGTGGTGGTGGCGGTGGCGGCGGCGGCGGTGGTGGTGTCGTCGGTGCGGTGGCCGTGCATCCAGGCGACGTAGTCGTGGAGTTCGTCCCGGCTGAAGCCGGCCAGGACGGCGTTGCGGTCGGAGGCGGCCGATCCGGAGGTGTGCCAGAGCTTGATGCTCTCGCGGGCGAGCAGCTGGATCCGGCCGGTGCGCTCGCGCCGCTCGGCGTTGAACTTCTCGAAGCGCTGCGGCAGTTCGTCCGTGCCGCAGTCGAGGAGGTCGCCGAGGACGACGGCGTCCTCCAGGCCCTGGCAGGCGCCCTGGGCGACGTAGTGGAGCATCGGGTGGGCGGCGTCGCCGAGGAGGGCGACCCGGCCGTCGGTCCAGGTGTCGACGGGGTCGCGGTCGACCAGGACCCACGACTTCCAGCCCTCGCCGAGGGCGAGCAGGCGCTGGGCGTCCTCGCCGAGCGAGGCGAACTCGCGGCGGATGTCGCCGTCGGTCGCGGGGACCCCGGCGACGGCCTCGACGGCCTTGTTGTCGCTGCTCGCGGCGAGGTTCAGGTACTTGCCGCCGGCGATCGGGTAGTGCACGAAGTGGCAGCCGGGCCCCGTCCACCAGGTGACGGAGGTCAGGTGGCGCAGCTCCTCGGGCACCTGCTCCATCGGGATGATCGCCCGGTAGACGGTGATCCCGGAGTTGCGGGGGGCGCCGTCGCCGACGAGCTGGGCGCGGATGGCGGAGTGGATGCCGTCGGCGCCGATCAGGGCGTCGGCGGTGAGGCGCTCGCCGTCCTCCAGAACGACGGTGGCACCCGCGGCGTCCTGCTCGTAGCCGGTCGCGGTGGCGGCGCTGCGCAGTTCGACGCCGTCGGCGGCCTGGCAGGCCTCCAGCAGCTTGGTGTGCAGCTCGGCCCGGTGGACGACCGCGTACGGGTTCCCGAACCGCTCCCGGTAGGCCTCGGTCAGGTCGAGGCTGGCGACGTGCTCGCCGGTGACGCCGTCCATGAAGCGGAGTTCGTCCATCCGGACGGCGGTGGAGCGGACGGCGTCGCCGAGGCCGAGCCGGTCGAGGGCGTGCAGGCCGTTCGGGGCGAGCTGGATGCCGGCGCCTATCTCCGCGAACTGCGGGGCGCGCTCCAGGACCAGGACCTCGTGGCCCTGCCGGGCGACGGCCAGGGCCGCAGCGAGCCCGCCGATGCCGCCGCCGATGATGATGAGCTTCGACATGTCAGATCTTCTCCTCGATGAGCTGGGACGCGGTGCCGGCGGCGATCAGGCGGGCCAGCTCCAGCCGCTTGATCTTGGTGGTGGCGGTCTGCGGGAGGTCGGACTGGCGCCACTGGACGGGCTCGGCCATCGGGGGGAGCCCGGCGGTGGCGGCCTTCCAGGCGGCGGGGTCGATCGGCCTGTCGTCGCGGGTGCAGACGATGGGCACGGCCCGGCCGGACTCGTCGGGGATGATGATGACCTCGGACAGCTCTTCGAGCCGGGTGAAGAGGGTGTCCTCGGCGGCGAGGGTCGAGCCGAAGCCCTCGATCATGTCGACCTCGCGGTCGAGCAGGTGCACGCAGCCCCACTTGGTGCGGTAGCCGACGTCGCCCATCCGCCACCAGCCGTCGTTGACCTGCTTGTCGTACCGCTCCTGCTCGCCGAGGTAGGTGACGATCCGGCCGTCGCTCTTGACCTCGATGAAGCCCGGGTTCGTCTCGGACACCGGCAGGCCGTTGCGGCTGACGACGCGTACGTCGGTCATCCCGGGGAAGGGCATGCCCACGCAGCGGCCGTCGGCGTCGAGCCCGCGGCGGCGGGAGAAGGAGCGGGCGACGGCCGGGCCGATCTCGCTCTGCCCGTACAGCTGGCCGAAGACGGGGGCGGTGCGCTCGGTGGCGGCCAGCAGCCGCTGCACGGTGCGCGGGTGAATGGCGTCGAAGGTGCTGGAGAACAGCTTGACGTTGGCGAGCGGCTTGCGGGGGTCGTCCGCCATCTCCTCCCACTCCATGAAGGAGTTGGGGTGGGCCTCCAGGATGCCGGGGCGCAGCTGCGCGAAGAGGTCGGCGGCCTTGCGGGGGTCGGAGTCGGCGAGGACGACGATCGGGTAGCCGCGGAAGAGGGAGATGGCGAGGGCGGTGATCAGCCGGGAGTGGACGAAGGAGACGTGCATCGCGATGGTCTCGCGGCCCGGGAGCAGCGGCTTGGTGATGGCGGCCTGCGGGCGGTAGCGCGCCTGGAGGGTGGCGCCGGTGTGGACGGCGAGCTTGGGGGTGCCGGTGGTGCCGGAGGTGTGGGTGATCAGGGTGGGGTGCTCGGGCGGCATGGTGACGGCCGGTACGCGGGGGGAGCCGGCGAGGGAGGCGAGTTCGACGGCCTCCTTGTAGCTGCCGGAGGTGAGCAGGACCTGCTCGGCCTCCTCGAAGACCGAGGCCGGCAGCTCCGTCTCCAGCTTGTTCTGGTCGGTGAGCAGGTAGGGCTGGTCGGTGCGGCGGACCAGCTCGGCGACGGTCTCGCCGTCCAGCTTCGGCGACAGCAGCACCGGGACGGCGCCGATGCGGACGGCGGCGCAGGCGAGGAGGGTGATGTCGAAGCCGTCCGACTTGTAGACCACCACGCGCCGGCTGGGGCGGACGTTGGCGGCCCAGAGCCGGGAGGCCATGTCGTCGATGAGGTCGGCGACCTCCGCCACCGTCGCCCGGCGCCCCAGCTGGGGGGCTATGTCCAGGTCGTGGTCGAGGATCACGACGTTCGTCGGGTGCTTCCTGGCGGCCCGCTCGAAGAGCGTGCCGAGGCGGATGCCCTTGTTGCCGATGCGCTGGAGAATCATCGCCTTGCCTTTCTCACGTGACGTACGGATGGGGGGCCGGGGGCGGCGGGTACTGGTGCGGCGGGTGCGGCGGGTGCGGCCGGCGCGGCCGGGCCTCGGGGCGGCGGCGGCGCTCAGGCCGGCTGCTGCGAGGCGGCTTCCTTCTCGATGACGACCTTGATGCGGCCGAGGGTCTCGGCGAGGTCGCCGGCGACCTTGTCGCCCCACTCGGCGAAGAACTGCTGCTTGCGGGCGTCGTCCATCTCGGCGGTGATGCCCTGGATGCCCTCGGTGGCGGCGCCCATCCGGAAGTGGTGGACGAGCAGGGTGCCCTCGCCGTCGGGCTCGATGGTGAAGCCCCAGACGCTGTCCTGCTTCTCGCCCCTGCTGTTGTGCATGGCCCACTGGAAGGTGCGGCCCGGCTCGGCGGCGACGACCTCGGCGTAGGTGGTCCACCGGCCGCGGACCACCGGCGCCCAGGCGACGACGTCCTCGGCGCGCTCGTTGTCACCGCGGAAGACGGAGCCGACGGCGCCGGGCTCGCCGGTCGTCCACTCCCCGCCGAGGCACTCGGGGCTCCACTCGCCCATCCGGGCCAGGTCGCTGACCGCGGCGTAGACCTCGGCGGGGGCGGCGGCGACGTGCACCTGGGCCCGCGACCTGAAGAGGGGGTTCTGGGTGCCGCTCATGTCTGTCTCCTCCTGCGGTGGGACGTTTCAACTGCCTTCTGCGGCCCCCTTCTTGGCGGCCCGGCTAGATGAACCATACAGTTCAGTTCAACTGAACGCAACGGTACAGTTCAGTTCGGTTCTAGACTGGGGCCGCAGCCGGAGAAAGTTGGGGATGAGCGCCATGACCGCACGGACAAGCACCGCCGAGACCACGCGGCCCGCCGCAACCCCCGCCGGGGCGCCCACCGGTGCGCGGGCAGCCCGCAAGAGGCAGGCCATCCTGGCCGCCGCCCGCACGGTCTTCCTCCGCGAGGGCTTCGGGGCGGGCGTGGACCAGCTCGCCGCCGAGGCGGGCGTCTCCAAGGTCACCGTCTACAACCACTTCGGCAGCAAGGAGAACCTCTTCAACGCCGTCATCGGGCAGACCCTCGACGAGGCCCTGGAGGTCGCCCAGTCGGTGATACAGGCCCGCCTCGCCGAGTCCGACGACGTCCGCGCCGACCTCGTGGAGGCCTGCCGCACCTGGGTGGCCGGCCTGACCACGCCCGACGTCCTCGCGCTGCGCAACGTCATCGCGGGAGAGCGGCACCGCTTCCCGGAGCTGGGCCGCACCTGGCAGGAGGAGGGCCCGGGCCGCCAGCACGCCGCCCTCGCCGCCGCGCTGGGCCGGCTGGACGAGCGCGGGCTGCTGCGCATCCCGGACATGGAGCTGGCGGTGCTCCAGCTGTCCGGGCTGGTGCTCTCCCCGCACCTGGTCTACGGGGTGTACGGCACCCACCTCGGGGAGGAGCTCGGCGAGCGGCTGATCCAGGGCGGGGTGGACATGTTCCTCAACCAGTACGGCGTGGACGCCTGAGCCCTGCCGCCCGTACGGCCGTGGCTGTGGCTGTGGCTGCGGCTGTGGCTGCCGCTGCGGTGGCGGCCGCGGTGGCGGCCGTACGGCAGCGCGCGGAACCCCCCGGTCGGTGCACCGGGGGGTTCCGCGCACCGTCTGCGGCGGGCGGGCTCGGGCGTCAGCCGTCGTAGCGGCCGAGGCGGTCGCAGGCGTAGTCGTCGAAGGCCTGCTCGATCTCCTCGGCGGTGTTCATGACGAACGGCCCGCTGCGGACGACCGGTTCGCCGATCGGTCGGCCGCTCAGGAAGAGCAGGTCGGCGCCGACCGGCCCGCCCGCGACCCGTACCGCCCCGCCGTCGTCCGCGAGGACGGCCAGGTCGCCGTCGAGGACCTCGGCCGTGCCCACGGCGCCGCTGCCGGAGAGCACGTACACCGCCGTGTTCCATCCCGGGGGCGCCGGCAGCCGGGCGCTCTCGCCCGGCGCCAGGCAGGCGTGGACGACCGTCACGGGGGCGGGCGTCGCGACCGGCCCGGTCACGCCCAGCGCCGTGCCCGCGATCACCTTGAACCAGGAGCCGTCGAGCCTGCGCACCACCGGGATCCGGTCCGCCGGCAGGTGCTCGGCGCGCGGGCGCGCCCCCTTGTGCGCGGCGGGCAGGTTCACCCAGATCCGGAGGTGGTGCCGGACGCCGCCCGCGTCCCGGAAGGCCCGCGCCGGCTCCTCCGCGTGGACGACGCCCGCCGCGGCGGTCAGCCGGTGCACGTCCCCGGGCGCCGGCGCGGCGCGGAAGCCGGTCGAGTCGGCGCACTCCAGGGCGCCGTCCAGGACGTACGTGAGGGCCTCGAAGCCGCGGTACGGGCGCTCGGGCGCGCCCTCGGCCTCGCCCGGCCCGAGGGCCGCGGGGCCGGCCTGGTCGACCGTCAGGAAGGGGTCGAGGAGGGGGATCTGCGGCGTCGGCAAGGCGCGCCGGACCGGGTACCCCTCGCCCTCCGGCGTGTGGAGCGGCTGCAGGACGTCGGCCACCGAGCGGATCGCGGTGGCCGCGGTGACGGCGGAACCCAGGGTGGTCATGATGCCTTCTCTCGTCGTGTGTACGGGGTCGTACGGGGTCGCCCCTCCCTTCCAATGAACTATACAGTTCAGTTCAGTTAGGGCAAGGGCCGCGGCACGTGACGGATACCGGCGAGCCCTGTTGCCGCCCGGATGCGCGCCCACCCACACTCCTGCCATCCGGCACCGACGCCCACCACGCACTCGCAGGGGCACGCGGACGGCCCCCGGCCGCCCCCGCCGTGCGCTGCGCATGCCCCTGCGGAAGGACAGCCCATGACCGACCTCAAGATCCTCGCCATCTCCGGCAGCCTGCGCGCGGCCTCGTACAACAGCGCCCTGGTGCGCGCCGCCCGGAAGTTCGCCCTGGGCGGCCTGGACATCGAGGTCTACGAGGGCCTGCGCGACATCCCGCCGTACGACGGCGACGTGGAGGCCGAGGCGCTGCCGGAGTCCGTCGCCGACCTGCGGCGCCGCATCACCGAGGCCGACGGCCTGTTCATCGCCACCCCCGAGTACAACTACGGCATCCCGGGCGTGCTCAAGAACGCCCTCGACTGGGCGAGCCGCCCCGCCCTCGACTCCTCCCTCACCGGCAAGCCCATCGCCATCGCCGGCGCCGCCCCTACCAACTTCGGCACCGTCCGCGCCCAGCTCGCCCTGCGCCAGATGTTCCTGTGGACGGACTCCCGGGTCGTCGTGAAGCCGGAACTCCAGATCTTCCGTGCGCACGAGCGCTTCGACCAGGCCGGCAACCTCACCGACGACACCACCGTCGAGATCCTCCAGGACCTCCTCGCGGCACTCGCCGCCAAGATCCGCGAAACCCGCACCCTGGCCGCCCCCGCGTCCTGACCCGCCCCACCCGGCGCCTCGGCAGCCCCCCACCCCCACCTGCCGGTCCGCCCCCCAGGCCGGAGACCGCCGCTCCGCCACCCCCCACCCCCCTCTCCGAAGGGCCGCCCCCAACCCCCGTGGCGGCCCTTCGGTGCGCCCGGACGTCGTAGGAGGCTGTGCCAGCGGGCAGTTGACGACGCCTCGTCCTGGCAGTGCCCCGCCCAGACGCCATGGGCAGGCGCGCACACCAGGTTGCGGCGTTGTCAGCCCACTGCGGGAACCGGGTGGTCCGGGTGGTCGAGCCAGGGTCGTTGCCTTCCGTCCGCTACGGTCAGCCCGAACCGATCGAACCCCGGTCGTCCCTGGCCCTCCCACCAGAGGTAGGCGGCTTCCGTCTCGTCCCACAGTCTTCGTGGGCCGGACTGCACCACTTCGAAGGAGTCGGCCCCCGGCTCGTAGTCGGCGGACGCCCACGACAGTGTGTCGGTGCTGTAGGTCCACAGCGTGTACGCGCCGTCTCCGTAGCGCTCCACAGTCCAGAACGCCCCGGCCATCTGGAGTCCGATGGCGAACTGTTCCACCCATCCGCCCACGTCGGCGGGTGACAGAGTGGTGACGCTCCTGACGCCGTCCGCAGGCCACTTCCGGCCCTTGAAGTAGGCATCGTGCGGGGGTCGGTCCGCCCGCTGCTGCCGCAGGCGCATGAAGGCACTGGAGCGCGTGAACCGCCCGCTGGCCGTGCGGCCGCCCTGCACAGTCAGCCGGACGATCGCCTCACCCCCGTACAGCGTCCCCCACGGCGCCACGATCAACCCGCCGGCCACGGTCTGCTCCACCCACGCCCCGGGTACCTCCCGGACCGAGCACGTCGCGATGACGCGGTCGTACGGCGCTCCTCCCGGGTATCCCTTCCCACCGTCGCCCACGACCAGGGCCGGGGACAGTCCGGCGTTTCGCAGGTTCTCCCCGGCCCCCTCGGCGACGCCGGGGTCGAACTCGACGGAGACGACGTTCTCACCGCCGAGCCGGTGGCAGAGCAGCCCTGCGTTCCACCCCGTGCCGGTACCGATCTCCAGGACTCGATGCCCGTCCCCCACGTCGAGATCCTCCAGCATCGAGAACACCATGTGGGGTTGGGAACTGGAGCTGGACGGTGTCGTGCCGAGCCCGTCCCCGGTGTGGCTGCCGTCGTCCCACTGAGTGGTCAGCGGGATATCGGCGTACACGGCCCTGAACCACCCTTCCGGGTCCTTCATGCGATCCACCGCGGGGTTCTGCCGGGTCCCGTCCGCGATACCGGGCCAGATGCGGTCGGGAACGAACATGTCCCTCGGGACTGCCCGGAAGGCGGGCAGCCAATCCGGATGCAGAGCGCCCGAGGCAATGAGGGCGGAGGCGAGACCCGACGGGCCCGCCTCTTGGGTGCGTGTCGTCACCGTGCCTGCTTGCCCGTGGTGGGGCCGGAGCCGTCGGACGTGTTGCCGCCCTCGTCGGAGCCGCCCCCGCCGTGCCTGGCCCCGCTACTGCTGTCGTCCTGCTGGCTGCCGCCCTGGCCGCTTCCGGTACCGCCGCCGTGCTTGGGCATCCGATGCTCCTTCGCTCGAGATGGTCGGGGGTCTGCACGGTCTTGCCGTGATGGCCAGACGCTAGAGCGCGCGGAGCAAGCGTCTCCACCAACTTGCATGAGCTTGCACGCCATTTCGGCCAGGCGGTCTTGACTGTCTGTCCGACATTGGGAGGATGGCCGTGCAAGTTCAGGCACACCACATCCGGAGAGAGGCCGTCATGGCGCTACGGTTCGTTGGGATCGACCCGAACACCGACCTTGAGCACTGCCCCCACCGTCTGGGCTGACGCGGAGGCGGGAGAACTGGTGTTGCAGGGGTGGACCCCGCCAATGACTTCTGGTTGTTCGACGGAAAGCTGATTCGTATCCACCACTTCGCCGGGGGTGGCCGGCACGTCATGGATGAACTGAGCACCGACGCCGGCATTCTTCAGCTCTGTGGCAGTGCGTTCGAGGAAATCTGGCGGCGGGCAACCCCGCACAACGAATACGCGATCTGAGTCGAACCGGACAGTCAATTCATGTCATCGCCTTCGTCGAAAGCCCAAGCGGCCAGGGAAGCCGTAGCCGATCGGTTGCGGGAAATCAGGCTCGACGCAGGGATCACGGCCCGTGAGTTGGCTGCCCGGTGTGGGTGGAGTGAGTCGAAGTCGTCGCGAATCGAGCACGCCAAGACGCCGCCCAGCGATGCGGACATAAGAGCCTGGTGCGCAGCATGCGGCGTGCCGGGGCTTGCCGATGACCTGATCGCCTCCAACCGGCAAGCCGATTCCATGTACGTCCAGTGGAAGCGCCTCCAGCGGACCGGGCTGAGACGGCTGCAGGAGTCGGGTGTACCGCTCTACGAGCAGACGCGGCAATTCCACGTGTACTGCTCCAACGTGATTCCCGGCTTCTTCCAGACCCAAGAATATGCGACGGCTCTGCTGACCTCCATCGCCAGGTTCCGCGGAACACCGGACGACGTGACAGAAGCCGTGGCCGCGCGGATCAAGCGATCGCACGTAATCCACGAAGGTGACCACAGGTTCGCTGTCCTGATCGAAGAGGCGGTCCTGCGGTACCGGATTGGCGGCGCGGAAGCAATGGCTGCACAGTTGGGCCATCTCCTGTCCGTGATGGCGCTGCCTTCCGTTTCGCTGGGAATCATCCCGTTCACGGCGCCCCGGCCGGCGTGGCCGCTGGAAACGTTCACCATATTCGACCGTCAGCGGGTTCACGTGGAAACCCTGTCGGCCGCCATCAAGGAAACGCAGCCGAGTGACGTGGCGCTGTACCTGAAAGCGTTCGACAACCTGAAACAGGCAGCATCGTACGGCCCGGACGCTCGTGCGCTCATTGCGTCGGCAATCGGCCTGCTGGACTCCCGGGGTTGAAAACGGGCAGCTGCGGGGAGTTGACGAAGCCTCGGCCGGCGGGTGCCCCGGGTGCTGTCGTCCTTGCGAGGATCGGGGCATGCGTGCAGCCTTCATCGAAGAACTGGGCCCCGCCGAGAACATCCGGTACGGAGAGATCGACCCGCCGGTGCCCGGGCCGACCGACGTCCTCGTCGACGTCGAGGCGGTCTCCGTCAACCCGGTCGACACCTTCGTGCGGTCCGGGCTCTTCCGCACTCCCGTCGACTTCCCGTTCGCCGTCGGCCGCGATCTCGTCGGCACCGTCGTCTCCGCGGGCCCCGGCGCCATCGGGTTCGCCCCCGGCGACCGCGTCTGGTGCAACAGCCTGGGCCACGGCGGGCGCCAGGGTGCCGCCGCCGAGCAGGCCGTCGTCCCCGCCGACCGGCTCTACCGCCTGCCGCCCGGCGTCGACGCGGCCGAGGCCGTCGCCGTCGTGCACCCCGCTGGCACCGCCTACCTGGCGCTGTTCACCCACGGCCGGGTGCGCCCCGGGGAGACCGTCCTCGTCGCCGGGGCCGGGGGGAACGTGGGCAGCGCCCTGGTCACCATGGCCGTCGAGGCCGGCGCCCGGGTCGTCGCCACCGCCGCCGCCCGCGACGCGGAGCACTGCCGGTCCCTGGGCGCCGCCGAGGTGCTCGACTACCGCGACCCGGACCTGACCGCCCGCATCCGCGCGTGCAGCCCCGGCGGGATCGACGTCCACATCGACACCTCCGGGGTGAACGACCTGGCCGCCGCCGTCGACGTGCTCGCCCCGCGCGGCCGCATCGTGCTCCTCGCCGGCGCCCGCTCGCAGCCCGTCCTGCCCGCCGGGCCGCTCTACATGAAGGACGGCTCCGTCGTCGGCTTCGTCATCTCCCACGCCACGACCGCCGAACTCGCCGAAGCCGCCGTCGCGATCAACCGCCTGATGGGCGACGGCAGGCTGCGCGCACGGTCCATAGAGCGCGTCCCGCTGTCCGAGGCCGCCCGCACCCACCGGCGCATCGAGGACGGCGAACTCCACGGCAGCCGCGTCGTCCTGCTGCCCAAGGAGTCCTGACGGCCGGCGGCACGGGCCCACCCGGCCCGGCAGGGGCGCGCGCCCGCACCCACCGCGCCCCCGGGGCACCCGCCCCGTACGCCGCCGGGGCGACCTGACGCACTGACCCGCACCCCGGCGCCGCCCCCGCCGCCCGCTGCGAGACTCGCCGCATGGACCACCCCCCGCAGCCCGCGCCCGCCCCGCGGCGGACCGGCTGGGCGCCCTTCGCGCTGCTGGCCTCCGTGCAACTGCTGCTCAACGCCTCGGTGTCGGTGACGTTCGCCGCCGGGCCGGCCATGGCGCGGGAACTCGGGCTCGGACGCATCGACCTGGTCCTGGACAGCTCCGCCTACGGGCTCGCCTTCAGCGGGCTCCTCCTGCTCGGCGGGCGCCTGGCCGACCGGACCGGCCCGCGCCGCCTGTTCTGCCGGGGCACCGCCCTGTTCGCCGCCGCCTCGCTGGCCGCGGCCCTCGCCCCCGCCCCGCCGTTCGTCCTCGGGGCCCGCTTCCTCCAGGGCTGCGGCGCCGCCATGGCCGCCCCGGCCGCCATGGCCCTGCTGAGGGCCGTCTACCCGGAGGGCCCCGCCCGCTCCGCCGTCCTCGCCCGCTGGGGACTGCTGAGCAGCCTGGGGGCCGCCGCGGGCATCGTCCTCAGCGGGCTCCTCACCTCCTGGCCGGGCTGGCGCTGGAGCTTCGGCGTGCTCGGGGCCGTCGCCGCCGCGGCCCTCGCGCTCGCGCCGCGGTTCCTGCCGACCGGGCCCGCGCCCGTACGCGTCCCCCCGGACCTGCCGGGCGCCGTCCTCGGCACGCTCGCCCTGTGCTCCCTCGGCTACGGCCTGGTCATGGCCGGCCCGCACGGCTGGACCGCCGCCGCCGTCCTCGGGCCGCTCGCGCTCGGGTCGGTGCTGCTCGCCGCGTTCGCCGCGGCCCAGCGGCGGGCCCCCGCCCCGCTGCTGCCGCCCGGCTTCCTCGCGTCCCGCCGCAGGGCCACAGCCCTGGTGTGCGCGCTGCTGGGCCCGGCGACCGGCGCGAGCACCGCCTTCCTCCTCGCGCTGTGGTTCCAGCAGGAGCGCGGCTGGTCCGGGCTGCAGAACGCCCTCGCGTTCGTCCCGTACAGCGCGGTGCTGCTCGGCGTCGGCTTCACCGCGGGGCGCACCGTCGCCCGCCTCGGGGTGCGGACCGTCGCGGCGGGCGGGCTCGCCGCCATCGCCGCCGGGCTGTTCCTGATCGGCGCAGCGGGGCTCCGTACGGGCTCCGAGGCCGCGGTCCTCGCCGGGCTGGCGGTCCTCGCGGCCGGCAGCGGCACCCTCGTCTCCGCGGCCGTCGTGGGCGCCGTCGGCCAGGTCCCCGACGGGCAGTCCGCCCTGGCGGGGGCGGTCGTCAACACGGCGATCCTGGCCGGTCCCACCGCCAGCCTCGCGCTGACCACCTCCGCCGCCGAGGCCCGCACCGCCGCCCTGCTCGCCGCGGGCGACCCGCACGCCGCGACCGGCGGGTACGCCTTCGCGTTCGAGGCGGCCTGCGCCGTGTTCCTCCTGGCGGTCCCCTGGGCCCTGTACGGCCTGCGCCCCGACCGCCGCCCCCGGCCCCCGGCCCCCGCGCCCGCGGAGCCGGCGCCCGCCCGACCCGCCACCCGGGCCTGACCGGGGGCGCGCGCGGGGCCTCCCGGCGCATGCCCCGCCGCCGGGCCTTCCGGCGTACGACCCCCCGTGCGTCCGCGCGACCGCGCGGGCTCCCTTGACGCGGCCCGGCCGCGGCGGGACGCTCCCGGGTCTTGTACGCAGCGCAGCAGCCGGGGGGCCGCCATGCCGGAGCAGTCGAACGGGTCCGCCCGCACCGCGGGGGAATTGAGGGCGAGGCTGGCCTCGCTCGGGGCCCGCTGGTCGGTGCTGGAGCACCTCGCCGACGGCGAACCGCTGCCGCGGCCGCCGCTGGGCCTGGGCCCCGGTGCGAAGCCGACGACCGCCGCCGACGCCGGAACCGTCGACCTGCGCGCCCTCGCCGGCCGGCCGGGCGCCGTCCCGCACCTGACGCGCCGGCGCGCCGCGCACGGCCTGCTCGGCCCGGGCCGCGGCCCGGTGGCCGGAGCGCTGCCGACCGCGGTCGACTGGCGGGGCCGCTGGGGCATGCCGTGGCTGACGAAGGTCAAGGACCAGGCCCCCTGCGCCTCCTGCGGGGCGTTCGCCGCGGCCGGGCTGGTCGAGTCGATGGCCCGGATCGAGCACTGCGTGTGGGCGGAGCGCTCCCCGGGCGACGTCCACGACGGGCTGCGCCTGGCCTGCGGGCAGGGCTCCGACCCGGAGACGGCCCTCGACTGGATCCGGGAGAACGGCGGCCTCGCCGACCCGGACTGCTGGCCGTACTCCCCGCCGCCGCCGTCCGTGCCCGCCGACCGCCGCGACGGCTGGCGCGCCGAGTACACCCCGGGCTGGGACCGGTCGGGCCGTACCGTCCGCATCGGCGGGTACGTCCGCCTCGGCGACGTCGAGCAGCAGAAGGTCTGGCTGGACACCGTCGGCCCGCTCACCGCCTGCCTCGATGTGGACGAGGACTTCTTCGCGCTCGGCGCGGGCGTCTACCACCGCACCGGCGGCCGCCCCGCCGGCGGGCACTGCGTGCTGGTCGTCGGCTACGACGACGCCGCGGGCTGCTGGCTGTTCCGGAACTCGTGGGGGCCGCGCCACCACGTCGGCGGCTACGGGCGGATCGCGTACGGGGAGTCCGGCGTCGACCACTGGGCCAAGTGCGGGCTGACCGGCACCGACGTCGACCCGTGGTCCAGGCGCCGCCTGCACTCCGGCAACGTCTACGAGAGCGGCAACGGGCGCGCCCACCGCAACCTCGAGATGGTCGCCACGACGGGCGGTGGCCGCCTGCGGCACTGGTGGCGGGAGGGCGATGCCCCGTTCCCCTGGGCGCGCGCCGCGGCCTTCGCGGGGGACGCCTCCGGGCAGCCGTCCTTCACCGGCTCCACCTACAACCGCAACATGGAGTCCCTGCACGTGACGACCGGCGGCCGGCTGCGCCACTGGTACTTCGAGCAGTCCGCCGGCTGCTGGCGCGACGGCGGCGCGTTCGGCACCGGCGACGCCGCGGTCGGCTCCACCCCGGCATTCATCCAGAGCGACTACGGCAAACCCGGCAACTTCGAGGTGGTCGTCCGCACGGCCGACGGCCGCCTGAACCACTGGTGGCGGATCAACGGCGCCCCCTGGACGTGGAACGACGGCGGCCGCTTCGCCTCGGGCATCGCCCACTGCGGGCCCGCCCTCGTCCAGACCCGCAGCCGCTGCCTGGACCTCGTCGCCGCGCGAACGGACGGCCGGATGCAGCGGTGGTGGCGCGACGACGCCGACGGGTTCACCTGGCGGCCCGGCGAGGTCTTCGGCAGCGGCGCCGCCTCCGCCCCCTGCATGATCGAGGGGCAGGACGGGGCCGCCGACGAGGACACCGCCGGCACCTACGAGCTGTGCGTCGCCGTCGCCGGCGGACGCGTCGAGCACTGGCGGCGCGGCGCCGCCGGGTCCGCCTGGAGCCGCAGCGCCGTCTTCGGGCACGGCGTACAGGCCGTCACCGGCCTGCTCCAGGGCAGCTTCGGGTTCAACCTGGAGGCCGTCGTCCTGCGCACCGACCGCCGCCTCCAGCACTACTGGCGGGACGGGGCGGGCTGGCACGAGGGGCGGGTGATCGGCCCTGCCTGAGCGGACGCGGCCCCGTACGAGGCCCCCGTCCGCCCGGGCACGGGCGGCGCGTCAGGCCCGGCGCCGGCCGGTCAGCCGGTGCTGCACCGCCTCCAGCGGGCCGCGGTCGAAGCGCCGCAGCCACAGCACGGACCCGGCGGCCAGCACCAGCGACACCGCCGCCCACAGGCCCATCACCCACCAGGGCCCGGTCCCGGCGAGCCGGCCGGCGAGGCCCAGCCCGAAGCCGTAGCAGACCAGCATGCACAGCACGTTCTGGCCGACGTACGCCGACAGGGCGGTCCGGCCGATCGCGCCGAGCGCGGCCGCCCCGGGGACGGTGAAGCGGTCGAGGGCCCAGCCGATGAGGCCGATGTAGCCGAGCGCGACGAGCGGCGCGACGGCGTACCGCCCGAGGAAGAAGAAGTCGTCCCCGCCGAGCCAGGCGGCCGCCCCGAGCGGCAGGCCCGCGCCGAGGCCCCAGCGGGCCATCCGGACCCGGATGCGGCGCCCGGCACCGGTGGGCGAGAACGCCCCGGCCCGGTAGAGGCGCACGCCCAGCAGGAAGAGGAAGAGGAGCAGGCCGAAGGTGAAGACGGGCTCGATGCGCAGGGCGAGGGCGTTGCCGAGGCGGAAGCGGATCTGGTCGACCCAGCTGCCCTCGGCGTACAGGGCGACGGCCTGCGGGTCGGGCGCCCGGTCCGCCCCGTCGGGCGAGGCCGCGAGGGCGAGGGTCAGCAGTCCGACGAGTGCGAGGTGCAGGCCGCCCGCCGTCCACATCACCGCGCTCCGCACCCGCTCGGAGCGGGCCAGCAGCCAGGCGGCCAGCAGCGCGGTGACCGCGTACCCCATCAGCACGTCCCAGGCGAAGACGAGCACGAAGTGCACCGTGCCCTCCAGGAACAGGAACGCCGCCCGCCGCGGGTACCGGCCCGGCCACGGCTCGCCGCGGCGCGCGGCGGAGTCGTACTGGATGGCCAGCCCCACACCGAACAGGACGGTCAGGAGGGCGAGGAACTTGCCGTCGGCCAGGAACCGGAACACGGACTCGGCGATGTTCGCAGCGGACGGGTCCGTGCGCGGGTCGGGGGCGTCCAGCCCGCCCTGGAGCACGCCCCACTCGGAGCCGGGCGCGGCGAAGATCCAGACGTTGGTCATGAGCGTGCCGAGGATGGCGGCGCCGCGCAGGACATCGAGCAGCGGAAGCCGGGCCGCGGTCACACGGCTCCCGGGAAGGGCGGTGGTGTGGGCCATGGCTCCAGCGTCCCGGCGCGCCCGGCCCGGTACGTCGTGCCGGTGGACGAAGCCGCCGTACATCCTTCGATGCAGCGGGCCCGGCCCCGTCTCGTCCGCATCATGGAACGCCATACGCGTGCATGATGCATGTACCTATGCTGGGTGCATGCCCGCCTCCGCCACCGTGCCCGCGCCTGCCTCCGCCCCCGCCGCCGTACGGGCCCGCGCCGGCCGCGCCGGGCAGCCCGTGCCGGCGACCGGCCGGTGACCGGCCCCGCGGAGCCCCCGGGCGGGCCGCGGGCGGTGGCCGCCTGGTCCATCGGCGTCGCCGTCTACTTCGTCGCCGTCGTCTTCCGGACCAGCCTCGGCGTCGCCGGGCTGGAGGCCGCGGACCGCTTCCACGTCTCCGCCTCGGCCCTGTCGGCCTTCTCCCTCCTCCAACTCCTCGTCTACGCCGGCATGCAGGTCCCCGTCGGCCTGATGGTGGACCGGCTGGGCACCAAGCGGGTGCTGACCCTGGGCGCGGTCCTCTTCACCGTCGGCCAGCTCGGCTTCGCGCTCGCGCCCTCGTACGAGACCGCCCTCGCCGCCCGCGCCCTGCTGGGCTGCGGCGACGCCATGACCTTCATCTCCGTCCTTCGGCTGGGCACCCGCTGGTTCCCCGTCCGCCGCGCACCGCTGATGGCGCAGCTGGCCGGGCTCGTCGGCATGTCCGGCAACCTCGTGTCCACCCTCGTCCTCGCGCCCGTCCTGCACGGGCTGGGCTGGGCCGCGGCGTTCGCGGGCAGCGCGGCCGCGGGCCTGGTGGTGCTCGCCCCGCTGGTGCTGTTCCTGCGGGACGGCCCCGAAGGCGCCGGGGCGGGCCCGGCGGCCGCCGCCGGGCCGGGCTCCGGCGGGGCCGGGTTCGTCCGCAGCCGGATCCGCGACTCCTGGCGCGAGCCGGGCACCCGCCTCGGCCTGTGGGTGCACTTCACCACCCAGTTCCCCGCGATGGTGTTCCTGCTGCTGTGGGGCATGCCGTTCCTGGTCGAGGCGCAGGGGCTGCCGCGGACGACCGCCGCCGGGCTGCTCACCCTCATCGTCGCCTCGCACATGCTCTTCGGGCTGGTCTACGGCCAGGCCATAGGCCGCCGCCAGAGCGCCCGCGCCCCGCTCGCCCTCGGCACGGTCGCACTGACCGCCGCCCTGTGGGCCGCCGTCCTCGCCGTACCCGGCGGCCGCGCGCCGATGTGGCTGCTGGTCGCGCTGTGCACGGTGCTCGGGACGTGCGGGCCCGCCTCGATGATCGGCTTCGACTTCGCCCGCCCCGCGAACCCGGCCGAACGGCAGGGCACCGCCTCCGGCATCACCAACATGGGCGGCTTCCTCGCCTCCATGACCGCCCTGCTCGCGATCGGCGTCCTGCTCGACGCCACCGGCGGCGACTACCGGGCCGCCTTCTCCTCCGTCTTCGCCGTCCAGCTCCTCGGCGTCGCCCGGATCCTGCGGCTCCGCGGCCGCGCCCTGGCCCGCGAACGCGAACGCGCGGACGAACGCGCGGACGAACGCGAGCAGGAAGGCGAGCAGGAAGGCGAGCAGGAAGGCGGGCACGGCCGCGAGCGCACGGCCGCCGCGCAGCCCGCCGCTAGGGCGTGACGGCGAAGTTCGCCAGGATCGCGTCCGCCAGCTCCCGGTCGCCCTCCACCTTCAGCCGGTCGCCGACCGCGTGCGGCCGCACCCGGCCCGCCGCTAGGCGCACGTACGTCTCCCAGTCCGTCGCCAGCGTGACCGCCGGGCCCAGCGAGGGAGTCGAGTCGATGCTGCCGCGCCCGCCGCCGTCGACGCGCACCGTCCGCAGGAACTCCACCGGCCCGTGGACGTCCACCACGACCGCCGAGTGCGCCGGCGCGCCCGCCTTCTTCGCGACCACCTTCGGCAGCTGCGCCAGCATCAGGTCCCGCGCCACGTACGCGCCCGGCGAGTCCCAGTTGCCCGGCACGCCGAGCGCCGCCCGCAGGTCCTGCTCGTGGATCCACACATCGAACGCCCGCAGCCGCAGCGCCGTCTCCAGCGTCACCTGGTCGCCCAGCGGCCCCCGCACGACCGTGGCCGGATCCCGCTTCTCGTTGCGCAGCTGCCGCGACCGCCGGATCAGCGTGTACTCCAGCTCCGAGGTCATCTCCGGCGCCGTGTGGTGCCGCCGGACGTCGACCTGGACCTCCATGTACCGGGTGAACTCGTCCACCACGTGCCGCAGGTCCCGGGGCAGCGTGTGGATCGGCCGCGGGTCGCCGAGCATCTCGGTCTCGACGCCGATGACATGCGAGACGATGTCCCGGACCGACCACCCGGGGCAGGGTGTCGCCCGGTTCCACTCGCCCTCCGTCAGCGGGAGGACCAGCTCGGATATCGCCTCGACGGAGTGGGTCCACGCGTCGGCATAGGGCTGGAGGCTGGGATGCGGATGGACGGTCAAGGGGACCCCTCGCGAGCTGTTCGGTGGCGCGTTTTCCGGAAGCGGTGGACTGGATCCCAAACTACGCTGCCGATGAGCACCCCGGCAGTGCTTTCGTGTGACGATCGTAGGCCCGAATCGGCGGCTTGAACGCCAGAACGGTGGTAGTGTGCGCGCCTCGCTCATCCAAATCGCGGTGTCCGACGGGGAGTCGGTGGCCCGCCGCCGGGCCCGCGTGGCCGATCTCGTACGGGAGCAGGCCGGCTCGGACCTCGTCGTGCTGCCCGAGCTGTGGACCGTCGGAGCCTTCGCCTACGAGCTGTTCGAGACCGAGGCCGAGCCGCTCGACGGCCCCACCTTCGAGGCGATGTCGAAGGCCGCGAGCGACGCGGGCGTCTGGCTGCACGCCGGCTCCGTCGTCGAGCGCGCCGGGGACGGCTCCCTCTACAACACCGCGCTGACGATCTCCCCGGCCGGCGAGCTGGCCGCCACGTACCGCAAGATCCACCGCTTCGGGTTCGACCAGGGCGAGGCCGTGATGATGGCGGCCGGCGACACCCTGACGACCGTGGCCCTGCCGGAGCAGACCCTCGGCATCGCCACCTGCTACGACCTGCGCTTCCCCGAACTGTTCCGCGGCCTCGTCGACGCCGGGGCGACGACGCTGGTCGTCTCCGCGGGCTGGCCCGCCCGCCGCCGCGCCCACTGGACCCTGCTGAACCGCGCCCGCGCCGTCGAGGACCAGTCGTACGTCCTGGCCTGCGCCCTGGCCGGCACCCACGCGGGCGTCGAACAGGCCGGGCACAGCCTGGCGGTGGACCCGTGGGGCGAGGTCCTCGCCGAGGCGGGCCCGGAGGAGACGGTCCTCCACGTCGACCTGGACCCGTCGAAGGTCGCGGAGACCCGCGACCAGTTCCCGGCCCTGAAGGACCGCCGCCTCTAGCCGCAATTGCGAGCCGCAATTGCGGAACAAGTTGGTGGCAGACCGCACGAGCTGCCCATGCGCACGCCAGGCCCGAAACCGCCCCTGCGGGGGGACTCGAGGGATACAGACCGCCCAGCATGCCGCGTCCCTGGTCCGGAGATACCCTGGAAGAGGGGCGTCGTGTGGCCCGGTGCCCAGGAAATGGGCCCGACCGGAATACAGATGCCCGGGCCGCCGGGGGGCCTTTGGCTGGTACCCGCGGCCCCGCGCTCACGTCGTTTGCCTGCACCCGCACCGCGCGGAGTGATGGCGTGCGCCATTCGAGATGTCGGCTATCCCCGCAATGCCATTCCTGCAAGGAGGGATCGCATGAATCGGCACGCCCAATACGCAATTCTCGCACCCCTCATCGTGGGTGCTGTCACCCTACCGCCCGGGCTCGCCGCCCATGCTGCCCCAGCAGCGCCGGTTGCGGCCCCGCAGCAACCGGAATGCGGCATCGTCGTAGCCGCCGGTACGGATCCCGTCGAGTACGACCTGCAACTGAAGGGCTTCAAGGCAGGGCAGGAAGTGGTCATCACCGGAGCGGACGCAACGTTCACGGCCCACGTCAACGCGAAGGGCGCATTCACGGAAGAGGACGTCAAGAACGCCCGTTACAGCGTGTCTGTCGGGCAGGGCGCCAACAAGCAGACGACCCAGTGCGACAAGGCTGCCAGGCCGCCCGCCGCACCCGTCAGGATTACGTCCGTGGATATCACCAGGGCGTCGACTGCGACCCCCGAGGTCAACTGCAAGGAACCGCAGGAAGTCACCTTCGAGGGCAGCCTCGTCGGAAAGGGGACCGGGAACGTCGACTACACCTGGTCGTCCGGCAACAGGACGATCGCCCCGGACGTCAAGTTCACCGCCTCACCTATGAAGGTCGAATCGTTCCGGGTGAAGTCCCCGACGCGGGCGATGCCCCAGGACCCCGCCCCCAAGGTGACTGCCAAGCTCTCGGCAGACAAAGCGTCGGACGAGTTGACGTTCACCCTCAAGTGCCAGCCCAATACCTGACGAGCGACGCTCCGCCCACCCGGGACAGCAGCCACGCGGCGGCCCGCCGCGCCCCCGGCGCGGCCGCAGGGCCCGCCCAGGCCTACACCGCAGCCGGAACGAGGTCCCGGACGGCAGCAGGGCGGTAGCAGCCTGGGCACCACCTTTGCCGGCTGCCATCCGGTCGGGACGGCCGTGGTCGGAGCGGCCGCCCGGACCGGCCTCAAGGGGCGGCGCGAAGGTCGGTGACGAGGCGGAAGCGCTGCAGAACCACTGGCGTCGCGTCGTCGACGGTGAACTCGGGGTCCTCCAACGCGGCACGCATCTCTTCGCTGTGCCAGAACTCCTCGTGGCCCGCACGCCACCGAGCCACGCTGGTGTCACCCTCCCCTTCGTCCACCACGTGCGCCAGGTCCACCTCTGCCAGCGGGACGACGCGCACTTCGGTCACCTCGATGATCGCGACCGGACGTTCGTCCGAGTCGATGACCACCCACCGGTCCCCCGTTTCCGGCAGGGGTTCGCACTCGTGCTCGTAGTCGACGAGGAGCGTCGTCGTAGAAGTCTTCGAACCGTCGAGGATCGCCGCGACGAGCCGGTCGCGCAGCGGACCGGGGAAGGCGAACTCCGCCCTGGGCATGGAGGTGAATTCGGCAGGACGTGATGCGGGGTCAGGCGGCATGGGAGAACGGTAACCACACGTCCCGCGCAAAGCCGGTAGGGAGCGGGCCGCCCCACCGGCGACAGGAGCAGCGGGATGCGGCCCAAGGTGCGCGATGCCGGGACGTCCCGCACTCGGGAAGCCCCGCAACGGTGGCGGGACGGGCGGCCGGGCGAGCGGGTGCACCGCAGCAGTGGCGGAGGACCTTCCGCCGACCGCGTCGGGAGCCGACCTGTCCGGCCGAGGAACGGACACTGCGAGGAGGAGGGTGTCAAGCCCCGAGATCCAGGGGCCTGACCCGGGTGCCGTCCACGGGGCCCAATGGAAGCACGGCCCCAGCAAGGGGCGACTCGGATCGGCCGGGCGATGGACCGGCTGACTTACCCCTCCAGGAGACACCCATGACCCGCGTCAACCTCACCCAGCGTCTCGCCCTCCTCGGCGCTTGCGGAGCTCTCGCCGCCGGCGGAGCGCTCCTCCCTTCCGCCGCTTCGGCCGCGCCGGCCACGCCGCAGACGCCGGCCGTTCAGACGATCCAGGAGTACGTGGCGCACGAGGGCCGCACCCAGGCGAACGTGACGACCAAGACCACGGTCACGAAGCGCACCCTGAGTGACGGGCGGGTCAAGGTCACCACCGTCACGACGGTCACCAAGACCACCAAGAACCATCACGGCAAGGTCCTCAAGAGGACAGTCACCACGACCACGACCGTGAAGTTCCATCCCGCCCCCGACCACCACAAGCACGACCACGACCACGACCGCAACGGCGACCACAACCACCACGAGCACGACCGCAACCACAACGACCACGACCGCAACCACAACGACCACGACCGCAACCGCGACTGAGATCGGCTTCCGACTTCGCGGTCATCGGTCGCCTGTCCGGCCTGCATCAGGGAGTCTCCCGTCCTCGTACGTGGTCGGGAGACTCCCTCTCGGCGCGTGGCAGGTGTGCTGGGCGGGCGGGTCGAGGTCCTGGATGCGGGTGGCTGCGGCGTGCAAGGGGGCGAGGACCGAACGGACGGCCTTCCGGGCGGTGCGCTCGCAACGGTGGAGGGCGTCGACGTCCCGCCGGGCGTGAACCCGCTCAGCGGCCTTCAAGGGCAGGAGCCCCGACCCGGCCGGAGCACTAGGTTGGGGCCATGGCCCTGCTCTACGTAACAGACCTGGCGTACCCGGCGCGCGGACGCCGCTACGGCGACGAGGACGTCCACCTCACCTCCCGCCTGCGCGAGCACTTCGACCTCGCCCTGTGCCACCCCGGCGACGCCGCGGCCCTCCTCGCGCACGGCTTCGACGCGGCGATCGTCCGCAACAGCGGCCCGGTGATCCACTACCGCGAGCAGTGGGACGCCTTCCGCGCCGCGGCCCGCGCCACCGGAACCCCGGTCTACAACCCGCCCACCGGCCGCGGCGACATGGCGGGCAAGCAGTACCTCCTCGACCTGACCGCCGCGGGCCTCCCGGTCATCCCGACGATCGACGACCCCGCCGACCTGCACCTCCTCCCGCGCTCCACCGCATACGCGGTCAAACCGAAGGAAGGCGCGGACTCGATCGGCCTGCACTACACCCCCACCCCCTCCACCCCGCCCGGCACGCACCTGATCCAGCCGCGCATCGACTTCGCGTACGAGGTGTCCTTCTACTTCGTGGACGACGCCTTCCAGTACGCCCTCCACGCCCCCGACCCGGACCGCCGCTGGGAACTGACCCCCTACGACCCGACCCCCGCGGACCTGGCCTTCGCCCGCACCTTCGTCGAGTGGAACACCCTCGCCCACGGCATCCAGCGCGTGGACGCCTGCCGCACCCCCGAGGGCGGCCTCCTCCTGGTCGAACTGGAGGACCTCAACCCCTACCTCTCCCTCGACCGCCTCCCCACCCCCACCCGCACCGCCTTCACCACGGCCCTGGTCCGCTCCCTCGAGGCCTTCCTGAAGGCATGAGCCCGGGAGCAGGGAGCGCGCGCTGATCCGCCGTTCACACGCGGATGGCAAGCTTGAAGGATGAACGATGCCGCCCCGGCGCCCACCCCTGCGCCCCGCCGTGCCCGTGTCCGCGCCCCCGAGCTGGTCGGGAAGGGGGGCTGGCTGAACACCGGAGGCAAAGAGCTGACCCTCGCCGACCTGCGGGGACGCGTCGTGATTCTCGATTTTTGGACGTTCTGCTGCATTAACTGCCTGCACGTCCTCGACGAGCTGCGGGAGCTGGAGGAGAAGCACCGCGACACCGTCGTCGTCATCGGCGTGCACTCGCCGAAGTTCGTGCACGAGGCCGAGCACGCCGCCGTCGTCGATGCCGTCGAGCGGTACGAGGTGCACCACCCCGTCCTCGACGACCCCGAGCTCGCGACCTGGCGGCAGTACGCCGTGCGGGCCTGGCCGACGCTCGTCGTGATCGACCCCGAGGGGTACATCGTCGCCCAGCACGCCGGCGAGGGGCATGCGCATGCCATTGAGCGGCTCGTCGGGGAGCTGGAGGCCGAGCACGCCGCCAAGGGCACGCTGCGGCGCGGGGACGGCCCGTACGTGGCGCCCGAGCCGGTCGCGGGCGACCTGCGGTTCCCGGGGAAGGCGCTCGTGCTGCCGTCGGGGAACCTGCTGGTGTCCGACTCGACGCGGCACCGGCTCGTCGAGCTGGCCCCGGACGGCGAGACCGTCGTCCGGCACGTCGGCAGCGGCGAGCGCGGCTTCGGACCGGACGCCTTCAGCGAGCCGCAGGGCCTGGCGCTGCTGCCCGGCGGGAAGGTCGTCGTCGCCGACACCGTCAACCACGCGCTGCGCACGTACGACCCGGCCACCGGGGCCGTGGAGACCGTCGCCGGCACCGGCCGCCAGTGGTGGCAGGGCTCGCCGAGCTCCGGCCCGGCGCTGGAGGTGGACCTGTCCTCGCCGTGGGACGTGGCCTGGTGGCAGGACCGGGTGTGGATCGCGATGGCGGGCGTCCACCAGCTGTGGACGTGGGACCCGGCCGACGGCACCGTGGCCGTCGCCGCGGGCACGACGAGCGAGGGGCTCCTCGACGGCCCGGCCGCCGAGGCCTGGCTCGCGCAGCCGTCGGGCCTCGCCGCGGCGGGGGACCGCCTGTGGGTGGCCGACTCGGAGAACAGCGCGCTCCGCTACGTCGAGCGCGCCGAGGACGGCGACGGGTACGTGCTGCGGACCGCGGTCGGCACCGGCCTGTTCGACTTCGGCCACCGCGACGGCGACGCCGCGCAGGCCCTGCTCCAGCATCCCCTCGGCGTGACGGCCCTGCCGGACGGGTCGGTCGCCGTGTGCGACACGTACAACCACGCGCTGCGCCGCTTCGACCCGGCGACCGGGCAGGTGACCACGCTCGCCACGGACCTGCGCGAGCCCAGCGGCGCGGTCCTCGCCGGTGAGGACATCGTGGTCGTGGAGTCGGCCCGGCACCGGCTGACGCGGCTGTGGCTGCCGGAGGAGGCCGTGCGGGTGGAGGCGGTCGCGCACCGGACGCAGCGGGCGGCGACCGAGGTCGCGCCGGGCACCCTGCGGCTGGACGTGGTCTTCCGGGCGCCGAGCGGGCAGAAGCTCGACACCCGGTACGGGCCGTCGACGCGGCTGCTGGTGTCGTCGACCCCGCCGGAGCTGCTGCTGTCGGGCGAGGGCGCGGGGACGGACCTGTTCCGCGAGCTGGCCCTGAACCCGGAGGTCGCCGAGGGCGTGCTGCACGTGTCGGCGATGGCGGCGTCCTGCGACGACGACCCGGCCAACGAGTACCCCGCATGCCATGTGCACCAGCAGGACTGGGGTGTCCCGCTGAAGGTGGCGGAGGGCGGGGCGGCCCGGCTGCCGCTGGTCCTCGCGGGCATGGACGACGAGGCCGCGGCCGGAGCCTGATCCCGTGGCGGGGCGGCGGGGCGGCGCGCCGGACGGCGGCGCCGGGACCGAGCCGGCGGCGCCGCCCCGGGCCGCTATGCGGCGGAGGCCTCGTCGGTGGCCGCCGCGGCCGCCCCGCTGTGCGCCGCGCCGGGGTCGGCGGGGGCCGGTTCGCCGCGGCCGGCGCCCTCGATGGCGGCGACCAGCAGGTTGGGGTCCTTGTCCGTGGCCTGAGCGGACGCGCTCGCCACGTACACCTTGCCGTCCCGGACCGCGACGGATGTCGGGCCGGAGATCCCGTCCCGCCGCGTCAGCAGGGTGCCGCGGGTTCCGTCGGGCCGTACGAGGACCACCTCGTCGGAGGCGGGCAGCGCGGCGACGGCCGTCCTGCCGTCCCCGGTGAACGCGAAGTCGTCGATTCCGGCGAGCCCGGTGGCGTGGGTCTCGACGGCGCCGGCCGTGCCGTCCTCCCGGACGGGGATCCGCAGCAGGGTCCCGCGGTCGGAGTTGGAAACCCACACGGCGCCGTGGTGCACCTTGATGCCGTTGGCGCCGGCCGAGGTGAGCGGTTCCAGCGGGGTGCCCGCGGCCCAGGCGGTCACGGAGGCGTCGTGGAGGGAGATCCGCCAGACGGTGCCGAGGCGCGAGTCGGCCGCGTAGAGGAGGCCGTGGCGCTTGTCGAGGGCGAGGCCGTTGGCGTGGCCGTCGGCGGGCAGGCGGGCGAACAGCTCGACGGTGCCGTCGGGGCGGATCCGGTGGATGCCGGTCCGGTCGGTGCCGGTGACGTACGGGACGTACAGGCTGCCGTCGTGCGTGCGCACGATCCCGGTGACGGCCGCGGCGCCCGTGCCCGGGGTCCGCGCCGGCGCCGCCTCGGGGAGGGTGGCGATGACCCGGGTGTGCCCGTCGGCGTCGGAGTGCACGACCTGCCGGGCGAGGGCGAAGGTCAGGTACGCGGAGCCGTCCGGGTCGAGCGCGATGTTCTCGGGGGTCTGCCCGTCCTCGTGGCTGTAGTGCGCGATGACCCGCGGGTCGGACAGCCGGAACGCGGCCGTGCCCGCCGGTGCGGGATCCGCGGCCGGCGCGGCGGGTGGCGGCGGCGGGATCGCGGAGGCGGGGGCGGGCGCGGAGGCCAGCAGGGCGAGGGCGGCGAGGGCGAGGGCGGGGGGGGGGGGGGGGGGGGGGGGGGGGGGAGAGGGGGGGCGGGGTGGGGGGGGGGGGGGGGGGACTGCTCTTTTTTTCCGT
>NZ_JBVIGV010000005.1:363283-391924 GCF_055570615.1 Streptomyces sp. NPDC031121
GGGGGGGGGGGGGGGGGGGGCAGCGTGAAACAAAGGGGTGGCGCGTCCGCGCCCCCTCCCCCCCCCCCCCCCCCCCCCCCCCCCCCCCCGGGTCCGGTACGTGCGGGGGGTACGGGGCACGGGACTCTCCTTGTCGGCCGGAGCCGAAGGGGGTGGAGGGAGGGCCCCAGAACAGCATGACGCGCCCTCACCGCCCCTGCCGCGCGCGGAGGTTCGGCGGCACTTCCCCCCGCCCGGCCCACGCCCGTCCCGCCACCCGGCCCACGCCCCGCACTCCCCGGACGGGGGGGCTGCCGGTCTACGGGTCCCCGCGCAGGCGCCGGGCGATGTCGATGTCGTCCCGCAGGGCGCTGAACCGGGGGTGCGGCTCGCGGGCGGGGTCCAGGACGCAGACGCGGAGCTCGTCGCCGACACGCGGGGGCGCCGCGCCCGGGTCCCACCACGAGGGGTGTTTCACCAGGTCGATGAAGCCGAAGACACCGTCGCGTCCGTCCACTTCGACCTTCGACCCGACGCGGGCCGCGGCGACGACCCTCACGTCGAGCTCTTCGTGCTGCCTGAATGTCACGTCGGCCCTCCGAGGAGCGGTCCGGGGCGGGCGGCTGCGGCCCGCGCGGCTCAGCCCTCCAGGAACGCCGTCAGGGCGTTCGCCAGCAGGTACGGGTCCTCCGCGCCGCACAGCTCGCGCGCACTGTGCATCGACAGGATCGCGACGCCGATGTCCACCGTCTGGATGCCGTGCCGGGCCGCGGTGATCGGCCCGATCGTCGTGCCGCACGGCATCGAGTTGTTGGACACGAACGTCTGCCACGGCACCCCGGCCCGCTCGCAGGCCGCCGCGAACACGGCCCGGCCGGCGCCGTCGGTGGCGTACCGCTGGTTGACGTTGACCTTGAGGATGGGGCCGCCGTTGGCGCGCGGGTGGTGCGTCGGGTCGTGGCGCTCGGCGTAGTTGGGGTGGACGGCGTGCCCGGTGTCGGAGGAGACGCAGAAGCTGCCGGCGAAGGCGCGGGCGCGGTCCTCGTAGCTGCCGCCGCGCGCGAAGACGGAACGTTCCAGCACGTTCCCCAGCAGCGGGCCGTCGGCCCCGGTGTCGGACTGGGAGCCGTTCTCCTCGTGGTCGAACGCCGCCAGCACCGGGATGTGGTCGAGGGCCTTCCCGGAGGAGGCGACCGCGGCCAGCGCCGCGACACCGGCGTGCACGGAGATCAGGTTGTCCATGCGCGGCCCGGCGACGAGCTCCCGGTCCCGCCCGAGGTACGCGGCCGGCTCGATCGAGTGGACCATCAGGTCCCAGCCGGCGACGGAGCCCTGCTCCAGGCCTTCCTCGTCCTCCAGGAAGCCGATCAGGTCGCCCTCGTGGACGTCGCCGAGGCCCCAGATCGGCTGCATGTGGCGCTGCTTGTCGAGCTTGAGGCCGTCGGAGTTGACCGCCCGGTCGAGGTGGACGGCCAGCTGCGGGACGCGCATCAGCGGCCGGTCGATGTTGACGAGGCGGTCGCTGCCGTCGCGCAGCGTCAGCCGCCCTGCCAGGCCGAGGTCGCGGTCGAGCCAGGTGTTGAGCAGAGTGCCGCCGTAGATCTCGACGGCGATCTGCCGCCAGCCGGCCGACCCGGTGTCAGGAAGCGGTTTGACGCGGAGGTTGGGGGAGTCGGTGTGCGCGCCGACGATGCGGAACGGGGCGTGCGCGGCGGCGCCCTCCGGGACGAACCACGCGATGAGGGCGCCGCCGCGGAGCACGAAGCGGCCCCCGCTGCCCGCGTCCCAGGCGTCCGTCTCCGACACCTGGCGGAACCCGGCCTTCTCCAGCCGCTCGGCCGCGTTGGCCACGGCGTGGTACGGCGACGGACTGGCCGTCAGGAAGGTCATCAGATCGTCGGTGTGGCCGCGGTCGAAGCGGGCGGGAGAGCTCATGTGGTTCACCTTAACGACGGTCGTGTTCGCTTAGGGCCCGTCCGGCGGACCGCGGCCGGGCCTGCGGCCCGACTGCGGCGGATGGCCGGCGGGGCCGGTGGGCGGACGGTGCGGCTCCGCGGTTCCGGCGGATTCTCAGCCCGGCGGCCGCTCGAACCGGCGCTGCAGCTGCCTGCGCTCGCCCCGGCGGATGCGCGGGAGCATCTCCGGGGCCGCCGCGGAGCGCTGCGCGCGCCTCTTGCGTCCGGCGCAGAAGATACAGGCCTCGCCGGGGGGCGCGTCCGGGTCGACGGGCGCCCCCGGGTGCTCGGAGCAGCCGGAGGCGTTCCGCGGCCGGGACAGCTCGCGTGCCACGATGAACGCCCGGTGCAGGTCGTCGGCGAGCCGGACGAAGTCGTCGGAGGGGGAGGAGAGGGTGAGGTGGAACCGGCGCTCCTCGACGCTCCGCAGGTGCGTGTGGAGGGCCTGCAGGGTGTACGGGGGGTCGGGCACGGGGTAGCCGAGCCGGCGCTGCTCCCCGGCCGGCGGGGCGGCGAGGCGGGCGGCGGCGTCCCGCCCGGCGCGGCCGCCGCGCTCACGCAGGCCGCGGCGGCGGCGGTCGTTGCAGATCAGGCAGCGCCCCCAGCCGTCGGGCGCCTCCGGGTCGAGGGCGCCGTCGGGGTGCTCGGGGCAGCCGGTGTGGCTCTTGGCGGGGGCGAGCCCGGCGGCGGTCCGGAAGGCGGCGTGGAGGGCGTCGGCGACGGCGTCGTACTCCGTGGGGTGCGCGCCCTCGTACAGGTCCCGCAGGTGGTCGCCGAGGCTGCCGAGGGCGGCCTGGAGCTCCCTGAGGGCGTACGGGCGCCCGGTGGGGACGGAGTACCCCCTGCCGGTGGCGTGCTGCTCCTGTGGACTCATGCCTACGAGCGTCGCACGAAGCACCGGCATCCCGGGAATCGGCGGCCCCGCGCGGGACCCTCCCCGGGTCCGCCCGCCCGGGCGGCCGGGCGTACGGCAGCGGCCGGACCCCCCGGGCGGGGGGTCCGGCCGCTGCGCGGGCTGCGGGGCGGGCGCCTCAGAAGGCGGCCTCGTCGAGCTCCATCAGGGAGTTGTCGACAGACTCGGCGAGGCTGCGCTGCACCGAGACGCCCGGGAGGACCTGCGACGCGAAGAACTTCGCGGCCGCGATCTTGCCCGTGTAGAAGGGGACGTCCTTCGCGGAGGCCGTCGCGAGCTTCTCGGCGGCCACGGCGGCGCCCTTGAGGAGCAGGTAGCCGACGACGACGTCGCCGGAGGCCATCAGCAGGCGGGTGGTGTTCTGGCCGACCTTGTAGATGTTCTTGACGTCCTCGCCGGTGGCGGTGAGGTCGGTGATCATGTGGCCGACGATGCCCTCGAGATCGACGGCGGCCTTGGCGAGCGCGTCGCGGGCGCCGGCCAGCTCCTCCCCGCCCTCGGCGCCGGCGAGGAACTTCTTGATCTCCTCGGAGAGGCGGTTCAGGGAGGCGCCCTGGTCGCGGACGATCTTCCGGAAGAAGAAGTCCTGGCCCTGGATCGCGGTGGTGCCCTCGTACAGGGTGTCGATCTTGGCGTCGCGGATGTACTGCTCGACCGGGTACTCCTGGAGGTACCCGGAGCCGCCGAAGATCTGGAGGGACTCGGAGAGCAGCGCGTAGGAGCGCTCGGAGCCGTAGCCCTTGACGATCGGCAGGAGCAGGTCGTTCAGGCCGACCTCCGCGGAGGCGTCCTCGCCGGCGGCCTGCTTGACCGCGATGGAGTCCTGGACGGCCGCGGTGTAGAGCACCAGGGCGCGCATGCCCTCGGCGTACGCCTTCTGCGTCATCAGCGAGCGGCGGACGTCGGGGTGGTGCGTGATGGTGACCTTGGGGGCGGTCTTGTCCATGAAGTTCGCCAGGTCGGGGCCCTGGACGCGCTCCTTGGCGTACTCCAGCGCGTTCAGGTAGCCCGTCGAGAGCGTCGCGATGGCCTTCGTGCCGACCATCATGCGGGCGAACTCGATGATCATGAACATCTGGCGGATGCCGTCGTGCTTGTCGCCGATCAGCCAGCCCTTGGCGGGGTGCTTGTCGCCGAAGGTCATCTCGCACGTGTTCGAGGCCTTCAGGCCCATCTTGTGCTCGACGTTCGTGGCGTACACGCCGTTGCGCTCGCCCAGCTCGCCGGTCTCCCAGTCGAAGTGGAACTTCGGGACGAGGAAGAGGGACAGGCCCTTCGTGCCGGGGCCGTGGCCCTCGGGGCGGGCGAGGACGTAGTGGAGGATGTTCTCCTCCATGTCGTGCTCACCGGACGTGATGAACCGCTTCACGCCCTCGATGTGCCAGGAGCCGTCCTCCTGCCGGATCGCCTTGGTGCGGCCCGCGCCGACGTCCGAGCCGGCGTCGGGCTCGGTGAGGACCATGGTGGAGCCCCAGCGCTTCTCGACGGCGATCTGCGCGATGCGCTTCTGCGCCTCGTTGCCCTCCTCGTGGAGGACGCCGGCGAACGCCGGGCCGGAGGAGTACATCCAAACGGCCGGGTTCGAGCCGAGCAGCAGCTCCGCGTACGCCCAGATCAGGGAGCGCGGGGAGGTGGTGCCGCCGATCTCCTCGGGCAGGCCGAGGCGCCAGTACTCCGACTCCATGAAGGCCTCGTAGCTCTTCTTGAAGGAGGCGGGGACCGGGGCCGTGTTGGTGGCGGGGTCGAAGACCGGCGGGTTGCGGTCGGCGTCGGCGAAGGACTCGGCCAGCTCGTTCTCGGCGAGGCGGGCGATCTCCGACAGGATGCTCTTCGCGGTCTCGGCGTCCATCTCGGCGAACGGGCCGGTGCCGTACAGCTTGTCGCGGCCGAGGACCTCGAAGAGGTTGAACTCGATGTCGCGGAGATTCGACTTGTAGTGCCCCATGGCGACGGCTCCGTTGTGGCTCGGGAAGGACGGTTCCTCGTACGTACCAATCGGTAACGTCATGATGCTACCCGCCGGTAATAAGAAGCAACCCCTTGCCCGCCCACTGTGACCAGGGTCAAAGCTCGCACCACACCGTCTTGGTTCCGTCCTCCCCCCGGACGACGCCCCACCGCAGCGCCACGGCGTCCAGCAGGGCCAGCCCGCGCCCCGACTCGTCGGTTCCGGCCGCCCGGCGGAGCACGGGCCGCGCCTGCGCATCGGGATCGGTGAGCTCGACCCGCACGCGGGCTGCCCTTCCGGTGATGCGCAGGGTGACGGGGGTGCCCTCCCCGACGTGGGTGATCACGTTGGCCAGCAGCTCCGTCACACAGAGCTGAAGCTCCGGACACGGCCTGCCGAGGTGCTCGCGCACGGCGAGCCGGACCTCCGGAACCGCCTTCGGTACGGCGATCAGCCCCGCCGCGAACGGCCTCACGGGCGTCCCGCCCGCAGCGCGGCGGCGAGCCGGACCGCGGTCCCGGCGTTGCAGTTGCCGAGGGCGATCAGGGGCGGGGTGCCGTACGTCCCCGCGTAGGAGGGGAGGTGCAGGTCGAGCGAGGGCAGCGTGATCCCGTGCGCGGCGAGGGCGGCGCGCAGCTCGATGAGGGCGTCGATTGCCTGGGCGTCGGCGGTGGGGTTGCTCATGGGGCCTTCCCGGGATGGGGCGGATGCGGACTGTGAGAAATCGATCACAGAGTGGGGCCGCGCGGCCTAGCGTGGGAAGGGTTTGGGGTTCCACGGTGCGAGGTGTGGAAAGGCGGACTTGTGGCCGCGCGCAAGGACATCGACGGCTCGGTGAGCGTGCCCGCGTTCTACGGCAAGGAACTGCGCTGGAAGCGGGAGGCGGCGGGCCTCACCCTCCAGCAGATGGTGCAAGGCAGCTTCTACGGGGCCAGCTACCTGAGCGAGATCGAGCGGGGCCACCGGCGCATGCCGGAGGACTTGGCGCGGCACGTGGACCGGGTGCTGCGCACGGACGGGTTCTTCGCCCGGTGCTGCGAGGACGTGCGGAAGTCGCGGACGCACCTGTTCGCCCCGTACTTCCAGGACGCGCTGGAGCTGGAGACGCAGGCCCGCAAGATCGACGAATGGAGCCCCATGCTCGTTCCCGGGCCCCTTCAACTGGATCCGTACATCCGGGAGATCGTCCACACCTTCTGTCCCGACGACGACGAGGCCACGGTGGACCGGAAGGTCGCCGCACGGCGCAGCCGGGCATGGGTGTTCGAGGATGCCCAGGGGCCGGCGTCCTGGGTCGTCCTGCACGAGTCGATCCTCCGGGACCCGATCGTCCCCGATGCGGTCATGGCCGAGCAGTTGGAGCACATCGCCGCTGTTGCGCGGCGCCGCCACTTCGTTCCACAGATCATCCCGTGTAATGCCGGGGCGCACCCCTTCATGATGGGATCCAGCCTGCTGATGACCTTCGGCGACGGCCCGCCGGTCATGTACACGGAGGGCATGTACAGCGGCCAGCTCATCGACGATCCGAGCATCGTGGGCCGGTACCAGGACGCCTACAACCGCCTCCGGGCGGCAGCGCTGCCCCCCAAGGTGTCCCTCAGGATGATCGAAGTCGCCGCAGAGGAGTACGGAAATGGTGAACATGCACGTCGACTTGAGCGCCGCTGTCTGGCGGACGAGCAGCTACAGCACCGCACCGGAAGGGCTCTGCGTCGAGGTCGCTGACGGTGTCGGCGGCGGAGTGGTTCCCGTCCGGGACTCGAAGCGGCCCTCCGGCCCCGTGATCACGGTGACGGCCGAGGCGTGGGCGCCCTTCCTGGACGGGATCAAGGGGACCCCTTGACCGGATCCGGGCGCCTGGCGGCCGCCCACCCTCGGTAGGCTGACGGCCATGTACGGCTACGACCAGAATCCGGGCGCCCAGCAGCAGTACGCCCCGCCCCAGCAGCCGATGCCCGGGGCCGGGTACGAGCAGCCGCTGTACCCCGAGCCGTCCCCGCCCTCCCTCGCGGACGCGGTGCGCGCCTTCACGACCGGCTCGCTGTCGGCCGAGGACTTCCAGCAGATCTTCGCCACGTCCAAGGTCTACTGCCCGCGCGGCGACACCCCCGGCTTCCTGGCGCTGCACAATACGCAGCAGCCGGTGATCCCGATGTTCACGACGCTGAAGGAGCTCCGCCGGTACGCGGGCAAGGAGTCCAAGTACTTCGTCATCACCGGCGCCGAGGTGATCGACCTGCTGCCCACCGGGTACGGATTCGTCCTCGACATGGAGGGTGACCACCGGATGGTCTTCGACGCGAAAGCGGTCGAGCAGATGGTCGACTACGCCATGCGCCGCATGTACGGCTGAGCATTCCGATATCCCCACCGCCCACGGGGCGGCAGGGGCATCGGAATACGGTCAAGGATTTCGGCGGGAATTCCCGACGGGCCTGCTACTCCTTCAGGTACCCGCCGACGAAGCCGCGGTAGTCGCCCCAGACGCGCTCGCGCATGTCCCAGGAGCTGCCCCAGCACTCCGCCGTCCAGACGGTCTCACTCTGGGCGTTGTCGGCCGGCGGCGAGGAGATCCACTCCTTCACCGGGCTGTGCGAGAAGTCGCAGCCCGGCACGTAGAGGTAGTGGGAGGCGCTGCCCGGGTACACCTTCGTGGTGTCCTTGCCCTTGACCTGGTAGTTGGTCCGCACCGTGACCTTCGAGACCTTCACGCCGAGGAACTTGTCGACGTACGAGTACGAGGCCCACATGTCGCGGTAGCCCGACGCCCTCAGTGCCGAGGTGGAGAAGGGGGACGTCGCGTCCTCACCGCCGGTGGTCTCGCGCTCCTGGACGACGTCGCCGCCCGCGAACGCCTGCCGGGTCGTGCCCGCGGCAGCCGGGGCCTCGCCCGCGATCAGGAGCTTCTTGATCAGGGTGCGGTCCTCGATCAGGTCGAGGAACCGCTTCTTCTCGGCGGCCGAAAGCGCCGCGAACCCCTCGGCGGTCTCCTTCGCCTGCTCGTCCCCCTTGGCCGCCTTCGCCGAAAGGTAGGCCTGGTACTTGGCGGCCCGGAGAACCTGCGTGGCCGGGGTGCCGTCGGCCTGGGCCGAACCGGGCAGGAGCGCCAGGGTCACACCCGCGAGGGCGGCGGTGGAGACGAGGCTTTTCCTGATTGCGGAACGCATGCTGAATTTTCCCCTTGACTTTCTTGCCGCCTGGTCGAATTCGGGCAGAAAGGGAGGAGTGCGTGCATGCGCACCCCTGTCGGCCCCATCCCCGTATTGCGCGTCCGGCTCTGAGATCCCCTGCCGGCCGCGCAGGACAAAGACTGCCGGGGGTGGCCGAGAGGCGTCAATCAATCCCCGATTATTTGAGGATCATCTGAGTGAAGGCGGCCCGACGGCCCATTCATGCCCCGGAATGAAAGAATCCACCTGTGCGGAATTTGAGAATCCGCGAAGGTGGGGCGTTTTGATGCTCTGAATAACCGCTTTTCCCGGGGTCGGCCCCATGCGCCCCGATGTGCTCCCGTACGACACGACGACGCCCCGGCGGCCGGGCAGCCGGGGCGTCGTCCGTGAGCGGGTGGCCGACCGTCGGTCAGTCCCGAGGCTCCGCGGCAGGCGCCTTGCGGTGCGCCAGGCGGAAGAGGACCTTGGCGTACACGGTGGTCGCAGCCGCCACGACCGTCGTGATGACCGCCAGCGCGAGGACGCCCACCAGGGCCGGCCACTGGCGCAGGGCGTCGTCGTCGCACCGGGTGTCCTCGGACAGCGGGCCCACCAGCGGGCCCGGGCACAGCAGCCTGTCCCCGCTTTCCGGGCCGTAGTCGGCGAGCAGCAGGAACGCGAACCAGCCCCAGACCACCAGGGCGAGGATCATCCACCCGATCGACCACGCCTCGACACGGCCGGCCTGCCGCTGCTCTTCGGTCCGCGGGGCCGACGAGGCGGTGTCGGAATCACGCGTGTGCTCGGCGGGGGCGTCGGCAGTCACGTGTCTCCTTGAGCGATTCGGGCGGTTGCCGGTGGGCATGGCGGGCGGGGGGAGGCCGAGAAGCCCGTCTCCCGCCGCCCGCGATGAGGTCAGCGCTGCGGAAGCCGCACCGCCGGGCACTGGTACTGCTTGCCTGCCGCTTCGACGTAGGCCTGGAAGATCTCCCGAGGCGCGGCGGAGCCCCAATCGTGGAGCACGTCGAGGTACTCGGTGCTCCCGCGCATGGAGACGTAGACCTTGGAGGCCCCGCAGGTGAGGACGGCGGCATGCTGCCGCCGGTCCACCACTCCCGCGCCGCCGGGCAGGGGCTCGAACCCGCTCCCCTTGAGGAGGATCCGGTCGACGAGCCGCGGATCGGAACTGGCGGTGAACCAGAGCATCCCCTTGGCGTCGCCGGCCAGGTGCAGGCCGCACGCCCAGGTGCCCGGCCTGCCGCCGCTGACCTGCTCCTTCCCGAGCGTCGCCGCGTCCTTGACCAGCGCGCCGGCAGGCAGGGCGAAGCCGGGCAGGCCGCAGACGGCCCCGGGGTCGGTGGGCGCCTCGTTCACGGCCTGGAGCCGCGGCTCCTCCGGCTTCGCATCCGCCGCGCACCCCGCCTTGTCCGCGACCCGCTGAGCGGTCCGGACGAGCATCCGCGCGAGCTCCGCCCGGTCGACGGCGCCCTGCTTCACGACGGCCTCGACGGTCCGGACGGCACCCGCGTCGCTCCGCCCGCCGCCGTACGTGTCGACCTTCCCCGCGCAGGCCTCGGGCAGCAGCACCCAGCCGCGCTCCCCGGACACGGCACCGGTGGCGCCGTTCGAGAAGTAGGCCATGGAGGACGGGTCCTTCCAGACCTCCGTCTGGAAGGCGAAGTCCGGCTCGTGCAGCCCGGTCTCCACCTCGATCTCCAACGGCTTCCCGCCGAGGAACTTGCCCTTCCGCTCCACGGTGCAGGAGAACCCGGGCTGACCGTCGTCCTCCGACGAAACGGTCGACAGGCGCCCCCGCGTGTCCAGGACGGCACTCAGATCGCCGGAGGCCACGGCCCCGTCGCAGAACACCTCCTCGCCCAGGAAGTCCGTGTTCCAGGCGAGGAACAACCCGGCGACGACCGCCGCCACCGAAACCCCCGCCCCGGAAACCCACCACTTCCGCCGGGAACGCCCATCCACTGCCCGTGTCTCCGACATCAGCTCTTCGGCGTCCCGCAGCCGCGCTCGGCGGTCACGGCGTCGGCGAACGCCTCGAACAGTGCCGTGCGGGCCTGCGACGCCTTGTCCATTCCCTCGTCGAGGAGCAGGTCGCTGTAGGCGTCGTTGAGGCTCATGCCCAGGTACAGGTCGCCGTCCTTGCAGGTGGTGACCGTCCGGCCGCGTTCCCGGGTGGCCGCCTTGTCCTGGCGTACCCCCTGGGTCAGCACGGGGTCGTCGCTGACCGCGAAGTCGATCCGCGGTGCCCCGGACCCCTTCAGGTCGAGGCTGCACACCCGGGTCCGGGACTGCTTGCCGGTGACGCGCTCCGTGCCCTGTTCCGCCTTGCCCCGGACCAGAGCCGCTTCCGGCAGCCGGAACCCCGGAATGCCGCACGCGTTGGCCGGGTCGGTGGGCTTCGGCGCACCGGCCGGCCCCTGCAGGCGGGCGGGGTCCTTCAAGGCGTCCGCGTCCTTGCAGCCGAGGCCGTCGGCCACGTGCCGGGCCCCGGACATCGCCACACGGGCGAGCGCCGCGGGTGTGCTGCGGCCCTCCGCGAGGTTCACCTTGAGTACCGGAACCTGGGACTCCTTGGAGTTGGGCCGCGCCGCGCCGGGGCAGCCGACCGGAAGCAGGACCCACGCCTGCGTCTCGGAGGCCGCACCGGTCGCTCCGCCGACGAAGTAGGAGAAGGCGGAGGCGTCCTTCCACAGCGCCGAACCGGCCCAGGCGAAGTCCGCGCCGTCGAAGGACAACTCGGCTTCCAGACTGGGCTGGTCGTCGCTCAGGAACTTGTTGGTGCGCTGCACCTTGCACGAGAACGAGTAGTACGGGTCCGACCCGTCCTGGAGGCTCTGCTGGACCATCCGGCCCGGGCCGGGGAGCGCGGAGCCCGCCTCGGACGAGGCGAGGGCGTCGCCGCAGAAGCGGTCCGGACCCAGGGCATCGGTGTTCCACCAGGTGAGCAGCCCGGCGCAGCCGGCCAGGGCGACCGCCGCGGCCAGTACGGCGACCGCCCGCCCGGGGCGCGTACCTCGTGTGCGTGTGGACATGGACTACTTCCGCTCCCGCAGTGCGTCGTAGGCGCTTTCGCGCCCGCTCGTGTAGCTCTGTCGCGCTTCCCGCTGGGCGGCGTCGATCACGGTGTCCGACCGCTGGGTCTGCGCGCCCCAGCTGTCGAAGATCCGGTTGAGGTCGTCCTGGGCGGCGTCGTTGCCGGAGCTGATGCGGTCCCGGGCCAGCAGGCCCTGTTCCGCGGTGACGCCCTTGAGCCACTCGTTCCAGTAGCCGTCGACGACTCGCTGGGCCATGTCGCCGACGACCGGGATGCCGGTGACGGCACCGCCGACGACGTGGTAGCCGTAGACGCGCTGGTCGCCGGCGGCACTCAGCTTGGAATCCCGCTCGCCCAACTTCAGGTCGCCGCCGATCGCGTTGTACGCGCCGTTGGCCTCGCCGATCTTCGCGGCGAGGTTCTTGACGGCCTCGGGATCCGACAGGTCCTGCGTGGTGAGCTGATGTGCCGTGTAGCGGCGCTCGGCCTCGTGCAGGAGGAAGAAGTTCTCGGGGTCCTCGGAGACGCCGCGCATGATGCGGAGCATGCTGCTGCGGCTGTTCTGGATCCGGGAGTCGTCCCCGTCGGAAGCGGAACCGGGCTGGCCGCTCATGGTGCCGTCGCCGACGATCGTGTCCACCATGTCCGGCGTGTACGAGGCCAGTGCCCTCGCGAGCGATCCGCGCATGCTCGCGTAGCCCGGCTCCTTGAGCAGGTTGTCGCCGTTCGCCTTCGAGTCCTCGCCGCCCCTGCCGGTGGCGCTGCCGTAGTCGAGGAGGTTGATCGTGTCGTGCATGATGCGGGCCTGGGCCTCGCTGTGGCGGCCGATTTCCGCGCCCGGCGAGCCGGCCGCGCGGCCGGTCGTGGCGGCCTCGATGGCCAGGCCGAGGCCGGCGCGGGCGTCCTTGTCGAAGGTGTCCTTGCCGGTGACCTCGATGTTGCCGCGCCAGTCCACCGTGTTGACGACGTCCCAGTCGCGCTTCGTCGTCAGGTACTCGAGGCGGTTCATGTCACCGTCGTTCGCCGGGTCGAGGTAGCCGGTCGCGGCCTCCGGGTTGCGGCCCATGAGGCCCAGCGCGCCGTCGACGGGGTCGTTGGCGAACCAGCCGTCCTTGCCCTCGAACTTGCCGTGTAGATCCCAGACGTCGTTGTCCTTCTTCTCGGCCTCGATCATCTGGTCGGTGAGGTCGCCGAGGAACTGCGGCGAGTAGCCGCCGCCCTGCTGCATGAGGGTGACCAGGCCCTGGTACCCGCGGATCTCCTGGCCCTGGCCGCGCGTCATCGGGGCCTTGTCACCTGCGACGTCCAGGTCGAACTTGTCCAGGCCGGCCTTCTTCAGGTCGCCCATGAACTCGTTGTAGAACCTCGCGTCGGAGGTCTTCGACCACTTCTCGTACGCCTCCCGGTACTCCTTGGTGCCGTAGGGAGGGTTCTTCTTCCCCTCTTCGAAGACCACCTGCGTGGCGTTCGAGAGGGTGTTCGCCAGCATCTTGTTCGTGTCGCCGTAGAGGCCCTTGCGGCTGGAGTCGCCGCCGTGCGCGCCGTTGTTGAGCGTGTTCGACAGCTTGATCGTTCCTTCGGCGCCGCCGATGGCCGTCACGAAGTCACGGCCGAATTCGGTGTGGTGCTTGAAGGCCGTGTTGCCGTTGTCGCGCAGGATGCGGTTGAGGCTCTCGACGTCGGCGTTCGAGACCTTCTCGCCGTTGTTGAGGCGGGTGGCGACGTCCTTGGCGTGCTCCAGCTCGTACTGCTCGATGTCGCTCTTCGCGCCCGCGTTGAAGCCGCTGCCCGTGGCGTCCTTGCCGCCGGGGATGCGGTCCTTGTTGCTGTCCTTCACGGCGGCGTCGAGGGCCATCTTCACGCCGGCGTCGGCGTCCTCGAAGGCCTTGACGTACTTCTTGATCTGGTCGGCCCAGTCGTTGGCCGCCTTGTTCCACTCCCCGAGCAGCTTCTGGCCGTCGGGGTCGTGGACGTACGCGTAGCGCTCCTGGGCGGTCAGGTCGGGGCGGACGTTGCCCTCGTCGTCGACGGCCATCTTCGCCTTGCGGGCGTCCGCGACCACCGACTCCAGCCGCTGCTTCAGCTCCGTGTACTGCCCGTGCGCGTCCCGCAGCAGGCCCGCGATGGCCTTCGCCTGCGTCTGCGCGGCCCCGTACTCGTACTGCGTGCCCGCGAAGTTCGTGTAGGCGGTGCCCTGGGCTATGCCCTGCCAGGTGGTGTTGCCCTGCGCCAGCCCCTGCGTGGCGGCCGCATAGGCCGATTCCGCCTTCTTGAAGTCGCTCGCCATGTCGTCCCAGGCCTTGGCCGCGGAGGTGAGCTTGTCGTACTGGGCCGACATGACCTTCTTGTACGTGAGTCCCATGGTCTACTGCTCCCTCTCAGCGGTATGCCTCGACGCCCGGCTCGGGCGCGGGCTTCAGCAGCGGGCGGAAGCCGTTGTAGATCTCGTTGTCCTGCCCCAGGAACATCCTCCGTGTCTGGGCCAGGTTGTGGGACTCCGTGGCCAGGCGGCTCAGCAGGTTCTTGACCTGGTTGTCCCAGGTCGTCTCGACCGTCTTCAGGCCCGCCGCCGTGTCCCAGCCGGAGAAGGCGGTGATGGCGGCGGCCGTCTCCTCGTCGGCCTTCTTGGCGGCGGTCTGCGTCTGCGTCTTGACCTCGCCGCCGAGCTTCCCGGATGCGATCTTCTTCTTCGACTCGTCGCTGCCGAAGTCGGCCGAGCCGCCTCCGCCGCCGTCCGGTGCGGCGAGCTGGTTCAGGCGCATGGCGGGGTTCTGGCGTGCCGCCGCCTCCGTGCGCAGTTGGGCCCATTCCTCGTCGAAACCCATCGTCTCCCCCGTGGTGTTCTCGAGATCGTGGTGTCGCCTCGGATGCCAGTTCTATCAAGGTGTGCGGGTGTGAAGGACGGGTGCCTCGGGCGCCGGAAGTGGATCGTGATCTCCAGCTCACCCTATGTCGGGTGCATGTCACGGATCGTGTGTCGCCGGGACGGGAATGGCGGGCGGGGAGCCTGTGTTCTGACGGGTGGCAGAAAGTTTTAGTTTCAACTAAACTCGGTCCAGAAGGAGGTTCCGACCATGCCTGCAGTGACTGTGGAGAACCCGCTGACGCTTCCCCGCGTCGCCGAGCCGGGCCCGGAGGCCGCCGCCCGCAGGGTGCTGGCGGTCACGACCGCTCCCGGCGGCTTCGAGGGCGAGGGATTCCCGGTGCGCCGCGCGTTCGCCGGGATCAACTACCGCCACCTCGACCCGTTCATCATGATGGACCAGATGGGCGAGGTGGAGTACGCGCCGGGCGAGCCGAAGGGCACCCCCTGGCACCCCCACCGCGGCTTCGAGACGGTCACGTACCTGATCGACGGCACGTTCGTCCACCAGGACAGCAACGGCGGCGGCGGCGTCATCAACGGCGGCGACACCCAGTGGATGACCGCCGGCGCCGGCCTGCTGCACATCGAGGCCCCGCCGGAGTCCCTCGTCGTCAGCGGCGGGCTCTTCCACGGTCTCCAGCTGTGGGTGAACCTCCCGGCCTCCGACAAGATGATGCCCCCGCGCTACCAGGACATCGGCGGCGGCAAGGTCACCCTGCTGACCACCCCGGACGGCGGCGCGCTCCTCCGCGTCATCGCCGGCGAGCTGGACGGCCACAGCGGACCGGGCATCACCCACACCCCGATCACGATGATCCACGCGACGGTCGCCCCCGGCGCCGAGGTCACCCTGCCGTGGCGCGAGGACTTCAACGCCCTCGCCTACGTCATGGCCGGCCGGGGCAGCGTCGGCACCGACCGGCGCCCCGTGCAGACCGGGCAGACCGCGGTCTTCGGGGACGGCGGCTCCCTGACGCTGCGCGCCGAGTCCTCCCAGGACTCCCGTACGCCGGCCCTCGAGGTCGTCCTCCTGGGCGGGCGCCCCATCCGCGAGCCGATGGCGCACTACGGGCCGTTCGTCATGAACAGCCGGCAGGAGCTCCAGCAGGCGTTCGACGACTTCCAGGCCGGACGGCTGGGGACCATCCCCACCACGGCCCGGGAGCGGACCAAGACGGCGGAGCAGCACTCCTGACCCGTCGCGGTCCCGGCCCGGCCCCTCCCCCGGGGGGCCATGCCGGCTCCGGCCGGCCCGGTCCCGCCCCCCCGGACCGGGCCGGCCGGGCTCTGTGCCGGGCCGGTCAGCGGCGCAGGGCCTCCGCCGGCTGGGTGCGGGAGGCGCGCCACGCCGGGTACAGGCCGGCCAGGACGCCCGTCACCAGCCCGATCAGCGGCGCCGCGGCGACCGTCAGCGGCGACATCACCGGGGTCCAGTCGCGCAGCGCCGACACCCCGACCACGGTCAGCGTGCCCAGCGTCGTCCCGACGAGCCCGCCCACCGCGCCCTGCGCGGCGGACTCGGCGAGGAACTGGGCGGTGATGTGCCGCCCCCGCGCCCCGAGCGCCCGCCGCAGGCCGATCTCCCCGGTCCGCTCCAGCACGGCGACGAGCGTGGTGTTCGCGATCCCCACCGCCCCGATGACCAGGCAGATCGCCGCCAGCAGCAGGAACAGCTGGTCCAGGTCGGAGGTCACCCCCGAGCGCAGGCCCCGCGGGTCCGGCGGCGGCTCCGCCGCCATCCACTCCGGGTGGTCGGGGCGCAGCGCCAGCGGCAGTTCCGCGGCGGCCTGGCGGGCCGCGCCGAGCTGCGTCACCACCAGCATCCGGGCCCGCTGGGCGTTGTCGGGCGGGCCCCACAGCCGCTCCGCGGCCCCGCGCGGCACCATCACCGACAGCAGCAGGTCCGGTTTGCGTTCGGCGCCGTCCGCGATCCCGACGACGGTGAACGGGTGGCCGCCGACGAACACGGCGGGCCGGCTCTCCAGTGACGTGATGCCCAGACGGGCCGCGACGGCACGGCCGACCACCGCGACCTGCTCCGCACGCCCGTCGTGGAAGGAGTCGTACGCCCGCCCCGAGCCGAGCGTGAGCCCCGCCGCCCGCAGCATCCCCGGGGACGCGGCGACCACCGGGATGCGCTCGCCGGCGCCGCCCGCGACGGGTGCCGAGCGGACCGCCGCCGCGTCGCCGAGCGGCACCGGCCAGAACACGCCCGCCGCCGTCACCCCGTTGAGCGCGCCCGCCCGTTCGTCCGCGTCGCGCGGGAAGGCGTTGGGGACCAGGCGGGCGAGCTGCGGGTCGGAGCCGCCCGCCGTGTCGCGGACGCCGACCTCGGTGGCGGTCAGCGCGTTGAACCGGCTGTCGATCTGCGAGGAGGCGGTGGCCGTCAGCCCGAGGATCGCCACGAAGGTCCCGACGCCGAGGACCGTGCCGAGGCCGGTGAGCGCGGAGCGGGCCGGCCGCTGGAGCATCCCGGCGAGCGCCTCCGAGACGAGGTCGCGGACCGACAGCCGGGACGGCGGGACGTGCGGAGCGCCGCCGGACCCGCGGCGCCGGAGGAATCTCACGGCGCCGCCTCCTCGGTCAGGACGCCGTCGCGGATGGCGACGGTCCGCGCGCCGCGCGCCGCGACGTGCGGGTCGTGCGTGATGACCAGCAGGGTCAGCCCGTCCGCGTGCAGCTCGTCCAGCAGCGCCAGGACGGATGCGGCGGTCGCCGTGTCCAGGTTCCCGGTGGGCTCGTCGCACAGCAGCAGCGACGGCTCCGCGACCAGCGCGCGGGCGATGGCGACGCGCTGCCGCTCGCCGCCGGACATCCGGGTGGGCAGGTGTCCGGTGCGGTGGCCCAGGCCCACGCGCTCCAGCGCCGTACGGGCCCGGGCGGCGCGCCGGCCGCGCGGGACGCCGTTGTAGACCATCGCGAGGAGGACGTTCTCCAGGGCGCTGCGGTGCGGCAGCAGGTGGAAGGACTGGAAGACGAAGCCGATGCGCTGCCCGCGCAGGGCGGTGCGGTCCCGGTCGCGCAGCGCGCCCGTGTCGATGCCGTCGAGGAGGTACCGACCGGCGGTCGGCGCGTCGATGAGCCCGGCGACGTTCAGGAAGGTCGACTTGCCCGAGCCGGAGGGGCCGACGACGGTGACGTACTCGCCGCGCCGCACCGTCAGCCGGCACGGCCGCAGCGCCTCGACGGGCGGGGGGCCCGGGTAGGTGAGCCCGACGCCCTCGAAGCGGACGACGGGCGGCGCCCCGGCCGGCCCGTCCGTACGGGGCCCGCTCACGGCGCCGGCCGCGCGACCAGGACCCGGTCCCCGTCGGCGAGCGCGGCGCCGCCGACCGGCTCGACCTGGACCATGCCGTCGGCGGACATCCCGGCCCGGACCTCCACGCGGCGCCGGGCGGCCGTGTCGGCGGGATCCGCGCCGAGCACCGTGACCGTGGTCCGGCCGTCCGCGCCCGCGGACACCGCCGACAGCGGGACGACGAGGACCGGCGCGCCGGAGGAGGCCGCCGTCACGGTGAGCCGGACGCCCTGCCCGGCGAGGCGGGTGTCGAGCGCCTTGTCGGGGGTGACCGTCAGGGCGTACCCGCCGGGGTCCGGGGCGCCGCCCGGTGCGCCGTCCGGGCCGCCGCCTGGCTGGGCGGCACCGGGGGCCGCGCCGCCCGGCGCCCCGGCGGCCGGGGCCGGGGTGTCGGCGACGGAGGCGACCGTGCCGGTGGCGGTCAGGCCGGTGGCCTCGGACAGCACCTCCACCTTCATGCCCGGCTTGACCAGCTCCCGCTGGTGTGCCGGGAGCGCGGAGCGGATCACCGGGGCTCCGGCCGACAGGACCAGCAGCCCGTCGGGGACGGGCTCGCCGACCGCGGCCCGCACCGCGTCGACCCGCGCGGGGAAGCCCTTGAGGAAGACAAGCTCGTCGGCCGGGACCATAGGGCCCGCCGCCGCTCGGGCCGCCTCCAGCCGGCCGGCGGCCTTGGCGAGGTCGGCCTGCGCGAACGCCAGCTGCTGCTGCGCCTCGGCGGTGTCCGCACCGTCGGCCGCCTTCGCCTTCGCCAGGGCGGTCTTGGCCGTCGCGACCTGCCGTTTCGCCGTGTCGGCGGCGTCCTCCGCCGCCTGGAGCTTCTCCGCGTCGCCGGGGTCGGCCGGCCGGGGCGCGTAGCCGAGCGCGGTGTACAGGGCGGTGACGGCGGCCTTGGTGCCGGGGCCGTACGTACCCGCCGGGTCCTTCCCGGTGGAGTGGCCGAGCGCCCTGAGGCCGGCCTGGAGCTGGCCCACGTCCTTGCCGGTGGCGCCCGGCTTGAGGTCCCGGTAGACCGGCAGCGGGCCGGTCAGCGCGAACACCGGCCGCCCCGACACCTCGGCCAGCACCTCGCCGGCCTGTACGGCGGCCCCCGGTTGCTTGGCGATCCGCGTCACGACGGGTTTGCCGCCCCCGCCCGCGACCGCCGCGGCCCCCGCGCCCGGCGAGAGCGACACCACCTGCTCGGCGGCGACCGTGCCGCGGACGACGACGGAGGAGGTGAGCACGCGGCGCTCCACGCGGTCGGACAGGACGGAGGGCGGCGGCGCCGCCGCGTCGGCGGCGACCTGGGCGGGGGAGCGGATGGACGCGCCGAGCGCGACCCCGGCCCCGGTCAGCAGGACGGCTCCGGCGACGACCCAGGCCAGCATCCGCCGGCGCCGCCGCAGCGACCCGCCGTCCCCGAGGCCGCCTTCCGGAACGGAGCCACCGCCGGGCCCCTCCCCGTCGGCCGCGGCCTCCACCTCGGCCCCGGTCCGCGCGTCGGTCCGGATCTCCGGGTCGGCCTGCGTCTGTGCATCGCCGCCGGCCTCCGCACCGCCCGCGGCCTCCGCACCGCCCGCGGCCTCTGCGCCGTCCGCGGCCTCCGCACCGCCCGCGGCCTCTGCGCCGTCCGCGGCCTCCGCACCGCCTGCGGCCTCTGCGCCGTCCGCGGCCTCTGCGCTGGCCTCGCGCTCCGCGCCGGTCCCGTCCTCCGCGCCGGTCCTGGCGTCCCGTTCCGCGTCCGCGTCGGCTGTCGGCGGCTGTTGATGTTTCACGTGAAACCCGGTCCCCCGCTCAGCAGTTCTCGCCGATCACCCGGAGCGAAGCCACCCGCCACGGGCCGCCCTCCCCCTCCCGCTTGAGGGTGAAGGCGCCCAGCTGCGTCGGCTTGTCCTCCAGCTGGTCGACCGGCCGGCCGGTCCGCGCGTCGTGGATCAGCCAGCGGTCGAGGTCGATGCAGTCGTGCAGCTCCAGCTGCCCCGGACCGGTCTCGGAGACGCCCTCGACGCGGTGCCCCACCTCGCCCAGCAGCACTTGCCCGGCCGTACGGGAGTGCGCGAGGTTCTCCCGCAACTCCGCCAGCTGGGTGCCCGTGGCGACCCGTTCGAGCGCCGGGTCCGCGGGGTCGGGCGTACGGTTCGCCGCGAGCCAGGCCGCCCAGTACGCGTCGTACGCCTGCCGGACCTCCGGGCTCGGGCTCCGCAGCCCGGCCTCCGCGGCCGGGCGGCCGTCCGCGGAGGCGGAGGACGCGGGGGAGGTGCCGCAGCCGGCCGCGGCGGCCAGCGCCAGGACCGCCCCGGTGGCCCCGGCCGCGCGGCGGAGCCTCACGCCCCGCCGCCCGCGAGGACCTTCTCGGCGAACGCGACCTGCTCGCCGAGGTGCTTCTTCTCCTGGTCCAGGTCCTGCTTCCGCTTCTCCACGAGCTGCGTCTGATAGCCGGCCAGCACCGCGGTCCAGGTGTCCGACAGCTTCGTCCGCTGCTTGCAGGACACGTCCGTGGTCGCCGCCGTGATCTCCTCGGAGGTGACCGGACCCGTCCACCGGGTGCCCTCCATCTGCTGGAGCTCCCAGGGCGTCTTCACCTGGAACCCGGCCTCGCGCATGCAGGCGCTCCACTCGGTGACGGCCGCCGTGACCCGGCTGTCGCCCCGGGCCCGGTCCGCGGCCTGCTGGGCGAGTTCGTCGACCAGGCCGTTCCCGGCCGGGGCTCCCGCGGGCCCCGTGGTGCTGCGCGGGTACAGCTTGCGGGCCGCCTCGCCCGCGCAGCCGCCCTCGGGGGCGCCCGGGTGGGCCGGGGCGCCGTCCTGCGGGCCGAACAGGGCGGCCGTCTCGCTCGGATCGCGCTTCTGCGCCGCGCCCGCCTCCCGGTCGGGCAGCCCGCCGGACCGGTACCCGTACTTCTTGGCCGCCTCGGCGTCGACCAGGCCGATCCCGCTGGTGGTCCGCCGGGCGCCGGCGCCGGCCGTGACGTAGGTGCTCGTGTTCTTGAACGAGGTGAATCCGATGCGGTGCATGCAGGCCTCGGTCAGGATGTCCTGCGCCTGCTGGAGGGCCTTCTGCTGGCTCGTGTCGAACCCGTACGCGTCCAGCGGGAGAGGCGCGTTCGCCGGGTCGGGCTGCGGGGTGATCTTCACCGCGGGTTCGCCCCGGTCCCCGGCCGCGCCGCCGGGCCGCGCGGGTTCGGAGGTGCAGCCGCCCAGTGCCGCGGCCGCCGCGAGGGCGGCGGCCGTCAGCAGGAGCGGCCGTCGGCGTGCGTGGAGCACGATCAGCCTTTCGGTGGTGGGCCGGTGGTCGTACACTGCGCGGCACGCCCGGGGCCGGGACCGATTCCAGCGGCCCCGGCCCCGGGTGGATCCGCGTACCGGTCAGCAGTGGCTGGAGGCCCACTTGGTCAGCAGGGTCATGGAGCTGAAGCCGGTGACCCCGGTGTTGTTGTTGCGGTGCTTGTCCCACCACTTGTTGCCGTTGATCACGGTGCCGGCCTGGTAGCAGATCGGCGTGATCGTGTGGCTGGTGTAGCCGAGGCCGAGAACCGCCGCGCTGGTGTTCGAGTTGGAGCGGATCCGCACCCCGTTCTCGGTGTAGTCGCCGGCGTGGGCGACGCTGACCGTTCCCAGGGCGATCGTGGCGGCGGAGAGTGCCACCGCCGTGAACCTTGCTGCCTTGCGCACGCTGTCTCCTCTTCTGAGCGGACACGTCGTGGTGCAGCCGAGAGGAGAAGTCGGCACCGCCTGCGACGGCAGACGCCGTGCTGGTCCCCCCGGTCCGGTCAACGACGATGGCACGAAGACGAATCGCATGCCAGGGGGTTGCGGGCGGGACGGCCGGACCGGCTCGAATCATCCCTTTACAAGACGGGTCCGGCCTCCACGGGGCGTCCAGATCGTTTCGGGTGTTTGCGCAGGAGGGCACGGCAGCGCGCAAGCGGTGCCCTCGGGTCCGCCGCTTTCGGATGATCAGGGACCGGTTCGGGGTTGTCCGGAAAGCACCGTGACTCCAATGGCCTAATCCGCCGCCGGTCCCGGGACGCCCGCAAGCTCCGCGGCGGGCGCCGGGGCGGCCGGGGCGGCCGGCGCGTACCGAGCCCGCAGTTCGGAGAGCACGCCGAACGCCGCCGCCGTCAGGGGCACGGCCAGCAGCATGCCGAGGATCCCCGCGACACCCGCGCCGGCCGTGATGGCGAGCATGACGACCGCCGGGTGCATCTGCACGGTCCGGCTCTGGATCACCGGCTGCAGGACGTGCCCCTCCAGCACCTGCACGGCGAGGACGACGCCCACCGCCCACAGCCCGACGATCCAGCCGCGCTCGGCGAACGCGACGAGCACGGCGACCGCACCGGAGATGAACGCCCCCAGGTACGGGATGTACGCCCCGACGAACACGAGGGCGCCCAGCCCGACCGCGCCGGGCACCTGGAGGACCAGCAGGCCCGCGGTGATGCACAGGGCGTCGATGAGTGCGATGAACGTGGTGCCTCGCATGAAGCCCTCGACCGCCCCGAAGGCGCGGCGGGCCATCGCCTCGACGGTGTCGCCGGACGCGCTGGGGGCGAGCGAGCGCAGCGTCCCGACGGCCCGGTCGGAGTCCCGCAGGAAGAAGAAGATGAGCAGCAGCGCGAGGACGGCGGTGGCCAGCATCTGGGTGACTGCGCCGATGCCGGCGATCACGCCGGAGGCGGCGGTCCCGCCGAACTTGGCCAGCAGCCCCTTGGCGTTCGCGGCCAGGTCCTCCAGCGAGGTGCTGGCGGCCCCGAAGTGCGGGGCGAGGTCCTGCCCGGCGCGCCGCAGCGAGCCGGCGATCTGGTCGCCGGTGTCGATCAGCGCGGCGACCACCACGTACGTCGCCCCGCCGACCACCGCGGTCACGGCGAGGCAGGTCAGCGCCGCCGCGAGGGAGCGGTTGACGCCCATCGTGACGAGCCGCCGGTGCATCGGGCCCAGCAGGGCCGTGCCGAGCAGCGCGAGCAGGACCGGGGTGACGGCCGTCTTGAGGACGATGCACAGCCACACGCCGACCGCGGCCACACCGGTGACCAGCAGGACGACGGCGCACCAGGCGGCGAGGCGGCGTACGGGCTCGGGCAGCAGGGAAGCGATCGGCACCCGGTCATCCAACCACGGGCCCGCCGCGATCGTCCTTACAGCTCATCGGGCCGGTCCGCCCGTCCGGCGGGGCGGGCGGGCGCGCCAGCGCGGGCCCCGGCCCGGACGGTAACCTTGTCAGGGTTGAATCCACCCTGGTATCGCGAAGAACTGGATGACTGATGCATCGGTACAGGTCCCACACCTGCGGCGAGCTCCGCGCCTCTGACGTCAACACCGACGTCCGGCTCAGTGGCTGGCTGCACAATCGTCGAGACCTGGGCGGCATCCTCTTCATCGATCTGCGCGACCACTACGGCATCACGCAGCTCGTCGCCCGCCCCGGCACCCCGGCCGCCGAGGCGCTGGACAAGCTCTCCAAGGAGACCGTCGTCCGCGTCGACGGCAAGGTCGTCTCCCGCGGCGCCGAGAACGTCAACCCCGACCTGCCCACCGGCGAGATCGAGATCGAGGCCGCCGAGGTCGAGGTGCTGGGCGCGGCCGGCCCGCTGCCCTTCACCATCAACACCGACGACGGTGTGAACGAGGAGCGGCGCCTGGAGTACCGCTTCCTCGACCTGCGCCGCGAGCGCATGCACCGCAACATCATGCTGCGCTCCGCGGTGATCGCCGCGATGCGGCAGAAGATGACGGCGCTCGGCTTCAACGAGATGGCCACCCCGATCCTGACGGCGACGTCCCCCGAGGGCGCGCGCGACTTCGTGGTGCCGTCCCGCCTGAACCCGGGCAAGTTCTACGCGCTGCCGCAGGCCCCGCAGCAGTTCAAGCAGCTGCTGATGATCTCGGGCTTCGACCGGTACTTCCAGATCGCGCCCTGCTTCCGCGACGAGGACGCCCGCGCCGACCGCTCGCCGGGCGAGTTCTACCAGCTCGACGTGGAGATGTCGTTCGTCGAGCAGGAGGACGTCTTCCAGCCGATCGAGAAGCTGATGACCGAGCTCTTCACCGAGTTCGGCGGCGGCCGCGAGGTCACCTCGCCCTTCCCGCGGATCCCGTTCCGCGAGTCGATGCTCAAGTACGGCAACGACAAGCCGGACCTGCGCGCCAAGCTGGAGCTCGTCGACATCACCGACGTCTTCGCGAACTCCGAGTTCAAGGCGTTCGCCGGCAAGCACGTCCGCGCCCTGCCGGTCCCGGACACCGCCGCGCAGCCCCGCAAGTTCTTCGACGGCCTCGGCGACTTCGCCGTCTCGCTCGGCGCGAAGGGCCTGGCCTGGGTGCGCGTCGGCGAGGACGGCTCGCTGACGGGCCCGATCGCCAAGTTCCTCACCGAGGAGAACGTCAAGGTCCTCACCGAGCGCCTGGGCCTGGCCCCCGGCCACGCCGTGTTCTTCGGCGCCGGCGAGTTCGACGAGGTCTCCAAGATCATGGGCCCGGTCCGGGTCGAGGCCGCCAAGCGCGCCGGCCAGTTCGAGGAGAACGTCTTCCGGTTCTGCTGGATCGTCGACTTCCCGATGTACGAGCGGGACGAGGAGACCGGCAGGATCGACTTCTCGCACAACCCGTTCTCCATGCCGCAGGGCGGCATGAAGGACCTGGAGGAGAAGGACCCGCTCGACATCCTGGCCTGGCAGTACGACATCGTCTGCAACGGCATCGAGCTGTCCTCCGGCGCCATCCGCAACCACGAGCCCGAGGTCATGCTGAAGGCCTTCGAGATCGCGGGCTACGACGCGGAGACCGTCGAGCGCGAGTTCGCCGGCATGCTGCGCGCGTTCCGCCTCGGCGCCCCGCCGCACGGCGGCATCGCCCCGGGCGTCGACCGCATCGTCATGCTGCTCGCGGACGAGCCGAACATCCGCGAGACCATCGCGTTCCCGCTGAACGGCAACGCGCAGGACCTGATGATGGGCGCGCCGACGGTGCTGGAGGAGTCCCGCCTGCGGGAGCTGAACATCGCGCTGCGCAAGCCGGTGGAGACGAAGACCTCCGAGCCGGTCGAGAAGTCGGTCAAGCAGCACCAGTAGCCGCCTGCCCGGCGGACGGCGAAAGGCGCCCCCGCTCCGGATCTCTCCGGGGCGGGGGCGCCTTCGCTTTCGGTCCTGCGGGGGTGCGGCGGCTCAGAAGTGCTCCAGGACGCCCTTGAGCAGGGCCGCGGAGGTCAGCTCGCGGGGGGCGGGCCCGGCGTGGAAGAAGCCGGTGTTCGCGCCGTCCAGCTTGCGCAGGAAGTCGAAGGCCTTGTTGTCGTGGTCGCCGAACGCGACGAACTGCCAGTGGACCTCCGGTGCGGCGTCGGCCGCGTCCGCGAGCGCCTGCTTCGCGGGCTGGCGGCTGTCGGGGGCGCCGTCCGTCTGGAACACGACGAGGGCCGGGCCCGTGCCGCCGTCCTCGCGGTACCGCTTCAGGACCTGCTCCACGGCGACGTGGTAGCTGGTGCGGCCCATGCGGCCCAGCTCGCCGTGGCGGGCCTCCACCCAGGAGGCGTCGTGCGCTTCGAGGCTCAGGTCGGCGGTGCCGTCCACCTCCGTGGAGAAGAACACGGTGTGCACGGTCGCCTCGGCGTCGAGGTGCGCGGCGAGCGCCAGCGCGTGGTCGGCGAGGTGCTGGGCGCTGCCGTCCTTGTAGAACGGGCGCATGGAGCCGGAGCGGTCCAGGACCAGGTACACCTTGGCGCGTGCTCCGGTACGGCCCTTGCCGCGGAGCACCTGCCCGGCGGCCTTGTAGGCGGCGGCCACCTCGGGGGCCCGCTTCCGCACGACGGCCGCCGCGACGGCGGGCCCCTCGGCCACCACGGCCTCGGCGACGGGCTCGGCCTCGGCCTCGGGAGCGGCTTCGGCCTGCGGCTCGGCCACGGTCCCCGCGTCGGCCTCGGTGGCGGGCTCCGCTTCGGCGACGGGCTTCGCGTCGGCCTCGGGCTTCGCTTCGGCCTCGGGCTTCGCTTCGGTGGCGGGCTTCGCTTCGGTGGCGGCGGGCGCGGGCTGGGCCTCGGCCTCGGCGGCGACCTCGGCCTCGGCGGTCGCGGTCTCCGGCTGCGCCTCACCCGCGGGGGCGGCTTCGGCTTCGGGGGTGGCCTCCGCCTGCTCGGCCGGGGCCTCGTCGGCGGCGGCCTCGGCCACAGGCTGGGCCTCGGGCTGGGCTTCGGGCTCGGCTTCGGCGGTGGGGGCGGACTCGGCCGTGGCGGTGGGGGCCTCGTCGGCGGCGGCCTCGGGCGCGGGCCGGGGCTCCGCTTCGGCGGAGGCGTCGGCCTGCGGCTCCGGGGCGGCGGAATCGGCGGCCGGCTCGGCGGCTTCGGCCTCCGGCTGCGCGGGGGCGGCGGCATCGGCGGCCGGTTCGGCGGCTTCGGGGGCCCGTGCGGGCTCCGCGGCCTCGCCACCGCCACCGGCGCCGGCCGCGGTGTCGGAGTGCGGCGGCTGGGACGGGGAAAGGGGGCGGCGGGCCTCGGGGACGGTCGCGTCCGTGGCCGTCGCGGTCAGGACGACGGCGCCCGCTTCCCGGTCGCGCGGCGCGGACTGCGGCGGGACGGTCGGGTTGTCGAAGGACGCCGCGACGAGGTCGGCCGCCGCGTCCAGCGGGTTGCGTTCCGCCTGGTTGGGCACGGCAGGCGAAGAGGTGGTGGAGGTGGCCTCGGTCGTCTCCGGAACCGGCTCGGCGGACCGTCCGAAAACCTTGCGCAACAAGCTCCGAATACCCATGGGCCAGGCCTTTCGCATGAGTGCGTGCGTCTTTTGTCCGTGCTGCGCGGTTGATCCCTGCCCAGAGTGGACACGTAAGGTTATCGGCCCCTCGGGTGGAACGTCGGCAGGGTCACCTTTCGTGGCGCCCGCCCCGCTCCCTCCCTTTTCGGCCTTCTCCCACATCTCCCGTTTGTTCCGGTCTCCGCGGGGAATTGCCCCCGCGGACCGCGCTGACCGGCACCGTACCGCGTCCTTCCGCTTCACTGAAGCGGCGCCGTACCAACCGAATTGGGTGTTTTTGCGTCGGGTGTCGGGTGACTGCGGCCGGGCTGCCGGAAGTGGCCGAAAGGCAGGGGCCGCCACCCTGCCCGCCGCCGCGGGCCGTGAACTCCCGCTCTGACGCGCCCGGTTCACCGGGCGTTCATCCCGCGGCCGCCGTACCGGCGCGGGCCCGCCCTAGCGTCACCGCTGGATCCGGTCGACTTTCCCGTCGGCCCGTGCAGCTACGGAGGATTTCTCGTGCGCAAGCTCCTGCCGCTCATCGGCACCCCGCACGGGGGCGGCCGTTCCGCCCTCACCTGCCGCTACCGCTGCGGGGACGCCTGCTTCCACGAGGTCCCGAACACGAGCGGCAACGAGTACGTCGGCGACGTCATCGCGCGCGCCTATTCCCGCCGCTCCATGCTGCGCACCGCCGCTGTCGTCACCGTCGCCACCGCCGCCGGGACCGCGGCGGCGGTCGGCGGCAGCGGATCCCCCGCGGTCGCCGCCCCCGTCGCGGACACGTTCGCCGCCGACGGCGCCGCCGACGCCGCGGGGGCCCGCGGCCTGCGCTTCACGCCCGTCGCGCCGAACACGGAAGACCGCGTCACCGTCCCCGCCGGCTACGAGCAGAACGTGGTCATCCGCTGGGGCGACCCCATAGTCAAGGGCGCCCCCGCCTTCCACCCGGACCGGCAGACCGCCGCCGCCCAGGCAGGCCAGTTCGGCTACAACAACGACTTCCTCGCACTGCTCCCGCTCGGCAGCGGCTACGAGCGGCAGCAGCTCCTCGTCGCCAACCACGAGTACACCGACGAGCAGCTGATGTTCCGGGGCTACGACCCGGAGAACCCGACCCGCGAGCAGGTGGAGATCGCCTGGGCCGCGCACGGCCTCGGCGTGGTCGTCGTCCAGGAGGACCACCGCAGCGGCCGGCTGACCGCCGTGAACCGCCACCCGCTCAACCGCCGCCTCACCGCGACGAGCGAGTTCCGCCTCTCCGGGCCCGTCGCCGGCAGCGACCTGGTGAAGACCTCCGCCGACCCGTCCGGCACCCGGGTACTGGGCACGCTGAACAACTGCTCCGGCGGCACCACCCCGTGGGGCACGACTCTGCACGGCGAGGAGAACTTCAACCAGTACTTCGGCAACGCCGGCAAGGTCACCGACCCCGTCCAGGCGGCCCGCCTCAAGCGCTACGGCCTGAGCGGCGGCGCTTCCGAGCGCAAGTGGGAGCGGTTCGACAAGCGCTTCGACGTGCTCCAGGAGCCCAACGAGCCGAACCGCTTCGGCTACGTCGTCGAGCTCGACCCGTACGACCCGCACTCCGTGCCGCGCAAGCGCACCGCTCTGGGCCGCTTCAAGCACGAGGGCGCGGAGCCCCGGCTGACCGAGGACGGCCGCCCGGTCGTCTACAGCGGCGACGACGAGCGCTTCGACTACTTCTACAAGTTCGTCTCCTCGAAGCGGATGAAGAAGGGCGACTCGCGGGCGGCGAAGGAGCACAACCTGACCCTCCTCGACGAGGGCACCCTGTACGTGGCCAAGCTGACCGGCGACTCCCCGGCCGCCGAGGTCGACGGCACCGGCAGGCTGCCGGCGGACGGTGCCTTCGACGGGTCCGGCACCTGGATCAAGCTGGCCACCGCCTCGCCGTCCGGGAACGTCTCGCACGTCGAGGGCATGACCGCGGAGGAGGTGTTCGTCTTCACCAGGCAGGCCGCCGACAAGGCGGGCGCCACCAAGATGGACCGGCCCGAGGACATCCAGCCCTCGCCGCGCACCGGCCGCGTGTACGTCGCGCTGACCAACAACTCCGACCGCGGCAAGGCCGGCAAGCCGGGTGCGGACGAGGCCAACCCGCGCAACGCCAACAAGCACGGCCAGATCCTGGAGCTCGCCGAGAACTTCGACGACCCGGCGGGCGACGGGTTCGCGTGGCGGCTGTTCCTGGTCGCCGGCGACCCGAACGACCCCTCGACGTATTTCGCGGGCTTCCCGAAGGACAAGGTCAGCCCGATCTCGTGCCCGGACAACGTGGCCTTCGACCCGCACGGCAACCTGTGGATCTCCACGGACGGCAACCAGCTCGGCTCCCACGACGGCCTCTTCGGCGTTGCGACGGCCGGCCCGCGCCGCGGCGAGCTGAAGCAGTTCCTGACCGTGCCCCGCGGCGCCGAGACCTGCGGCCCCCTGGTGCAGGACAAGCGGGTCCTCGTCGCCGTGCAGCACCCGGGCGAGGTCGACGGCGCGTCCGTCGAGAAGCCGGCGTCGGCATGGCCCGACGGGCCCGGCAAGCTGGTCCGCCCCGCCGTCGTCTCCGTGTGGCGCAAGGACGGCAGGAACATCGGCGTCTGACCCGGCCGGCTCCGCAGGACGGGTGGTCCGCCGGGGGGGGGGGGGGGGGGGGGGGGGGGGGGGGGGGGGGGGGGGGGGGGGGGGGGGGGGGGGGGGGGAGGGGGGGGTGGGGGGGGGGGGGGGGGGGGGAGCAGGGGGGGGGGTGCGGCGCCGCA
>NZ_JBVIGV010000005.1:391934-429503 GCF_055570615.1 Streptomyces sp. NPDC031121
GAAGAAGGGAGAGCGGCACTGGTTCCTCCTCCTTCTCCGGTTCGGTGCGCCCCCCCCCCCCCCCCTCTCCCTCCCCCCCCCCCCCCCCCCCCCCCCCCCCCCCCGCCGTCCGTCACTCGTCGGGCAGCCGTCCCACGGGCAGCCGGAGCGTGGCCACCGCGCCCCCGTCGGGCGCGTTCGAGAAGTCGAGGCCGATCCCCAGGACGGCCGCCTGCCCGGCGGCGATGGTCAGTCCCAGCCCGTGCCCGCGGCCGCGGCCCGGGTCGCCCGTGCGGAAGCGCTGCGGCCCGTGCTCGATGAGCCGGTCCGGGTAGCCGGGTCCGTGGTCCCGCACGGTCACGACCGGGCCCTCCACGCTCACCTCGATCGGCGGTGCGCCGTGCTTGTCGGCGTTGGCGAGCAGGTTCGCCAGGATCCGGTCCAGGCGCCGCCGGTCGGTGACCACCTCCGCGTCCCGCACGACGCGGACCGGCGCGTCCAGCCGGCTCGCGGCCACGGCCCGGCGCACCGCGCGGCCCAGCTCGATGCGGGCCAGGTCGGCGTGTTCGACGCCCGCGTCCAGGCGGGAGACCTCCAGCAGGTCCTCGGTGAGCCGGTGCAGCGCGTTCAGCCGATTGTTGATCATCTCTTTGGGGCGGCCCTCGGGCAGCAGGGAGGCCGCGGCGATCGACCCGGTCAGCGGGGTGCGCAGGTCGTGGGCGACGTCCGCGGTGAACCGCCGCTCGGCCTCCAGCCGGTCCTGCAGCGACTGCGCCATCGAGTTGAGCGCCTGGGCGACATCCCGCACCTCGTCGCGGTGGCGGGGCCGCTGCTCCGCCCCGTCCTCCCGGGCCGTCGGGAAGTCGACCCGCGCGTCCAGGTCGCCGGCGCTGATCCGGCGGGCGACGGCCGCGGTGGCCGTCAGCCGCCGGCTGATCCGGTCGGCGAGGAACAGGCCCGCCAGGGCCACCACCCCGGCGGCCACCGCGGAGGCGGCGAGGATCGCGGTGTCCAGGTCGCGCAGCCGGGACCGCGTGCCGCCGTACGGGACCCACACCGCGAGGGCCTTGCCGTCGGCCGGTCCGGCGGCCCACATGACGGGCTTCCCCGCGTGCGAGCCGACCATGCTGCCGGTCCTGCCGCGCGCCACGAGCCTGCGCAGCGGCGGCGGCAGCCCGGGCGGGTCGAGCGCCGCGTTCACGTCGCCGTGCGAGGTGCCGTACTGGTACAGGACCAGCGCGTGGTCCAGGGCCAGCTCGGCCTCCTTGCGCACCTCGCCGACGACCTGCCGGGCGACCGCGTCGTGCACGAGGATGCCGAGCACGGCGGCGACCGCGCAGCACACCGCGGTGGTGGTCAGGGCGATCCTCCAGCGCAGACTGCTCGCCATCCGCATGCCGGCCCGGCCCTCAGCCCCGGACCGCCGCGCACGGGACGGAGCCGGTCTTCAGCGTGGGGCACTCGTCGAGGGTCAGCTCGGACAGGTTCATGATCCCCGCCTCCGGGTCCCACACGTAGTCGGAGACGGACACCTTCTCGGGGTTCGACGTGGGCTCGCGGACCGCCAGGTGCTCGGCCGCCACCTCGACGCCCTCCAGGACGCCGCGTCGGGACAGGATCCGTGTGATCGAGCCGTCGTCGCGGACGGTGTAGACGCGCAGCTCGCTGACCCGGCCGTCCACGTCCAGGGCGGTGATCAGTTCGTCGCGGCCGTCGCCGGTCACGTCGTGCAGCACGGGCGGCCGTACCGGGCAGAACGGTCCGCCGTCCACAGCCTGTGTACAGAGTGCGAGCCGCTGCACGGCCCGCGGGTCGACGAGGCGGCCGGTGCCGCCGTCCTGCCCGGCGGCGGCCCTGATGTCGGCGCGCACGATGTCCAGCGCGTCCACGGACCGGATGTCGAGGCCTTCGGCCTTGGGCAGGCCGGGGACGACGGCCGCGGCGCCGGGCTGCTGGTCAGGGTCGGGCGGGTCCGGGTGGATGTCCTTCCACAGGGTCTGCGGGGCGTGGACGGTGCCCAGGTCGCCGTCGTCCCGCAGCCCCTCCACGTCTGCGCAGCCCGCCACGGCCGCCGGCGCGGCGGCGAGCACCAGGACGGCCGCGGCGCGGCGGCGCCGGCCGCGGCGCCGGGGGAGGGGCCTCATGTGCCGATGCTCCCCCGCCGCGGCCGCGGCGGCCCGGTATCAGGCCCGTTCGGGGGAGGCGATGCCGTGCGCGGCCGCCACCTCGTGCCGCACCGGGGCCAGGACGGAAGCCTCGTCCCAGGAGCGCTCCGGGGGCGGCTCCAGCCGGTCCGGGGTCCGCGCGGTCCGCACGCCCGCGGCCAGGGAGCGCAGGTCGCCGCAGAGCGCCTCCACCTCGTCCTGTCCGGGCGGCGGCGCCCCGTGGTTGACGCGGACCCGGGCGGCCGTGGTGGCGTCCACGACGCGCTCCACGGCGACGACCAGCGGCCACCAGGCCGCCGCCCGCGTCCCGGCCGGCGGCGGCTCCGTCAGCGCCCGCTGGAACTCGCTGCGCACGCCCGACAGGTCGCGGTAGATCCGCCGCCGGGCCTGGAGGCGGGAGGTCCGCGCGGCCCGCAGCCCCGCCTCCGTGGCCGGGCGCGGCCCGAAGGCGCGCTCCACGTACCGGGCCGCGTCGTCGACCGCGTCGGCGAGCCGGTCCCCGATCCGGCTGCGCCAGCTCTCCGGCCACAGCAGGTAGCCGGCGACCAGGGCGATGGCGCAGCCGATCAGGCTGTCGACAAGGCGCGGCCGGATCAGGTCGAAGCCCTGGTGGTTCAGCAGGTCCGACAGGAGCAGGATCACCGGGGTGATCGCCGCGGTCTGGAAGGCGTACCCCTTCGCCGAGAACGCCGGGATGAGCGCGGCGAGCACCGCCATCACGGGCACGTCCCACCAGCCGCGGGGAACCTCGGCGAGCACCGCGGCGGCGACGACGAGCCCGCCCGCGGTGCCCACGGCGCGCAGCACGGCCCGGGAGAACACCGAGCCGAAATCCGGTTTCAGGACGAACGTGACGGTCAGCGCCACCCAGTACGAGCGCTCGACGGGTACCAGCGAGACCAGCGACTGGGCGAGCCCGATGCACAGGGCGAGGCGCAGCCCGTACCGCCAGGACGCCGGGGACAGCGCCATGTCGCGTACCGCGCGCCGGGCCCGGACCGTCAGGGCGGCGGGCCGGCCCAGCCGGTCGTCGATGTTGTGCGGCAGCGGCTCGGCGAGGTGGACGACCGGCGCCGCGTGCCGCAGCGCCGCGTCCAGGGCCCGTTCGGCGCGGGTGGCCGGCGCTGGCAGGTCCAGGACGGGGGTGCCGGCGCGGCCCTCCTCCACGGCACGCGCCAGTTCCCGTACGGCGGCCGGGTAGGCGGGCGGCAGGGGGCGGCCGCGCAGGTGGGCGGCGGGCGCCGCCTCGACCAGCGGGATGACGACGTTCAGCTGGGCGAGCATCCGCACCAGGGCGCGGCTGCGCCCGTGGACGCGCGCCCGGCGGCCCAGGACCAGGTCGTACGCCTGGTTGAGGGTGTGGGTGAGCCGGCGGCGGCGCTCGTCGTAGTCGGGCCCGCCGGCTGCTTCCAGGGCATCGGCGAGGGCCCGGTAGGTGGCGGCGACGGCGGCCCGCTCCGGCTGCCGCCCGCGCAGCGGCCAGCCCAGCAGGGTGAGGGCGAGGACGAACAGGCCGCCGGCGGCGAGCAGGAGCGGCGCCGCCCACCACGGCTGGGGCAGCGGCAGGCCGGCTCCTACGACGGCGTTGAGCAGGAGCAGCAGCCCGGACACGGACGCCACCGTGCCGATCGAGGAGATCATTCCGGAGACGAGGGCGATCAGGGTGAGGGCCCCGACGGCGACCCAGCCGTGCCCGAAGACCAGCGTGCCCAGGGTGACGCCGACCGCGCCGAAGAACTGCGGCACCGCGATGTTGAGGACCCGCATCCGATAGGCGTCCGCGGTGTCGCCGATGACGCCGCTCAGGGCGCCCATCGACACCAGCGCCCCGTACTCGGGCTCGTCGAGGGCGAAGCCGGCGGCCAGCGGCGCGGACAGGGCGACGGCGGCGCGGGCCACGGCGGCCCAGGGGATCGGAGCGGCCTCCGGGCGCAGGCCCGACAGCAGCCACGCCGGGGGCGCCAGCGGATGCGGCCGGGTCCGGCGCCCCGACGGTATGCGGTGTGCGCGTGCGCTGCGCTCCCTGTGCTCGGTGCTCATGTCCGCTTCGGTGCCCCCGCCGCTCGCGAGTCGTCTGCCGGTCTCGGATCTGCCGTGGTGCCGTGCCCCGCACGCTTGTGCATCGTCTGGGGCGTTCTGCGCAGTTGGTACCTTCCGAGCTTATGGGGTGCCGGGTTCACGGCGTGCGGCGCACCCGGCCCGAGAGCCACGCGCCCAGCGCGGCCGCGAGCCCGACCGCCAGGACCACCCAGGCGGTGGTGCGCAGGAACGCGGTCAGCGCGTCGTAGACCGCGCCGGCGGCCGCCCGGTCGATGTCCGGCGGCACGTCGTCGAGGGTGAGGCGCCGGCCGACGGCGACCGCGATCCACAGCAGGCCGGCCCCGACCGCGAGGCCCAGGCCGGTCGCGGCCACCGCCTGGCGGCGCCGGACGGCGACCGCGATGGCCGCCGCGGCCAGGACGACGGTCAGGGCGGGGAGCCAGACGCCGACCGTCTGCAGCATGCGGAAGCCCTCCCGGAGCGCGCCCAGGTTGTCGTACTCCATGACCTTCACCGAGACCCTGGTCTCCGGGATGAGCTCCGCCAGCGGCACGCCGTCCGTGACGAGTTCCTGCCGGATCCGGGCGACGACCGGCGCGAGGTCGATGGTGACGGCGTTGCCCCTGCCGGTGGTCAGGGCCTCCAGGAACGCCGCGTGCGTGGCCCGGTTGGCCGCGTCCCAGGCCGTCCGGTAGGCGGGGGTGCCCGAGAAGGAGCCGATGGCCTCGCGCAGCAGTGCCTCGATCCCGCCCTGGAAGGGCCCCGCGTCGATCTGCCCGGACAGGGCGCGCGCCGTCTGGGTGACCACGACGCCCTGCACCGCCGGATCCGAGGCCAGCGGCGACATCGCGGCGGTGTAGCGGTCGACGTCGCCCAGCTCGCGGTCCGCCCAGTACCCCACGGCGCTCACGGGCACGAGGAGGGTCACGAGCGCGATGAGGACCGCCGAGATGAAGGTGCGCACGTCACCAGGGAACGCACCGGGGGGCGGGGCCGCGACCGGGGCTGCTGCGGTCGGGTGGAGGTACGTCCGTTCCGGGGAAACGCCCTTGCCCTCCCTATCCCGGACATCTAATGTCCAGGTTATGAGGATGGGCGAGGGCGTCGAGTGGGCGCTGCACAGCTGCATCAACCTGGCCTGGCTCGGACCCGAGCGGGCGGTCCCGGCGGCGCGCCTGGCCGCGTGGCACGATCTTCCGCCCGCGTACCTGAACAAGCAGCTCCAGGCGCTCGCACGGGCGGGCCTCCTCGTCTCCACCCCGGGGGCGCGGGGCGGCTTCCGGCTGGCCCGGCCGCTCGCCGAGATCACCCTCATGGACGTGGTCGCGGCGGTCGAGGGGCCCGAGGAGGCCTTCCGCTGCACCGAGATCCGCCGCCGGGGACCGGGCGGCGGCGGTCCGGCCGCCGGGGGTCCGGGCGCCGGCGGCCCCGAGTGCGCGATCGCCCGCGGCATGGCCCGCGCCGAACTGGCCTGGCGGCACGCCCTGGCCGGACAGAGCCTCGACGACATCCGCCGGGAGGCCGAGCGGCAGGCCCCGGAGGCCCCCGAGCGGCTGCGGGCGTGGTTCGCCGCCCCGCCCCGCCTGCCGGCGGCCGACCCGGCGCCGACGACCTGACCGATCCGAGAACGTCCGACCCGCCAGCCACCGACCCAGCCACCGACCCAGCCACCGACCCGCCAGCCACCGACCCGCCAGCAACCGATCCGCCAGCAACCGATCCGCCAGCAACCGATCCGACAGCAACCGATCCGACAGAATCCGGAGCCCGGCAATGACGCGCAGCATCACCAACCCCGCGGAACTCCACGACCCGACCGGCTTCGGCTACAGCCACGTCGTCTCCGCCCCGGGCGAGCAGGTCTTCATCGCCGGCCAGTACGGCTCCGACGGGACGGGGCACGTCGTCTCCGACGACTTCGAGGAGCAGGTCGCCCGGGCCTTCGCCAACCTGCGGACCGCCCTGGCGGCCGTCGGCCTGGGCCCCGCCGACGTCGTCCGCATCGGGACCTACGTCGTCGACCACGACCGGCAGAAGCTGGAGGTCCTCCTGAAGCACCTGCACGACACGTGGGGGACCGGCCTGCCCGCCCAGACCCTGATCGGGGTCGCCTCGCTGGCCCTGCCCGGGATGCTCTTCGAGGTCGACGCCGTGGCGGTCCGCGCCGGTTGATCCACTTGCCGGGCGCAGGGGCCGGGTGTGCCCTGGATGGGGGAAGAGAGGAGCCCTGTCATGGCACACGCGGCACCCGCCACCCGGCGGCACCACCGGCGGTCGGCGCCCCTGCACCTGAGTCCGGGCATGCTGGCCGGACCCCTCCTCCTCGGCCTGGTCTACGGCATCTACGCGGCCTTCATGAACCGGCAGATGGGTCCGGTCACCGTGGCGAACGTCTTCTACGGCGTCCTGTGCGGCGCCCTCTTCGCGGCGATCATGTTCACCCTCGCCCGGGTCGGTCCCCGCATGGCCAAGGAGCCCCGCGCCGCGGCGTACGCCGCGTTCGGCGGCATCGCGATGGGCTACCTGTACAGCCTGACCGGCGACTCCTTCCTGCGCTCCGCCTGGGTCGGCCTCATCACCGGCGTCGGCGTCGGTGTGGTGGCGTACTACCGGTACTACCAGCGCGAGGGCTGAACGGCTCCGGACACGCGCCGGCTCCCGCACCCTGCGACGGGGTGCGGGAGCCGGCGCGCGGGTGCGTCAGTCGCGGGTCGCCGCCCGAGAGGCAGCCGCGGTCTCGCGCGGCACCGCCGCCTCGGGGACGGACGGCGCCGCGGGCGCGGCGTCGGTTTCGTCGGATGCCGCCCGCCGGGCCGCGGGTGCCGTCCCCGAGGGGGGAGAGAAGCGGGAGGCCTCGGCGCGGATCAGGGCGTTCAGGGCGGCGAAGGGGTCGATGGGCATGGCGGAAACCTCACGGTGCTGGGGGTGGTGGGTCGGTGCGCTGCTGCTCGGCCCGCTCAGCAGCGCAGGACCACGCTCCGCACCGCCCGCCCGGACGACACCGGCCCGGCCGTCTCGCACCGACCGGTGAACTCCCGCCGACCTGAATGTTCCACGTGAAACATCGGCGGCTGCGCCAACTGCCGTACCCCGGCCGCTCCGCGCACCGGCTGCCGTACGGCCCGGACCTCGGGCTCGGCCGAGGGGTCGCCCTCGCGTTCCGCGGGTGCGACCGGCGCGCCCGGCACACCGGAGGCGTAGCGGGCGGCGTCCTCCCCGCAGACCGCCGAGGCGGCGGCGGGGGACGCGGCCAGCAGGCACATCAGGGCGAGACAGGCCGCTGCAAGGGTCCTCGTCACCGCCGTCCGCGCCTGCCGTGTTCCGGTCATGCCGGGGATGTGCCCCGACACGCCGGACAACCAGCCGCCCAGCCCGGGGAAAGCCCCCGACCGGCGGACGAAGACACCCCCTCTCGGCGGACAGCCGGCGTGGCGGCGCCCTCTCAGCCCGCGCGGCGGTGGCCCGTCAGCCGCGCCAGGGCGGTGGTCTCGCCGCTCGTCAGCCTCAGTTGGGCCCTGCCGGGGCGCTGCCCGCGGCGGGCCACCCCGGCGGGCGAGACGGCGTCGACGGTGAACACGGCCGTACGGCCGTCCTCGCGTACGACCTCGACGGTCAGGCCCCGGCGCAGCTCGGCCAGGCGCAGGCCCGGGGCGGAGACCACGGACACGCCGGACGCACCGGGCGCCGGCGTCCCGGGCTCCCAGTACGCCTCCTCCGCCTCAGCCGGTGCGACCGGCAGGGCCCTTGACGACCCGTCCGGTCCCGGCGGCCCCGCCTCGACGGCGCGGAAGGGCAGGTCGGCGCCCAGCCCGGGAACGAGCAGCCGCAGCGGCGGCGAAGGCCGCAGCGGGGTGATGGCCGAGGCCCGCGACGGCCGCGACCCCTTGCCCGAGGCCCGCTGTCCGGCGTGCTCCAGCTGCTCCACGAGCCGGCGGTGCCCGGACAGGCCCAGCGCCCGCGAGGGCAGCGCGTCGGCCGAGGTGCGTGCCGGCCGAGCCCCCTCGGTGCTGCGCAACAGCCCTATGCCCGTGCCGAGCAGAGCCACCGTCAGCACGCCGACCACCCACTTGGCGCGGGCCATGGAATGTCCTTCCGGTCCGATGCACCGGCTCCGGCAGCCGGTCCCACAGAGAGCAGTGGAACCCCTGCCGTCCACCGCCACAGCCGACAACGCCACCGGTGGACCCTGCGTCACACCCGTACCGCAGCCGTCGCGCCCGCGTCGGCCCAGCTCGGACCCGGTGCACCGGCCTGCACACCCCTCGGCGCACGTCCCCCCGAACGGGCGAGGGGCCGCGGCGCCGTCGACGCCCCGGCCCGGCGGGTCACACCACGACGAACGCGACCGCCGCCGCCCCCATCAGGGCGGCGGCGAGGTGCACCGCTCCGTGTCCGTAGTCCCCGTACCACAGCTGCCGGGCCAGGCCGCCGAGCGCGGCGAGGGCCGCGACGACACCGATCTGGGCGAGCAGCGTCACCGCGGTGAACGGGGCCAGCAGCAGGACGACGGAATTCAGCCAGAGCGGGCCCGTGCCCGTCCAGCCGCGCCATCGGCGGATCGCCGTCTGCCTGTGCATGACCACCGGCTCCCTCGGTCGTCGACTCGTCAGCTGCACAGCCTCCTTGCAGGCGGCGGCGGGGACAAGGGACCGTTCGGCAAGAAAACCGGCAGCCGCGGCCGAAAGTCGCCGGGGCGCGTCAGGCGGTGATCCAGTCGCTGGTGGCGATCACCGGCTGGACGCCGTCGCGGTGGACGGTGCCCTCGATCAGGCCGTACATGCGGTCCGCCGCGAAGTAGACCTCGTTGTCGTTCTTGAGGCCGAACGGCTCCAGGTCCACCAGGAAGTGGTGCTTGTTGGGCAGGTTCAGCCGCACCTCGTTGACCCGCGGGCAGTGGTCGAGGACCCGCTCGGCCATCTGGTGCAGCGTCTGCTGCAGCGAGTACGAGTACGTCTCGGCGAAGGCCTCCAGCAGGTGCTTGCGCACCTTCCGGTACGAGCGGTCCCAGTCGTGCCCGGCGTCGTCGGCGGCGAGTGCCGAGTGCGCCCAGCGGGCGGTGACCTTGGTCGCGAGGATCCGGTCGTACGCCTCCTGGAGCGTCGTGTACGCGTCCTTGATGTAGCCGTGGAACTCGGAGTCCGTCGAGTTCATCACGGTCAGCTCCTTCAGCCCGGAGACGACCTGGAGGCCGGTGGTCTCGCTGTAGGTGATCTGAGCGGTCCGCACCTCCTGCCCCTTGCGGACGAAGGAGTGCTGCTCCTTGCGGGTCGGGACGGGGATCCGCTCCCAGGCGAACTCCTCGATCCTGATCTGCGCCTCCCGGATGGGCGCCTGGGAGGAGACGAAGTGCTTGGCGAGCAGGATGCCGAAGGCCTCAGGGGACTCGATGCCGTGCTCCTTGCCGAAGGCGTACACCGTGTTCTTGGTGGTGTCGGTCGGCAGGCAGTTGGCGTTGTCGCCGGTCAGGTGGACGTCGCGGAACTCGCCGCGGAGGGCGACGGAGACGTTGAGGTCGCGGATCTCGTGCCAGGAGCCGTCGCTGCCCTTGCGGGTGACCTTGACGATGCGGTTCTCGGCCTTGCCGTACTGGTTCTGCGCCAGGACGTGCTTGCTCATGGTGTCTTCCTTCGGGTCCTCGGGAACACGGAGTCCGGTGGTCTGGATCCCGTACGCCCGGCGTCCAGCGGTCTCCCGCTCCCCGCCGTCCGGTCCCGCGGGACCGCCCCGGGACTGACGTGCATCCCGGTCCGTAAGGTGTCGGCCCTGCTGCACGGCCGGTGAACGGATTGCAACACGCCGGGGCCGCGTTCTCCCCCGTACGGATCATCCGAATCCGCGCCGTCGGCCTTTGGCCGACCCCACAGCTACAGGCCCCAAGGGCCGCGCGGCCTCAGCCCGCAGTGTGTGCGTCGGCGACGGCGAGGGCCGTGTCGAGGGCGTCCAGCCCGGCGGCCACGTCCTGCAGGGCGACGGTGCAGGGTCTGATTCCGTATGACGGAATCACTGCCTGTGCGGCGCGGGCGGGCCCCGGGCGGCAAGCCCGGGGCCCGTCCGCGCGGCCGCCGCTCAGGCGTGCTGCGGCACCTCGTCCTTCAGCATCTTCCGGAGGGTTTCGCGGAACTCCGGGGTGTCCGCCTCGCCGTGCACGGACGCGGCGTGCTCCGCGGCCGCCCGGACCACTTCCTCCTCCTCGCCTGTGATGGTGAGGGTGCAGTTCATCTCGCTCGGGTAGTCCCGGCAGTCGGCTACCTTGCGCATGGGGCGCCTCCCGGTGGGTGGGGCTGCCGGCGTCGCCGCCCGGATGCCGGGCGGGAGGGCGGAGGCAGGTGCGTTCGGCTCTTCCACTCCCCACGATCCTCCTCGCACCCCCACACCGCACGCCTGCGGTCCGGCCCTCCGGATCGACGGCAAGGCCGTCCCCGCCGGCGCACCGAAGGCACCCAGGGCGGCGGCCCGCATCCCGGCCGGGCCGCCGCGGCCCCCGACGCATTCCGGCGCAGGTCAGCGCGCTGCCGACCGCCCCCGCCGCCCCGCAACACGTGAGCCGGGGCGGCGCTTCCCCGGGCGGCCCGCGGGCCGCCCGCGGGCCGGCGGAGCCGGCGGGGCCGTGGCGAAGGGCCGGAACCGGTCATTCGCTTCGGGTTCGGCTCTCCCGTTGCGCGGCGGGCCGAATAGAATCGAGCCTCATGTCGAAGCCTGACGAACTGCTCGTGGACCTCGCCGCCAAGGTCGAGTCGGGGCAGAGCAATCAGATGTCCCTGACCGTCATCACCGGAGGGGCTGTCATCACGGGCCGGCTGGCCCCCGAAGCGGTGTGGCGGGCGCGGGTGACGGAGGTCCTGGCCGATTCCGACAGACTGGGCGAGTTCGCCGGTGTCTTCGACGGACCGGGCCGCAAGGACACACCGCCGACGCACCTGCACTTCCACGTCGCCCGGATCATCCAGGGCACGGTCGGCATCCCCGAGACGGGCGGCATGTACCGCGTGGCCATCGCGGACGTGAGCGCATGGACGGTGGGGGACTTCAGCTTCTCCGACCACTGACGCGGCCAGGGCGCCGCAGGGACCGGCCGGTGCGGACGACCGGCCGGTCCCCGCGGCATGCCCCGGGACTGGTCACGCAGCCGACTGCGGTCGGGAGCCGAGGGCGTTGAGCAGCGCCGCGCCCCGCTCGGCGTCGTCGACGCTCACCGCGAACTCGGGGCCCTTCCGCGGTCGGATGACGAGGCACTCCCCGGACCGGAGCATGACGGTGGTGCCCAGTCCGCTGATCCGGTAGCCCCAGCCGCCGACCTGTCCGGGAGTACGGGTCTCCGCGCGCGCCGAGACGACGTCCTGCGCGGCCCAGCGGCGCACCGGCCGGCCGAAGGGGCCGAACGACACCTCCAGCCCGGCGTCCGTCACCCGGGCCTGTACCGAGGCGCAGCCGAGCGACGCCAGCGAGGCGACCGCGAACGGTGCGATCAGCGCCCACGGCAGGCCGATCAGCCCGCCCGCGGCCGTGGCCGCGGCGCCCGCGGCCACCAGCCCCGTGAGGGCGGCGGCGAGGTGGAGCCAGGGGTTCGACGTACGGGAAAGCCACACCCGGCGCTCCCCGGGCGGGATGTCCATGGCGGCGCCCCCGGCGGGCGGGACCGGCACGGCCGGAGCGGCGCGCCGGCCGGCCAGCAGGCCGAGGAGGCCCGCGGCCCCGGCGGCCGCGGCCGTGAGGGCGACGCCCGCGCCGACCGGGCCCGCGTCGCGCCAGTCGGCCAGGTCCAGGTTGGCCCGTACGATCACCGCCTGCGCCCCCGCCAGGCCGACTCCGCCGGACAGCAGCGACACGCCGACCCACGCCCCAGCGGGGCCCGGCCCGCGGCGGCCGGCGAAGGCGAGGCAGCCGGCCAGGACGGCCCAGGCCAGCGCGGGTGCCGCCGCCGCGGCCCAGAGCGGCATCGAGCCGTCGGGCGTGCCCCCGTTCCAGTGCGTGGCGAGCCGGTCCGGCAGCCGGCCGCTCGCCGCGAAGGGCAGCGCGGCCAGGAAGGCCAGGACGCCGACCGCCCATGTCGCCGCCGCCCAGCGGGCGCCGTTCCTCTTCTTCCCGTCCGTCACGACAGCCCCCTGATCATCTCGATGAGATCGCTCCTGCTGTAGCCGAGGTGCGCCGCGTCGGCCACCAGCCGACGCGCCCGGTCGAGCAACTGCGACCGCTGGTCCGCGGCCGCGGCGACGGTGACGCCGCGGCCGCGCCGGAACTCCAGCACCCCCTCGTCGCGCAGGGCCCGCAGTCCGCGGAGCACGGTGTTCGCGTTCACGCCCAGCGCCCGGGACAGGTCCCGGGCCGGCGGCAGCCGGTCTCCCGGCGCGCACTCGCCCTCGGCGATGGCGCGCCGGATCGCTCCCGCCACCTGCTCGTGCAGGGGGCGGCCGTCAGCGGCATCCAGTTTCAGCAGCATGGTGCCAATGACACTAGCACCATTCCGTTCATCCGTTCAGGGTCAGGGGGTGGGGAGGACGCCGTCGTAGAGGCGGAACAGGCGCAGCTGCCCAGGCCCCTCGCCGGCCCCCGCGGCCAGGGCCTCCCAGCACTGCGCCGCCAGCGCGCGGGCGCGGGTGCCGGGCCAGGGCTGCGGCAGCAGTTCGGGGGGCAGCAGCGGGTCGGGCTCCATGGCGGCGGTGAAGGAGGCGGCCAGCTCGATCGCGTAGGCCAGGCGCTCGGTCTGCGTCGGCCGGCCGGCGCCGGACAGCCGGGCCAGGCGGTCCGCGGCGAGGGCGGCGAGTGCCTCGTGGCGGTCCGCGATCTCCCCGAGGGGCCAGAGCAGGGCGGCCAGCCGGGCGGGGGCGTCCTCGTCGCCGACCCGCAGGTCGCGGCTGGTGAGGCGGGTCAGGGAGGGCAGGACGCCCAGGCCGCGCGCGTGCGCTTCGACGATGCCTCCGATGGCGTTGGCACTGACGTACAGCCCGCCCTGGAGCGGCGCCGCGCCGAGGTGGAGGAGGGTGTCGCGCAGGGAGTCGCGGGCCTGCCGGGAGGCCTCCGGGATGGCGAAGGCGAACAGGTGCCACGTCCCGTCCCAGGGGGCGAGCCCCCGGTCCTGCCGGTAGGCGTGGCGGACGTACTCCGCGTCCGGCGCGACGGCCCCCGTCGCGTCGGGCGCGGCGCGCAGGACGGCCTTCCGCCCGCGCCCCTCCTGGGTGAACCGCCCCTCGGCGATCAGCCGTTTGAGGCAGAGCCGGACCTGCTGGTCCGTCATGCCGAGGGACTCCGCGACCGCGTACAGCTCCCCGGCGTCGACGCTGCCGTCCTCGCGGACGAGGGCGAACACCAGCGTGCGGGTGCCGACCCCCGGCGGGGCGGGCTCCGCCGCGGGGGCGCCTGCGGGCCTGCTCGTCATCGCTGCTGCTCCAAGGGGTCGCGGGATGCGCCGCCGGCCGGGCGGGCCGGGACGGCGCGATGCATCGTAGTCACGGCGCCGAAGCCCATCAGGCCGCGGAGGTACGGGGTCCGCTCGGTGTGCACGGCGGTGAAGCCGTGCCGCTCGTACAGGGCGCGGGCCCGCGGGTTGGCGTCGATGACGTCCAGGCGGATCCGCGAGCAGCCGTGGTCGGCGGCGACGGAGGCGATCTCCGCCAGCAGCAGACTCCCGATGCCCGTGCCGCGGCAGGCGGGGTCGACGGCAATGCCGTCCATGACGAGCTCCCCGGGGCGCGGGGTGCGTTCCAGCAGCGCCAGCAGCGCCAGCCGCGGCAGGCCGCGCAGCAGCCCGTAGCCGGAGAGCACGTCGCGTACGCCGCCGCCGGTCAGGCCGCGGCCCCCGGCCTGGTAGCCGGCCACGCCGACGACCTGCCCGCCGGGGGCGAGGGCGGTGACCGCGCGGTCGTGGTGGAGGTGGCGGGCGAGGAAGGCCCGGCCGCGCTCGGCCGGCCCCAGGGCCGCCCCCAGCTTGCGGCCGAAGGCCTCCCAGTACAGCCCGGCCACCCGCTCCTCGGCCCCGCGGGGCACTCCCCGCCTGATGGTGATCGCCGCGTCCATGGCTCCCCCTCGCTCTCGGCTTCTGCCGCCCCAGTCTACGTACGAATGCAGTACGGTCGTTTCAATAACGATCGTTTAAGCAATGATAGAAAGAGGGTGGCGGGGTGTCGACTCCGACGAGACCGCGGCCGCATGCTTCACCTCCCCGGCGCCGCCGGCTCGCGCGGGCCCTGCTGGCCGCCGTCGCGGCGCTGGCCGTCCTGGCGGCCGGCCTCGGCGGGCTGGTGGTCTGGCAGCACACGTACGACCTGCGCGAGGAGGCGGTGACCGTACGGCACGGCGGGCGGACCCTGCACGGCGTCCTCGCCCGGCCCGCACAGGGGAAGGGCCCCTTCCCGCTGGTCGTCCTCGTCCACGGCGACGGCCCGGTGGACGCCACGCACGACACCTACTACCGGCCCATGTGGGAGGCCTTCGCCCGCGCCGGGTACGCCTCGCTGGCCTGGAACAAGCCCGGCGTCGGCGGCGCACCGGGCGACTGGCTGGACCAGACCATGGACGACCGCGCCCGTGAGGCGGCCGACGCCATCGCCTGGGCCCGGCAGCACCCGGACGTCGACGCCGACCGGATCGGCCTGTGGGGTGCCAGCCAGGCCGGATGGGTGCTCCCCAAGATCGCGGCCCTGGACGGGCGGATCCGCTTCGCCATCGCCGTCTCACCCGCCGTCAACTGGCTCCGTCAGGGCCGCTACCACCTCCTCGCCGAACTGCGCCGGGACGGCGCCTCCGACGCGGAGGTCGCCGCCGCCCTGCGCCGCCGCGAGACCGGGCTGGAACTCCTCGCGCGCGGGGCCCCGTACGAGGAGTACGTACGGGCCGTCGGGGACCCGCGGGACATGACCGCCGGCCGCTGGCGGTTCGCCGCCCGGAACCACACCGCCGACGCGACGGCCGACCTGCCGGCCCTGCGCGGCATGCCCGTCCTGCTGGTGCTCGCCGGGCGCGACCTGAACGTGGACACCGCCGAGACCGAGGCCGCCTACCGCCGGCTGCTCCCCGCGCCGCCGCTGCGCGTGGCCCGCTACCCCGATGCCTCCCACAGCCTGGTCGCCTACGACGTGGAGGCCTCGCCGCCGCGCCTGACCCTGACGGCGCTGTTCGCGCCGCGCGCCCTCTTCGCCGACGGCTACCTGGCGGACCAGCGGCGCTTCCTCGCCTCGCTGGCGCCGTGACCGCCGCCCGGCCCTGCGCCGCCGCATTTTTCGCCGGACGATCACCCCGAATAACGTGTTGGCCGAAAATCGCCAGTCGGCGGTGGGGAATGTCGCTCTTTTTGCGATTGAGGGGCGCCGGGTTGGCCGGAAATTCAGCCGAAATATTTCGCACCGGCGGGTCTCGGCCAATCCGGCGCCGCCGGCCGCCGGGCCGCGCGTCCCCTTGGTGTGCCCGGGGTTGCGGGTGTAACGGGGGTGGCGGTAAATCGGAAAGGTGAATTCCGGTTGTTCATGAAACCGTTGACAGCGGCTGACCAGGCTTGCGATGTTTCTCACCGCGCCGGTCGAGCGAATGGTTGGTGCGCGGTACGGGGGGAGTAGGTGCGGTGGGGGCGGCAAATGGAATGCGGCAGGATCGGCACGGGCTGGGCCGGAATCAGCCGACGGGCGGGGGCGGCGAGACGGTCCTCGTGATCGTCGGGGCCAACCCGACGGTCGCCCGGGAGGCGGCGGCTCTGCCGGTCGCGCTGGTCCACGTACAGCTGCCCGGCGCGCCCGCCCTCGACCCGGGGGCCCGGGTCCTCACCGCCGACTTCCTGGACCTGCCCGCCTTCCTCGCCTTCACGGACGAGGCCCTGCGGCCGCTGGCGCCCGCCGCCGTCGTCTCCCTGACCGAACTGGGCCTGGAGCCCGCTGCCTTGGCCGCCCGCCGGCTCGGCGTCACCGGCGTCGACCCGGCCGCCGTACGGGCCACCCGCGACAAGCTGGAGATGCGGCGCATCCTGGAGCGCGAGGCCCCGCACCTGAACCCGGCCTTCGCGGCGGGCGACGACCCGGAGGCGGTGGCCCGCCTGTTCGCCGCCCACGGCCGGGCGGTGGCCAAGCCGGTGGACGGCGTCGGCAGCACCTCGGTCGCGCTGGTCGAGGGCATCGACGCCCTCCCCGACGACCGGCGCACGGCCGCCACGCTGCTCGAACAGTTCGCCGAGGGCCGCGAGTTCAGCGTCGAGGCGCTGTCGGCGGCCGGCCGGCACACCGTCCACGGCATCGCCGAGAAGGGCACCGCCGACGGGTTCGTCGAGGTCAGCCACATGATGCCGCCGCCCTCTCTGGACGCGCGCCGGCAGGAACTGGTCGCCCGAGCCGTCGGCGAGCTGCTCGACGCCCTCGGCATCACCGACGGCCCCAGCCACACCGAGGTCAAGGTCGACGGCGACAAGGTCGTCGTGATCGAGACCCACACCCGGCTCGGCGGCGACGGCATCGCGGACCTGGTCCGCCTCACCACCGGCGTCGAGTGGCGCCGCGCCGCCCTCGGGTGGGCCGTCGGCGCGGAGGTCGTCCGGGGCCCCGCCGAGGCGGCGGCGGCCGCCACCGTCTTCCTCACCGCCCCGCCCGGGCGCGTGACGGCCGTCGCGCCGCCGCCCGTCCTCGCCCGCGGGAACGTCCACGCCTGGGACGTGTCCGTCCGCCCGGGCGACCAGGTCCGCCCCCTGCGCTCCTCGCTGGACCGGCTCGGCATGGCCGTCCTGACCGCGGCGGACACCGACGCCTGCGCGGCAGCCGTCGCGGAGCTGATCGGCCGGCCGGTGGTCACCACCGCGCCCGATCCGGCCCGCTGACGAGGAAACCGCAGACCCCGCAGACCCCGCAGACCTCACAGACCGCACGCCCGCACAGACCGCACAGCCCGGCACTGCCCGCACGACCCGTCACTTCTCGGCTCATCCGACGATCACGTCACCGCAACCGCAGGGGGGAACACATGTCTGTCCAGAACGCGCCTATTTCCTACGATTTCCACGGCGATGCCCCGTTCTCGATGCCCTTCAAGGACATCAAGCCCGAGGACATCCACATCTACCTCGACCTCGACACCAAGGTAGGCAAGAACACCTGCGGCCAGAAGTGCACGCACTGCTGGTTCGTCAACTACGAGAAGGTCTACGACAAGTCCTTCGCGATGGAGGAGGGCCCCCGCATCCTGGAGGGCCTCCAGTCGCACGGCTACCACGTCTATCCCCGCTACGTGGACAGCTTCGCCTACGACGGCGAGTTCATGCGCCTCTACGGCCCCGCCAACAACCGCGAGTTCCGCCAGGAAGCCGACCACACGCCCACCGAGACCATGGAGAAGGGCGACGCCTGGACCAGCGGCCGCCCGCTGCTCGCCGACAACTGGACCGAGCTCCTCGACCTCGCCGTCAAGAACGGCTACGGCACCATCTCCATCACCTACCACGGCGTGATCGACGAGAACCTCCAGGTCACCGACCACAAGACGTACCCCATCAAGGGCGTCTTCTCCGGCGCGGAGACCGAGGAGGTCCTGCGCCGCATAGCCGAGTACAACAAGGGCGTCGACCCCGAGGACGCCTTCCGCGTCAACATCGGCGTCACCATCGGCCGCCACAACCACGGCCGCACCTCCCTGGAGCGCTACGCCCACTACTTCAACAACCTCGGCGTGGACACCGTCCGCTTCAACAACTTCACCGACCACGGCGGCCGCCACCCCGAGCTGCGCCTGACCCGCGAGGAGATCGAGCAGGCGTACCGGGACTTCAAGTGGGTCCACGAGACGATCCCGCTCCGCTTCCAGCTCGGCGTCAGCGAGGACTTCGGCACCTTCGGCATCAAGGCCATGGGCTTCCCCTCCCACGTCGGCTGGTGCCGCGCCGGCCGCCAGCTGTTCGCCGCCATCCCCGCGCAGCAGGAGGTCCTCTCCGACGGCCCCGCGGGCCGCCGCGAGAAGATCGGCGACGTCGTCGGCTGCGTCAACACCTTCGAGCCGCACCTCGGGATCCTCGTCCGCACGGTCACCACCGGCGAGGCGGGCGAGCACACCGCCTACGACGTCGAGTTCGACCACGACGCGATCGAGGCGTTCACCGCCAAGCGCCTCTCCGGCGCCTACAAGGACGGCTGCTTCGCCACCGAGCTGTCCGAGGAACTCGGCCTGATCTCCCGCGTCCCCCAGCGGCGCCGGCTGCCGCTCCTCGTCGACTCGCAGTCCTGACGCAGGCCCGCCCGACCCGAGAGAAAGACCGCCGCGATGCGCCACGTCCTCGTCTTCGCCAAGACGCCCCACTCCAAGACCCCGTACGACCAGTGGCTGGCCGGCACGGGCATCACCCCGGTCATCGTGACCGCGACGGAGTACGCGGCGGGGTACTCCCACCTCCCGCACGTGCACGCCTTCGACGCGTACGACACCAACCAGCTCGTCGAGAAGACCGCGCTGCGCCTCGCCCGCGAGTTCGCGGTCGAGGCGGTCTTCGCCCGCGCCGAGGCGGACGTCGTACGGGCCGCCCAGCTGCGGGAGCTGCTCGGCCTGCCCGGCCAGCACACCGCGAGCGCGCTCGCGTTCCGCGACAAGGTCGTCATGAAGGACCACCTCGCGGGCGGCCCCGTCGAGATCCCCGCCTACCGGCGGCTCGACTCGGCGTACACGGCCCTCGGATTCGTCGCCGAGCACGGCTACCCGGTCGTGGTGAAGCCGGTGTCCGAGTCGGGGTCGCTGGGCGCGGCGATCATCCGCGACGAGGAGGAGCTGGACGCGTACCTGGCCAGCCCGTGGCGGGGCGCCAGCGAGGTCGAGGCGTTCGTCCCCGGCCAGATGTACCACGTCGACGGGCTGGTCGCGGGCGGTGAGGTCGTCTTCGTCCACCCCTTCCGCTACCTCCACGACTGCCTGTCCTTCCGGGACAACGACTGGGTGGCCAACCTGCCGCTCACCCCGCAGGACCCGGCGTACGACCGGCTGGTCAAGGCGGCGCGGGCGGTCCTCGCCGAGCTGCCGACCCCGCCGCAGACCGCCTTCCACGCCGAGTTCTGGATCACCCCCGACGACCGCCTGGTCTTCTGCGAGATCGCCAGCCGCACCGGCGGCGGCATGATCAGCTCGATGGTGCGGCACGCGTTCGGGATCGACCTGGACAAGGAGTGGCTGTACGCCGAGTGCGGCCTGCCCTCGACGCTCGGCAGCCCGGAGTACCGGCCCGCCGGGGCGCTGTGCATCCCGCCGCAGAACGGCGTCCTGGAGCAGCTGCCGGCCGCCGAAACCGGCACCGGCCGGCCCGAGTGCGTCCGCGAGGCGATGCTGACCGGGGCGGTCGGCCAGGAGTTCCACGGCGGGGTCAAGTCCGGGCTGTTCCTGGCCGGCTATGTGGTCGGCGGGGACACCGAGGAGGATGTGGCGGCCAACCTCGAACGCGTGGCGCGCTGGTTCTCCGACAACACCCGCTGGCGGCCCGCCGACTCCTCCGGAGGCACCGCATGAACGACCCGATCACCTCCCCCGCCGCCGGCGGGCTGCCCGGCCCGCTCGTCTCCGCCGACTGGCTCGCCGCACGGCGCGGGGCGGGCGCGGACGTGGTCCTCTTCGACGCCTCCGTCGGCGCCCACCGGGGCGCCGCCCGGCGCATCCCCGGGGCCCGTCCCTTCGACCTCGACGGGGACCTGTCCGACCACACCTCCGCCGTGCCGCACACCATGCCCGGCGCCCCGCAGTTCACCGAGGCGATGCGCGCGCTCGGCGTCCGCGACACCGACACGGTCGTCGTCTACGACGCGCAGGGCGTCTACTCCAGCGCCCGCGCCTGGTGGATGCTGCGCGCCATGGGCTTCGACCGGGTCGCCGTCCTCGACGGCGGCCTGCCCGCCTGGACCGCGGCCGGCCACCCCGTCGAGCCGGCGCCCGCCGCGTACGACGGCCCGCGCGGCGACTTCACCGCCCGGCCCCGGCCCGGCCTGATCGTGGACGCCGACACCGTCGCCGCCGCCCTCGCCGACCCGGCCGCCGCCGTCCTCGACGCCCGCACCCGCGAGCGGTACGCCGGCACCGCGCCCGAGCCGCGCCCGGGCCTGCGCGGCGGCCACATGCCGGGCTCCGCCAGCCTCCCCTTCGGGGAACTCCAGCGGGACGGCGGGACGATGCGCCCCGCGGACCAGCTCCGCACGGCGTTCGCGGCCGCGGCCGGGGAGCGCGAGCGGCTGTACTTCAGCTGCGGCTCCGGCGTCACCGCCTGCGTCCTCGCGCTCGGCGCCACCCTGGCCGGGTACGGCGACCTCGCCGTGTACGACGGCTCGTGGAGCGAGTGGGGCCTGCCCTCCGGCCGCCCGGTCGCCACCGGCGCGGCGGCGTCCGGCGGGAGCGGCTCACCGTGACCGGAAAGAACGGGACCGGGACGAACGGGTCCGGGCAGGCTGCGGCCGGACAGGACGGGACCGGGCAGGACGGGACCGGGCAGGCTGCGGCCGGGAAGCGCACCGGCCGCGGCGGCGGGCTCACCGCGAAGTGGCGCACCTTCACCGGGCTGCCGTCCGGCCTCAAGGCCCTGATCGGCCTGTCCTTCGTCGTCGCCCTCGGCAGCTACATGGTCACCCCGTTCCTCGGGGTGCTCATGGTCGAGGCCGTCGGCCTGGACATCCGGGTGGCCGGCGTCCTGGTGGCGGTGGCCACCTTCATCCAGTTCGGCGGCAGCATCCTCGGCGGCCCGGTCGTCGACCGGCTCGGGCTCAAGCGGACGATGGTGCTCGCGCTGACCCTGCGCACGGTCGGACTGGTGCTGTTCGGCCTGGCCGTGCAGGTGCCCTGGGTCGCGTACCCGGCCGTCGTCCTCGTGGCGGCCGGCCCGGCGCTGTACCTCCCGGCGAACAAGGCGTACATCGTCACCAGCGTCTCCGACACCCTGCGCCCGCTCTTCCTCGGGGTCAGCAGCGCCGCCCTGAACGCGGGCATGGGGCTCGGCCCGCTGCTCGCCGCCCTGCTGATCGACGCCGACCCGGTGCTGCTGCTCATCGGCCTCGCCGGGCTCTTCGCGCTGATCACCGCGGCCCACCAGGCCGCCCTGAAGCCGGTGGAGCGGCGCCCGGCCGAGACGCCGGCGGCGGCCGCGGCCGCGGAGACGCCCGGGAAGCGGGCGGCGCTCCGCTCCGCGCTCCGCCCGGTCCTCTTCACGTCCCTCGCCTTCTACGTCTACTTCTTCTTCCAGAGCTTCATGGGCCTGTACGCGACCGGGGTCGGCAACATCCAGGTCCTCGGCTGGGTCATGCTGCTCAACTGCGCCATGGTGGTCGTACTCCAGCCGCTGTGGGCCGACCGCATCGCCCGCGCCGACTACCGCCTGCTCGTCGCCGGCTCGTTCGCGCTGATGGCCCTCGGCACGGCGGGCATGGCCCTCGGCAGCATCCCCGCCCTGCTGGCGGGCACCGCCCTCTTCACCCTGGGCGAGATCTTCCTCTTCCTGCGCTGCGACCTGGAACTCGTCGACCGCGTGCCGGGCAATCCGGCCTTCGCCTTCGGCGTCCAGCGGCTGACCGCCGGCGTCGGCGGACTCCTCGCCGGCGTCGTCGGCGGCTTCGTCTTCGCCCACTACCAGGCCGCGGGCGACCTGGACACGTTCTGGCTGGCGGTGGCGGCCCAGGCCGCGGGCGCGGCACTCCTCGCCGCCCTGCTCGGCGCCGGCCGCCGCACTCCCGCGCAGGCACCGACCGAACCCGGACAGGCGGTGGCCGCGACCCGATGACCCACGATGCGCCCCTCTCCCGCGACACCCAGCTCGTCCACGCCGGCTCCGACCCGAGCCGGCAGGGCGGCTACGTCAACCCGCCCGTCCACCGCGCCTCCACGGCCCTCTACCGCGACACGGCCGAGATGGACGCCTCCCAGGCGGACCCGCTCAAGCGCGGCACCCCCGTCTACGGCCGCTTCGGCACCCCCACCGGCCGCGCCTTCGAGGAGGCCCTGACCGTTTTGGAGGGCGGCCACGCGACGGTGGCGACCTGCTCCGGCCTCGCGGCGATCACCACGGCGATCCTCGCGTACGTCCGGGCCGGCGACCACATCCTCGTCAGCGACTCCGTCTACCTGCCGACCCGCAAGTTCTGCGACTCGCTCGCCGCACTGGGCGTCGAAACCGAGTACTACGACCCGTGCGCGACCGGCGCCGCGATCGACGCCCTGATCCGGCCCCGCACCCGCCTGCTCTACCTGGAATCCCCCGGCTCGACCACCTTCGAAGTGCAGGACATCCCGGCGATCACCACCGTCTGCCGGGCCCGAGGGGTGGCGACCATCGCGGACAACACGTGGGCCACCCCCGCCTTCTGCCGGCCGCTGGCCCTGGGCGCGGGCGTCGACGCGGTCGTCCACTCCGCGACCAAGTACCTGACAGGGCACGCGGACAGCATCCTCGGCGCGATCGTCTGCACGGAGGAGAGCTACCCCCTCATCCGCGGCGCGGCCATCCGCCTCGGCCAGTGCGCGAGCGCCGACGACGTCTACCTGGGCCTGCGCGGCCTGCGCACCCTCGGCCCGCGGCTGGCCCGCCACCAGGAACAGGCCCTGGAACTGGCCCGATGGACCGCCGCCCAGGACGGCGTGGCGTCCGTCCTCCACCCCGGCCTCCCCGAGGACCCCGGCCACGCCCTGTGGCGCCGCGACTTCACGGGCGCGGCGGGCCTGTTCGGCGTCGAACTGGACCCGCGGTTCACGAAGCCCGCCGTGGACGCCATGCTGAACGCCCTCCGCATCTTCGGCCTGGGCCACAGCTACGGCGGCTACGAAAGCCTGATCGTCCCCACCGACCCCACCGCCCACCGCCTCCCGGGCACCTGGTCGGGCCGCGGCCCCCTGATCCGCGTACACGTCGGCTTCGAGTCCCCGGACGACCTGAAACAGGACCTGCGAAGAGCCCTGGAAGCCCTCCACACGGCATGACGCACACCACACCGCACCACCGATGACTTCGCCCCGGCCGCCGGGTCCCAAGCAATGACACACCGCACGCAAGGAGGACGGACCCCATGACGAACGACGCCGCAGCGAAGGGCCCCGCGAGCTACTTCCCCTCCATCGAGAAGAAGTACGGCCGCCCGATCGCCGAATGGAAGGACCTCATCCGCACCTCCTCCCTGACCGGGCACATGGAGCTGGTCGCCTGGCTCAAGTCGGAACACGGCCTGGGCCACGGCCACGCCAACGCCCTGGTCGCCCACACCCTCGCCGAAACCAAGGCCCCCTGACCGCCCCGCGACTCGTGCCGCCACGCCGGGTGACACGGACGACATCCGGCATCACGCATCGTGGCATGCTGGCGGGGAAGGATCCCTTCCGCAGTGACGCCAGGAGCCGGGCACGGGCCGCAGCACGACGCCGCGGGGCGGGTGGTTCCGACCGGCATTCGACGGCTCTCGTACCGCCTCATTGACCGGAGAGAAGGCATGAACATCAAGGACATCGGGCCGGAACCCCAGAGCTTCGACCTGGAGAAGGCGACGCTCGACAACACGAACTACCGCACGGTCGCCTGGTCCGGGAAGTACCTGCAGCTGACCCTCATGTCGATCCCGGTGGGCGAGGACATCGGCCTGGAGGCGCACCCGGAGACCGACCAGTTCCTCCGGCTCGACGGAGGCCGGGGCCGCGTCCAGATGGGCCCCGCGAAGGACCGGCTCGACTTCGACCAAGAGGTCGAGGACGGCTGGGCGATCTTCGTACCGGCCGGCACCTGGCACAACGTCACCAACATCGGCGACGAGCCGTTGCAGCTCTACGCCGTCTACGCGCCGGTCCACCACGCGCCGGGCAAGGTCCACGGCACGGCCGCCGACGCCGAGGCCGACGAGGACGCGGGCGGCGACGAGCCGCCGAACTGGTCGGTCCAGCCCGACCGCCAGCCGTCGGACAAGCACGCCTGACCCGCGCGCGGGGCGCTCCGGCCGGGGAGGGGCGGGGCGGTGCACTCCTCCGCCGCCTACGCCCCTCCGGCCCCTCCACCCGATCAGGGTTCTTCGGAGTGGGGCCCGGCGCCGCTCGGGGGTCTGCTGGTGGCCAGCCAGGACCGGGCCGGTTCGGCGGCGCGGGCGGTGTCGACGGTGAGGTGGAGGCGGGTGCCCCCGCCGGGGGCGGGATAGCTGCGCTGCTCGTCGCCGACGAAGCACCGGCGCAGGACATCGGCCACCCTGCGGGCGGCTTCCGGGGTGGCGGAGACGATCCGGACTTCGGCGTAGTCCGGTGGCGGCAGGGCTTCTGCTTCCGGCCCGTGGCGGTCCAAGGCTGCACCGTCCTCTTCTCCTGCGGGCGGCCCGCCCGCGAACGCGCAGAGCGGGCCGGACCGGCCTTCGTACCTCCACGGTACGTCCGGGGCGCGGTGCCGACCGGTTCCCCGGCGGGCAGCGGCGTGTCCGCGCGGCCTCCGCCCGGACCGCATCCCGGCCCGCCGGGCGGCACGGCCGCGGAGAACGACAAAGGCCGGGTCTGTGACCGGGGCCTTCACAGACGGGCGGAAGCCGGCCGTGTCCGTCAGGTGTTCCCGTGGGCGTTCAGCAGCGCGGCATCCCGCTGCAGCAGGCCGAGCAGCCCCCCGGCCCGGTGGCCGGAGGGCTCGTACGACACGTGAACCCGAGCCGGGTCATGGCCCGGAGCACCTCGCCGGCGCTGAAGTCGCGGCGGTCCTGGCCGGTGATGATCTGGCCGACCTGCTTGACGGGGTAGGTGCGGCGGCCGATGGTCACCGACGCGCCGCTGATCTGCTCGGGGGCGACGCCCTTCATCGATTCGAGGACACCGATCTTGGTCAGGTCGAAGGGGAAACGGGCGATGACACAGCGCATGAGGCCTCACGGGGGAAAGAAGGGGAACTGTCGTGTCGCGCGGGGTGGTTCATCGCGCGAGGTCGAAGACGCCCACGGCGCTTCCCTCTTCGTCGACGACGGGCAGGAGGTCGAGCCTGCCGTGGCGCATGGCCCGTTCGGCTTCGGCCACCGCGGTCAGGGGTGAGGTGACCGGCCCGCGGCCGCCCAGGACATCGCGCAGTCGGGCCCGGTTGGTGTAGGCCGCGCTGTCACGGATCGCGGTGAGCCGGGCCAGGGTGACCAGCCCGGTGCACAGGCCGTGCTCATCGCTGACGAGCAGGTGGCCGGCGCGGGCGCCGGACATGACGGCCAGGGCCACTTCAACCGTCATGTCGTCACAGACCTGTGGCCCGGTCGCCTCCATCGCGTCGCGCACCGTCCGGTGCGAGCGGTTCGAGCCGGCGTTCGACGCGCGGGGCTGCATCCTGGCCAGTGTCACGCGGTGCCTCCTGAAGAGAGTGTGCCGGTTTCCTGCTCATGTGGTTTCTCAGGCCGCCGAGTCGAGCCCGGTCTGCCGCACCGTCACGCGGCGGTCGGTCGGAGCAGGCCGACGTCCGACGGGGGCGTACGCCCTGCGCCTCGCGCGTCCGGCGACCGGCGGGGTGACGACGACGGGGACGCCGGGGGGCGCCTGCGAGCCCGTGATGCGGTTGAGGGCCTCTTCGCCGGAACGGACCCGGGTGGTCTGCGGGGTGATGCCCGTGGCGGCCATCAGGCGGTTCACGCCGCGGCGCTGGTCGGGGGTGACGAGGGTGACGACGCTGCCGGGCTCCCCGGCGCGGGCGGTACGGCCGCCCCGGTGGAGGTAGTCCTTGGGGCCGGTCGGGGGGTCGACGTTCACGACCAGGTTGAGGTTGTCGACGTGGATGCCGCGCGCCGCCACGTCTGTCGCGACCAGCACGGTCACGTGGCCGCTCTTGAACTGGGCGAGGGTCCGGGTGCGCTGCGGCTGGGACTTCCCCCCGTGCAGGGCGGCGGCGCGTACCCCGCTGTTCAGCAGGTCCCGGGTCAGCCGGTCGACGGCGTCCTTGGTGTCCAGGAACATCATCACCCGGCCGTCGCGCGCCGCGATCTCCGTCGTCGTCCGGTGCTTGTCGGCGGCGTCGACGTGCAGCACGTGGTGCTCCATCGTCGTCACCGCACCGGCCGAGGGGTCCACCGAGTGCACGACCGGATCGATCAGGTAGCGGCGGACCAGCCGGTCGACGTTGCGGTCGAGGGTGGCGGAGAAGAGCATCCGCTGCCCCTCGGGCCGCACGAGATCCAGAAGCGCGGTGACCTGCGGCAGGAAGCCCATGTCGGCCATCTGGTCGGCCTCGTCGAGGACCGTGGTGCCGATATCGTCCAGCAGGCAGTCCCCCCGGTCGATGAGGTCCTTCAACCGGCCGGGCGTGGCCACCACGACCTCCGCGCCTCCGCGCACCGCCGCTGCCTGCCTGCCGATCGGCATGCCTCCGACGACCGTGGCCAGGCGCAGCTGCACGGCGCGGGCGTACGGCATGAGGGAGTCGGCCACCTGCTGGGCCAGCTCGCGTGTGGGAACGAGGACGAGGGCGAGTGGGCGGCGCGGCTCGCCGCGCTTCCCGGCGGTACGGGGCAGCAGGGCGAGGCCGTAGGCCAAGGTCTTTCCGGAGCCGGTGCGGCCGCGGCCGAGCACGTCACGCCCCGCGAGGGCGTCGGGCAGCGTGGCGCCCTGGATGGGGAAGGGCACGGTCACGCCCTGTGCGCCGAGGGCGGCCAGCAGCCCGGCCGGCATGTCGAGGGACGCGAAGGCGTGGACGGCGGGCAGCGCGGGCGTGAGGGTCTCCGGCAGGGCGAATTCGCCTCGGACGGCGTCGCGCGTGCGCCGGAAACGGTCGTTCGTACGTGTGCGGTTCATTCAGAACCTTCCCTGGTGCGGCACGTATCAGGGAATTCCCGCGATGGAGGTCAGGGCGGGGAATCACGAGAACGGGCCGAACGGAATGCGGATACTGCTCTCTGGGTGCCCCTGGGGGAGTGGGTGTGTGAAACACGTGCAGCTGGGGCCCGCACCCCGAGGGATGCGGGCCCCAGCTGCACCATGCGCGTCAGCGTCAGGCGAGCACGATGTTCTCGGCCGTCGGGCCCTTCTGGCCCTGCGCGATGTCGAAGGTGACCTTCTGGCCCTCCTGCAGTTCGCGGAAGCCCTGCGCGGCGATGTTCGAGTAGTGGGCGAACACGTCTGCACCGCCGCCGTCCTGCTCGATGAAGCCGAAGCCCTTTTCCGCGTTGAACCACTTCACGGTACCAGCAGCCATGTTTTTCTCCTTTGGGGCAGTACGCCGGCGTCCGCACCGTGCGGAAGCCGTGTCGCCGCGATGATGCCCTGCCGGAAAACAACCGGAAAATATGAAGCGCTTCGATGCGGCACGGAGGCTGGTCGAAGGCGCCTGAAATTCTTGGGTACCAAAACTGCAACTGGGATCGACAGTAGCACGTAAAGGAGAGTTGTGGGTGTGCTGGTTTTTTCGCGCGCGCCCCGGTAAAAACTCTCACCGTGGTATCCGTCAAAATCTGCGCCGGCGGGCACAGATAATGAATGCCCTCAGTGCAGAGTTTTCCGGATGGGGGCGGCATGATGTGGTGCCTCCGCCATAGCCCTACTCGTCGAGCGCAGCAGGGCCGAGGGAGTCGACGTCCTCCATGAAGGACAGCATCCGGGCGTTGACCACGTCGGGGTGGTCGATCTGCGGGCCGTGGCCGGTGGCGGTGATGATCTCGGCGCGGGCGCCGGGGACGAGGCGAGGTACGCGCTCCAGCTGTCGCTTCGGGTGCACGAGCAGGCTGTGCTTGCCCATGATGACGTAGAGCGGGGTCCGGATGGAGCGCAGGGCGTCCTCGTCCAGCGGCAGCGGCGCGGGGCGGCGGATCCGGTAGGCGCGGGCACCGAGTTGGATCCACGTGCGCATTTCGGGGACGGCGATGACCGGCTGGTCCAGCCATGTGGCGAGCCGGGGGCGCAGCGGCTTCGGGGCGAAGGTGGCGAACAGGCTCACGAAGACCCAGGCGAAGAAGCGCAGGCCGACCTTCTCCAGGCCGCCGGGGTCGAGGGCGGTGACCGAGGCGAGCCGTCCGGGTCGCCGGTGCGCCTGGTTGAGCACCAGCCAGCCGCCGTACGAGGAGCCGACGAGGTGGACCCGGCCGAGCCCGAGAGCGCCGAGGGCCTCCTCCAGCCACTGGGCGGCGCGCTCGGGCTGCCACATGGGCTCGCGGTGGATGCTGCGGTTGGCGTCACCGGGGGTGTCGAGAGCGTAGACGGGGCGGTTGAGGCTGAGTCCCTTGGTGTTGGGGTACCACATCGCCGAGCTGTAGCCGGCGCCGTGGATGAGGACGATCGGGGTCCGGGACTCGGCTGCCGGATCCGCGGGCCCGTACCGGTAGACGTGGGTGGTGCCGAAGCTGGTCTCCACGTCCGTCTCGAAGCGGGCGGGTGCCCCCATCGCGTAGAGGACGTCGGCGGCGGCGAAGTACCGGTCGCGCAGGGTGTCGTTGACGTAGCGGCCGATGTCGCGGCGGGCGCGGACGGTGTTCTCGGGCAAGACGGCACCTCCTGTGAAGATCCGCTGTTCGTGGTACGACCGTATCACTACTGTGATACATCGGTACCATGAAGAGGGGGCGGCGGAACGCGGATCACCATCGACAAGCGGAGACACGGGAACATGCCGAAGCGCGTGGACCACGAGACGCGGCGAGCCCAGATCGCCGAGGCGCTCATCCAGGTCGCGGGGCGGCGCGGGCTGCACGCCGTCGGCATGCGCGACGTGGCCGCGGAGGCCGGTGTGTCGCTCCGGCTCGTGCAGTACTACTTCGAGACCAAGGAGAAGCTGCTCTTCTATGGTCTCCGGCACCTGACCGACCGCTTCAACGCGAGGGTGGGTGCCCGCCTGGCCGCTGCCGGCCCGGACCCGGGCCCGCGCGCGACGGTGGAGGCGCTGCTGCTGGCCTCGCTGCCGACCGACGAGGAGAGCCGTACGTTCCACCTCCTGTACAGCTCCTACGCGATCCTGTCCGTGACCGACGAGGCACTGGCCGCGCAGCCGTTCATCGACAAGCCCGACGCCGCGGAGAACGCCCTGGCCGGACTCGTGGAGCAGGCGCAGGGGGCCGGCCTGGCCGATCCGGAAGCCGACGCCCGCACCGAGGCGATCAGCCTGCTCGCGATGGCGGCGACCATGGGCACCAGCATCCTCGTGGGCCAGCGGAGCCCGGAGTCGGCGATCGCGGTACTCCACCACCACCTGGACAGGATCTTCACGACAGCGTGCTCGTAGCGACAGAGGGGGCTCGGCCGCAGGGAGGGCCGAGCCTCTGCGACTCGGTCGGAGGGGTTGCACCGCGCCGTCGACAGGCCGGGCCGGGGGGCGTCCACCCGCGGGCCACGCGGCCATGTGGCGCTCGGATGGTTGAGGCACCCCTGGTCGTGACCGCCGCCGCGGCACGGGCCCACACCTCCGGTGCGGTATCCGCCTGCTGCGGTCCACGGCTGCGACGGCCTCGGCCGGCGCCGGCGGCCGCCCGGCGTTCCCGGCGGGTGCATCGTCACCGACGGGTCGGCCGACCGGTGCCGGCAGCGGGGCGTACTCGCCTCAAGCCTGCTGCGGGGGCGTGCCCGATTCGGCGGCGCGGCGGTACTCGGCGTTGATGCGCTGGGCCTCCTCGAGCTGGTCCTCGAGGATGATGATGCGGCAGGCGGCCTCGATCGGGGTGCCCTGGTCGACGAGTTCGCGGGCACGGGCGGCGATGCGGAGCTGGTAGCGGGAGTAGCGGCGGTGGCCGCCCTCCGAACGCAGCGGTGTGATCAGGCGGGCTTCGCCGATGGCGCGGAGGAACCCCTGGGTGGTACCGACCATCTCGGCTGCTCGGCCCATGGTGTACGCGGGGTAGTCGTCGTCGTCGAGACGGTCGTACGAGTCGTCTGCTGTCATTTGCACCTCTCCGTGAAACGCATAGAGGGGCCCTGGTGCCGGTACCGGCACCAGGGCCCTGAAGGAACTACTACACCACCTGCCGGCCCTGATGAAGCGCCGGCCTTCTGTGTCCGCACACCCGGCCCGGTTGCTGCCGGCGGTGCGGGGATCGCGGTTGCTCGACCGAAGACCACCTCGCTCACGATGTCCTGCGGTACCCGGACCGGAAGCATCCGCCCGGGCGATCCCGATGGCGCCGTGTTCCTCCGTTCTCCCTCGCTGATCAACTTCCTGTACTGCGGACTGCTTGTGCTGCTCGCCGGCAGTTCGTCCCTGCCAGGCCTGCTGTCTCTTCTGGTTACGACAGAGAACATAACGCGGACACCACTCAATGTCTACTGTGGCCGATGCAGATTTTCGTGTCCCGGCCGGGTAGGTAGTCGGTTGCGGGCGGAGTGCGATGCGGTCGGAGGCGCGGCGGGCCGCACTGCCGGATCCTCCCTGGGATGCACGAGAGGACCCGACCGGCACGTGCGGTCGGGTCCTCTCGAAGGTCCGGATGTCAGCTCACCGGCACCCGTGGATCGTGGTCAGGCCGTCGGAGCGCCGAGTGCCGCAGAGGCTCGCTGGACGGCATCGAGGCCGTGGGCGGGCGCGCTGCCCTGCGCGAGGCCGCCACAGGTGAAGCCGAGTCTGGTCATGGCGCGGACGACTTCACCGGCTGTGAAGTCGCGGCGGTCCTGGCCTGTGACGACCTGGCCGACCTGCTTGACGGGGTAGACGTGGCAGCCGATGGTCACGGACTCGCCGGTGATTTCCTCGGGCTCGACGCCCCTCATGGATGCGACGACGCCGTTCTTGGTGAGGTCGAAGGGGAAGCGGGCGATGACACAGCGCACGATGCCTCACATGGAAGGAGGGGGGAGGGGAAGAGCGGCACGTACCGAAAGATTCCGAAGGGAGGGAGAGGCGTCGGAATTTTCTTGCGAGGAGAGGGCAAGCGGGCGGGGTTGTCAGGGCCTTTGATGAACGAATGCAGCCGGGGCCCGCACCCTGAAGGATGCGGGCCCCGCTACGTGTGGCGCGTCAATGTCAGGCGGGAACGATGTTCTCGGCCGTCGGGCCCTTCTGGCCCTGCGCGATGTCGAAGGAGACCTTCTGCCCCTCCTGGAGCTCGCGGAAGCCCTGGGTGGCGATGTTCGAGTAGTGGGCGAACACGTCAGGGCCGCCACCGTCCTGCTCGATGAAGCCGAAACCCTTTTCCGCGTTGAACCACTTCACAGTGCCAGCAGCCATGCCATGTCTCCTTGGGGCAGTGCAGCGGAGTCCGCACTTTGCGGATTCCGTGTCGCCGCGATGATTCCCTGCCCGGAAAACGACCGGAACGCAAAACGCTCCCCTACGGCCTGAAGCCGGCGGGGCGCCTGAAATTTGCGGGTACCAAAACTGCAACGTATTGGACAGTAGCATGCCGGCGCCGCCCGTGGGCGGTCCGCTCTTCTCGCGTGTGTCGTCGGAAAAAACCTCCCAGGGAGACCCGTCAAAATCTCTGTCCGGGAACACAGATATCCGTTCCTCCGCGAATTCGGCGTGTCGGCCGTGACGGCGGTCGTCGCGGGGTTCGCGGTGGTGGTGCGACGTGTCGCGGCGGACAGCAGGCGGATCGGCGGGTGACGTCACACGGCGCAGCCGCCTTCCTCGCCGTTCACCGGTCGTGATGCTCTGTGGTAGCCGGCCCGCCCTTACGCGTAAGGTCCGGGCGACGACGAGGTCCCAGACCGCCCCACCTCACCACCGGGAGAACCCGTGACCGACAGCAAGAACATCAACAACCCCGTGGGCCAAGGCGGCGGCCAGCGCAAGAAGTTGTCCCGTGCCGAACGGCAGAATAACGGTCCGCACCGCAACCGCGACCGCCGGGGCGCCGCCGAACAGAAGGCCGAGCTGGTGCGCAAGATGCGCGAGAGGACGCGTGCGGTCGGGGAGGCCGAGCAGACGAACGGCGACGCCGCGCAGAGCTGACGCACCACCGCCGCGGGGCCGCAATAGCCACCTCCGCATGTTCCGCGGGTGTGATCATGCGCGTCGGAGCCCCGCCACCGTCGTTACGCGGGGCAGCTAGCCTGCCTCGCGTCGAGCCGCGCTCGTGCCAGAGGCGGACGCTTGCGCGTCCCCGTCGAATGAAGGTTTCGACCTCCCCGAAGCCGGGCGCCCGGAAGGGGTGTGCGCTGGGATGCGGTGATGTTGCAGCGGTGCGGGGAGACGCCTCTGCCGGAGCGGAGAACGGCGAGGTCAGTCGATGACAGGGGTCCTCTTCAGTGCGTGTCCAGAACGGATCTGGTGTGCCGTGACCGGGCACGGCGGTCCTACAGCTTGCTCATCTTGGCGTACGGACTCAAGATCCGCTCTTGCGTCGAGCCGAAATCCACGACCACCGCTATCCCGGCCTCGATGCCGGTGACCCGGCCGAGGCCGTGCACGTCGTGGGTGACCTGGTCGCCTACGGCGAACTCCTGAGGAGGCCGCGTGACCGGGGCTTTGAAGGGGCTGGTGGGCAAAAAGCGCTTCGGTGCACCTGGCTTTGTCATTGCCACCAGTATGCGCCCACCCGTATCCGCTACGGCTGTCCACGTCCGCAGCGCGCAGTAGCCGAGGGAGGTCTCGCCGAAGAGCAACAGCCCCAGGTCGTTGACCTGGGGCTTGTCGTGGAGCGGATGACGGGAATCGAACCCGCGCTGTGAGCGTGCCCGGTACGTGGACCTTCACAATGCCTCTGACCTGCTGAAATGAGTGCCAAAGGGGGGGTTCCGGTTATCCCCGGTCGGCCCGCCTGTCGACCGCTGTTCACCGCCTCTGCTGGCACGCTGTGGCACGGCCTTCGCGACAGGCGGGACGCGAGGGGGGATGGACCAGACGGGCTGTGACGCAGCGCACTTCGCTCGGAGCGATGACTTCGCGCCCGGCCGTCGGTCACAAGAGCGACACCACCGACGCGAGGAAGGCCGTCCATGACTCACCTGCTCAGCGCTCCCCAACACACCAACTCCGTCGCGCCCGCGTCTGGCCTTGCGGCGCGGAGGGCTCTGGCCGGTGGCGTGATGGCGGGCCCGCTGTTCCTCCTGGCCGGCGTCGCTCAGGGCTTCGCGCGGGACGGGTTCGACTTCACCCGTCACGCGATCAGCCAACTCGCCCTCGGGGACGCGGGCTGGATCCAGACGGTCAACTTCCTGCTCACCGGAACGCTGCTGATCGCGGGTGCGGCCGGTCTGCGCCGGGTGCTGCACGGAGGTGAGGGAGGAACCTGGGGCCCGGCCCTGGTCGGTGTCTTCGGTGCCTCGTTCTGGGCCGCCGCGCTCTTCCCGGCCGACGCCGGGGCGGGATTCCCCGAAGGCTCCCCGGCCGCGACGGCGATGAGCGGGCACGGCGCCGTGCACATGGCGGCCGGGATGGCCGGTTACCTCGCCCTGTGTGCCGCGTTCGTCGTCCTGGCCCGCCCGCTCGCCGCCCGGGGCCACCGCCGCTGGGCCCGCGTTTCGCGCCTCGTGCCCGTGGCCGTTCTCGCCGGGTTCATGGCCTCCGCCGCCTCCGTCCTGGCCTTCACCGCCGGTGCGGGCCTCGGCCTGCTGGGGCTCACCGCAGTGACGGCCCGCCTGGCCACCGCCCAGGCGAACCGCTAGCCACCTCCGCTCCTCCCCGCTAACCAGGCACATGGAGCTCGTCTCCTAGCTCAAGTCCGAGCACGGTCTGGGCCACGGCCACGCCAACGCCCTTGTGGCGCACACGCTCGCCGAGAGCACCGGCCAGTGACCGAGAACGTGATCACGCCGTCCCGCGGATGGCAGATCATGTGACGCTTCCAAGGAGCCGACGGAGCACGTGCCGCAGGACGTCTGGTCGCTCCAGATGAACGTCGTGTCCCGTCCCGGGGACGCTCAGGGCCACCGTCTCCGGCCGCCGCCGGAGCATCTCGTCAATCTCCGCCTGCGAGATGGTGCCGGACTGGCCGAGGACGGCCAGGGTCGGGCAGGTCACCCTCGACCACTCGTCCCAGAAGGAACGCCGGGCAATCTCCGCCAGCGACTCGACCATCACGTCCCGGTCGAAGCGCGGCCACCAGCCGCCGTCGTGCTCCACCAGGCCGGCCGCCCAGCCCATGCCGACCGGACCGCCGCCGAGGAACTCGACGGCGGCCTCCTGCGACGGGAACGGCCTGGGCCAGGCGTCGAGCCACCCCCCGATCTCCGCTTGTACGTCACGGTTCGGCCCACCCGGGCCGGCCTCCACCAGAACGAGCGCACGGAAGAGGCCGGGGTACGCGGCGGCGGCGAGCATGGCGGTGTGGCCGCCCAGCGACTGGCCCACCAGGACAGATCGCTGGAGGCCGAGTTGTTCGACCACGGCGACGGCATCCGCGACGTACGCGGCCCGGGACACGTCCCGCGGACGGCGCTCGCTGGCGCCGTGGCCGCGCTGGTCGACGGCGACGACCCGGTAGCGGGGGCTCAGGTCTCCGGCGATTGCGTCCCATTCGCCCACGTGGCCGGCCAGTCCGTGCAAGAGGACGACAGACGGCCCCGAACCTCCCCAGTCACGGCAGGAAATGCGGACGCCGTCACGGACGACGATGTGCTCTGACCAAGGCATGTGGGGTGGGGTCCTTCAGACATGGGCCGGGGCAGCCATGGGTGGCGCTGGTTCAGGAGAGGAGGTCGGGCCTATGTGTGCGGGCAGGCCGAAGAGCGGGAACAGGTGCTCGGTGTCACGGAAGGCGGTGATGCCGGCGATGCGGTCGCCGGAGAACTCGACGACCTGGAGCGCCCAGGGCTCGTAGCCCGTTCCGTCGGAGCCGGGCCGGTACTGGCCGAAGGCGAACGTGCCGTTCGCCATGGTCGGGACCAGGCGGGAGCCGTGACAACCCACGGCGGGCCCGGTCAGCCACGCCTGAATGTCGGAGACGCCACGCATCCACTTCGCGTACGGGGGCAGGCACAGCGTGGCGTCGACGTGGAGCAGCATGCTCAGCTCCTCCATGTCGTAGCGGGAGAAAGCCGTGGCGTACCGCTCGGCCAGCACGCGGCGGACGGCGTCGGACGGCCGGGCGCTGGAGGCATCGGCGGGTCCGTGGTGCAAGGCCAGCGTGGCACGGGCCCGCTGCAGGGCACTGTTGACCGAGGCGACGGTCGATCCGTGCAGTTCGGCGACCTCGCGGGCCGAGAAGGCCAGCACGTCCCGCAGGATCAGTGTGGCCCGCTGCCTGGGCGGCAGGTGCTGGAGCGCGGCGACGAACGCCAGCCGCACCGACTCGCCCGCTGCCACCGCCGCCTCGGGGTCCCCTCCGGGACAGGGCCCGATCCATACGGCCGGCTCCTTCGGGGCTCCCGGGGCGGAAGCTCCGGGCGACGGTTCCGAGAGGTCCATCGGCAGAGCCCGCCGCCTCCCGGCGGCCAGTGCGTCCAGGCACACGTTGGTGGCGATGCGGTAGACCCACGACCGTAGCGACGCACGCCCCTCGAACCCCTCGGCGTTCCGCCAGGCCCGGACCATCGTCTCCTGCACGGTGTCCTCGGCCTCTGCGTACGAGCCCAGCATCCGGTAGCAGTACCCCGTCAGTTCTGCCCGGTGCTTCTCCAGCCGGACCGCCGTCTCGTGCTCGCCGTCGCCCACGACAAGATCCTTCATGCTCGTCCCGCCCCCTGATGTGCCCCTCCGAGGCCATCGACCAGCTGGTTCCAGTGATGTCCTCCGCCGCATGAAATTACCGGCCGGCAGTGGCGTACAACCAGTGATCGAGGTTGAGAGCGGTAGACGGCCGGCCAGGAGGCGGACGGTCTGGACAACGGAGAAGCCCCAGGTCGTTGACCTGGGGCTTTGTCGTGGAGCGGATGACGGGAATCGAACCCGCGCTATAAGCTTGGGAAGCTCATGTTCTACCATTAAACTACATCCGCAGGTCGCTCCAGAGGTCTGGAGCTGTACCGTTGCACACTCTACCCCATGATCGACCCCCGGTGAATCTGCCGCGGGGTCGTTGTTCGTTTGTGGGGTGCACCGGCCTTCGCGGGGGCGGGAGTTGGGGCGTAACGTACCGGTGTGGCGGGTCGCGGGAGTGGCGGCTGGAGGCCGGTTTCGAACATCCCCTAATGTGGCGATTCGTCGCAGTACGGCAGGTTGGGGAAAGGGACTCGATGGAGAGCACCGTCGTCCGTTGTGCCGAGGGGCACGTGTTCAGCACCGCTTCGTTCCCGCTGCAGCACCTCGGTGCCGGCCGGATCGGGCCGGGCCGGCTGCTGCGGTGTCCGCGGTGCGCGCGGCTGAGGCACGCCGTGCCCGTCGAGGCGGCCGTCAAGCGGTAGGCCGCAGGGCGCCCGCGGTCGTCCCGCCCCCTCGGCGGGCGCCGCGGCGCCCGGGCGCCGTACTCGATTGGGGGCGGCTCGCGCCCACTGCGTATCCTCGGGACGTGCTTCTCTCCGACAAAGACATCCGGGCCGAGATCGACAGCGGCCGGGTGCGCATCGACCCGTTCGACGAGTCGATGGTGCAGCCCTCCAGCATCGACGTGCGTCTCGACCGCTACTTCCGGGTGTTCGAGAACCACCGCTACGCCCACATCGACCCCGCCATCGAGCAGCCGGACCTGACCCGTCTGGTCGAGCCCGAGGGGGACGAGGCGTTCATCCTGCATCCGGGCGAGTTCGTGCTCGCTTCGACGTACGAGGTCATCTCGCTGCCCGACGACATCGCCTCCCGGCTGGAGGGGAAGTCCAGCCTGGGCCGCCTGGGGCTGGTGACGCACTCGACGGCCGGGTTCATCGACCCCGGTTTCTCCGGTCACGTCACGCTCGAGCTGTCGAACCTCGCCACCCTCCCGATCAAGCTCTGGCCCGGCATGAAGATCGGGCAGCTGTGCATGTTCCGGCTCAGCTCGCCCGCCGAGTTCCCGTACGGGAGCGAGCGGTACGGATCGCGGTACCAGGGTCAGCGCGGGCCCACGGCCTCGCGCTCCTTCCAGAACTTCCACCGCACCCAGGTGAGGCACGAGGCATGAGTGTTGTACGCGAGTCCCTGAACTACGAGGGCTTCGGCCGCGCCGTGCGCGAGCTCGCGAAGACCATCGCGGACGACGGCTACGAGCCGGACATCATCCTGTCCATCGCCCGCGGCGGCGTCTTCGTCGCGGGCGGGCTGGCGTACGCCCTCGACTGCAAGAACATCCACCTCGTGAACGTGGAGTTCTACACCGGCGTCGGCACCACCCTGGAGATGCCGGTCATGCTCGCCCCCGTCCCGGACGCGATCGACTTCTCCGACAAGAAGGTCCTGATCGCCGACGACGTCGCCGACACCGGCAAGACGCTCAAGCTCGTCCACGACTTCTGCGTCGGCACCGTCGCCGACGTCCGCTCCGCGGTCATCTACGAGAAGTCCCAGTCGCTCGTGAAGTGCGAGTACGTCTGGAAGCGGACCGACGACTGGATCGAGTTCCCCTGGTCGGTCGAGCCGCCCGTCGTCCGGCGCGAGGGCCAGATCCTCGACGCCTGACCTCGCTTTTCCCGGATGGCGAAAGGGCCCGCCGCCCGCACCGTGAGTGCGGGCGGCGGGGGCTCGGCCCTTCGTGTCTGTTTTCTCCCAGGGGCCGAGACTTGGTATCTA
>NZ_JBVIGV010000006.1:0-87305 GCF_055570615.1 Streptomyces sp. NPDC031121
TTTGGCACGCTGTTGAGTTCTCAAGGAACGGACGCTTCCTTCGTACTCACCCGCAGTAACACTTACTGGGGCTTTCCTCCGGGCTTTCGTTCTTCATTCTTGCGTTTCCGACTCTATCAGAGTCTTCGCGCTCCGCTTTCCGGGGTATTCGCTTTCGCGCTTTCCCTTTCCGGCGGGTCCGACCATATCAGGGCTTTTCTCGTTCTCTGCAACTCGGCCGTTCCGCCTTGCGGCGTGCAGGAGAGAGCTGAGATGTAGATCAGCGTCTGAGGTGGTTGGCTCCCGTCCACCGGCTGTCCGTGGGGATTCACGGGGGCCGTCGTGGCGGGAGTCACGACAGTAGCGCTCCCGTGGTTCACAGGCAAATCGAATCAGGCGTATGGTCTAGTCCACTACGGTGTCGGCGGAAGCGCTCGCGGCCTCCGACAGGAGGTTCGATTCGCGCGAACCGGGACATCTCATGACATACCCTTCAGAACGTGCGCCGTCGAGGACAGTCAGTGACGGCGTGGCGACGAAGCCCCACCCCCTGGGAGGCCCCCATGACCACCGTCACGTCCCCACTTGCCGGGCGCGCCATCGGACTCGCGGCAGTGCCCGATCCGGTGTTCTCCGGCGCGATGGTGGGACCGGGCACCGCCATCGACCCCGTGCGTGAGGCGTCCGAGGCGGTGTCCCCCGTCGACGGTGTGGTCGTCTCCCTGCACCCGCACGCGTACGTCGTCGTCGACAGCGAGGGGCACGGCGTTCTCACTCACCTCGGGATCGACACCGTCCAGCTCAACGGCGAGGGCTTCGAGCTGCTCGTCGGCAAGGGCGACACCGTGAGCCGCGGCCAGGCCGTCATCCGCTGGAACCCGGCGGCCGTCGAGGCGGCCGGCAAGTCGCCGATCTGCCCCGTCGTGGCGCTGGAGGCCTCCGCGGAGTCCCTCCTCGACGTCGCCGAGATCGGCGACGTCCAGGCCGGAAGCACGCTCTTCAACTGGAACTGAGCGGCCGGCAGGGACACGTCCGCCCGGCAGCACGGGCGAGTCGGACATCCACCGCGGCGGCCGGGACCGTCGCTCGATCGGAGACGGGTGAAATGGAGACAACGCTGCGAGGCGTCGGCGTGAGCCACGGTGTGGCCATCGGCGAAGTGCGGCACATGGGCACGGCGGTTCTGGAGCCGCCGGCCCGGCAGATCACGGCAGACGAGGCGGAGCGCGAACAGGGGCGCGCCCGCCAGGCCGTCAGTGCGGTCGCGGCCGACCTGGTCGCGCGGGGGCAGCTGGCCGGGGGCGAGGCCCAGCACGTGCTGGAAGCCCAGGCGATGATCGCTGAAGACCCTGAGCTGATGGCGGACGTCGACCGGCGGATCGCCGTCGGCAGCACCGCGGAGCGCGGTGTGTACGACGCGTTCGCCGCGTACCGGGACCTGCTCGCCGGGGCCGGCGAGTACATGGCCGGGCGCGTGGCGGACCTGGACGACGTCCGCAACAGGATCGTGGCGCGGCTGCTCGGTGTGCCGATGCCGGGTGTGCCGGACAGCGACGAGCCGTATGTGCTGATCGCGCGGGACCTGGCTCCTGCGGACACGGCGCTGCTCGACCCGGCGCTGGTACTCGGCTTCGTCACCGAGGAGGGCGGGCCGACCAGCCACAGCGCGATTCTCGCGCGGGCGCTCGGCGTGCCGGCCGTGGTCGCGCTGCCGGGTGCCGGCGAGATCGCCGAGGGCACCGTCATCGCGGTGGACGGCTCGACCGGCGAGGTGTTCGTCGATCCGAGCAGTGGGAAGAAGGCCGAGCTGGAGGCCGCGGCCGCCGAGCGGAAGGCCGCGCTGGCCGCGTCGTCCGGTCCGGGGGCCACGTCCGACGGGCACAGGGTGCCGCTGCTGGCCAACGTCGGGGGCCCGGCGGACGTGCCGGCCGCGGTGGAGGCCGGGGCCGAGGGCGTCGGCCTGTTCCGCACCGAGTTCCTCTTCCTCGACGACAGCAAGAAGGCGCCGTCGGAGGAGAAGCAGGTCGACTCCTACCGCAAGGTCCTGGAGGCGTTCCCCGAGGGCCGGGTCGTGGTGCGCGTGCTGGACGCGGGCGCGGACAAGCCGCTGGACTTCCTGACGCCGTCCGACGAGCCGAACCCGGCGCTGGGCGTGCGCGGGCTGCGCACCCTGCTGGACCACCCGGAGGTGCTGCGGACCCAGCTGACCGCGCTGGCGAAGGCGGCCGAGGGCCTGCCGGTGCACCTGGAGGTCATGGCTCCGATGGTCGCCGACCGGGCCGACGCGAAGGCGTTCGCGGACGCCTGCCGCGCCGCCGGGCTCCAGGCGAAGTTCGGGGCGATGGTGGAGATCCCCTCCGCGGCCCTGCGGGCGCGCTCGATCCTCCAGGAGGTCGAGTTCCTGTCGCTGGGCACGAACGACCTGGCCCAGTACACCTTCGCCGCGGACCGGCAGGTGGGTGCGGTGTCCCGGCTGCAGGACCCGTGGCAGCCGGCGCTGCTCGACCTGGTCGCGCTGTCGGCGGACGCGGCACGGGCCGAGGGCAAGAGCTGCGGCGTGTGCGGCGAGGCGGCGTCGGATCCGCTGCTGGCCTGTGTGCTGACGGGTCTGGGCGTGACCTCCCTGTCGATGGGTGCGGCGTCGATCCCCTACGTGCGGGCGACGCTCGCCAAGTACACGCTCGCCCAGTGCGAGCGTGCCGCGGCGGCGGCGCGTGCCGCGGACAGTGCCGAGGAGGCGCGGATGGCCGCGCAGGCGGTGCTGTCCGGCGAGTAGGCGTCGCACGGATTCAGTGCTTGGTCGGCCGAGGGGCCCCGCCAGTCGTGGCGGGGCCCCTCGGCTTGTACGGGCCCCGGGCCGGCTCAGTGGTGCGGGGGCGGGTCGTCCACCTCGAATCCGGGCCGGTAGTCGACACCGTGCTCGGGGGCGACGGGTTCGCCGGTGTCGGGGTCGGTGCAGTAGGCGTTGAACACGGCCGCCGCCGAGAGGGGGACGAGGCCTCCTCCGTCCAGGCGCCAGCCGTGGACCCGGTCGCCTCCCCCGTCGGCGGTGGTGCGCAGGACGAGGCCTCCGGCTCCGCCCAGGGCCATGCCGGCGGCCAGGACGGTGACGAAGTCGAGGGCCTCCCGCCCGTCCGGGTCGAAGCCCGGCAGGCCGGGCGGGCCCGGTGGGCCTGCCGTACGGGCGTGCAGCACGGCGACGAGCTGCCGGTCCCCGGTGGGGATGGAGCACACGGCGTGGTGGTGGCCGGTCCCGGCCCCGGCAACGAGGCGGGTGACCGCCGTGGCGGCCCTCTCGAACGCGGACCGGCCGATGTCCTGGCCGCAGTCGGCGCAGGTTCCGGCGCGGGCGAGGACCGCGGCCGCGTACTCCCAGGTGGCCTGGCGGGCGGCCTCGTCCACCAGGAGCGGCACCATGTCCGCGACGGGCAGTCCGGTGTACGGGAGCCCCGGGCCGGTGCCGGCGAGCTCGGCCGTGAAGCGGGTGCGGGAGGCGGCCGAGTCGGGGTCGAGGCCCTGTTCGGTGCAGAAGGCGGCGTACTGCTCCGGGTCGAAGAGGGCGACCGTGGTGTGGATGCCCTGGTCGGCCAGGGATTTCAGCAGGTCGTCGACGTGCCGCAGGTACTCGTGGTGGTCGTCGAAGGTGAAGCTGCGGTAGCGGCGCATGGCCGCGAAGTCCCGGGGGTCGGCCAGCAGGCCGATCGTGCCGGGTACCTCGCGGCGCAGCGTTGTCGTCTTCCGTGTGTCTGGCATGGCTCCCCCTGGCGTGCGAACGAATGCTCACTCAGAGTAATCAGAGCCACTGACAACGCCTTCCGGGCGGCGCTTCAGGAGCCGGCGCGTGCCTGTGCCAGTTCCTGGTAGAAGCGGAGCAGGCCGAGGTCGTCCACCGACCCGGGGTTGACGGCCTTCTCCAGGGGCGTGCCCTGGAGAAGGCGCTTGACGGGGACCTCGATGCGCTTGCCGGTGAGGGTGTGGGGGATCCCCGGTACCTCGATGATCTCGTCGGGCACGTGTCGCGGGGAGAGCTCCTCGCGGATGGTGGCCTTGATGCGGCCCTTCAGGTCCTCGTCCAGGGCGGCGCCGGGGGCGAGGTGGACGAACAGCGGCATCCAGTAGCCGCCGTCCGGCTCCTCCAGGCCGATGACGAGCGACTCCTTGATCTCCGGCAGGCGTTCGACGGCCTCGTAGATGTCCGCGGAGCCCATGCGGACTCCCTGCCGGTTGAGGGTGGAGTCGGAGCGGCCGTGGATCACGACGGAGCCGTGGTCGGTGATCGTGATCCAGTCGCCGTGGCGCCACACGCCCGGGTACGTCTCGAAGTAGCTGTCGCGGTAGCGGCTGCCGTCCGGGTCGTTCCAGAAACGGACGGGCATCGACGGCATGGGGTTGGTGACGACCAGCTCCCCGACCTCGCCGGTGAGCGGCTTGCCCGAGGGGTCCCATGACTGCAGGTCCGTGCCGAGGCAGGCGGCCTGGAGCTCGCCGATGTGGACGGGGAGGGTGGGGACGGCGCCGGCGAAGCAGCTGCACACGTCCGTGCCGCCGCTGACGGAGGCGATCCACAGGTCCTCGGCGACCTCGTCGTGGAGCCAGCGGAAGCCGTCGGGCGGGAGGGGGGAGCCGGTCGTCGCGACGCACTTGACGGCGGAGAGGTCGAAGTCGCGGGACGGGTGGACCTCGGCCTTGCGGCAGGCCATCACGTACGCGGCGGAGGTGCCGTACAGGGTGGCCCGGGTGCGCTCGGCGATCCGCCACTGGGCGCCGGTGTCGGGGTACCCGGGGCTGCCGTCGTACAGGACGACGGTCGTGCCGGTGAGGAGGCCGGAGACGAGGAAGTTCCACATCATCCAGCCGGTGGAGGTGTACCAGAAGAAGCGGTCCTCGGGGCCGAGGTCGCAGTGGAGGCCGAGCTGCTTGAGGTGCTCCAGGAGGATGCCGCCCTGCGACTGCACGATCGCCTTGGGGAGGCCCGTCGTGCCGGAGGAGTAGAGGACCCACAGCGGGTGGTCGAAGGGGACCTGCTCGAACACCGGCTCGGCCGGGGTGGACACAAGGTCCGCCCAGGCGAGGGTGCCCTCGGGGGCGGGCGTTCCGAGCAGTGGGATGTGGACGACGGCGCGCAGCGAGGGCAGCTCCGCGCGGAGTTCGGCCACGGTGTCGCGGCGGTCGTGCTGCTTGCCGCCGTAGCGGTAGCCGTCGACGGTGAACAGGACGACCGGCTCGACCTGCTGGAAGCGGTCGAGGACGCTGCGGGCGCCGAAGTCGGGGGCGCAGGAGGTCCAGACGCCGCCGACGGCGGCGGTCGCGAGGAGGGCCACGACGGCTTCCGGGATGTTGGGCAGGTAGCCGCTGACGCGGTCGCCGGGGCGTACGCCGAGGGCGCGCAGCTCGGCGGCGAGTGCGCCGACGCGGCCGCGGAGCTCGGACCAGGTGACGGGGGCGGGCTCGTGGGTCTCGTCGACGTGGAGGAGCGCGGCGTCGCCGGCGCGGGCGGGGTCCTCGCCGGCGCGGAGGGCGTGCTCGGCGTAGTTGAGGGTGGCGCCGGGGAACCAGCGGGCGCCGGGCATCGAGCGGTCGGCGAGGACCTGCTCGGCGGGGGCGGTGAAGCGGACGTCGAACCATTCGGCGACGGCCCGCCAGAAGGTGTCGAGCTCCTCGACGGACCAGCGGTGGAGTGCCGGGTAGCCGCCGTCCGCGGGAGCTCCGTGCCGCTCGGCCGCCCACGCCTGGAAGGCGGTGATGCGGGCCGCGGCGATCCGGTCGGGCCCCGGGGTCCAGAGGGGTTCCGGCTGGGTGGACGAGGTCATGGGTCGGCTCCCGGTCAGTGCGGCCCGCGCGTGGTGTGCACGGTGTGCCGTGGTGTCGGCGTGCAGGTGCGTGGGTGGGTGGATCGGTGCTGGTCGTTCCGTGCGGCCGCGGGCGGGGTGGGCTCGCGGTGGCACACAGGGACGATGCCATGTGATCCACGTCCGCACCAGGGGTGCCCTGGGCGTGTGCGCGGGTAGCGGCAGGTGAACGGTGTCTGAACGTCCCCCGTGCGGGCGGCTCCCGCTGGCAGGGTGGGCGGCATGGACGGTCGCGATCTGGTGCGTGCGCTGAAGGGGTTCGGCACGGAGGGCGGGAGGCGGGCGTGGCGGTCCGCGCTGCGGAACCGGCGGGCGGACGCGGCGGGCCTGCCGCGGCGCGGGCCGGAGCGGGCCCGCGTTCCGGGGCTGCTGGCGGGGACGGAGCCGGCGCCGGGCGGCGGGGTGCTCCGGTTCGCCCGGTCCGAGCTGCTGGTGCGGGTGACGGCGGGCGGGGCGGTGTTCTGGGGTTGGGACGGGGCGTCGGCGGCGCCTTCGTACGCCGTTCCGGGCGGCGGGCCGGAGCCGGACCCCCGGGCGGCGCTGGAGCCGGACACCGGGGGTGGCTGGCGGGTGGTGTCGCAGCGGGTGATCGTCGGGGTGTCGCGTTACGGGGCCGTGGAGGTGCGCACTCCGGGTGGGGCGGTGCTGCGGCGGGAGCTGCCGCCGCGCTGGTGGGAGCCGGACCCGGGCGGGCCGCGGGCGGGGTCCGCGGCCGGCGGGCGGTGGCTGGTGCGGGCGGAGGTGGGCGCCGACGCGCGGTTCTTCGGGCTTGGCGGGCGGGCCGGCGGGCCGCGGCTGCGGGACGGTGCGTACCGGCTGTGGAACACCGACCCGGGCGGCGCGTTCGGTCCGGGCGACGACCCGCTGTACATCACGATGCCCGTGCAGCTGGTCGTCGCGGACGCGGGGACGCACCTGGTGTTCCACGACAACACGTGGGACGGGCGGGTGGTGCTGCGCGAGGGCGAGGAGGGCTACGGGTCGGGCCCCGACCGCCCCGGCAGCTGCGAGCTGCGCATGGACGGCGGCCCGCTGCGCTGCTGGGTGCTGGCGGGCACCCCGGCGCGGGTGCTGCGCGGCTGGGCCGCGCTGACCGGCGCCCCCGCGGTGCCGCCCGCGTGGGCGCTGGGGTACCAGCACGCCCGGTGGGGGTTCGGGAGCGCGGAGGAGGTGCGGCGCGTGGTGGCCGGGTACCGGGCGCGCGGGCTGCCGCTGTCGGCGGTCCACCTGGACATCGACCACTACGACGGGCACCGGGTGTTCACCGTGGACCGGGAGCGGTTCCCCGACCTTCCCGGGCTCGCCCGGGAGCTGGACGGCGCCGGGGTGCGGCTCGTGTCGATCGTCGACCCCGCGGTGAAGGCCGGCTGCGCGCTGCACGCGTCGGGGCGGGCGGTCGGCGCGCACGGGGCGTTCGTACGGGACGCGGCGAGGCGGGAGGTGCGGGGCGAGGTGTGGCCGGGTGAGTGCGCCTATCCGGACTTCACCGATCCGGAGGTGCGCGCGTGGTGGGGCGGGCTGTACGCGGAGCGGCTCGCGCAGGGCTTCTCGGGGGTGTGGCACGACATGAACGAGCCGGTGTCGTTCGCGCCGTTCGGGGAGACCACCCTGCCGCGGTCGGCGCGGCACTCCCTGGACGGGGAGGGCGGCGACCACCGGGCCGCGCACAACGTGTACGCCCTCGGCATGGCCCGGGCCGGCTGGGAGGGCCTGGTGCGGTTGCGGCCGGGCGAGCGGCCGTTCCTGTTCTCGCGGTCGGGGTGGGCGGGCATGCAGCGGTACGGGGGCACGTGGTCGGGGGACGTCGTGACCGGCTGGGAGGGGCTGCGGGCCTCGCTGTCGCTGGTGCTGGGGCTGGGGCTGTGCGGCGTCCCGTACTCGGGGCCGGACGTGGGCGGGTTCGGGGGCTCGCCGTCGCCCGAGCTGTACCTTCGGTGGCTGCAGCTGGGCGCGTACCTGCCGCTGTTCCGGACGCACTCGGCGCTGTGGGCGGGCCGCCGGGAGCCGTGGGAGTTCGGGCCGGAGGTTGAGCGGCACGCGGCCGCGGTGCTGGCGGAGCGGGAGCGGCTGCGGCCGTACTTCGTGACGCTGGCGCACCTGGCCCGGCGGACCGGGGCCCCGTATGTGCGGCCGCTGTGGTGGGGGGATCCGGGCGACCGGGCGCTGCGGGACTGCGAGGACGCGTTCCTGCTGGGGGACGGGCTGCTGGTCGCGCCGGTCCTGGAGCCGGGGGTGGAGCGGCGGGCGGTCCGGCTGCCGCGGGGCCGCTGGTACGACACCGCGACCGGGGCCGCGTACGAGGGGCCCGGGCGGGTGGTGCTGGACGCGCCGGCGGGGCGGGTGCCGGTGCTGGCGCGGGCGGGTGCCGTGCTGGCGGTCCGGGCGGCGGAGGCGGGCGGGGTGGTGCCTGAGGTGTGGGCGCCGGCGCCGGGGCGGGTCGGGGGCGGGGTCGTGATCCGGGATCCGGGGCCGGGGTTCGAGCCGGGGGTGGTGGAGCGGTACGCGGTGCGGTGGGCGGGCGGTGAGGTCGTCGTCGAGGACGCGGCGGGCGCCCGGGTGGAGGGTGCGGTGGTGCGGGGGGTGGACGCGGTGCGTCCGGCTGCTGTGCGGCCCGGTCAGGCGTAGCGGCCGGCGAACCAGGCCGCGGCGGCCCGGGTGTGCAGGGGGAAGGCCAGTTCCGCGGGGGTGCGCAGGAGGTGCCAGCCGGTGGTCTCGTCCGTCGGGGTCGGCGGGGGGAGGGTGGCCAGGGGGCGGGGCGGGAGGAGGCCGAAGAGGAGCAGGTGGCCCCCCGGGGAGCTCATGGCGTCGGCGAGGGCGACGTCGGCGGCGGGGGCGTGGATGCCGGTCTCCTCGCGCAGTTCGCGGACGACCGCTTCGCGCCAGTCCTCGCCGAAGTCCACGAAGCCGCCGGGGAGGGCGGTGCCGCCGAGGGCGGGCTCGATGGTGCGGGTGATCACGACGAGGCCGGTGCCCGCCTCGTCCTCGGCGGGGAGCAGCGCAACGGCCACGGGGAGGGGGTTGCGGTAGGTGACGGCGCCGCAGGCGGTGCAGGTGCGGGGCCAGCCCGCGGTGTCGAACGGTGTTCCGCAGGTGGAGCAGTGCGAGTCCCTCAGGTGTGCCGGCATGCGGCGATGGTAAGTCAAGGGGCATGCGGATGGCGGTGGTTGCGGGGTGTCTGGCGGTGCTGGCGGGTTCGTCGCCGAGCGGGTTCACGGCGCTGTCGGACGTCGATCCGGGCATCGGGCAGGACATGCGCTACGCGACCGTCCGCAACTTCACGGGGCGGGTGGTGGAGGGGTACGAGGAGCCGGTGTGCCTGCTGGCGAAGCCGGCGGCCGAGGCGCTGCGGCGGGCGCAGCGGGCGCTGCGGCCGCAGGGGTTCTCGCTGCTGGTGTACGACTGCTACCGGCCGCAGCGGGCGGTGGACCGGTTCGTGCGGTGGGCGCGGGACGCGGGGGACCAGGTGACGAAGGGCGAGTTCTACCCGGAGGTGGACAAGTCGCAGCTCGTCGCGCTCGGTTACATCGCGGAGCGGTCGGGGCACAGCCGCGGGAGCACGGTGGACGTGACGCTGGTGCGGCTTCCCGGGCGGCGGCCGGTGGACATGGGTACGCCGTTCGACTGGTTCGGTCCGCTGTCCCACACGGACGATCCGCGGATCGGCGGTGACGCGCGGGAGAACCGGCGGCTGCTGCGGCGGGTGCTGGAGGCGGAGGGGTTCATGAACCTGCCCGAGGAGTGGTGGCACTTCACGCACCGGCCCGAGGCGTTCCGGGAGGGGTTCGACTTCCCCGTCGCCTTGCGCGCCGTACGCGGATGAACCCACACTTCTGACGAGCCGTCAGAAGGAGGGGCTGTGGAGCGGATCCGGAAACCCGCCGTGGCGGGGTGGTTCACCGAGGAGGGCGGCTTCCGGCTGCTCGGGACGCGGTGCCCGGCCTGCGCGGCGGTGTTCTTCCCGCGGGAGGACGCGTACTGCCGCAATCCGCACTGCGCGGGGGGCGGCGCCATGGAGGAGGTGCCGCTGTCGCGGCGCGGCCGGGTGTGGTCCTACACCGACGGGCGGTACCGCCCGCCCGCCCCCTACCCCTCCGATCCGGAGGAGCCCTGGGAGCCGTACACGCTCCTCGCCGTGGAGCTGGAGGCGGAGGGGATGGTCGTGCTGGGGCAGGCCGTGCCCGGGGTGGGCCCGGCCGATCTGGAGGTGGGCATGGAGGTCGAGGTGGTGGGCGGGGTGCTGGCCGGGGACGCGGACACCGTGTGGACCACTTGGCGCTTCCGGCCGGTGGGGGGCCCGGCATGAAGGACGTGGCGGTGCTCGGGGCGGGAATGCACCCGTGGGGCAAGTGGGGCCGGAGTTTCGTCGAGTACGGGCGGGTCGCGGCGCGGGCCGCGCTCGCCGACGCCGGGGTGGAGTGGAGCGGCGTGCAGTCCGTCGTCGGCGCCTGCACCGTGCGCGGCGGCTACCCCGGGCACGTGGCGGGCGCGACGTTCGCCCGCGCCCTCGGGTGGCAGGGGGCACGCGTGGCCAGCGTGTACGCGGCGTGCGCGTCCGGGGCGCAGGCCGTCGCGGCGGCGCGGGCGCAGATCCTCGCCGGGCAGGCCGACGCGGTGCTGGTCGTCGGCGCGGACGCCGCCCCCAAGGGGTTCTTCGCCCCGGCGGGCGGGGAGCGGCCCGACGACCCGGACTGGCTGCGGTTCCGGCTGCTGGGCGCGACGAACCCGGCGTACTTCGGGCTGTACGCGCGCCGGCGGATGGCCGTGTACGGGGACACGGCCGAGGACTTCGCCCGGGTGAAGGTGAAGAACGCGGCGGCCGGGGCGCTGAACCCGCTGGCCCGCTACCGCAGGGCGGTCACGGCCGAGGAGGTGGCCGCCTCCCCCGTGGTCGCCGACCCGCTGCGGCTGCTCGACGTCTGCGCCACCTCGGACGGGGGCGCCGCCCTGGTGCTGGGCAGCATGGAGTTCGCGCGGGCGCGGGGCGTGGCCGACCCGGTGCGGATCAGGGCGGTGTCGACGGTGACGCCGCGGTATCCGCGGACCGTCCTCGACCTGCCGGACATCGCGACCGACTCGGCCTGCGGGGTCGGCGCCGGGGCCGGCTCCGCGAGCGCCGCCGGGCCGTTCCGGGCGTCGATCGCGCGGGCCGCGTACGAGGAAGCCGGGATCGGGCCGGAGGACCTCTCCCTGGCCGAGGTGTACGACCTGTCCACCGCGCTGGAACTGGAGTGGTACGAGGACATCGGCCTCTGCGGCCCGGGCGAGGGGGCGGCGCTCCTCGGGAAGGGCGCCACCGCGCTCGGCGGGCGGGTGCCGGTCAACGCGAGCGGCGGGCTGGCCTCCTTCGGAGAGGCCGTCCCGGCGCAGGCCATCGCCCAGGTGTGCGAGCTGACGTGGCAGCTGCGCGGGGTGGCGGGCGCCCGCCAGGTGCCGGGAGCGCGGGTCGGGATCGCCGCGAACCAGGGGCTCTTCGGGCACGGGTCGGCGGTCGTGGCCGTGCGCTGACGGCAGGTGTGCGCGGACGCTTGACGGTGCCGCGGAGCGGGTTCACACTCGCTCCACGGTCCCGAAACCGTCCCCCTGCCCCCCGTGAAGGCCGCGGCCCGTACCCCAGTCGGCGGGGGTGCGGGCCGCTCCGGCGCCCTCAGGTCCCGGCGGTCAGGCTCCGGCGGCGGGCCCGGGCCGTGGACATCGCGTGCTCGACGACCCCGACCAGCACGTCCTTGACGGACTCCCGGTCGCGGGCGTCGCACAGCAGCACGGGCACGCCCGCGTCGAGGTCCAGCGCCTCCCGGACGTGGACCACCGGGTGGCGCTCCGCCCCGTCGAAGCAGTTGACCGCGACGGTGAAGGGGATCCCGCGCCGCTCGAAGTAGTCGACCGCGGCGAAGCAGTCGGCGAGCCGGCGGGTGTCGGCGAGGACCACGGCGCCCAGGGCGCCCTGTGCCAGCTCGTCCCACAGGAACCAGAAGCGGTCCTGGCCCGGGGTGCCGAACAGGTACAGCACCAGGTCCTCGCGCAGGGTGATCCGCCCGAAGTCCATGGCGACGGTGGTGGTGCTCTTGCCCTCCACTCCCCCGGTGTCGTCGATGCCCGCGCCCGGCTCCGAGAGCGACTCCTCGGTGCGCAGCGGCCTGATCTCGCTCACCGCGCCGACCAGGGTGGTCTTGCCGGCACCGAAGCCGCCCGCGACGAGGATCTTCAGGGTCAGCGGCTCGACCGGGGAGACGGCGTGCATCGCCCCGCGGTTAGAGCGCCCGAAGGCCATTGATCACCTCACGCAGAATGGATTCGTCGGGCAGTTCGGCCGGCGGCACCGGCCGGGTCACGTGGACCAGTTCGTCCTCGGCCAGGTCCCCGATGAGGACGCGCACCACCCCGACCGCCAGGTCGAGTTCGGCCGCGATCTCGGCGACCGACTGGGGGCGCTCCCGGCAGAGGCCGAGGATGTGGGCGTGTTCCGGGGACAGCGTCAGCTCCCACACCGGGTCGTCCGCCGCCGGCTCGGCGACGACCAGCGCGATCAGGTCGAGCCGGTGTTGGCCCGTGTGGCTGGTCCTGCCGCGGGTCATCGCGTACGGGCGGACGACCGGCCCCGCCTCGTCGTCGAACCAGTGCGGCTCGTCGGGGCCGGGGGCCCGGGCGGTGTCCGCGCCGGCAGCGTGCTCCTGGTGCTCTGCGCCTGGATCGCTCATGCGGCCTCGACTCACCCTCCGGCTGGCAGTCCGGAGCGCGGGGCGGTCGCCAGGTGGTCGCCGACGCGCTTGACCATGAGGGTCATCTCGTAGGCGACCTGCCCGACGTCCGAGTCGGCGTCCGAGAGCACGGCCAGGCAGCTGCCGTCGCCCGCGGCCATCACGAAGAGGAACGCCTCGTCGAGCTCGACGACGGTCTGGCGGACGCCGCCGGAGTCGAAGTGCCGGCCGACGCCCTTGGCGAGGCTGTGGAAGCCGGAGGCGACGGCGGCCAGGTGCTCGCTGTCCTCGCGGGTCAGGTCCTTGGAGCTGCCGGTGGGCAGGCCGTCGCCGGAGAGGACGACCGCCTTGCGGATGCTGCCGACCCGGTCGACGAGCTCGTCGAGCAGCCAGTTGAGCTGGCCGGAACCGCGGCTGCGGATGTCGTTGCCGGTCTGCGGTGCGGTCATCGACCGTCCCCCTCGTTCTCGTTCGCGGGACCGCGGCCGGCGCGGGTGCCGGCCCCGGTCTCGGACTGCTGTGCGTGCTTGTTGCGGCCCGCCGTCCAGCCTCGCTGGAGGGCGGACATACGGGTGCGTACGTCTTCGGCGTCGCGCTCGGCCGCCGCGCCCCCGTCCGGCGCGGGCCGGGCGGCGGCGGGCGCGGGGGCGGACTTCAGCTGCGGCGCGAGGTTCGCCTGCCGGACCCGCCGGGGCAGCCCGCCGGGGCCCGTGGCCGGGGCGGGGGCGGCCTGCTCGGGCTGCGGTGCGGGCGGCTCCGGCTCCTGCAGGTCCGGCGGCAGCGGGACCGGGGTGACCGGGGTGACCGGGCGGGGCTCCACCCGGCGGCCGTGGTCGGCGACCAGCGTCGGTGTGGGGCGGCGGCGCGGCAGCGGCACCGGGCCCGCGGAGCGGGCGGCGTCGGGGCGGGGGCCGCGGACCGGCTCGGTGCGGTGGCCTTCCAGCCGCACGGGGCCGGTCGGGGCGAGCGGCTCGCGGTCGCGGGCCGTCCTGCGCTCGGGGTGCTGCCGGTCGGCAGGGCGCAGGCCGAGCAGGGCGCTGCGCGGGGTGCCGTGCGGGGGCGTCTCGTCGTCGAGGGTTGCCATGGCGGGGCGGCCGCCGACGCCGGTGAGGCCGGCGATGCCCGCGGCGGCCTCGTCGAGGGCGGCGGTGTCGTCGGCGCCGTCGAGGCCGAGCACGCCGAGGGGGGCTTCGAGTTCGACGGGGCGGCGCCGGTCGGCGGCGGGCAGCGGCCGGCCGCCCGCTTGGTGCTGCACGGCCGGCGCGGTGTGGGCGGGCCGCTTGCCGGCGCCGGCGGGGCGGCCGTGGCGGTCGTGCCTGCCGCTGCCGGAGCGCAGTCCGCCGCCGGGGGTGTCGGGGGCCTCCGTGAGCAGCGCGGCGGGGAGGAACACGACGGCGGTGGTGCCGCCGTAGGGGCTGGGCTGGAGGACGACCTTGACGTCGTGGCGGCGGGCGAGGCGGCTGACGACGAACAGGCCGAGGCGGTCGGTGTCGGAGAGCTCGAACTCGGGGGTCTCGGCGAGGCGAAGGTTGGCGTCGAGGAGCGCTTCGGGGTTCATGCCGAGGCCGCGGTCGTGGATCTCCAGGGTGAAGCCGTTGGCGACGCGTTCGCCGTGGACCTGGACGGCGGTGTGCGGCGGTGAGAAGACGGTGGCGTTCTCCAGCAGTTCGGCGACGAGGTGGGTGACGTCGGCGACGGCGGGGCCGGCGATGCCGAGGCGGGGCAGGCGGCGCACCTCGATGCGCTCGTAGTCCTCGACCTCGGCGACGGCGGCGCGGACGACGTCCATCAGCTGCACGGGCCGCCGCCACTGCCGGGAGGGGGCCGCGCCGGAGAGGATCACAAGGCCTTCGGCGTGGCGGCGCATGCGGGTGGTCATGTGGTCGAGGCGGAAGAGGTCGGCGAGTTCCTCGGCGTCCTCGGTGCGCCGCTCCATGGTGTCGAGCAGGGTGAGCTGGCGGTGCAGCAGGACCTGGTTGCGGCGGGCGAGGTTGACGAAGACCTCGGATACGCCCTTGCGGAGTTCGGCCTGCTTGACGGCGGCCTCGACGGCGGCGCGCTGGAGGGTGTTGAGGGCCTGGCCGACCTGGCCGACCTCGTCCTTCTCGTACTCCAGGCGGGGGGCCTCGGTCTCGATGTCGACGTGTTCGCCGGCGGCGAGGCGCCGCATGACGGCGGGGAGGCGGACGCCGGAGACCTCGTGGGCCTCCTTGCGCAGCCGGGACAGGTCGCGGACCAGGTCGCGGCCGATGCGGACGGACATGAAGAGGGAGACGAGCAGTGCGAAGAAGCCGAGGATGCCGGCGACGGCGGCCTGGACGAGGACGGTGACGGCGACGGGCTCGACGCGCTCCTGGTAGCGGTCGCCGGCGGCGGTGCCCATGGTGGCGAGGTCGTCGAGGACCTTGCCGGCGGCATCGTCCCACTGGGCGGCGGTGATGCTGCGGGGGTTCTTGCCGGGGCCGCCTGAGAGGAAGCGTTCCTCCGCGTCGCGCAGGGGCTTGGTGTCGGGCCCGTTCCAGTACGTCTCGAAGACGTCCCGCTCGGCGGGGGGCAGGATCGCGAGGTTGAAGGAGTACAGCAGGCGCCGGTTGGCGGCGAGGTCGGAGACCTGGCGCAGGTCGGCGGGGCTGGCGTTGCGGGCGGCGAGGGCGGAGGCGATGACGGCGTCCTCGCGGGAGAGGGTCTCGCGGGCGCGGGTGATGCCCACGAGGGCGCGGCCCTGCTTGTCCATCTCCACGTTCTCCAGGGCGTGGAGGTTCATCAGGAAGTCGTAGCAGGGGTCGACGAGCCGGCTGTACATCTCCAGGGCCTGGTTGGGGTCCAGGGTGTTCTGGTCGACGGAGCGGCGCAGCGTGCCGATGCCGTTCAAGGCGTCGAGGATGGAGGTCAGGCGCTGGTTGGCGGCCGGTGTGAGCTCCTCGACGACCTCGGGGTCGCGGGCGTTCCTGCCGATGCGGTCGACGAGTTCGTCGGTGGCGGCGCGGCGCTTGGCGAGTTCGGCGGTGGCGGCGGAGGCGCGGGGGTCGCCGATGACGACGAGGGTCTGGCGGCGCTCCTTCTGCAGGACGCGGACGACGTCCTCGATGGGATAGCCGACCTTGTCGATGACGTAGGCGACGTCGAGGAGTTGGACGGCCTGGCGGCCGGTGACGACGGTGGCGAAGCCCCACAGGGCGGTGAGGGAGACGAGCGGCACGAGCAGCAGCGCCACGATCTTCCGGCGGATGGACTTCCCGCGAAAGCGCATGGCCTCCCCAGCCTCCCCAGCTCAACCCCCTTTGCGGGGATTGGTGTTCCGTCACTCAAACGGCGTGAGCCTACTACTGCTGCGCGACGGCTTCGAAGGCGTGTCCGGACGTTTTCGGCCTGCCGCCCGGGCGGAGATCACGAGTTGTCCGTTACCTCCTGGCAACTGCGTTCCGATATGCGGCAGATGCCACTCGGTGGGGGGTCGGTCCTCCGAGCGGCACGGATGGCTGGAAGTATTCGTTCCGGCGTGCTCGGCGGTGCGGGTGAATGTCCGCGATCCGGGAATCTCCCGGGGCCGGTGCACGTCTACCTGTTCGAGGGGTTTTCGCCGGGTGCGTCGTCCGGCTCTGCGCGGGCAGGGTAGACATCACCGGCAGTTCGAGGGGAGGGAGCGCGCCATGGGGACGTACGAGGACGCGGGCGCGGGAGCGTCGGTGCCCGGCGGGGCGGGTGCGGGTGCGGGCGCCGGGGCGGCCGGCGGGCCGCGGCGCGGGCTGTGGCAGGAGGAGCCGGCCCGGCGGCGCCGGATGCCGGACCCGGTGCGGGAGTCCGCGGTGCGGGCGGTGCTGATCGTGGCGGTGACGCTGACCGCGGCGACGATCGCCTTCTTCCTGACGGTCACGGGGTCGTGGCTGGCCCTGCCGATGGTGCTGGCCGCGATAGCCGGGACCGTGGTGGCCACGTGGGGCGTGCTGGACGTGCTGATCACGCGGCAGATCTGGAACCAGCGGTACGGGGTGGTGTCGGAGCCGAGCAGCACCGCGCGGAGCCTGAGGCGCGAGAGGCGCCGGGCCCGCCGCGAGGAGCGCGCCGCCGCCCGCCGCGGCCGGGCCGGAGGGAGCCGGCAGGCCGCGGCCGGCGGGCCGGCCGGCTGGGCTGAGCACATATCCGCGCGCGGCGGAGCCGGGTAGGGGCATGCTCTGCCCGCCGTCCGGCGGCGGGTGCGGCGGCCGGCCGGGGCGCCGGGTCAGTTGCCGGCGGTCGAGCGGCGGAACATGCGGGTCGCGGTGATCTCGCCGTGGATGGCCTCGCCCTCCGCGGACTGCTGCGGGAGGCCCGGGCGCAGGTGCTCCTCGACGCTGATGTATTTCAGCCCCGCCCGCAGGTCGGCGTCGTTGCGGAGCCGGATGACCAGCGGGAACTCGGCCAGGGCCGTGGTGTCGAACAGGCCCGTGGTGTACAGGAGCTGGACGCCGAGGGCGTCCGAGACGGCCCGCTGGAGCTCCAGCAGGTACGTGGCGTTGGCGCGCCCGATGGGGTTGTCGAGGAACAGGGTGCCGGCGTGCCGGTGCTTGTCGCGGCCGCGGTCGTTGCTGCGGAGCGCCGCCATCGTGCAGTAGAGCGCGATCGCCGCGGTCAGCAGCTGCCCGCCGGAGAAGACGTCGCCCATCTGGCCGACGGGGACCCGCTCGGCGCGCAGCACCGCGTCCGGCTTGAGGATCTCCACGGAGACGCCCTTGGGCTCCAGGGCCGCCTGGACGCCGCGCAGGAGCAGGGACATGCCGTCGCGGCGGCCCTCGCCGAAGGCGGCGTTCTTCCTGACCGCGGAGCGGGTGGCGTCGTCGATGACCTCGCCGAGCCGCTCGGTGAGCACGGCCTGGTCGGGCTCCTCGAAGCGGATCCGCAGGAACTCCTGGCCCGACCATTCGCCGAGGCCCTCGGGCAGCCGGGAGAGCCGCTGGGCGGAGCGCAGCGTAGCCAGGGCGGACTCGACCAGTCCGCGGAGCCGGTCGACGATGCTGTCCCGGTTGCGCTCCAGCTGGGCGAGCTCGTCGGTGAGGACGCGCAGGCGGGGGGCGAAGGCCGCCGCCCAGGCCGCCGCGTGCTCGGGCAGGGCGGAGGCGGGCAGTTCGCGGATCTGCTGGCGGGCGGGGGTGCGCACCTGCTCGTAGCGGGTGGCGTTGGCGTGCCGGACCAGGACGTCGCTCGCCTCTCGGACGGCGGTCTCGGCGGCCGAGAGGTCCGCGGCGCAGCCGCGCAGCGAGCGGCGGGCCTCGGCGGCGGACTGCCGGGCCTCCTCCAGGGTCCCCGGGTGGGGCGCCGGCTCCTGCTCGTCGTCGTGCGCGGCGTGGTCGCGCAGCAGGTCGCGCAGCATCGCCGCGGTCTCGTCGAAGCCTCCGGCGCCGTCCTCGGCGGTGCGGTGGGCGCGCAGCAGGTCGGCGTGGGCGGCGCGGGCGCTCTCCACCGCCGCGGCGTGCGCGGCGAGCTGCGCGGTCGCGTTGCGCAGCATGGCCTGCGCCTGCTCGACGTCCTCGGGGACCATCTCCTCGGGGAGGTCGGTGTGCGCCTCGCCGTCGGCCGGGGCGTGCCTCTCGGCCTCGCCGCGGAGTCGGCCGAGCTGCTCGCTGGCGGCGGAGGCGCGGGCCTCCAGCATCTGGACGAGGGATTCGGCGCGGGCGGCGGCCGCCTGCCGGGAGGGGCCGTCGGCGCCGTCGGTGCCTTCGAGGAGCTGGGCTGCGCGGGTGCGGACCTTGTTGGTGAGCCGGTCGAGTTCGGCGAGGGCGGCGCTCTCGTCGGACTCGGCGCGGGCCTGCTCGGCCCGCAGGTCGGCGCCGACGCCGACCTTCTCGTAGAGCCGGGAGGCGGCCCGGTAGGCCTCGCGGAGGTCGGGCAGCGGGCGCTGGGGGGCGGCATGGTCGGCGGCGTCCTCGGGCAGGGCCTCCGGGGCGCCGGCGATCTCGGCGCGCTCGGCGCGCAGGGCGCGGGCGGTGCGCCGGGCGTCGTCGGCGGCGCGCTGGGCGGCGCGCCGGTCCTCGTCGGCGGCGCGGGCCCGCTCCAGGCACATCTCGGCGCGGGCCTCGGCCTCGACGGCGTCGTCGGCGAGTTCGCGGACGCGGACCTGCCAGGCGGCGCGTTCGCGCAGCCGGGAGGCGAGGCCGGCGAGGATGTCGGCGGCGCGGCGGGCGCGCTGGGCGGCTTCCTGGCGTTCGTCGCGGACGCGGGCGGCGTCGGCGGCGGCCTCGTCGGCCTCGGCGCGGGCGGTGCGGGCCTCGGCCAGCTCGGCGTCGGCCTCCTGCGCGAAGGAGCGCGCGGCTGCGGCGTGTTCGGCGAGCTCGGCGAGCCGGCCGGGCGGGCATCCGGTGCGCCAGGAGGCGAGGCGGGCGGCCAGCTCCCGGTCCCCGGCGAGGCGGGCGGCCAGCTCGCGGATCTCGGTGTCGCGGGCGGTGGCGCGGTCGCGGAGCGCGCGGCGCTCCTCGTCGGCGGCGTGCTCGTCGTGCATGGCCGGGTTCGGCGGTACGAGGAACACGGCGGCGTCGTCACCGGCCGGGGGTACGGGGGCGAGGAGGGCGGCGGCGGTCCCGACGGCGACGGTGGAGCGGGGCAGCAGGGCGGCACCGGCGAGGACCTCGCGGGCGCGGGCGTGGGTGTCGGGGTCGGTGATGACGACGCCGTCGACGAGTTCGGGGCGGGCGGCGAGGACCGCGGCGTGGTCGGCGGGGTCGACGGACTGGGCGAGGTAGCGCCAGCCGGGGAGGGCGGGGATGCCGTGTTCGCCGAGGTACTCGACGGTGGCGAGGACGTCGGGGCCGGGCGGCAGCAGACCGCCGTCGCCGAGGGCGCCGAGGATGCGGGCGTCGTCGGCGGCGGCGGTGCGCAGGTCGAACAGCTGGCGCTCGGCGGAGGAGACCGCGTCGGTGAGGAGGGTGTGCAGCTCGTCGGCGGTGCGGTCGAGGTCCTCCGCGGTCAGCCCGCCCGCCGGGGCGTCGGCGGGGACGGCTCCCGCGGCGGGGGTGTCGCCGCCGGAGCGGGGGCCGGGAACAGGGGCCCGTTCGGGGGCGGACGGCAGGCCGAGGAGGGCGGCCAGGCGGGGCGCGGCGGCCAGGGAGGCCGCGGCGAGCCGCTCGGCGCGGTGTGCGGCCTCGGCGGCGTCGGCGGCGTCCGCGGCGCGGGCGGCGGTGAGTTCCGCGCGGGATTCCGCGGCGGCGGCCTCGCGGGCGGTGTCGGCGGCGGCGCGGGCGGCTTCGCGGGCGGTGTCCCAGGCGGCCACGGCGGCGGCTTCGGCGTCGCTGGCGGCCAGGGCGGCGCGGGCCGGGTCGGCGTCGGGGGCGGTGTCGTCGAGCCAGCCGGCGCGGACGGCTTCGGCGGTCTCCTGCCGGACCTCGTCGAGGCGGGCCCGCAGGTGCTCGGCCTCGCTGCGGGCCCGCTGGGCGGCGGTGGCGGCGGCGGTGGCGTCGCGGTGGGCTGCTTCGCCGGCGGCCTGGAGCGCGGCAGAGCGCTCCTCCTCCTCGTTGGCGACGCGTTCGCCGTCCTCGGCGGCGGTGTGCAGGGCGCGTACCAGGTCGGCGGCCGCGGAGGCGCGGGCGGCGAGGGCCGGGGCGGCGTCCCGTTCGGCCTCCAGGATGGCGGCGGCGACGCGCGCGGAGCGGTCGGCCGCGGCGCGGTGGCGCAGCACGATCTCGGCGGCCTGCCAGGCGGCGTGCAGGGTGCGGGCCTCCAGCAGTTCGCGGCGCTGGGCGGTGGCGCCCTTCTCGGCGACGGCGAGGGCCAGCGAGGCGTGCCGGTAGGCGAGTTCGGCGGAGACGGCGGCGCTGCGGTCGCGGGCGCTCTCGGCGGCGGTGACGGCGTGGGCGGCGTCGGTGACCCGCTGGGCGAGGTCGGCGGCGCGGGCCCGTTCCTCGGCGGCGCGCGCGGAGAGCCGGCGGGCGAGGGTGCGGGTGCGGCGCTCGGCGCCGGCGTGGACGTCGCGGAGCCGCGAGCGGGTCTCGGCAGCTTCGACGATCTTCCCGAGGAGGTCGGCGGAGCCCGCGGTGAAGTCCCGTTCGGCCATCAGCTCGGCGCGCCGGCCGAGCTTGTTGCCGAAGCCGTGGACGAGGTCGGCGAGGCCGTCGGTGTCGCGGGTGTCGGTGACGGCGCGCAGCAGCAGGTCGGTGAAGTCGGAGTCCTTCTTCACCGCGAACAGGCCGGCTGCCTCGCCCTCGTCGGCGTTCATCTCGCGCTGGTAGCGGAAGAGCTCCGGGTCGAGGCCGAGCTCGGTCAGGTGCTCGTTCCAGCGGTCGTGGATCTCCTCGAAGTACACCTCGAGGTGCGGGTAGGCCTTGCCGGCCTCGGTCAGGGCGTCGCGGAAGCCCTTCATGGTGCGGCGGCGGCCCTGCGCGCCGGAGGCCCCTTCGGCGGGCGGGCGTACGGCGGTGGACTCGGCGACCGGCAGGTTGTCCAGGCTCAGGCCGGGGCCGGGGCGGAAGGAGTACCAGGCCTCGGCGAACTTGCGGGGGTCGTTGGAGACCTGGCGGCCGCGCCATTCGCTGACCTTGCCGACGACGACGCACTCGCCGGTCTGGGTGTGCTGCCACTCCAGGGCGACGTGGCCGCAGTCGTCGGCGAGCAGGAACTTGCGCAGCACGCCGGAGCTGGCGCCGCCGAGGGTGTTGCGGTGGCCGGGCAGCATCACCGAGAAGATCAGCTTGAGCAGGACGGACTTGCCGCCGCCGTTCTCGAGGAACAGCACGCCGGCGGGAGCGGGGCGGCGCGGCGGGCCGGTGGGCTCGTCCGCGAAGAACTCCGCCTGGGCGGGCGCCGGGTGGGGCACCGGCTCGCCCACTCCGCGCAGGTCGAGCACGGTGTCGGCGTAGCGTGCGCCGGCGGGCCCGATGGAGTAGAGGCGGATCCGGGACAGCTCGTACATGGCGGCGGGCTCTCGTGGTGTCTCGTGGGTGGCGGTACGGGAGGACGGGGGTCGGCGGGGGCGGGGCGGGCCGTGCGCCCGGGGCGGGCGCGGGTCTGCGGGCCGGTTCCGGGCCGGGGCTCAGGCGTGGAAGGGCAGTCCGGCGTCGGGCGCGAGCTCCAGGTCGTCGCCCTCGGGCGGCGGCAGGAGGCTCGCGGTGCCGTCGCTGACGGGGACCACGCCCAGCTCCAGGAGTTCGGCCATGGCCGCGGTGCCCGCCATGTCGCGGACCTGGAGCTGGTAGCGGGGGGTGGTGCGGTAGGTGCCGCCGGAGTCGTCGCCGGTGCGCTGGAGGAACCCGGAGTCGGTGAGGAAGGCGGCGGCCTTGCCGACGATGCCGGTGGTGGACCCGGCGAGGCGGCGGGCGTCCTTGGTGGCGCCGGTGGAGCTGCGGCGGGCGTAGACGCGCCAGGCGGCCTCCAGGCCGGGTGCGTCGGAGGCCGGGTCGGTGTTCTCGCCGAGTTCCTCGGCGCGCTCCTCCAGGCGGCGGCAGGCCTGGCGGACGAACGCCTCGACGCCGTTGACGGTGACCCGGCCGACGTAGCCGTCGTCGGCGAGGTCCTCGGGCCGGGGGAAGGCGAGCGCGGCGATCGCCAGGTGGGCCAGGCCGTGCAGGAACCGGTCGCCGGAGTCGGCGGCCGTGCGGCGGGCGTAGTCGCCCATGCGGACGGCGAAGACCGAGTCCTCGCCGGCGGTGACGGCCATGCCGGCGCGCGGGGACACCTCCAGGACGACCAGGCCGAGCCCGGCGGCGACGGCGTCGGCGAGGCGGCCGAAGGCCGGGTCCTCGCGGTAGCGGCGCAGCAGCTCGGCATACTCGGCGTCGCGGGCGGGCAGCAGCTTGGGCTGCAGGCCGAACGCGACGAGGCGCGCCGCGTCGGCGGCGTCGGCGGGGGTGACGTGCGAGCCGGCCGCGGGGGCCGGCGCCGCCGGCGCCTCGGCCTCGCTCCACGCGGGGTGCTCGGCGTGGTGGTCGCTCACGGGTACTGCCTCTCCTGGTGTGCGGTGGTCGCGCGGGAGCGCGGTGCCGCCGGTGCGGCGGCGTACGTCGGGACCCGGCCGCCCCGGGCGGGCGCGGCGGGTGCGGCGGGTGCGCCCCGGCCGGCTGCGGCGGCTGCAGGGGGCGTCACTGCGCCTCCGTCCGGTCGGCGGTCATCGCGGCCGCGTCCAGCAGTGCCGTGCCGACGATCAGGTCGGCGCCGCCGAACTCCGGGTCGTCCAGGTCCGTGCCGTCGTCCACCGCGAACAGCAGCCGCTCCTCGCCCTGCCGGTACGCGGTGCCGACGGCCGGGCTCGCCGCGTGGACGGCGAGCAGCGCCACCAGGTAGGGCAGGTCCGGGTCGCTGCGCCGGGCCTCCGCGAGCAGGCCCGACAGGCGCCGCGGCGCGTCGTGCGGCAGGTCGAGGAGTTCCTTGGCGGCGGCGAGCTGCTCCTCGCTGAAGCGGCTGTCGTCGGGGGTGGCGATCAGGTCGGGCTCGGGCATCTCGGCACCCAGGTGCTCCCGCTCCACGGGCGGCGTCAGCAGCAGCTCCACCAGGTCCGCGACGCGCACGGACACCGGCGTGCGCAGGCCCGTGCCCGCCGCGAAGAACGCGTCGGTGACGCGCCTCGCGTCCGCGACGGGCAGCGGCAGCACCGGCGCCACCAGCTGCCCGTACAGGTCGATGCCGGAGCGCGGCGCGGGCGCCGCGAACGCCTGCCGGTCCTGCTCGGCCCGGAACAGCGGGCCGGCGTCCAGGAGCCTGGACTGGAGCTGTGTGTGGCGGCGGATGCAGTCCTTGACGATGTCGACGAGTTCGGCGGCCCGCCGCTTGTTCTCCGGCTCCTCGGCCTCGTCGCGGGCCTTGCGGATGTTCGTCAGGATCGCGTTCTCGTGCCGGTAGCGGTCCGCGACGTGGTCGAGGGCCTCCTCGATCATGTCGGGCACGGACCGCAGCCAGTCCACCGCCCGCACGTTGCGCCGCGTCGCCTCCAGGGTGCGGCGCAGCGTCTCCGCGTACTGCACGGTGCGGTAGCGGGCCTGCTCGGCGGCGAGCTGGGCGTCAGCGAGCCGGCCGCGGCTGACGAGGACCTCCAGCTTCACCTCGGCCGCGATCTGGGCGCTGGTGACGTCGGTGTCGAGGGCGCCCACCAGGACGTTGACGGCCTCGTCCGTCGTGCGCAGGTAGACCCCGCCCCCGTAGCCGGGGACCTCCTCGATCAGCTTGAAGTCGTAGTCGCGCCGCACGTACGCCCCGTCCGGGCCGAACGTGCCGTAGATCGCACGGAAGCCGCGGTCGACACTCCCGACGTTGATCAGGTTCTCCAGCACCCAGCGCGCCACCCGCTCGTGCTCCGCTGCGGGCCGCTCGGGGGCCTGGGCCGCGACGCGCGGCAGCAGCCTGGCCACTATCTGCTCGTGGTCGGCACCGGTGTCGAAGTCCATGTGCAGCGTGACCAGGTCGATCGCGGCGAGCGCGACCTCTGCCATCGCGTACGTGCCGTACTCGCCGGCGAGGTTCGCCTTGCGGACGTCGAGGTCGTGCAGCGGGGCGGTGCAGGCGAGCGCGCGCAGCCGCCGGGCCAGGCCCTCGTCGGCGGCCGGGCCCGGCGCCGGGGACGGAAGGGTCTTCGCCGGGGCGGGGAGAGTCACGGGCAAAGACTAGGCGCTCGGACGGACAACATCCCAAACGGCATGGTTCGGCATGATCGGTCCCCCGCCTGCCGGGCGGGTGTTGTTCTAGGCTCACGCCATGGCATCCATGATCACACGTGCGGTCGACCTCAACGCCGACCTCGGCGAGGGCTTCGGACGCTGGACGCTCACCGACGACGAGGCACTGCTCTCCGTCGTCACCAGCGCCAACGTGGCGTGCGGGTTCCACGCAGGGGACCCGTCGATCATGAGGCGGGTCTGCGAAATGGCCGCCGCGCACGGCGTGCGGATCGGGGCGCAGGTCTCCTACCGGGACCTCGCCGGGTTCGGGCGCAGGTCGATGGACGTGCCGCCCGGCGAACTCGCCGACGAGACCGCCTACCAGATCGGGGCGCTGGAGGTCTTCGCACGGGCGGCCGGCTCCCGCGTCTCGTATGTCAAACCGCACGGCGCGCTGTACAACCGCACCGTCCACGACGCCGCCCAGGCCGCCGCCGTCGTCGCCGGGATCCGCACCGCCGCCGGACCGGACGCGGACCTGCCGGTGCTCGGGCTGCCCGGCTCGCTGCTCCTCGCCGCCGCCGCGGACGCCGGCCTGACGCCCGTACCGGAGGCGTTCGCCGACCGCGCGTACACCCCGGCCGGGACGCTGGTCCCGCGCGGCGAGCCCGGCGCCGTCCTCCACGACCCCGACACCGTCGTCGCCCGCGCCGTCGCCATGGCCGCGGAGGGTGCCGTCCCCGCCGCCGACGGCACCCGCGTCGGTATCGCCGCGCGCTCCCTGTGCGTGCACGGCGACACCCCGGGCGCGGCCGGACTCGCCCGGCGCGTACGGGAGGCGCTCACCGCCGCCGGGATCCGCGTCGAGGCCTTCGCATGACCCGCGCCGCCGCACACCGCGGCGGACCGGGCGGGGGCGGACCGGGCGGGGGCGCGCCGTGAGGGCCCTCGTCGTCGGCGTCGAGGCGGTGCTGGTTGAGGTCGGCACCGCCGCCGAGGCGGCCGCCCTCCACGCGGAGGTGCTGCGCCGGCGTGCCGCCGGCGAACTGGGCCCCGTACGCGACGTCGTGCCCGCGGCGCGCACCGTCCTCCTGGACGGGGTACGGGATCCGGGCGCGCTCGCCGCGCGGATCGCCCGCTGGCGGGTGCCGCCGCTGACGCAGGAGGAGGGCCCGCTGGTCACCGTCCCCGTCCGCTACGACGGGCCCGACCTGGGCGACGTGGCCCGGCTGTGGCGGGTCGCGGAGCGGGAGGTCGCCGAGGTCGTCGGGGCCGTCGTCTTCCGGGTGGCGTTCTGCGGGTTCGCGCCCGGCTTCGGCTACCTGACGGGGCTCCCGGCACGCTTCCACCTGCCCCGGAGGGCCACACCGCGCACCGCCGTCCCGGCCGGCTCCCTCGCGCTGGCCGGCGAGTACGCGGGGGTGTACCCGCGCTCCTCCCCCGGCGGCTGGCAGCTCATCGGCACCACCGACGCCGTGCTGTGGGACCCGCGGCGCGAACCGGCGGCACTGTTCGCACCCGGGACGCGGGTGCGGTTCGAGGAGGCGGACGCATGAGCGGGACGGACGGGGGGCTCTGGCTGGAGGTGCTGCGCCCGGGCGCGCTGACCACCCTCCAGGACCGGGGCCGGCCCGGCCACGCCCACCTGGGCGTGCCGCGCTCGGGCGCCCTGGACGCGGATGCGTACGCGCTGGCCAACCGGCTGCTGGGCAACCGGCCGGACGCCGCGGCGCTGGAGACGACGCTGGACGGCGTCGCCCTGCGGGCATGCGGCCCGCCGGGGTCGGGGATCGTCGCGGCGGTCACGGGTGCGCCGTGTCCTGTACGGGTGTCCGGCCGGCCGGTGGCCTGGGGGGAGCCGGTCCGCATCCCGGCAGGGGCGGAGCTGGACGTCGGCCGGGCGGTGTCGGGGGTGCGCAGCTACGTGGCGGTGCGGGGAGGCTTCGCCGTCCAGCCGGTCCTCGGCAGTCGCTCAACCGATGTCCTGTCCGGGCTGGGCCCCCCGCTCCCCGAGACGGGCACGCTCCTGCCGGTGGGGCCCGCCGGTCCGGATCCGGTACGCGGCGCCGACACGCTGCGGGTCCCGGCGGCCCCGGCCGAACTGGTGCTGCCCCTCAGGCCGGGCCCGCGGGCCGACTGGTTCACCGGGGCTTCGCTGGCCGCGCTGTGGCGTTCGCCGTACCGGGTGTCCCCGGAGTCGAACCGCATCGGCCTCCGCACGGAGGCGGGCCCCAGGCTGACCCGCACCCGCGGCGGCGAACTCCCGAGCGAAGGCATGGTCCTGGGCGCGGTCCAGGTCCCCCCGGACGGCCTGCCGGTGGTCTTCCTGGCCGACCACCCGGTGACGGGCGGCTACCCGGTGGTGGGGGTGGTCCCCCCGGGCCGGGCTTTGAACGCGGCGGCCCAGTCCCGACCGGGCACTCCGGTGCGGTTCGCGGCGGCGGGATGGTAGGGGCGCGGTGGGGCCTGCGGGGGCGCAAGGCGACGGCGGGGCGGGGTTGGCGGTAGCCGACCGATCGGCTGCCGGCCACCCCCACCCCCGCCGCCGCCGTCCGACCCCCGACCCATCGGCTACCGCCAACCCCGATAACGAGAACGGCGCCCCCTCCCCGAGGGGGCGCCGTTCCGGTGTCTTCCTGAGCCGTCGGGCCGGCTACACCGCCGATTCCGGGGTGATGCGGCTGCGGACTGCCGACTGGACGTCCTCTTCCTCCGCCGGGTCCGACGCCAGGCGGCGGAGGCGGGGGGCTACGCGGGCGTCCGCGGTTTCGGCGTGGTGGGCGGCCACCTCGCGGGTGGTCTCCTCGCAGTCCCACAGGCATTCGACGGCGAAGCCCGCCGCGAAGGAGGGGTCCGTGCCCGCCAGGGCGCGGGCCGCGCGGCCGCGGAGGTGGGAGGAGGCCGTCTCGCGGTAGATGTGGCGCAGCACCGGGGCCGCGCAGCCGATGGAGAGCCGGCCCGCTCCGTCGACGAGGGTGTAGAGGCGGCGGGAGTCGGGGCCGGAGCCGCGGACGGTGTCGCGCAGGGCGCCGAGGACGAGGGGGGCGTCGTCGGGGCCGCCGTGGGCGGCGAGGAGCGCGGCGGCGGCTTCGCCGAGGGTGTCGGGGCGGTGGACCCAGCCGCGGGCGCGTTCGAGGGCGGCGGGTCCGCACATGCGCTCGTAGGCGGCGACGGCGGGCTCGTCGGCGGCGGCTGCGATGAGGTCGAGGACGGCCGGGTTCTCCGGTTCGGCGACGACCAGGTGGTGCAGGGCGGTGGCGCGGGCGGCGTCGCCGAGGGTTCCGGCGGCGGCGGCCAGGATGGTGGCGCGGTCCTCGGGGGAGGCGACGGCGGCGAGGCAGCGCGCGGCGGGGACGTGCAGCGGGGTGCCGCGGCGCAGCCCCTCGGCGGCCCAGTCGAAGACGGCGAGGACGCCCCAGCCGGGGCGCGGGCCGTTGGGGGTGAGTTGGCGCTGCCAGCGGTCGAAGGAGCCCTGGCGGCGTGCCGCGGCCAGGCGGGCGCCGTGCTCGGCGGTCTCCTCCCACAGGCACCAGGGGCGGGGCTCGTAGGCGTCGCGGACGGCGGCGGCCAGCCGCGCCTCACCCTCGGGGGTGTGGGGGAAGCGGGCGAGGACGGGCGCGGCGAGGGAGAGCAGCCCCTCGTCGTCGTCGCGCAGGGCGAGTTCGTCGAGGGCCCAGGCCCAGTTGGCTCCGGAGGCGGCGTAGCGGCGCAGCAGCATGAGGGCGTCGTCGCGGCCGTAGGAGGCGAGGTGGCCGAGGACGGACAGGGCGAGGCCGGTGCGCTGCTCGGAGTCGTCGACGAGGTCGTCGGCGCTGAAGAGGTGGTTTTCGATCTCGCCGAGGGGTCCGTCGAGGTCGAGGTACAGGCGGGCGTAGTAGAGGGAGCGGTTCTCGACCTGCCAGTCCTGGCGCGGGTCACGGAGCACGCACTGGTTGAGCGCCTGGAGGGCTTCGGGCCGGGGGGCCGCGAGGGCGTGCAGGGTGCCGTCGCCGCGGCCCCGCTGGAGGAGGCCGAGCAGGGTGCCGCTTGGCGCTATGACTGGTTCGAACATGGGAATGGCCTCACATCAAGCTGGGGACGCAACCGGGAATCGGGGTTCACAGGGCCGCGTAACAGCATGTGAGGACGTTCGCCGTCTTGTTCCGCTCGATGTAGACCATTGCCTTCTCACTCTCGTCGGTGCTTCGCGGCCGGGCGGCCGGTTCCGCAGGGTCGGGGGTCGGACACGCTTCGTGTCCTGCCCCTCCTGCCCGTCTGCCGAGTTCACGAATCGAATCCGACGCCATGATGACCCAGCCGGTTTGTGTGCCGCGACCACATTTACGGCCGCCGTGACCAACCCGTGAGGTGGGCGGCCGGTCACGCCGTTCCAGGTCACGGCCGAAAACGGATTACTCGGCTCCGAAGAGTTCGAGCAGGTCGGCCTTGGCGAACATGCGGGCGGTGTCCACGGCGGACGGGGTGCCGGCGCGGGGGTCGGCTCCGCCGGCGAGGAGGGCGCGGATGACGGCCTCCTCGCCCTTGAAGACGGCGCCGGCGAGGGGGGTCTGGCCGCGGTCGTTGGCGCGGTCGGCCTCGGCGCCGCGCTGCAGGAGGGCGGTGACGGTGTCGGCGTGTCCGTGGTAGGCGGCGAGCATGACGAGGGTGTCGCCGCGGTCGTTGGTGAGGTTGGCGGGGACGCCCGCGTCGAGGTAGGCGGCGAGCGTGTCGGTCTCGCCCTGGCGGGCGAGGTCGAAGACCTTGGTGGCCAGCTCGATGACGTCCTCGTCGGGGCCGCCCTGGGAGCCGCCGTCGGTGGGCTGGTGCTCGCTCATCGGTCGGTTGCCGCCTTTCGCTCGGGGTGCGGGTGCCGGTCGTGGCCCGCGGGGCGGCGCGGTGGGTGCGCGCCCGTACGGGTGAGCGCCAGAGTAGCGCCCGACCTGCACGGACGGGGGTACGGGCGGGGTTCGGGCGGTGCGGGGCGGGCCGTCGGGCGCAGCCCCGATTGCGGGTCTCCGCCAGCGGGGTGGTCCGGTCAAGTGAAAGAGCGGGGAGTTCACCCGTATGCACCTTTTATCGCATTGATACTTCCTGTGAGGTAGGGACAACTGATGGTGACTGTCCCCCACTCACCAGGAGAACTCACATGATCCTCTCCATCTCGGGCGTGGTCCTGCTCGGCATCATCGCGTTCCTCTTCTTCAAGAAGGACGGGATGAAGCTGTCGCACGCCTTCGTCTGCGCGCTGTTCGGCTTCTTCCTCGCCGGGTCCGCCATCGCGCCGAGCATCACGGCGAGCACGGCGAGCCTCGCGAGCCTGCTCGGCGGGATCAAGCTCTAGCCGCCCGCCCGACCGCCGCACCCGAACCACAGGAGACGCCCGTGGCCCGGCTCCCCCTCCCCCGCATCCCCTCCGGCGGCAAGCTGTCGGCGGCCCGGGGGCGCGACCTCGTCCGCAAGGCCGCCGACGGCGCCACGGACGTCCTCCATCCGCTCCTGGTCATCGGGCGCGGGCTGCGGGTCCTGGCGGGGGCCGGGCGGGCCAGGTGGGCCGCGACCCCGAAGGACAAGCGCGGTCCCGCGCTGTTCCTGGGCGCGGCGTGCGTCCTGGTGGTCGCGGTCGCCCCGTACGGGCCCGCCCTGGCCCTCGCCGCGCTGATGGCGGCGGCGGCCTGGCGGGGGCGCGAGCGGGCCCCCGTGCAGACGGGGCCCGCCCCCGCCGAGGCGGAGCGGCTCGGCTCCCTGTACGAGGCGCTCGTCCCGTACTTCTCCGTCCCCGACGATCCCGACCCGCTCTTCGCGCACGGTGCGAGCTGGGAGCGGGCCTTCGGCGACCACGCGTTCGACGAGTCGGGGCGCCTCACCCGGCTCCGGATCCGCTACCCGGCGTACTTCACCGACGGCGAGGCCGCGTCCCGGGCCCGCATCGAGACGCTGCTGCACGCGAAGTCGGGGCGCGGCCGCGAGTACCTGTTCGACTGGGACGAGGAGGGCAACCGGCTGGACCTGCGGGTGCTGCCGGCGCTGCCGACGGGCATCGCGGCGCAGCCGTTCGTCACCTCGCCCGGGGAGACCGTCCTCGGCTTCACGGACGCCGACGGAGTGCGGCGCACCCTGCCCGTCACGGAGGACGGCGAGCAGCGCGACGCGCCGCCGGTGCTGTGGCGGACGGGGCCGCGCTCCACGGAGCCGCACCTGCTGGCGGTGGGGCACCCGGGCAGCGGCGCGTCGACGCTGCTGCGGTCGATCGCGCTGCAGGCGCTGCGGCACGGCGGTGACGTGCTCGTCGTGGAGGGCGGCGGGACCGGGGAGTACGCGTGCCTGTCGGGGCGCGCCGGCGTGATCGCGGTGGAGGGCGGGCCAGCCGGGGCTCTGGCGACCCTGGAGTGGGCGGCGCACGAGACGGAGCGGCGGCTGATCGCCGCGCACCGGGCGCGGGAGTCGGGCGGCACGGTGTCCGAGGACGTGCGGCGGCCGCTGTGGATCCTGATGGACCGGCCGACGGTGCTGGCGCACCTGGCGGCGGCCGAGGGGGCGCCGGACCCGCTGGCGCGGTTGCAGGTGCCGCTGCGGCACGGGCGGGCCGCGCACGTGACGGTGGTGGTGGCGGAGCACTTCGACCACCTGGAGCTGCTGGACGACACGGTGTGGCAGCACACGCGGGCGCGGGTGGTGCTGGGCGCGGTGTCGGTGCAGCAGGTGGCGGACGTGCTGGGGCTGCCGCCGCACACGACGCCGACGGCGCACGTCCCGCCGGGGCGGGGGTACGTCCGGCTGGGGTCGGGTCCGGTGCACCGGCTCCAGGTGCCGGCCACCCCGGACCCGTACGACGAGGCGGCGAACCCGGCGCACCGGCAGGCGGTGCTGGAGCTGCTGCCTGGGCGGTCGGGTCCGGGCGGGCCGGGGCAGGTGCGGGCGCAGGGCGGGGCGGTCGGTGCGGAGCCGGTGCCGGAGGCGGCGGAGGCCCCGTAGCCCGCCCGGTGGTCATGCCACGAAGGTGCGGGGCGGTTCGGCCCCGCTGCCGCCGGCGCCGGTGCCGACCAGCCGGGCGGCGGCCGCGAGGCGGACGGCGGCTTCCTCGGCGACGGGCCCGCCGACGGTGAACGGCAGGCGTACGTACCCCTCGAAGGCGCCGTCGACGCCGAACCGGGGCCCTGAGGGGACGCGTACGCCGACCCGCTCCCCCACCTCGGCGAGGCGGGAGCCGGAGAGTCCCCCGGCGCGGGCCCACAGGGTGAGGCCGCCCTGCGGCACCTCGAACTCCCAGTCGGGCAGTTCCCGGCGGACGGCGGTTACGAGGGCGTCGCGGTTGTCGCGGGCCTGGTCGCGGCGGAGCGCGACGGCCTCCTCCCAGCCGCCGGTCCGCATGAGCCAGTTCACGGCGAGCTGTTCTAGGACCGGGGTGCCGAGGTCGGCGTACGCGCGCGCGGCGACGAGGCTGCGGATGACGTCGGGGGCGGCGCGGACCCAGCCGATGCGCATGCCGGCCCAGAAGGCCTTGCTGGCGGAGCCGACGGTGATGACGGTGGAGCCGGCCGGGTCGTGCGAGCAGACGGGTCGGGGCATGTCCAGGGCGGGGTCGAGGCGGAGCTCGGCCATGGTCTCGTCGACGACGAGGACGGTGCCGGCGGAGCGGGCCGCCTCGACCATGGCGCGGCGCTGCTCGGCGGAGGCGAGGGCGCCGGTCGGGTTGTGGAAGTCGGCGACGACGTACGCGAGGCGGGGGGCGGCGTCGCGCAGCACCTGCCGCCAGACGGCCAGGTCCCAGCCGGTGAGGCCGTCGGCCATGGCGACGGGGACGAGGCGGAGTCCGGCGGCGCGCATGAGCTGGAGGATGTTGGCGTAGGAGGGGGATTCGACGGCGATGCGCTCGCCGCGGCCGGCGAAGAGGCTGCAGATGGCGTCCATGGCGCCCATCGCGCCGGTGGTGACCATGATCTGCTCGGGCATGGTGGGGATGCCGCGGTCGGTGTAGCGGTCGGCGAGCATGCGGCGCAGCGCGGGGAGCCCGGCGGGGTAGTCGCCGTGGGTGTGGGCGTACGGCGGGAGTTCCTCCAGGGCGCCCTGGACGGCCTTGGTCAGCCAGGGCTCGGGGGCGGGGAGCGCCGCGCAGCCGAGGTCGATCATGGAGCCGAGGGATTCCGGCGGGAGGGGTTCCAGTCCGCGGGCCGGCAGCGGGTTGCCGGCGGGGACGGAGGTCCAGCTGCCGGCTCCGCGGCGGGATTCGAGGAATCCCTCGCCGCGCAGGGCCTCGTAGGCGGCGGCGACGGTGGTGCGGGAGAGCGACAGCGCGGCGGCCAGTTCGCGTTCGGCGGGGAGGCGGGCGGCGACGGGGACGCGTCCTTCGAGGACGAGGAGGCGGATGCCGTCGGCCAGGGAGCGGTACGCCGGGGGCTTGCGCGCCCCGGGGATGCCGGGCCGCTGCTGCTGAGAGGTGATGAGCCGGGCGAGCTGGGAGGCGCCCACCGCCGAAGTCCACTCCGCCATGTCGTCGGTCCACTTTCGTCGGATTGGCCACTCCCGGCGCGGGGGCGGCCGGAGATTGGATCGGTCTCGGAGTCCAGCCTGCCATGCGGGACCCGGCCGGGCCAGGGCCGGGGCGGGCGGGAGGCGCAGGCCGGGCTGCGGAGGGCGGCGGGCCGGGCGGCGGAGGGGGCATACTGCGGCGGTGACAGACGCACCCCTTCGCCACCCGTACCTGGACCACCGGGGCCCGATCCCGTTCGCCCACCGCGGTGGCGCGGCCGGCGGACTGGAGAACACGGCCGCGGCGTTCCGCCGGGCCGCAGACGCCGGCTACCGGTACTTCGAGACGGACGTGCACGCCACGGCGGACGGGAAGCTCGTCGCCTTCCACGACACGACGCTGGACCGGGTCACCGACGGACGGGGCCGCATCGCCGAGCGGTACTGGAAGGACCTGCGGGCGGTGCGGGTGGGCGGCAGCGAGCCGCTGGTGCTGTTCGAGGAGCTGCTGGAGGAGTTCCCCGAGGCCCGCTGGAACGTCGACGTGAAGGCGGAGTCGGCCCTGCACCCGCTGCTGAACCTGATCGCCCGGGCGCGGGTCTGGGACCGGGTGTGCGTGGGCTCGTTCTCGGAGGGCCGGGTGGCCCGGGCGCAGCGGATGGCCGGGCCGCGGCTGGCGACGTCGTACGGGGTGCGCGGCGTGGTGGGGCTGCGGCTGCGCTCGCTGGCGATCCCCGCGGCGCTGCGCGCGGGCGCGGTGGCGGCGCAGGTGCCGGAGACGCAGGGCGGCTTCCGCGTCGTGGACCGGCGGTTCGTGCGGACGGCGCACGCGCGGGGCCTCCAGGTGCATGTGTGGACCGTGAACGAACCGGAACGCATGGAGGCTCTCCTCGACCTGGGAGTCGATGGCATCATGACCGACCGGATCGACATCTTGCGCACGGTGCTGGACCGGCGCGGGGCCTGGGCCTGAGGGCCGCCGCCCCCGCGTTCCGGCGGCCGTGCGGTGACGGGGACCAGCGAGGGGGCGCCCATGAGCGCGCAGACGGCAGACGGGGCGGACTCCGCCGCCGAGGGCGGCAGAGCGGCGGCGGAGGCGAAGGAGGCCGCCGGGCGCAAGCGGGAGCAGCAGGGCTGGTACTTCTACGACTTCGCGGTGTCCGTGTACTCGGCGAGCGTGCTGACCCTGTTCCTCGGGCCGTACCTGACGTCGGTGGCGAAGGCTGCCGCCGACGCGGAGGGGTTCGTGCACCCGCTCGGCATTCCGGTGCGGGCCGGTTCGTTCTTCGCGTACTCGGTGGCCGCCTCGGTGGTGCTGGCGGTGCTGGTGATGCCGCTGGTGGGTGCCGTGGCGGACCGGACGGGCCGGAAGAAGCCGCTGCTCGCGGCGGCGGCGTACACCGGTGCGGTGGCGACGACGGGGATGTTCTTCCTCGGAGGCGAGCGGTACCTGCTGGGCGGGCTGCTGCTGGTCGTGGCGAACGCCGCGCTGTCGGTGTCGATGGTGGTGTACAACGCCTACCTGCCGCAGATCTCCACGCCGGACGAGCGCGACGCGGTCTCCTCGCGGGGCTGGGCGTTCGGCTACACCGCGGGTTCGCTGATGCTGGTGGCGAACCTGGGCCTGTACCTGGGGCACGACTCCTTCGGGCTGTCGGAGGGCATGGCGATACGGATCTGCCTGGCGTCGGCCGGCCTGTGGTGGGGGGCGTTCGCGCTGGTGCCGCTGCGCCGGCTGCGGGACCGGGCGGTGGTGCGGGAGCCGGGCGCCGGGCCGGCGGTCAGCGGCTGGAAGCAGCTGGTGGCGACGTTCAAGGACATGCGGCGCTACCCGCTGACGCTGTCGTTCCTGCTGGCGTACCTGGTCTACAACGACGGCGTGCAGACGGTGATCTCGCAGGCGTCCGTGTACGGCGCCGAGGAGCTGGGGCTGGAGCAGTCCACGCTGATCGGGGCGGTGCTGCTGGTGCAGGTGCTGGCCGTGGCGGGGGCGCTGGGGATGGGCCGGCTGGCAGGGCGGTTCGGCGCGAAGCGGACGATCCTGGGGTCGCTGGCGGCGTGGGCGCTGACTCTGTTCGCCGGCTACTTCCTGCCGGCGGGGACACCGGGCTGGTTCTTCGCGCTGGCGGCGATGATCGGGCTGGTGCTGGGCGGCAGCCAGGCGCTGTCGCGCTCCCTGTTCTCGCAACTGGTCCCGGCGGGCAAGGAGGCCGAGTATTTTTCGGCCTACGAGATGAGCGACCGGGGCCTCAGCTGGATCGGACCGCTGGTCTTCGGGCTCACGTACCAGTTCACGGGCAGCTACCGGGACGCGATCATCTCGCTGGTGGCGTTCTTCGCACTGGGTTTCGTGCTGCTCGCGCGGGTGCCGGTGCGGCGCGCGGTGGAGGCGGCGGGCAATCCTGTCCCCGACCGGATCTGAAACCGATCGGGACACGTCCGCGGTGGGCCGCGGGGCGGCGGGAGGCCGGATGCGCATGCGAATTCCGAACGGATTTCGACGTGGCGGCACGGGGCCGGTAGTGTACGCCTTTGGCCTGCCAGGCGGACCGTTACTGCGTGCCGCAGAAGTGAAGACGTTGGGTGACATCTGCTGCCAGATGTGACAAAACGGGCATTGGTGGGTACAACAAGGGGCGGCACGACGGGCGACGCATCACCCGGAGCGGGAATCTATACCGCCGACCGGACGTTGACCGGATGACGACGACAGCGACACCTGTCCTGTGGGCGACAAGCCCGGGAGGCACGATTCATGAGTGAGCGAGCTCTCCGCGGTACGCGGCTCGTGGTTACCAGCTACGAGACGGACCGCGGCATCGATCTGGCCCCGCGCCAGGCGGTGGAGTACGCATGCCAGAACGGACATCGATTCGAGATGCCGTTCTCGGTTGAGGCAGAGATTCCGCCGGAGTGGGAGTGCAAGGCGTGCGGCGCCATGGCACTCCTCGTGGACGGGGACGGGCCCGAGGAGAAGAAGGGCAAGCCCGCGCGAACGCACTGGGACATGCTCATGGAGCGGCGCACCCGCGAGGAACTGGAGGAGGTGCTGGCCGAGAGGCTGGCGGTCCTGCGTTCCGGCGCCATGAACATCGCCGTGCACCCGCGCGACAGCCGCAAGTCCGCCTGACGGCCGGACACGCAGTACGTACGAGCCGAGGGGCCCCCGCCGCATCGCGCGGCGGGGGCCCCTCGGTCTTTCCGTCCTGCCGTTTTGCCTGCTGCGCACCCGGTCAGGGCGTCAGCGGCGGCCGGTGGCCGGGGCCGGGCTCCCGCGGCCCGTCCTCGCGGATCACCTCGCCGGGGACGACCTTGCCGCCGGGATGGCGGATGCGGGCCTGCTGGAAGGCGTCGGCGAAGGTGCCGGCCTGCGCCGCGTTCATCCGGCGCTCCAGCGAGCGCGCGGTCCGCCGGCCGATCCAGGCGCGGACGGGCGGCAGCAGCAACAGCAGCGCCGCCGCGTCGGAGACCAGGCCGGGCAGCATGAAGAGCAGGCCGGCCAGCATCGTCAGGGCGTTGCCCGAGCCGGGCCGGCGGCCCGTGGACGGCTGGGCCGCCTGCGCTTCCGGGGAGGCCTGCGCCTGCTGGAAGGTGTCGGCCAGGTTCCGGAAGGCCCGGCGCCCGGCCCGCTTGACCACCACGGCGCCCAGCACCATCCCGCCCGCGACGAGCGCCGCGACCGCCAGGCCTCCCGCGGCGTCCGCGACGAGGCCCAGCAGCCAGATCTCCAGGACCAGCCAGGCGGCGACGGCGAGGGGCAGGAACGTACGGGCGGGCTTGCGCCGCCGGGCGGCGGCCGGAGGAGCGGGGGAAGAGCCGGTCATCATGGCATCCAGTGTGCCCGGACCGGCGTAAGTGCGGCCTCAACCGCAGGTCGCAGGCATCCCCTAAGGGCCCGGGCCGGGCCGGGCCGGTCAGGAGCCGTCCGGCCCTTCGCCGCGGCCCTCTGCGCGGCCCTCGCCCTTGTCCCGTGTGGTGTCACGGCCCCCGCCGTGCTCCTTGTGACGGCCCTTGTCGAGGCCGACCAGCTTGGCCGCGTGGGACTGCAGCCCCCACTGGGTGACCCGCCACAGGGCCTCCACCACGATGTCCCGGCTCATCTTGCTGTCGCCGAACTCGCGCTCGACGAACGTGATGGGCACCTCCACGACCCGGAACCCGGCCCGCACGGCCCGCCGGGCCAGGTCCACCTGGAAGCAGTAGCCCGCGGAGGCGACCTCCTTCAGCCCCAGCCCCTCCAGCGTCTCCCGCCGGAAGGCCCGGTAGCCGCCGGTCACGTCCCGGATCGGGACGTCCAGCATCAGCCGCGAGTACGTCGAACCGCCGCGCGAGAGGAACTCCCGGCTCTTCGGCCAGTTGACCACCCGGCCGCCCGGCACCCAGCGGGAGCCCAGCACGAGGTCGGCGCCGGCCAGCGCGGTCAGCAGCCGGGGCAGCTCCTCGGGCTGGTGGGAGCCGTCCGCGTCCATCTCCACGAGGACGCCGAAGCCGCGCTCCAGACCCCAGGCGAAGCCCGCCAGGTAGGCGGCGCCGAGCCCTTCCTTGCCCTTGCGGTGCAGGACGTGCACGTGGTCGTCGCCGATCGCGAGCTCGTCGGCCAGCTTGCCGGTGCCGTCGGGGCTGTTGTCGTCGGCGACCAGGATGTGCGCCTCGGGCACGGCGGCGCGCACACGGGCGACGATCGGCCCGATGTTCTCCGCCTCGTTGAAGGTCGGGATGATCACCAAGGCCGTGCCGAGCGGCCCGTGGGCCCGCTGTCCGCCGTCGCCGCTCACTGGGTCCGCCTTCGTGTGCTTGTACGTCCTGTCACAGAGGACGACTTTAGAACAGTGGCCGGGCCCCGCGGTCCTTCGGGCCGGTCCCGTACCCGCCGCTGCGGGTCTCGCGTGACCGCTGTCCACCGGGCCGCGGGGCCCCGCCGGGCCACCGCCGCCCGGCGGAACCTTCCGCCGCCCCGAGGCGCCGGCGCGCCGGGCAGGGCGGATCAGCACGGTGCGGCCGTCCGGCGGTGGGCCCGGCCGAACCTGTCCGGGACGGGCCCGCCGGGCCGAGCCGCTGCCCGCGGGATCACCCCTGTGGCCGTACGAAGACCTCCCGGCCGCCGACGACGGTGGCCAGGCAGACGGGCAGCTCGCGGCCGGGCGTCAGGTCGGGCAGGCCGGGCGTGCCGGAGCGGGGGTCGGTGGACCAGCGGGCGACCCGGTCGTCCGGGGCCTGCACGACGAGCTCTCCGGTGCGCCACACCGCGTAGTCCGCCGGCGCGCCGGGCACCAGGGTGCCGGCTCCGTCGCGGCCGAGGGCCCGCCAGCCGCCCCGCGTGTGCGCCGTGAACGCGGCGCGGACGGAGATGCGGTGCTCGGGGGTGCGGTGGAAGGCGGCGGCGCGGACCGTCCCCCACGGGTCGAAGGGAGTGACGGGGGCGTCGGAGCCGAAGGCGAGCGGCACGCCGGCCTTGAGCAGGGCGGCGAACGGGTTCAGGGTGCGGGCGCGCTCGGCGCCGAGCCGCTCGGCGTACATGCCGTCCTCGCCGCCCCAGGCCGCGTCGAAGGCGGGCTGGACGGACGCGGTGAGGCCGAGGTCGGCGAAGGCCGCGATGGTGGCCGGCGTCATCATCTCGGCGTGCTCGACGCGGTGCCGGGCTGCGCGGACGCGGGCGAGGCCGATCCGGTCGGCGGCGGCGCGGAATCCGTCGACGACGGCGGTGAGCGCGGCGTCGCCGATGGCGTGGAAGCCGGCCTGGAGGCCTGCCTCGGTGCAGGCGGCGACGTGCTCGGCGATCTCGGCGGCGTCCAGGTAGCCGGTGCCGGTGTGGCCGGCGTCGGCGTACGGGCTGTGCAGGCAGGCGGTGTGGGAGCCGAGGGCGCCGTCCGCGAAGAGGTCGCCGGCGGCGCCGACCGCACCGAGGGCCTTGGCCTGCTCCAGGTCGCGGTCGGCCCAGTAGCCGAAGACGCGCGGGCCGGGCCGCTCGCGGGCGAGGCCGAGCAGGCCGGTGAAGTCCTCGGCGGAGGAGATGTCGGGGCCGCCGCACTCGTGGACGGAGCCGATGCCGAGGGAGGCGGCGTGGTCGAGGGCGGCGCGCTGGGCGTCGGCCCGCTGGGAGGGGGTGACGGCGGCAAGGGCGGCCCGGCGGACGGCGTGGTGGTCGTCGCGGGTCAGCGGCTCGTCGCCGCGGGCGGTGACGGCGGGCACCAGGCCGAGCAGGGCGGTGCTGGCCACGGCGGAGTGGACGTCGACGCGGCTGAGGTAGAGCGGGCGGCCGCCGGCGGCCTCGTCGAGCTCTTCCCGGCGCGGCGCGCGGCGCTCCGGCCAGCGGGCGGCGTCCCAGCCGTGGCCGAGGAGGACGCGGTCGTCGGGGCGGCGCCGGGCGTGCTCGCGGACCAGGCGCAGGGCCTCCTCCAGGGAGGCGGCGCCGGTCAGGTCCAGGCCGGTGAGGGCGAGGCCGGCGGAGGTGGTGTGGACGTGGGCGTCGGTGAAGGCGGGCGTGACGAGCGCCCCTTCGAGGTCGACGACCTCGTCGACGCCCTGGGCGAAGGCGTCGGCGGCGCCTTCGGATCCGACCCAGGCCACGTGGCCCCGTTCGACGACCATCGCGGTGGCGAACGGGTCGGCGGGGCTGTGGACCTCGCCGCCGCGGAGGAGGACGGTCCGGTCGGGGGCCGGCTGGGCGGGTGCTCCGGCAGCGTCGGCGGAGTGGGCGGTGCGGTCAGTCATGGGGACAAGTCTCGCCGCCGCGCACCGGCGGCTCGACCCCGCCCCCGGCCCGGCGGGGGTCCGTCCGCGCCGGTGCGGCGGCGCGGGAGCTCAGATGCGGGGCGGGCGGGCTTCGTAGGGGGTGGAGAGGACGACGGTGGTGCGGGTCGAGACGTGGGCGAGGGCCCGGAGGCGGCCGAGGAGGTCCTCGAGTTCGAGGGGGGTGGCGACCCGGACCTTGAGGATGTAGTTCTCGTCGCCGGCCACGCTGTGGCAGGCCTCGATCTCCGGTACGCCGGCGAGGCGCTCGGCGATGTCGTCGGGGGCGCTCGGGTCGAACGGCTTCACCGAGATGAAGGCCGTGAGGGGCAGCCCGACGGCCTCGGGGTCGACGACCGCCGCGTAACCGCGGATGACCCCGCGCTGCTCCAGGCGGCGTACCCGCTGGTGGACCGCGGACGTGGACAGGCCGGTGGCCTTGCCCAGGTCCGTGTAGCTCATCCGACCGTCCCGCACCAGCAGATCCACGATCTGGCGGTCCAGCTCCTCCATTGCGCTCATAGCCGTCAACCTACGGCCCGAGGGGGTGCCGGGCCCAGTGCTGTTCGGCCCACAAGTGGCACCTGCGGCGGGCATGTGACCAAAGCCACAAGGGTATGCCCTGCTGCGGCGGGTTGTCGTGGTTACTCGTGCCGCACGGCGGGAAGTGCTCCGTGTGGCCGAGGCCGAAGAACATCGCCCGCCCGGCCCACCCAAGGGGGAGTACATCCATGCAGAACACCAAGCGCGCCGGCCGCACCGAGCCGGAGCCCCTCGATCCCGGCGGTCCCGGTTTCGCCGACGACGCCGGGGGGTTCGACGACGCCGAGGGCTTCGAGGTCCGCCACGCGGTCTGCCCCGACTGCGGCCAGTCGATCGCCCTCGTCGCGGACGAGGAGCACCTGCCGGAGCACGCCCTGTGCCTGACGCCGTGGAACCCGTTCGGGCTCACCGTCTGCGCGGGCACGGGCCGCCCGGTCGGCGAGGCGCTGCCGGCGGCGGGCGCGGGGGCGCAGGAGTCCCCGGAACTCGGAGTCGTCATGCTGGCCCTGCCTCAGGGCCTGGACTGGCGTACGCAGCCGTTCTCGCACGTGGGCGGCCCCGGGTCGCGTCCGGTGCGCCCGGCGGCGCCGGTGCTGCCGCAGCGCAGCGGGCACGTGCAGGCTGCCTGAACCGGCCGGCCCGGGCCGCTTGGGCGCCCGGGCCGACGGTCGTACCGGGGTGACGGCCCGCCAGGAACTCTTGCGGCAAACGCCGTTGCCCCTGCTGCCGAGGGCCGGGGACGTCTCGAACGGATCCCCGGGCGCCCCGCGCGGTTACCCGCGCATGGGCGGCGCGTTGGTCTGCGTATGAGCGCACTCGACACCTCCGCGCCGAGAACGGGCCGGCGGCGGCACGCGGTCCTCCACCGCTTCGAAGAATCGGTTCGCCAGCAGCAGCGGCAGCAGCAGCCGCCGCCGGACCCGCCGATCTACCGGGCGCTGGTGGACCACTGGACGGCGGACGGCCGCACCCTCCCGGGCCGCCCCGACCCGGAGTGGTCCCGCGTGGCAGCCTCCCCGGTCTGGCCGACGGGTCCCCTCTTCGAGCCGTGACGCCTCCATGCCGGCGGCGCCGCCCCTGCCGCGGGCGGGGTCGCGGCAGGGGGCGGGCGGGTCAGCGGGACTCGGGGCCGGCCAGGTGGCGGGCGATGACCACGCGCTGGATCTGGTTGGTGCCCTCGACGATCTGGAGGACCTTCGCCTCGCGCATCAGGCGCTCCGCCGGGAAGTCGGCGGTGTAGCCGTAGCCGCCGAGGATCTGCACGGCGTCGGTGGTGACGGCCATGGCGGCGTCGGTGCAGAACAGCTTGGCCATGGCGGCCTGCCGGGAGAACGGCTTGCCCGCGTCGCGCAGCCGCGCCGCGGCCAGGTACAGGGAGCGGCCCGCCTCGATCTTGGTCGCCATGTCGGCGAGCATGAAGCGGAGCCCCTGGAAGTCGGCGATGGGGCGGTTGAACTGCTTGCGGCCGAGCGCGTACGCGAGGGACTCGTCGAGGGCGGCCTGGGCGACGCCTATGGCGCAGGCGGCGATGCCGAGGCGGCCGGCGTCGAGGGCGGCGAGGGCGATGGTGAAGCCCTGGCCCTCCTCGCCGATGCGGCGGGCGTCGGGGACGCGGACGCCGTCGAAGTGGAGCTGGGCGGTGGGCGAGCCCTTCATGCCCATCTTCTTCTCGGGGGCGGCCGCCGAGAGGCCTTCCGCGTCGCCGGGGACGAGGAAGGCGGTGATGCCCTTGGGGCCCTCTCCGCCCGTGCGGGCGAGGACGGTGTAGAAGTCGGCGATGCCGCCGTGGGTGATCCACGCCTTGGTGCCGGTGAGGACCCAGTCGTCGCCGTCGCGGACGGCCTTGGTGCCCAGGGAGGCGGCGTCCGAGCCGGAGGAGGGCTCGGAGAGGCAGTACGCGCCGAGCAGGCCGCCGCCTAGCATCGCGGGCAGGTGCGCGGCCCGCTGCTCCTTGGTTCCGTAGCCGGCGAGGCCGTGGCAGGCGAGGGAGTGGACGCTGACGCCGAGGCCGACGGTCAGGCGGGCCGCGGCCAGCTCCTCCAGGACCTGGAGGTAGACCTCGTAGGGCTGGTCGCCGCCGCCGAACTCGCCGTCGTAGGGCAGGCCCAGCAGGCCGGACTCGGAGAGCAGGGTGAAGACGTCTCGCGGGAAGTGCCCGGCGTCCTCCTGCTCGGCGGCGTGCGGGCGGATCTCCCGCTGGGCGATCTCTCGTACGAGCGCGAGGAGGTCCCGGGACTCCTCGGTGGGCAGCTGTCGGTCCACCGGCTGCGGGGCGCGGTCGTTCATGGCGGCGCTCTCCTCCCTCGTCGGGCACGGCGGCGACGCGTGAGGTGTGGGACGCGCCGCCGGGTATCGGTGCTCTCACAGCCGATGGTGCCCTCCGGATCACGGTATGGGCAGCTCAGCGGCTGCGGCGGTGTGAGTATGCCCGATCGGGGGCGTCCCGTCACCGGGGCAAGATCATCACGATTTCCGAACGGCTGCCCGAGGGGAGCGGCACCTGCGGACACTCCGGGACGAACCCCTCGCGGGGGGCGGAGCGGCGGGCGGGCCGGGCGTCTCAGATGAGGCCGATCTGGGTGACGAACATGGCGACGACCACCACGAGGGTCCAGCCGGCGACGTGCTCCAGCCAGGAGGAGTCGTCCTTGGGACCGCCGGTGCGGGCGAGGTTCCGGGCGGGGGCGTGGGGGGCGGCGCTGTGTGCGGTCATGCCGTCCAATGTGCCAGCGTTTGCGGCTTTCGCGGTAGGGAGGAGCGGCCGGGGTGGCGCGTATCACGCCGCGGGCCCCGACCGGCTGGCGGTCGGGGCCCGGGTGCGGGGCCCGCCCCCGCCGGCCTGCCGGGGCCGGCGGCGGGGGCGGGCCGGGAGGTGGGGGTCAGCGCCCCCGGGCGCGCGGTGTGCGTTCGCGGCCCGCCATGGCGCTCATGGCGAGGGCGAGGAGCAGGGCGACGCAGCCGGTGATGACGTTGCTGACCACGCTGCGGGTGGTGTCGTTCTCGCCGGCGATGACCCACGGGGCCACGATCGTCCAGGCGCCGATCGCGACCGCCGTCCACGCCATGGCATGGGTGCGCTCGTAGGCGGAGCCGAGTCCGCTCATACACAGGCAGTACGCCAGGCCGGCGATCAGGTTGTTCACCGTCAGGGCGGTGAGCACGCTGAATCCGGCTATCCACGGCGATGCCGCCAGGTAGAGGCCGGTGATGAGGGCCAGCGCCTCGACGGCCTGGGCGGCCGGGGTGCTGGTGACCCGCTCGAACCGGGAGCGCATCTCGGCGAGGTCGGGGTGGTGTTCGATGCTGTGGGTGGTCATGGTGGGCCGCCTCCTGTGAAGACTTATGCGCCCTTTATTACCTTATGGTGCGCTTGTCCTTTCTCCAGGTCAACGGCCGCTTTCCCACCCGTGGTCACAACCCGGTCACAGCACCCCGACCGCGCGCAGGGCCGTGGCCTGCGCCGGGGTCGGGCGGGTCGGCGCGTACAGGTAGCAGACGCCTCCAGGTGCGGAGACGGCCTTGCCGGTCGCGTCGTACCGCTGCGTCCGCAGCCAGGCGTTCTCCCATTCGCGGCGGCGGTACACCCTGCGGACCGAGGGGTTGTCCGGGGAGTGCGGGTCGTTGGCGACGACGTCGCCGGACGCCGTCAGGCCGACGATCGTCATCAGGTGGCCGGCCGTCCCGTAGCCCGCGCCGGTCAGTTCGTCCGCGCGGAAGGACTGCGAGGTGATCACGGGGATGCCCGCGCGGAGGAGCGTCTCCAGGTCGGCGAGGGAGGAGAGGCGGGTGACCACCGCCGCGATCCCGCCGTAGGAGGCGGCGTACGCGGCGTTGAAGGGCCAGTTCCCGCAGCCCTTGTAGGCGTGGTCGTACGTGGAGCGGGCCGCGTGGCAGACCTGCGGGTCGCTGTACGAGGGGTCGACCCAGGCGAGGTCCGCGGGGGCGGGCCGCCTGCCCCAGAACTCCACGACCATCTGGGAGGAGGTCGGGCTGCACCACGCCTCGCCGCCGTTGTCGTACTCGGGGTAGCGGCCGATGTGGACCTCCTGCGAGTAGCGCGGGACGGCCAGCTCCACCGCCTTCCCCGACGGGGCGGACGCCGGGACGGTGAAGCGGTCCGGTACGTCGGAGGCCATCGCCCCGGCCAGCGTGACGGTCGGGCCGCGCCCCGAGCCGGGCTCGCGGTACAGGGTCAGGCGCAGCTGCCAGGCCGTGATGCGCAGGCCTTCGGCGCGCGCCGGCGCGTCGACGGCGAGGGTGTCCGTCCACACCGTGGACCGGCCGTCGGTCTGCCCGTCGACGGAGGTGCGGCGGATGTCCGCGTCGCCGGAGGCCCAGCGGCCCATCACGTACCAGGGGCTGGTGCCGCCGTCCCCGTACGTGGCGCGCAGCTCGATCCGGATCCAGGTGCCCGCCGGGGTGTCGGCGTTCCAGGAGGCGACGACCTCGGTCGCCGGGACGGCGGTGCGGTGGACGGGCGAGGTCCAGACGGCGTGGTCCCAGGAGCTCTGGCGCCCGGTGTGCGGGTCGGTGTGGTCGGTGCGGCCGGCCGGGACCTCGAAGCCGAGGCCCGCGTGGGTGCCGGTCAGGGCGGTGGTGCCCCGGTGGGTGCCGGCGCGCCAGTGGCCGCGGGAGAACCAGAACCGGTTGTCCACCCTCCGGCCGGCGGGAGCGGCCGCGGCGGCGGGGGCGCCGCCCGAGGCGGCGGCACCGGCGCCGGAGGCGTCCGCTCCGGCCGGGCCCGCGGGGCCGGCCGGCTGCGCGGCCGCGGCCTGGGCCCTGCCGACGGGCACGGTCGCCGCGGCGGCCGCCGCGAGGGCGACGGCCAGCAGGGCCCTGCGTGGTGTGGGTGCGGTCATCGCGGACTCCCCCTGGGTTCGGTACGGCGGAAAAGGTCCTCCACCCTTGCAGTTCCCTGCTGCCGGACGTCGATGCCGGAAGCCGTGTCGGGGAGGAAGACCCGGCCGCCGGGCCCGGCCGTAGGCTGGCCGGGTGGAGTCGCACCAGCCCCTCGCACCGCTCGCCCGGGAGATCCGGGCGCTGCCCCCCTCCGTCGGACCGGTCCGCCTGGTCGGCGTCGACGGGCACGCCGGCTCCGGCAAGAGCACCTTCGCCGGACGGCTGGCCGAGGCCCTGGGCGGCGCGCCGGTGTTCCACCTGGACGACGTCGCCACGCACCGGGAGCCCTTCGGCTGGCCCGACCGGCTGCGCGCCCAGGTGCTGGAGCCGCTGGCCGCCGGCCGGCCCGCCCGCTGGACCCCGTACGACTGGGTGGAGCGCCGGTTCGGCCCGGCACGGGTGCTGGAGCCGGCTCCGGTGCTGGTGGTGGAGGGCGTGGGCGCGGGCCGGCGCGCCCTGCGGCCGTACCTGGCGCGGCTGCTGTGGATGGAGACCCCGCGCGCCGAGTCCTGGGGGCGCGGACGGGCGCGGGACGGGAGGGGGCTCTCCGACTTCTGGGACGGGTGGGAGCGCGCGGAGCTCGCGCACTTCTCGGATGACCCTTCGCGCCCCTTCGCGGACACCCTGGTACGCCAGAGCGGTACGGGATACGAGTGGTCTTCCGGGACGGGAGCGACCGCTGGAGGGACGGGTTCCGTCACCGAAGGTGACGGATTCCCCCAGGCCTGAGCGCCCCGCGACATCCGCTTGCGCGGCCCTCCCCCGACCCGCTTGACCCGGCCCCCGCAGCGGCCTTACGTTCTCAATGCGCGGTCTTTCCAGGCCGCAGCGGACGCGAAGCCCCCGATTGTTCCCCCGTGATCGGGGGCTTCGTTCTGCCCCGCGCCCCCCCCCTCCGGCCCCCGCCGCGGCCCGCGCACGACCGCGAGTACCTCACCCTGAGTCACCCCACCCGGTGTGCGCCCCCGGGCGGGCCTTCGCCGCGGCACCCTACGGAAGGTGCGTCACCGCAGGTACGATGCAGCCCTGATTCATCGGCGCAGCGGACAACCGGCATATGCAGCACGGGGGTTGCTGGGCACCACGGGGGCAGGCTTCTGGGGGATGTGATGGATTTCGGCATGCCGGGCAGCGCGCACGCCCCGGCCGAACTCGCCTGGCTGCGCGGGGTCGACGCCTGCACCATGGGCGCCTATCCGCAGGCCGAGGAGGAGTTCCGCACGGCCGTCCGGCTCGACCCCGCGATGGCCGACGCCTGGCTGGGACTCCACGCGCTGCGCGTGGACACCACGAACGCGTTATTGCGCATGTACACCCACCGCGAGCGCTTCGGCGAGCAGCGGGCCCGGCACCGGCGGACCCTCAACTCCTGGTACTGGCTGGGCTGGTGGGTGCAGCCCGTGCTGGAGAGCCGCCGGGACCTGCTCCTCGCCCACGCCTCGCACTGGCTGGACGGCCGGCACGTGCCGGAGCTCGACCAGGCGCTGGCCGACCTCCCGCCCGTGGACGCAGACCCGCAGGTGCGGTTCCTGCACGCCTGCCGCGCGTACCTGGTCAAGGACTGGGAGCAGCTCGTCCGGCACACCGAGCCGCTCGTCGACGACCCGCTCCTCGGGATCGAGGCGGGCCTCTTCGGCGGCATGGCCCGGGTCCGGCTGGAGATGTACGGGCAGGCCGAGCCGATGCTGGCCGCGGCGCTGATGCGCTGCCGCAGCGAGCAGCCGCAGCGCAAGGAGCTGCGGTACTGGCTGGCGCGCGCCCACGAGGGGACCGGCCGCAGCGCGGCGGCCCTGCCGCTGTACCGGGCGGTGCACCGCGTCGACCCGGCGTTCATGGACACCGCGGCGCGGCTGACGGCGATCGAGGACAGCGAGGACTACGACGGCTACGCCGGATACGCCGGCGCGGGCTGCGAGGCGTACGGCGGGCTCGGGGCCGCCCCGGGCGGCGGCGACTACGCGGCGGTCGTCCTCGGCGGCGGGCCCGCCCAGGATGTCGGCCTCGTCGCCGACGGCCCGGCCGAGCCCCTGGACCCGCTGGCGGCGGACCCGCCCGAACCGCGGTACGGGGGCCCCGGGCCGGGGCGGTCGCCGGGCGCACGGCGCAAGTCCGTCGTGCCCGCGCAGGGGCCCGCGGGCAGCCCGCCGGCCGGGCCGGCCGATCCTGAGCTGCTCGCGCAGGCCCTTGCCGAGCTGGAGCGCATGGTCGGCCTGGAGCCGGTGAAACGTCAGGTCAAGGCGCTGTCGGCGCAGCTGCACATGGCCCGGCTGCGGGCCGGCCAGGGGCTTCCCGTCCAGCCCCCGAAACGGCACTTCGTCTTCTCCGGGCCGTCCGGGACGGGCAAGACGACCGTGGCCCGGATCCTCGGCCGGGTCTTCTACGCGCTGGGCCTGCTCGGCGGAGACCACCTCGTCGAGGCCCAACGGGCCGATCTCGTCGGCGAGTTCCTCGGGCAGACCGCGGTCAAGGCGAACGAGCTGATCGATTCCGCGATCGGCGGGGTGCTCTTCGTCGACGAGGCGTACAGCCTCTCCAACTCCGGCTACAGCAAGGGCGACGCGTACGGCGACGAGGCCCTCCAGGTGCTGCTGAAGCGGGCGGAGGACAACCGGGACCACCTCGTGGTGATCCTCGCCGGCTACCCCGCCGGGATGGACCGGCTGCTGTCCGCGAACCCGGGGCTGTCGTCGCGGTTCACGACGCGGGTGGACTTCCCGAGCTACCGGCCCGCCGAGCTGACGGCGATCGGCGGGGTCCTCGCGGAGGCGAACGGCGACTGCTGGGACGCCGAGGCGCTGGAGGAGCTGCGCAGCATCAGCGGGCACGTCGTGGAGCAGGGCTGGATCGACGAGCTCGGGAACGGTCGGTTCCTGCGCACCCTGTACGAGAAGAGCTGCGCGTACCGGGACCTGCGGCTGGCCGGGTTCGCCGGGGAGCCGTCGCGGGAGGACCTGGCGACACTGCGGCTGCCGGACCTGATGCAGGCGTACGGGGAGGTCCTCTCGGGCCGCGGCCCGCACCAGGACCCCCCGCCCCTCTGACCGCCCGCCCCGGGGACCGCGCGGGTCCCGGGGCGGATTGCGTCAGGGCGTGAGTGCCGCCGACGGGGCCCGGCGGCGGGAGGGGATGCGGTGGGCGGGGTCGCGGACCTCGCCGACCAGCATCTCCAGGACGTCCTCCAGGGCGACCAACCCCACAACCCGCCCCGCGGGGTCGGCGACCTGCGCCAGGTGGGTGGCGTCGCGCCGCATGACGCTGAGCGCGTCGTCCAGCGGGAGCGTCGAGGACAGGGTCGGCATCCTGCGCCAGACCCGCTGCGGCACCGCCCGCTCCCGGTCCTCCAGGTCGAGGACGTCCTTCACGTGGACGTAGCCCATGAAGGCGCCGGCCTCGGAGCGGACGGGGAACCGGGAGTACCCGGTGCGCACGGTGAGGTGTTCGATCTGCCGGGGCGTGACGCCGGGCCCGACCGTGACGAGCCGTTCGCGGGCGAGCAGGACGTCGGTCACCGGGCGGCTGCCCAGTTCGAGGGCGTCCTCCAGGCGCTCCTGCTCCCGCGGCTCCAGGAGCCCGGCCTGCCGGGAGTCCTGGACGAGGCGGCCGAGCTGGGCACTGGTGTAGACGGCCTCGACCTCGTCCTTCGGCTCCACCTTGAACAGGCGGAGCAGGACGGCGGCGCAGGCCCCGAGCGCGGTCGTGATCGGCCCGCACAGGCGGGCAAAGGCGACCAGGCCGGGGCTGAACCACAGGGCCGTCTTCTCCGGGGCGGCCATGGCGAGGTTCTTCGGGACCATCTCGCCGATGACGAGGTGCAGGAAGACCACGGCGGCGAGGGCGACGGCGTACCCGAGGGGATGCACGAGGCCCTGCGGGACGCGGGCGGCGTGGAAGACGGGTTCCAGGAGCCGGGCGACGGTCGGCTCGGCGACCGCTCCGAGGGTGAGCGAGCAGAGGGTGATGCCGAACTGGGCGGCGGCCATCATGCGGGGCAGGTTCTCCAGGCCGTGGAGGACCTGGCGGGCCCGTTTGGATTCCGCGGCAAGCGGTTCGACCTGGCTGCGGCGGACGGAGACGAGCGCGAACTCGGCGCCGACGAAGAACCCGTTGGCCAAGACCAGGAGCAGCGCGAAGAGGAGTTGGAGGACGTTCACCGGCCCGCCGCCTCCAGCTCGGCGCCCGAGGCGCCCGAGGCACCAGAGACGGCTGAGACCGGTGATGCAGCCGGGACCACCTGGGCGGCCGGGGCAGCCGAGGCGGCCGGAATGCCGGGGGTTGCCGCGGCGTCGCCGCCCGCCGGTCCGGGAGCGGTCCGCACCAGGCGGACGCGTTCGGCCCGGTAGCGGTCCACCTGCCGGACGGACAGCTTCCAGCCGGGCAGTTCGGCGTGGTCGCCGGGGGCGGGGATGCGGCCGAGGAGGTCGGCGACGAGGCCGGCGACGGTCTCGTACGGGCCGTCGGGCACGTCGAGGCCTATGCGGCGCAGGGTCTGCACACGGCAGCTGCCGTCGGCCTCCCAGGCCGGCCGGCCGTCCTCGGCGGGCAGCGCGGCCAGTTCGGGGGTCTCGTCCTCGGCGAGGTCGTGCTCGTCGCGGACCTCGCCCACGAGTTCCTCCACGATGTCCTCCAGGGTGACGACTCCGGCGGTGCCGCCGTACTCGTCGACGACGACGGCCATGGGCTGCTCGCTGCGCAGCCACTCGAGCAGCGGCTGCACCGGCAGGGACCCGGGTACGAGCAGCGGGGCGACGCAGATCCGGCCGACGGCGGTGCGTGCGCGCTCGGCTTCGGGCACGGCGAGGGCGTCCTTGAGGTGGACGACGCCCGTGACCTCGTCGATCCGCTCGCGGTAGACGGGGAAGCGGGACAGGCCGGTGGCGCGGGTCAGGTTGAGGACGTCCGCGGCCGTCGCCGTGTACTGGAGGGCGCTGACCTTGACCCGGGGCGTCATGACGTGCTGTGCGGTGAGCTCGCCCAGGGACAGGGTCCGTACGAAGAGGTCGGCGGTGTCCTGTTCGAGGGCGCCGGCCTGCGCCGAATGGCGGACGAGGGAGACCAGCTCGCCCGGGGTGCGCGCGGAGGCGATCTCCTCGGCCGGCTCGACGCCGAAGGCCCGTACGAGGCGGTTGGCGACGGCGTTCAGCCCGGCGATGACGGGGCGGAACGCGGCGGAGAAGAGGGTCTGCGGGCCGGCGACGAAGCGGGCCACCTGGAGCGGCCGGGAGACCGCCCAGTTCTTCGGGACGAGCTCGCCGACGACCATCTGGACGGCGGAGGCGAGCAGCATGCCGATGAAGACGGCCACACCGGAGACGGCCCCGGCGGGCAGGCCGGTGGCGGTCAGCGGCCCCGCCAGCAGGGCGGCGAGGGCCGGTTCGGCGAGCATGCCGACCACCAGCGAGGTGATCGTGATGCCGAGCTGGGTGCCGGAGAGCTGGAACGACAGCTCCCGCAGGGCGCGGACCACCGTGCGGGCACGGCGGTCGCCTTCGGCCGCGGCCCTCTCGGCCTCGGGGCGTTCGACGGTGACGAGGCCGAATTCGGCGGCCACGAAGAAGCCGTTGGCGAGGATCAGGGCGAAGGCCGCCAGGAGCAGGATGAGCGGGATGGTCATGCCGCCGCCTCCGGGGGAAGGGCGGCGCGGGTACTACAGGACGATCCGTCCATTGCTGGAGGGAGTCACTCCTCTGGTCGCAGGTGCCCGCGGGCCCCGGGGGTCCCGGGGCCGGTGGGAGGGCGCAGGGCTGTGCCCGGCACCAGGGTAGTCATTGGGATCGCCGCCGCAATGGGACGCAACGGCCGGAGTGTGCGCGGCGCCGGTCCGGGTCAGTGGTGGTGGTCGCCGGTGCCGCGGGTCTCGGCGAGGGCGCGCAGGGTGCGGGCGTCGGCGATCGCCTGCTGCTTGGCGATGCCGGGCTGGATGCCGAGGGCGGGCAGGCTGGTGCCGTCGCTCAGGTCGAGGAAGACCCACGCGTCGCCGGGGCGCAGGTTGACCCGGAGGATCTCGGCCCATTCCAGGCGGCGCTTGGTGGTGAGGTTGACGACGGTGACCCCGGCCTCGTCGGCGACGACCTTGGGCCGGCTGAGCAGGACGAGGACGGAGCTCATGAGCGCCGCGGTGAAGACGAAGCTGATTCGCTCGCCCGTGCTGAGGTTCTCCAGCAGCAGTGCGATCGCGGTGATCGTCGCGAACATGGCGAGCCCGACGCTCAGCAGGACGACCCGGGTGCGGGTCGGCCGGAACGTGACCGGCAGGGCGGGGAGGTCGGGCTGGGCGGCGGACTCGGCCATGGTGCGGGAGGTGCCTTCTTCAGGGGGCGTGCGGGTCGGGCGACGGCGTACGCGGAGGGGTCAGAGGCGGCAGGCGTGGATCGAGGTGGTGAGGATCGCGCGGGCGCCGAGTTCGTACAGGTCGTCCATGATCCGCTGGGCTTCCTTGGCGGGGACCATGGCGCGGACGGCGACCCAGCCCTCGTTGTGCAGTGGGGAGACCGTGGGGGACTCCAGGCCGGGGGTGAGGGCGACGGCCCGCTCCAGGTGCTCGGCGCGGCAGTCGTAGTCCATCATCACGTAGCTGCGGGCGACCAGGACGCCCTGGAGGCGCCGCAGGAACTGCTGGGCCTGCGGGTGGTCGGTCTCGCCGCCGCTGCGGCGGATGACGACGGCCTCGGAGGTCATGATCGGCTCGCCGATCACTTCCAGGCCGGCGTTGCGCAGGCTGGTGCCGGTCTCGACGACGTCCGCGATGACCTCGGCGACGCCGAGCTGGATCGCGGTCTCGACGGCGCCGTCGAGGTGCACGACGGAGGCGTCGATGCCCTGCTCGGCGAGGTGCTTGGCGACGATGCCCTCGTAGGAGGTGGCGATCGTCATCCCGTGGAAGTCCTCGGGGCCCTTGGCGGTGCCGGGGCGGGTGGCGTAGCGGAAGGTGGACCGGCCGAACCCGAGCGGCAGGATCTCCTCGGCGTTGGCGCCGGAGTCGAGGAGCAGGTCGCGGCCGGTGATGCCGATGTCGAGGCGGCCGGAGGCGACGTAGATCGCGATGTCCTTGGGGCGGAGGTAGAAGAACTCCACCTCGTTGTCGGCGTCGACGACGACGAGTTCCTTGGACTCCTTGCGCTGGCGGTAGCCGGCCTCATGGAGCATCGCCGACGCCGCTCCGGAGAGTGAGCCCTTGTTGGGGACGGCGATGCGCAGCATGGGAGCTTCCTTCTCTGCGGGATGCGGGGTGTTCGGGTGGGTGGGTGGCGGGGGCGGAGGACCCCCGGGGGCCGCTGCGGCTCTAGAGGTGCTTGTATACGTCGTCGAGGGAGATCCCGCGCGCGACCATCATCACCTGGACGTGGTAGAGCAGCTGGGAGATCTCCTCGGCGGCGGCTTCGCTGCCCTCGTACTCGGCGGCCATCCAGACCTCGGCGGCCTCCTCGACGACCTTCTTGCCGATGGCGTGGACGCCCTTGGCGACCAGTTCGGCGGTGCGGGAGGTGCCGGGGTCGCCGTCAGCGGCCTTGGCCTGGAGCTCGGTGAAGAGCTCTTCGAAGGTTTTGTTCGCCATGATGGTCCTCAGGATAGGGGGTCCTCCGCCGCCACTCAGCGCCAGGGTTCGCTGACGGACCGCAGGGTGGCCGCGGTGGAGACGGCGGCGATGACCGCTTCGTGCCCCTTGTCCTCGTTCGATCCCTCAAGGCCGGCGCGGTCCAGCGCCTGCTCCTCGTTGTCGCAGGTCAGGACGCCGAAGCCGACGGGGACTCCGGTGTCGATCGACACCTGCACCAGGCCCTGGGTGACGCCCTGGCACACGTAGTCGAAGTGCGGGGTGCCGCCGCGGATGACCACTCCGAGGGCGACGACGGCATCGTAGCCGCGGCCGGCGAGTACCTTCGCCACGACCGGGAGCTCGAAGCTGCCGGGGACCCGGAGCAGGGTGGGCTCGTCGATGCCGAGTTCGTGGAGGGCGCGCAGGGCGCCGTCGACGAGGCCGTCCATGACCTTCTCGTGCCACTGCGCCGCGATGACCGCGACCCTCAGGTCGCCGCAGTTCCTCACGCTGAGTTCGGGTGCGCCCTTGCCGCTCACTGCTGTACTCCTCGGTGGTTCGTTGTTGTCCGTGGTTCGCTGTTCGTGTGTCGCCGGTGGTGCGGGCGGCTCCGGGAATCCCGGGGTGCCGCCGTGGGGGCTACTGGTTGCCGCAGGCGGTGGGTACGGTCTCGCCGAGCCAGGGCAGGTCGTGGCCCATGCGGTCCCGCTTGGTGCGCAGGTACCGCAGGTTGTGCTCGCCGGCCTCGACGGGCATCGGCTCGCGGTCGGTGACGGCGATGCCGTGCCGGACGAGGGCCGCGGTCTTGTCGGGGTTGTTGGTGAGCAGGCGGACGCTGCGGACGCCGAGGTCGGCGAGCATCTGCGCGCCGGCGGCGTAGTCGCGGGCGTCGGCGGGGAGGCCGAGCTCCAGGTTGGCGTCGAGGGTGTCGCGGCCGCGCTCCTGGAGTTCGTACGCGCGCAGCTTGGACAGCAGTCCGATGCCGCGTCCCTCGTGGCCGCGGAGGTAGACGACGACGCCGCGGCCCTCCTCCTTGATGCGGGCCATGGAGGCGTGCAGCTGGGGGCCGCAGTCGCAGCGCAGGGAGTGGAAGATGTCGCCGGTGAGGCACTCGGAGTGGACGCGGACCAGGACGTCGCTGCCGTCGCCGACCTCGCCGTGGACGAGGGCGACGTGTTCGACGCCGTCGACGGTGGAGCGGTAGCCGTAGGCGGTGAAGTCGCCGAAGGCGGTGGGCAGGTTGACCTCGGCCTCGCGGCGGACGGTCGGCTCGGCGGAGCGGCGGTAGGCGATCAGGTCCTCGATGGAGATGATCGTCAGGCCGTGCTTGCGGGCGAAGGGGATGAGCTCGGGCAGGCGCAGCATGACGCCGTCCTCGCCCGCGATCTCCACGATGGCGCCGACGGGGCGCAGGCCCGCGAGGCGGGCGAGGTCGACGGCGGCCTCGGTGTGGCCGTTGCGGACGAGGACGCCGCCGGGCTTGGCGCGCAGCGGGAAGATGTGGCCGGGGCGCACGAAGTCGGCGGGCTCGGAGACGCCGTCGGCCAGCATGCGCAGGGTGGTGGCGCGGTCGGCGGCGGAGATGCCGGTGGTGACGCCGTGGGCGGCGCTCGCGTCGACGGAGACGGTGAAGGCGGTCTTCATCGACTCGGTGTTGTGCTGGACCATCTGGGGCAGTTCGAGCCGCTCCAGCTCGACGGCTTCCATGGGGGCGCAGATCAGCCCGCGGCACTCGCTCATCATGAACGCGACGATCTCGGGGGTGATCTTCTCCGCGGCGACGACGAGGTCGCCCTCGTTCTCGCGGTCCTCGTCGTCGACGACGACGACGGGACGGCCGGCGGCGATGTCGCGGACGGCCTGCTCGACGGGGTCGAGCCGGAAGGGCTCGTCGAGGAGGGAGTCGTAGTCGGGAACGGGCTTGAGGGCGGTCATGCCGTTGCTCCTTCCAGGTCCGGGGCGGTGGTGGCGCGGGAGCGCCGGTACCAGTCGTGCGCGCCCCAGAGGACGAGCGCGAAGTAGACGACGTAGACGAGGCCGGAGAAGGCCAGCCCGCCCGTGAAGGCGAGGGGGACGCCGACGAGGTCGACGAGGAGCCAGGCGAACCAGAACTCGACGAGGCCGCGGGCCTGCGCGGCCATCGCGACGACGGTACCGACGAAGATGTAGGCGTCGGCCCAGGGGCTCCACGACAGGTTCGGGTAGAGGGTGAACAGGCCGCCGACGGCGAGGGTGCCGAGGACGGCGCCGGCCAGCAGCAGGCCGCGCTCGGGCCAGGTGGCGGTGCGGACGGCGATGGAGCCGTCCTGGGCGTGGCGCCGGCCGAGGTGCCAGGCGCGCCAGCCCCAGGCGGCCACGCCGATGACGAGGAGCTGCTTGCCGACGCCGCCGGCGAGGTGGGCGGAGGCGTAGGCGGCGATGAGGACGAGGCCGGAGAGGAGCTGGGCGGGCCAGGTCCAGATGGAGCGGCGCCAGCCGAGGGCGAGGGCGGCCAGGCCCAGCAGGTTGCCGGCCATGTCGGACCAGATGACCTTCTGCCCGAAGACGGTGAAGGCTTCCGCGTTGAGCCAGCTCAGCGTGGTCACGGGGTGCCCTCCTCGGCCGCGGCGGCGGTCGCCGCGAGGGGGTCGACGCCGGCGGCGAGGAGGCGCTCGACGTACTTGGCGAGGACGTCGACCTCAAGGTTGACCGGGTCGCCGGGCTGCTTGGTGCCGAGCGTGGTCAGCGCGAGCGTGGTGGGGATGAGGCTGATGGTGAAGTGGTCGGCGGCGGCCTCGACGACGGTGAGGCTGACGCCGTCGACGGTGATGGAGCCCTTCTCGACGACGTACCGGGCGAGGTTGCCCGGGAGGGAGACCTTGACGAGCTCCCAGTGCTCGGAGGGGGTGCGGGAGAGGATCTCGCCGGTGCCGTCGACGTGGCCCTGGACGAGGTGGCCGCCGAGGCGTCCGCCGAGCGCCATGGGGCGTTCGAGGTTGACGCGGGATCCGGGGCGCAGGGCGCCGAGGCTGGAGCGCTTGAGGGTCTCCTGCATGACGTCGGCGGTGAACTCGCCGTCGGCGGTCTCCACGACGGTGAGGCAGACCCCGTTGACGGCGATGGAGTCGCCGTGCTTGGCGCCGTCGGTGACGAGGGGGCCGCGCAGGCGGAAGCGGGAGGCCTCGGCGAGCTGCTCGACGGCGGTGACCTCGCCCAGTTCTTCGACGATTCCGGTGAACACTCAGTGCTCCTTGGGGGCGGTGGGGACGGCGGTGATGCGCAGGTCGGTGCCGGTGCGGACGGCCTCGGTGATGTCGAGGCGGACCGTCTCGGCGATGTTCGTGATGCCGGCGCCGGCGAGGGCGGCGGGTCCGGCGCCCAGGAGGGCGGGGGCGATGTAGCCGATGACGCGGTCGACGGCTCCGGCTTCGAGGAAGGCTCCGGCGAGGGTGGGGCCGCCTTCGAGGAGGAGGGAGCGGATGCCGCGGTCGTACAGCGCGCCGAGGAGGTCGGCGACGGGGATCCGGCCGTCCTTCGGGGTGAGCCGGAGGACGTCGGCGCGGGCGGGCAGGTGCCGGGTGTCGGCGTCGTCGGCGACGACCAGGAGGGTGGGTGCGGCGCCGTCGAGGATCCGGGCACCGGCGGGGACGGTGGCACGGGGGTCGAGGGCGACGCGCAGCGGCTGGGCGGCGCCGTCGATGCCGCGGACGGCGAGGTGGGGGTCGTCGGCGCGGAGGGTGCCGGCGCCGACGAGGACGGCGTCGGACTCGGCGCGCAGCCGGTGGACGTCGGCGCGGGACTCCGGGGAGGTGATCCAGCGGCTGGTGCCGTCGGCGGCGGCGCTGCGGCCGTCGAGGGTGGCCGCGTACTTCCAGGTGACGTGGGGGCGGCCGAGGCGGACGGCGGTCAGCCAGGCGGTGTTGCCGGCGGCGGCCTCGGCTTCGAGGAGTCCGCCGCGGACGTCGAGGCCGGCGGCGCGCAGGGTGGCGGCGCCGCCGCGGGCCTGCGGGTCCGGGTCCGGGACGGCGTAGACGACGCGGGTGACGCCGGCGTCGATCAGGGCCTGCGCGCAGGGGCCGGTGCGGCCGGTGTGGTTGCAGGGTTCCAGGGTGACGTAGGCGGTGGCGCCGCGGGCGGCGGGTCCGGCGTCGCGGAGGGCGTGGACCTCGGCGTGGGGGCCGCCGGCGCGCTGGTGCCAGCCTTCGCCGACGACGGCGCCGGAGGCGTCGGTGAGGACGCAGCCGACGACGGGGTTGGGGCTGGTGCGGCCGAGGCCGCGGGCGGCGAGCGCGACGGCGCGGCGCATGGCGCGGGTGTCCGCGTCCGCGTCGTGCGGTGCGGGGTGCGCGGCGTCGTGGGGTGCCACCGGGTCCTCCTGCCTCGTCGGGCACGGACTCCGGGGCTGTCGGGATACGACAGATCGAGCGGTACAGGCACGTGGGGACGCCGAGGCCGGAGGAAACGGTCCGCCCGGACGCGTCCGCGGGGACGCGCTGGTGGACCGCCGACGGCGGCGTACCGGTGACTGCCCGCCGCGCACTGCCTCCCATCCGGACTTTAACCGTCGGTCCAGGAATCTCACCTGGTCAACCGGCCGCTGGCTGCGGACGGGTCGCGGACTATACCGCCGGTTCGGAATTGCACCGACCCCGGAGTGCGCTGCTACTGGTACTCCCGACCAGTCTGCCACGGGCGATCGGCGCCCATGCCGGCGAAGCGCTGTGGCCTGGGTCACAAGGCCGGGCCGGGCGGGTGAGTCCGTCATGTCGCTTCCGTGATTGGTCCAGACCTATTGACGCCTTGGTCTAGTCCTCTTAACGTTCCCTTCATCCTCCCCGGGAGAGCCCGCCGGACGTGCGCACGCCGCGGGCCAACACGCACCACCTGTCTGCATGTTGTGTCCTGCCACCTCCCCTCCCCAGGAGGCTCAATGCTGTCCCCCACACGAACGAGGGCGATGCTCCTGGCATCCGGCGCGGCGATCGCCGGACTGCTGGCGGGCGGGCTCTCGGCGGGCGTCTCGCACGCCGCCGACAACGAGAGCTGTCGGCCCGACGGGCTCTACAAGACGGCCGGGGTCGACGTCCCCTACTGCTCGGTGTACGACACCCAGGGCCGCGAGAAGATGGGCGCCGACCACCAGCGGCGCGTCATCGGCTACTTCACCGGCTGGCGCACCGGCAAGAACGGCCAGCCGGCCTACCTGGTGAACAACATCCCGTGGGACAAGGTCACCCACATCAACTACGCCTTCGCGCACGTCGGCGGCGACAACAAGATCTCCGTCGGCGCGGACACCGCGGCGAACGAGGCCACCGGGATGACCTGGCCCGGCGTCGCCGGCGCCGAGATGGACCCGGCGCTGCCCTACAAGGGCCACTTCAACCTGCTGACGAAGTTCAAGAAGCAGAACCCCGACGTCAAGACCCTGATCTCGGTCGGCGGCTGGGCGGAGACCGGCGGCTACTTCGGCCCCGACGGCAAGCGCGTCGGCTCCGGCGGCTTCTACACCATGGCCACCAACGCGGACGGCTCGGTCAACCAGGCCGGCATCGACACCTTCGCCGACTCCGCGGTCGCCTTCATCAAGAAGTACGGCTTCAACGGCGTCGACATCGACTACGAGTACCCGACCTCGATGAAGGACGCCGGCAACCCGCTGGACTGGCAGATCGCCAACGCCCGCCGCGGCGGCCTCGTCAAGGGCTACGCCGCCCTGATGAAGACCCTGCGCCAGAAGCTCGACCAGGCCGGCGCCGCCGACGGCAGGCACTACATGCTCACCGTCGCCGCCCCGTCCTCCGGCTACCTGCTGCGCGGCATGGAGACCTTCCAGGTGCAGCAGTACCTGGACTACGTCAACATCATGTCCTACGACCTGCACGGCGCCTGGAACGAGTACGTCGGCCCGAACGCCTCGCTCTTCGACGACGGCAAGGACGGCGAGCTCGCCGCCGCCGGGGTGTACGGCTCCCAGCAGTACGGCGGCATCGGCTACCTCAACACCGACTGGGCCTACCACTACTTCCGCGGCTCCATGCCGGCCGGCCGCATCAACATCGGCCTGCCCTACTACACCCGCGGCCACAAGAACGTCCAGGGCGGCACGGACGGCCTGTGGGGCAAGGCCGCGGCGACGTCGTGCCCGGCCGGCTCCGGCCTGGCCAAGTGCGGCGACGGCGCGGTCGGCATCGACAACCTGTGGCACGACAAGGACGACAACGGCAACGAGTCCCCCGCGGGCTCCAACCCGATGTGGCACGCCAAGAACCTGGAGAAGGGGATCACCGGCGACTACCTCGCCCAGTACGGCTTCCCCGCGGGCACCACCCTGACCGGCACCTACGCCCGCAAGTACGACTCGACCCTGGTCGCGCCGTGGCTGTGGAACGCGCAGAAGAAGGTCTTCCTCTCCACCGAGGACGAGCAGTCCGTCGCCGCCAAGGCCGACTACGTGGTCGACCGCGGCATCGGCGGCACCATGGTCTGGGAGATGGCCGGCGACTACGCCTGGAACGCCGCCAAGGGCCAGTACGAGATGGGCTCCACGCTCACCTCGCTGATGTACGACAAGTTCAAGGCGGCCTCCCCGTACGGGGCGAAGAAGGCGGGCGCCACCGCGCTGCCGGCCCAGGCCGTGGACGTGAAGGCGGAGTTCGGCGACTTCAAGCTCGGCGACTCCAACTACCCGCTCACCCCGAAGATCAAGATCACCAACAACACCAAGACGGCCCTGCCGGGCGGCACCGAGTTCCAGTTCGACTACGCCACCTCGGCCCCGGACAACGCCTCCGACCAGTCCGGCTTCGGCACGAAGGTGATCAGCAGCGGGCACACCGGCAGCAACGTCGGCGGCCTGAAGGGCGACTTCCACCGGGTCTCCCTGAAGCTGCCGGCCTGGCAGCCGCTCGCCCCGGGCGCCTCCGTCGACCTGGCGTTCAACTACTACCTGCCGGTGTCCACCCCCTCCAACTGGACGGTGAACATCGCCGGGACCGTGTACGCCCTCGCCGGGGACCTGGCGCGCGGCACGGCCGTGGTCGAGCCGGGCGGCGGTTCGCAGCCGCCCACCAGCCAGCCGCCCACCAGCCAGCCGCCCACGAGCCGGCCCCCGACCAGCCCTGCCCCGGGCGGCACCTGCACCAACCCGGCGTACAAGGCCGGCGACGTGTACACCGCGGGCACGGTGGTCTCCCACAAGGGCCGCAACTGGAAGGCCCAGTGGTGGACGCAGAACGAGGAGCCGGGCACGACCGGCCAGTGGGGCGTCTGGAAGGACCTCGGCGCCTGCTGACGCACCGCCCCCCGCACCTGGCGCGGGCGGCACGGTGAAGGGACCCGGCGGCCCGGCGGCCACCGGGTCCCCGCACGTCCGGGGCCCGGCGGCGCCCCGTACGCTGCTGCGGTGACCATCTCTGCGGCAGACCGCTCGGCCGAGTTCGAGCAGCACCGCCCCCGGATGTTCGGCATCGCCTACCGCATGCTCGGCTCCGCGGCGGAGGCCGAGGACACCGTCCAGGACGCGTGGCTGCGCTGGAGCGCCGCCGACCGCGGCGACGTCCTGCACCCGGGGGCCTGGCTCGCCAAGGCCGTCACCCACCTGTGCCTCAACCGGCTCACCTCCGCGCGGGCCCGGCGCGAGGCGTACGTCGGCCCCTGGCTCCCGGAACCGGTCCTCACCGGGGACGGAGCGCTGGGGCCGCTGGAGTCGGCCGAGCAGCGCGACAGCGTCTCGACGGCCCTGCTGCTGCTCCTGGAACAGCTCACTCCGGTGGAGCGGGCCGTGTACGTGCTGCGGGAGGCCTTCGCGTACGGGCACCGGGAGATCGCCGGGCTGCTGGACGTGTCGGAGGCCAACAGCCGGCAGCTCCACCGGCGGGCCGCGGCGCGCGTCGCCGCCGGAAGGGCCGCCGCCGCGGACGGCGGCGGGGACGGCACCGGGGACGGCCCGGCCGCCGCCCGGAGCCGCCGCTTCCAGCCGGACCCCGAGCAGTGGCGGGTGCTGGTCGAGGGCTTCCTCGCGGCGGCCCGCGACGGCGACCTGGCCCGGCTGGAGGGCATGCTCGCCGCGGACGTCCGGTACGTCTCCGACGGCGGCGGCGCGGTCAGCGCCGCCCGTCGGCCGGTCGAGGGCCGGGACAAGGTGGCCCGCTTCCTGGCCGGCACCCTGCGCAAGTACGCGGCCGGAATGCCGGTCGCGGTCGCCTGGGTCAACGGGCAGCCCGCGCTGCTCGCCGGCGGGGCCGCGGTCGTCACCCAGGTGGAGTTCGAGGACGGCCTGGTCAGCGAGGTGCGGGCGGTCCTCAACCCGCAGAAGCTGGAGTTCCTGGCGCGGCAGCTGTCACGTTCGCCGTGGCTGTCCAATCCGGACTGGTGAACGCACTCCCCCAGCGAAGGGACACGGACACCATGAGCACCATCCTGGTCACCGGAGGAACCGGAACCCTCGGCAGGCCCCTCGTCGCCCGGCTGCGGGCCGCCGGCCACGAGGTACGGGTCCTCAGCCGCCGCTCGCAGCAGTACCCCGTCGACCTGCGGAACGGCACGGGGCTCGACGCGGCGATGGCGGGGGCGGAGGTGGTCGTGCACTGCGCCTCCTCGCCGCGCGGCGGGGACGACGCGGCCGCCGAGCACCTGATCGCGGCGGCCCGGCGGGCCGGGACCGTCACGAACCTCGTCTACATCTCCATCGTCGGCGTGGACGCCGTGCCGCTGGGCTACTACCGCGTCAAGCACCGGGTGGAGCGGATGCTGCTGGAGTCCGGCCTGGGCGTGACGATCCTGCGGACGACGCAGTTCCACGACCTGGTGGCGGCGGTGGCCCGGGCGCTGGCCAAGGTGCCCGCGGGGCCGGTGTTCGTGCCCAAGGGGGTGCGGGTGCAGCCGATCGCGGTGGAGGAGGTCGCCGACCGGCTGGCCGGGCTGGCGGTGCCGGCGCCCGCAGCGGGCGGGCGCGTCCCCGACATGGGCGGGCCGGAGGTGCGGACGCTGGCCGACTGGGTGCGGGCGTACCTCGAGGCGGGCGGGGGGCGCCGGCGGCGGGTGGTGGAGGTGCCGCTGGCGGGGCGGGCGTACCGGGGGTTCCTGAGTGGCGGGAACCTCGCGCCGGAGCACGCCGCGGGCACGGTGCGCTTCGCGGACTTCCTGGCGGAGGGCGGCGGGCGGGGCTGAGCCGCCGCGGGCCCGCGGCCCGGGGCGTCAGCCGGACAGCGCGGCCTGGGCGGATTCCGCCGCGGCGAGGCGGGCGCCCGCCAGGACCGCCGCATCGCCGAGCTCGGTGGCGCGGACCTCGGTCGGGACGGGGCTGAGGGCGGCGAGGCGGCGGGCGACGCGGTCCGCGAGGGCGGGCCCGCCCGCGCGGCCGAGTTCCCCGCCGAGGACCACGCACCCCGGGTCCAGGACCGCCGCGACGGCCGCCGCGCCCAGGGCGAGGCGTTCCGCCAGGGCGTCGAGGAAGGTGTCCCCGGCGGCGCCCGCCACCGCTTCCGCCACCGGCCCGGTGAAGCCGTGGGCGGCGGCCAGCCCGGCCACCGCGGCCCGCCCGGCCAGCGCGTGGAAGCCGCCCTCGCAGCCCGCGGCCGAGGGCAGGGAGCCGGTGCCCGGCACGGGCAGGAAGCCGATCTCGCCCGCTCCGCCCGAGGCGCCGCGCCGCAGCCGGCCGTCGAGGACGACGGCCGCGCCCACGCCGGCGCCGAGCCACAGGAGCACGAACGAGCCGGCGTCCCGCGCGGCGCCGGTCCGCTGCTCGGCCAGGGCCGCGAGGTTGGTTTCGTTCTCCACGGAGACCGCCGCGGGCAGCCGCCGCCGCAGGGCCGCGACCAGGCCGCGGTGCCAGGCCGGCAGCCCCGCGGTGCTGCGCAGGCCGCCGTCGGCGTCCACCAGCCCGGGCGCGCCGACCACGACGGTGTGCAGGGGGGCCGCGCCGGCCTCCCGGGCCAGCGCCTCCAGGATGTCCACGGCCTCGTCGACGGCGTCGACCGGGAGGGCCGCACGGGCCAGGGGCCGGCCCAGCAGGTCGGTGACGACGGCGGTCGCGCTGTCGGTGCGCAAGTCGAGGGCCGCCAGGTGCGCACGCCGGGCGGCGATCCCGTACACCCGTGCGTTGGGGCCGCGTTTCCGGGCGCCGGCCTCGCCGACGACCTCGATCAGCCCGGCCTGCGCGAGCCGCTCGACGAGGTCGGCGACCGAGGGCCGCGACAGGCCGGTCATCTCCTTGAGCTGAGCGGCCGTCAGGGGGCCCTCGTCCCTGAGGAGTCGCAGGGCGAGGCGGTCGTTGAGGACGCGGGCCGTGCTCGGCGAGGCGGGGGCGGGGGCCGGGGCGGCCCCGGCCTGGGCGGCAGTCACGGCGCCCATCCTAGGCAGTGCCTCACCCTCACCATCAGGCAGGCTTCCTGATAGTTTGATCGCCATGACCGGCGAAACCGCATCCAGCCCGGCGCGCCTGCGCCCCGCACGTCTCGCCATCGCCGCCGTCTTCTGCGTCCACGGCGCCGTCACCGGCTCCCTCGCCACCCGGATCCCCTGGATCCAGGAGCACGCCGGACTCGGGCCCGGCGCCCTCGGTCTGGCCCTCGCCTTCCCCGCCCTCGGCGCGGCGCTCGCGATGCCGCTCGCCGGGCGGGTCAACCACCGGCTCGGCGCGCGGACTGCGCTGCGCGTCCTGCTCGCCGCGTGGACGCTGTCGCTCGCCCTGCCGGCCCTCTCCCCCAACCTGCCCGCGCTGTGCGCCGCGCTGCTGGTGTACGGGGCCGCCTCCGGCATGTCGGACGTGGCGATGAACGCGCTCGGCGTGGAGACGGAGAACCGCGTCGGCCGGTCGATCATGTCCTCGCTGCACGGCATGTGGAGCGCGGGGGCCCTGCTGGGGGCCGCCGCGGGCGCCGCGGCCGCGCACCTGGGGGCCGACGCCCGCTGGCACCACCTGTTCGCGGCGCTCGCCCTGACCGCTGCCGGGCTGGTCGCCGCGAACAGGGTGCTGGACCTGCGCAGCGCCGCGGACGAGCCGGCGCCGCCGCACTTCGCGCTGCCGCCGCGGTCGGCCCTGCTGATCGGCGGGGTGGGCTTCTGCGCGGTGTTCGCCGAGGGGGCGAGCCTGGACTGGTCCGCGGTCTACCTGCGGGACGTGCTGGACGCGGACGCCGGCCTGGCGGCGGCCTGCACCACCGCGTTCGCCCTGACGATGGCGCTGGCCCGGTTCGCCGGCGACCGGGTGGTCGACCGGTTCGGGCCGGTGCGCACGGTCCGGGCGGGCGGGGCGCTGGCCACGGCGGGCGGGCTGCTCGTGGTGACCTCCCGGCACCCGGCGGCGGCCATCGGCGGCTTCGCGCTGATCGGGCTCGGCGTGGCGGTGGTGGTGCCGCTGGCCTTCGCGGCCGCGGCGCGCAGCGGCCCGGAGCCGGCGCAGGCCATCGCGGGCGTCGCGACGATCACGTACACGTCCGGGCTGATCGCGCCGTCGGCGATCGGCGCGGTGGCGGACGCGACGTCGCTCGTGGTCTCCTTCGCCCTGGTGACCGCGTTGGCGGTGGCGCTGACCGCGGGCGCGCCCGTCCTGCGGCCGCGGGCCGCCTCGGGCGGGAAGGGCGCCCCGGCCCACCGGGGCGAGACCACCGGTACACGGCCGTAACATGGCGCTGGCCGCGCCGGCCGGCCGTGATCCGGGAGCCTGACCGTCCGGTGCGGCGGGCATGCCGGGCGGACAGGATCGACGGAAGTGGTGGGACATGGGCCTCGGCGTGGGCTGGACGCTGCACGGAGACGGGCGGACCCCCGCCCCCGGAGCGGTGGTGCGGCCGGACGAGCGGCTGTCGTGGCCGCGTACCGCGGGGCTGGGCGCCCAGCACGTCGTGGCGATGTTCGGCGCGAGCTTCGTCGCGCCCGTCCTGATGGGCCTGGACCCGAACCTCGCCATCATGATGTCCGGCATCGCCACGGCCGTGTTCCTGCTGGCGACCCGCGGCCGGGTCCCCTCGTACCTGGGCTGCTCGCTGTCGTTCGTCGGCGTCGCCGCGGCGATCCGCGCCTCGGGCGGGGACAGCGCGGTGGTGACCGGCGCCGTGTTCACCGTCGGGGCCGCGCTGTTCCTGGCCGGCCTCGCCGTGCAGCGCTTCGGCGCGCGGATCATCCACGCGACGATGCCTCCGGTGGTGACGGGCGCGGTGGTGATGCTGATCGGCTTCAACCTGGCGCCGGTGACGGCCGCGACGTACTGGCCGCAGGACCAGTGGACGGCGCTGCTGGTGATGCTGTTCACCGGGCTGGCCGTGGTGTGCCTGCGCGGCTTCTGGTCGCGTATCGCGATCTTCCTGGGGCTGATCTTCGGTTACGCGGTCTCGGCCCTGTTCGACCTGGTCTTCGGCAAGATCCACTCGCCGGCGGGCGGCACGGAGGCGGTCGACCACTGGCGGCTGGACCTGTCCGGTGTCGCCAAGGCCGACTGGGTCGGCCTGCCCTCGTTCCACGCGCCGCAGTTCGAGTGGTCGGCGATCCTGATCGCGCTGCCCGTGGTGATCGCCCTGATCGCGGAGAACGCCGGGCACATCAAGGCCGTGGGCGAGATGACCGGCGACCCGCTGGACGACACCCTCGGCACGGCCATCGCGGCCGACGGCGCCGCCTCGATGCTCTCCACGGCGGTCGGCGGCCCCCCGAACACGACGTACTCCGAGAACATCGGCGTCATGGCCGCGACCCGGGTCTACTCCACGGCGGCCTACTGGGCGGCGGCGGGATTCGCGCTCCTCTTCGGCCTGTGCCCGAAGTTCGGCGCGGTCGTCGCCGCGATCCCCGGCGGGGTCCTCGGCGGGATCACCGTCATCCTGTACGGCATGATCGGCCTTCTCGGCGCCCAGATCTGGCTGAACGGCCGCGTCGACCTGCGCAATCCGCTGAACCTCGTGCCCGCGGCCGCGGGCATCATCATCGGGGTCGGCGGGGTCGAACTCCGCATCACGGACACCTTCGTGCTCGGCGGGATCGCCCTCGGCACGCTCGTGGTGATCACCGGCTACCACGCGCTCCGCTTCTTCGCCCCCGCCCACATGAAGGAGCAGCCGCCGCTGCTCGACGCGGGCACCTCCGACTACGACCGCGGAGACGGCCCCGCCGCGGACGGCCCGTCCGGGCAGGGTCCGCGCCCCTGACCCGGGCGGCACGCCCCACCCCGAACCGCCGCCCCCGTGCGCCGCGTTCGCCCGAACCGGGGAAGGACACGCCCAAGTCCCCCGCTCGCGCGCCGCGGCCTGCCACGCTCCCTCCATGGAAGCGGTGCTCGCGCGGATGCGCGCCCTGGACGAGCGGCTCCCCGCGCAGGACGGCGTCGCCGTCTTCAACCGGGTCTACCTGACGGTCACGGAGACGCTGGACGAGCGCATCCGCCGCGGGGACTTCCCCGCGCCCCGGCAGGCGCAGACGCTGAGCGTCAGGTTCGCCGAGCGGTACCTGGCCGCGGTGGAGTCGGAGCGCGCCCCGGCATGCTGGCGGCCGCTGCTGCAGTACCGCCGCCACCCCGGGGTGCGCCCGCTCCAGCACGCGCTGGCCGGGATCAACGCCCACATCGGCCACGACCTCGCGCTGGCGGTGGTGTCCGCCTGCCGGGCGCTGGGCTGCGAACCGCGCGCGCTGGAGGCGGACTTCGACCGGGTCGGCGACACGCTGGTGTGCCTGGAGGAGCGCATCCGGGAGGACCTGATGCCCGGGCCGGACCTGCTGGAGGTCGCCGACCCGCTGACGCACCTGCTCGGCTCGTGGAGCCTGGAGCGCGCCCGCGGCGCCGCCTGGTCGGCGGCCCGCCTGCTGTGGCGCCTGCGCCGCACCCCGGACCTCGCCGAGGAGTTCACCGAGTCGCTGGACGCCGGCGTCGGCCTGGTCGGCCGCTGCCTGCTGACCCCTACGGGCCGGGCATGAGGACGGGCCGCCGCCGCGCTGTGCACGCGGGGGCGGCCCGTGGTCACGGGGAGCCGGGAGGTCAGTCCTCCGGCAGCTCGACCGGGGCGATCTCGTCGTAGACGTCGCCCGGGCCCGGGTTGGTGGCGTCGGTCTCGCCGCCGAGGTGGTGCATGACGCCCCAGACGGCGTTCAGGGCCGTCTGCACGGCGCCCTCTGCCCACCCGGCCGTCCAGGAGATGTCGTCGCCGGCGAGGAAGATGCCGCGCTTGTCCTCCGGCAGGCGGTCCTGCATGAAGTGCGTGAACAGGCGCCGCTGGTAGCGGTAGTGGCCGGGCAGGTTCGCCTTGAACGCGCCCATGAAGTAGGGCTCGTTCTCCCAGGAGACGGTGACCGGGTTGCCGATGATGTGGCGGCGGATGTCGACCTTCGGGTAGATCTCGCCGAGGGACTTCAGCATGACCTCCATCCGCTCGTTCGCGGACAGCGGCAGCCACTTCAGGCTGTCGTCGCACCAGGTGTACGACAGGCAGATGACGGCCGGCTGGTCGGGGCCGTTGTCCAGCAGGTAGGTGCCGCGGGTCATCCGGTCCGTCAGCGTCATCGACATGGTGTCGCGGCCGGTCTCCTCGTCCTTGTCGAGCCAGAACGGGCGGTCGACGGGGATGAAGAGCTTGGAGGACTCCATGTAGTGCGTGCGCTCGATCGCCGTCCAGTGGTCGATCGGGAACAGCGAGTCGTCGCACGCGATCTTGGAGAGCAGCATCCAGGACTGCGCCGTGAAGATCGCGGCGCGGTAGGTGCGGATGTCGCCGGAGGCGTCGGTGACGGTGATGCGGTTGCCGGCGGTGCGGTGCAGGCGGGTCACCGCGGGGCGCGGGGTGCCGTCGTGCAGGGAGGAAAGCGAGGTGCCCGGCGCCCAGTGGACGATCTTCTCCGGCTCGCGCTCCCACAGGCGCAGCGGCAGCTGCTGGGAGCCGCCGACGATGCCGCGGTGGTGGTCGTCGGCCTCGGTGTAGACGACGCGGAGGATCTCCAGGATGGAGTTCGGGAAGTCGGTGTCCCAGCCGCCGGTGCCGAAGCCGACCTGGCCGAAGATCTCGCGCTTGCGGAAGGACTTGAAGGCCTCCGACTCGCACAGGTAGCCGTAGAAGGTCTGGTTGTCGAGCTTCTCGACGAGCTTGGCCCAGATCTCGCGGATGCGCGGGACGTCCCGCTCGCGCATCGCGGTGTTCATGTCGGAGAAGTCGGCGCCCTCTTCGAGGCAGGCGTTCCACGCGTCGGCGACGTCGCGGTAGATCTGCGGGAGGTCGGCGATCGTCTCGGCGTAGTGGGTCTCGCCCTTGAGGTCGACGACCGTCGAGGGGGTGGCCTCGGCGAGCGGGTTCGGGAAGGGCTGCGTCTGCAGGCCGACGAGGTCGATGTAGTGCTGCAGGGCCGTGGAGGAGGGCGGGAAGCGCATGGCGCCCATCTCCGCGGTGAGGCCCTCGGTGCCCGGGCCCTCGAAGCCGACGGTGCGCAGGCGGCCGCCGATCTGGTCGGCCTCGTACACGACGGGCTTGAGGCCCATCTTCATCAGCTCGTAGGCCGAGATGATGCCGGACAGGCCGCCGCCGATGATCGCGACCTCGGTCCCGTGCTCGGTCGCCGGTATCTGGCCCAGGCCCGCCGGGTGGGCGAGGAAGTCGTCGTACGCGTACGGGAAGTCCGGGCCGAACATGGTGATCGGCGGCTGGCCGTCGCTGTGCGGGACGGCGGTGGGCACCGTGGACGTCATGGGGTACGGCTCCTTGCAGGTGGGGCTGGGGGGAGGGCTCGGGCCTCGGGCCCGGGGGCGCTTCGGGCCGGGGGTCAGACGAGGGAGGCGTAGAGCCCGGGGCGGCGGTCGCGCAGGTAGGGGTTGTTCTCGCGCGAGGCCTGAAGGAGCTCGGGGGCGACGTCGCCGACCACCATCTCCTCGCCGCGGCCGGCCCGGGTGCGGGTCACCCCGTCGGGGTTCGCCAGGCAGCTGAGTCCGACGAACTCGAACTCGCCCTCGGGGCCGGTGCGGTTGACGTACGCGATGTACATCTGGTTCTCGAAGGCCCGTACGGGGACGAGCTGTTCGGCGACGAACTGGAAGGGGTGCATCTGCGCGGTCGGCACCAGGAGGAGGTCGGTGCCGGCCAGGGCGTGGGACCGGACGTTCTCCGGGAACTCCACGTCGTAGCAGATCATGATGCCGACGCGGAGGCCGCCGAGGTCCGCCTGGACGACCGGGGTGTCGCCGGGGGTGAAGGCGTCCTGTTCGAAGCAGCCGAAGAGGTGCGTCTTGCGGTAGTTCGCCAGCCGGGCCCCGTCGGGGCCGACGAGCTGCGCCGAGTTGTGGACGGCGGCGCCGTCGCCGCGCTCGGGGTAGCCGTACAGGACGGCGACGCCGTGGCGGCGGGCGATCTCGCCGATCGCGGCGGCGGAGGGGCCGTCGGCGGCCTCCGCGAGGGCCGCGATCTCCTCGACCGGCAGCGCGTAGCCGGTCAGGAACATCTCGGAGGTCACCAGGAGCCCGGCGCCGGTGTCGGCGGCGCGGGCCGCTGCCTCGTCGAGAGCCTTGAGGTTCGCGGCGGTGTCGCCGAGAACGCCGGAGCTCTGGAGGAGGGCGGTGCGCAGCGCGGGCATGGGCTACCTCTGTGACAGGTGGGGTGGGTCCTACGAAGGTACGTTTCCGTGTTCGATCCGGACAAGGTGTGACCGTTGCGATGGGAGCATCGATTTGTTGCGCGTTTGGCGGGAGGTGCGGTGATTCGTTGCGCGGGGTTGCGGGGCGCTTGCGGGCGTGCGGGCGGCCGGTCCGGAGGGGGCGGGCATAAAGGGGGCGGCGGCCGGTGCTGTGGTGGGTGATCGCCGTCCGCAGAGCCGTCCGGCGGGCCGCCGCGCGCGCCCGCGGAGAGGAGTCCAGGCCGCCATGTCGTCCATGTCGCCCGTGTCGCCCGAGACCGGGACGGCCGTGCCCGTCCATGCCCTCGACAACCCGGTGTGGGCCGCGCTGGCGGGTGCGCACGCCGGTCTCGCCGAGGCAGGGCCGGAGGGCCTCGCGGCCCGCTACGCCGCGGACGTGTCCCCGTTCGCGGCGCTGGCCGATCCCGGCGACCCCCGCGCGTGGGCCGATCTGGCGGCGCTGGCCGGGCCGGACGCGCCGGTGTGGCTGACCGGCCTGCCGGTCCCGCCCGGGGACTGGACGACGGTGGCCCGGTTCGGCGGGGTGCAGATGGACGGTACGGCGGTCCGGGCGGAGCACGACGCGGAGGCGGTGCGGCTGGGCCCGGGGGACGTGCCGGAGATCCTGGAGCTCGTCGGGCTGACCCGGCCGGGGCCGTTCCTGGCGCGGACCGTGGAGCTGGGCACCTACCTCGGGATCCGCCGGGGCGGTCGGCTCGTCGCGATGGCGGGCGAGCGGATGCGGCCGCCGGGCTGGACGGAGATCAGCGCGGTGTGCACGCACCCGGACCACCGCGGTCAGGGGCTCGCCGCCCGGCTGGTGCGGGCGGTCGCGGCGGGGGTCGCCGAGCGCGGGGAGCGCCCGTTCCTGCACGCGGCGGCGGACAACACGGGCGCGATCGCCCTGTACGAGGCGATGGGCTTCACGCTGCGCCGCCGGCCCCTCTTCGTCGGGCTGCGCACGCCCGCCGCCTGACGCCGGCCCCCCGGCGGGCGGGGGCGGCGGGCGGCGGTCCGGTGGGAACGCGCCATCCGGGACGGTCGGGCAGGCGGCACGTTTCGCGTCCCGCACAGCGGTCACACGCGGACATGTCGACAACCGATCTTCCGAGGAGGGGACCACCATGACCGACGTCTCGCGGCTGCCGGGCGCCGCCGTCCACCACTGGCAGTGGCAGCTTCGCGCCGCCTGCCGGGACCTGGGCCCCGGCCGCTTCTACCATCCGGCCGGCGAGCGCGGCCCGGAGCGGGAGGAGCGGGACGCGGCCGCGAAGCGGGTGTGCGCCGGGTGCCCGGTGCGCGCCGCCTGCCTGGAGCACGCGCTGCGGACCAAGGAGCCCTTCGGGGTGTGGGGCGGGCTGACCGAGGAGGAGCGCCGGGCGCTGCTGGGCCGCCGGGAGGGCGTCGTGCCGGCCTCGGGGCCGGCGGCGGCTGGTGAATCCGGCCACCGCCGCCGCCCGTCCTTCATCGGCCTGCGCACGTCGGCCCTACAGGACTGAGGCAGGCAGCGGCAGTGCGGCCAGGGCGCCCGAACAGGCCGTCGGGGCCGGCGGGGAGGGGGTGCGATCGAAGCGGTGGTGGCAGGTTGCACGGCGCGGCGAGCGGTCAGACGCAGATGTGGTGGGGCATTCGTACCGGCGGAGAAGCCCCTTCTATTCTTTCGCAGTCCCGATCCTACCGAGATGCCCTGACCAGCCCAAGCAACCGATTGCCGTTCCCAGCACCCAGGGACTGGCGCTGGCACCGCTCAGGCTCTGAGCGCGCCGCCTTGAACCGGGATGCACGGCGCAGTTGGATCGCCGACGGGCCCGTCAGCGCCGACCGCGTGACTGAGAGCGCCCCCGCACATCCGCCGTGGAGAACCGGCCAGAAGCTGCTCAGTCAGTACGCGGGCTCCGGGGAGGGCTGCCCGATTCGTCCTGGTGGCGGCCTCCAGAGCCCGTCTCAGCTGTCCGCTCGGCCGTACAGGGCGCGGAGCGCGGCCATTGCGGCATGGTGTCCGCACATCCCGTGCACCGACGGGCCGGGCGGGGTAGCCGAGGAACACAACCAGGTGCCGGGGAGGGGAATCCGGTAGGGGTTCCAGCGGGCCACCGGGCGGGCCAGCGTCTGCCACAGGCTCATCGCGCCGGAGCCGATGTCACCACCCACGTAGTTGGTGTTGTACGCGGCCAGCTCGGCTGCCGACACGCCCCGTTCGGCGAGCACCGTGTCTCGGAAACCGGGCGCGTGCGCCTCGATCACGGCGCGGATCGTGTCGAGCGGGTTACGGGTGTCGCCGTTCGGCACGTGGGCGTAGGCCCAGACCGGCCTGCGGCCGCGTACGGCCCGTGCCTGGTCCGCGGCAGCGGGGTCGACCACGATGACGTACGGGTGCTCCGCCCGCAGGCCCTTCGCGGTCAGCCTCTCCGCCCGCGCCACCTCCCCGGCCGTTCCCCGTACGCCCGCCAGGTGCACGGTCGCCGCCTGGTAGAGGCGGTGGTCGGCCCAGGGGATCTCCCCTTCGACAAGGAAGTCGGCCTTCGCGGCTCCGGGGCCGTACCGGTACCGGGACAACTGGCGGAGATAGCTGGCGGGCAGGGGCGCGATGCGGGCGAGCTCACGAGGGGAAACGTCGAGCATGGTGAGGCGCCGGCCGACGGGCAGCTCGTCCAGGCTGTTGACGCGCGTCCCCGTGTGGAACCGTCCGCCGAGTGCCCGAATTTGTCCGGCCATGACGTCCGCGATGGCCCCAGAGCCTCCCTCAGGGACGGGCCAGCCCGTTGTGTGGGCCAGGTGTCCCAGCAGCAGGGCGACCGCGGCGGCCGTCGGCGAGGGGAGCCGGCCGATGGCGTGCGCGGCAACGCCCGCGAGCAGGGCCCGGCCTTCCAGGGTTCTCAGGCCGCCTCCCAGCCGCAGGGAGTGGACGGGCATGCGGGTGGCCAGCGCAGCCAGGGCCCGCAGGGACGGCAGGGTCCGCTGGGTGGACAGCATGAGGTCGACGACAGCGGAGGAATGCTCCATCAGGGGGCCCATGAGGGCTCGCCACCGGTTCCCGTCCTTCCCCAGATCGGCACAGGTACGTTCGAGGTCGCCCCAGGCCATCGCAGCGGGCCGGCCCAGAAGCGGATGAGCATAGGCGGCAGACGAGCGCATCATGCGGACTCCGTGCTCCTCCAGGGCGAGGGATTTCATGAAGGGGGAGACGGGGGCCATCGGGTGCACGGCCGCGCAGATGTCGTGGAGCACCTCCGAGTCGAACAGTGCTTCGCTGCGCAGGCCGCCCCCGACGCGCTCGTGGGCCTCGAACACCTCGACGGTGAGCCCTGCACGGGCAAGAGTCAGGGCGGCCGCGAGACCGTTGGGGCCCGATCCGACAACGACGGCGTCTGTCATTCGATGGCTTCCTTCAGCGGTTCTAGCTCACAGCTGGGCGGCGAGCAGGACGGCCAGAGATCCTGTCCACAGTGCGACGGTCCGCATCAGCGTTCGGGTGGGGGTGGGCGGCGTGGGCGGTTGCTCCGCCAGCAGGCGGGGGCCCGTTCCCGCGACGCCGAGGAGGAACGCCCAAAGAAGGACCCCGGAACCGACGGCCCACATTTCTGGCGGGACGCTCAGCCAGCTCCCGCGACGCCAGGCGAGCGCCAGCGCGGCGGCCCCGAAGAGCGCGTGCACACAAACGAGCCCGACCCTCCTGCGGCGGCCCGCAGCGGCGCCCGGCCGCAGCCACGCCATCAGCAACGGTACGGGAGCGCCGAGGGCCGCGAGGGCGGTGACAAGGGCGGAAGTCCAGTCGTCGGCCGGGGGGACCGTCGGCGGCAGGCCGAGCAGGCGTTCACCGATGGAGTCGACAGGACGGTCGGTGTTGCCTAGTACGACTACGCCGCGTTCCGCCGCGCTGTCGAAGGCCATGTACGAGGTGAAGCCGCCGGTCGCCCCGTTCTGCCAGGTGATCTCCCGGCCGCCGATGGTGCTGGTAAACCAGCCCAGGCCGGTGCGGCCGCCCCTTTCGGCTTCGTGCGTGGGGATCGCCGCGCGGGCCCCGGGCGCCGTCTTCTCGATGACGGCGCGGAGGAAGACACCCAGGTCCCTGCCCGTCGTCCAGATGTCGCCGGCCGGGGTGTACCCGGAGGCGAACCAGTGGTCGACAGCGGGACCCGTCGCCTGCCGGCCTTCGGCCGCGCGGGCCGGCAGTGGATCGCCGGCCGCCATGACGCGTGAGTCCCGCATGCCGAGAGGGCCGAAGAGGCGGGCTGAGAGGAGCTCGGGAAATGGTAGCCCCGCGCGGCGCGCCGCCGTGTGGCCGGCGAGCGCCATGCCGAGGTTCGAGTAGAGATACGTGCCGGGGGTGCCGGCGGAGGCCGACTCGGCCGCGCTCAGAACGTCGTCCTCACCAAGACCGCGGTAAGGGTCCTCGCCGAGTAGCATCAGTCGCAGATTGCGGCCCACCATGTCGAGGTTGTCGGGCATCTTCTCCAGGCCGGCCCGGTGTGTGGCGAGGTCCCTCAGAGTAGCCTGGCCGATCAAGGGGTCGGAGAAGCAGCGCTCGTACAGCAGGCGTTCCAGAGGGGTGCCAAGGTCGAGGAGCTTCCGGTCCTCCAGGTCGGCGAGGAGCATGCCGGTCATGGGCTTCCCAATGCTGCCCGCCTCGAACACCGTCGACTCGTCGACGGCCCGGTGCACCGGATTGCCCGAGTCGCCAAGCCCGGCGAACGTCAGCTCCCCCTTGTCAACGAAGGCGACCTCGATGCCCCGGTGGCCGAGGCCGTCGCCCGCCGCCTCGCGCACGCGGGCCGCGAGGGCCGCGTCGCCGGTCGTCGCGCTGCCCAGCCGTGCCGGGGCGGGGGCTACAACGCTCCCCGCCCCGGCACAGACGCCAAGCAGCAGGGCGAACGCTATCGCCTTGGCCGTCGTGCGCGGCATCCGGACGCTCTTCAAGAGGAGACGAGGACGGGGCCGGGCGCTGCCGATGGCGGCATTTTCTCCCCTGGGTCCGGGGCCGCCAACCCGTCGGCGCCGGCCTTGCCGGGTTCCGCCGCCCGCGGACGCCCCTTGAGACGCGGGACAGCCCGGGTGAGCCGGAGATAGTGTGCGTCGCTCATGATCACCAACTCGACGGCCACCACGGTGAGCGAGAAGTTGATGAGTCCGGCCATGTGGACGGCGATCCCAAGGTGCATGAGGATGCCTCCGGCCACGGCGAAGACGCGCCACTTCCTGTTCAGCAGGAGGAAGGTGAAGGCCAGCTGGAAGAAGACCGTTGCATACGTGATGACGACGACCAGGGTGGCACTCTCGTAAATGAAACGGTTGACACCCGGCCAGCCAAATTCGTTGGTGCGCAGGATGTAGTACAGCGCGGTGCCGTTCTGCCACTTCCGGCCCTGCACCTTGTACATGCCCGAAACCAGGTAGACCGTGCAGATCTGCAGAATAGCCGCCAGGACTCCGGCATTATGCAGCAGCGAGCCGATCCGGAAGAGGAAGGGATTCGGACCCGTCGCCTTCTTCGCTTTCCGGCGGCGGGCGTCGAGGGAAAAGCGTGCGCCCGAATCGATGAAGGCGAAGAACACCAGCACGATGACCGTGACGTTGTCCCCGCCGTCAAGGAGTACGGGGTTGCGCTGATGAAGCGACCACAGAAAGACATAGTGGAGGACGTTCATGGCGCGCGTCTTCCAGCCGAGCATGAAGAGCAGCGCGAAAATCATGCCCATATGGAAGACGATTTCGAACCACGTGCTCGACCTGCTCACGGAGTACAGGGAAAATCCCTGCTGCCCGTCCGGCGCCGTGAAGTTCTGCCACGGCCACACCCCGTCGGGTCCCCAGAGGTGTGCGCGATGCATGTAGTCCCGCGCATAGAGGTAGAACCCGAGGCCGCCGAGGATGATGCGGGCGAGGGCGGAACCGATGAGAGCGTGCCGGTTCAGGCTCAGCCTGTCGAGTGTCGTGTAGAAGCGCGTCCGGACGCGCAGGACGATGGATCGCGCTCCTCTGCGCATCGCACCAGAATTCATTGGGAGACCTTAAGTGGCTGCATCCAGGCAACGTCGTAGTAGGAGACTTCGCCCTTGTTTATGCGGACCGAGCGCTGCGAGAAGCGAGGGAACTTGTTCACCACGATGCGGACCTGTACCGCGCGGACGCCGTCACCCCACAGGGCCCTCGCCTCACTACTCGCGACGGCGCGCACGTACATCAGGGCACTGTCGCGAGCGGCCAGCTCGCCGGGGGCGAGCGGCGGATCCAGGGGCGGTGCCTCGCCGCTTACGTCGGCGTTCTTCAGTGCGGCGGGGTCTTTCTCACGCCGGAGCGCGTCGAGATCCTGGTCGTGCCAGCCTTCGAGCCGCTGACGCACGCCGGGGGCCAGCCTCTCGACGCGGGAGGGCCAGAAACGCTGGCGCTGCACCTTGTCGACGTGCGGCGTGGTCACATCCGCCCACTGCGTGGTCTCCACAGACCCGTCGGGCTTCTTCACCTGCGCGCGCACCAGGTATCCGGAGTCTTCGGACACTGGCTCAGGGGCGAACAAGTGCCAATCCTGCTGGAAATAGGGCGCCATGTAGGCTCGGATCTTGTCGTCGTGTTTCTCGCGGATCGGATTAAATGGGGTGTGGTGAAGTGCCGTCATGGAGAAATGAAAGAACACCGCCCCCGCCGCGAGTACACCCATGAGGGACAGAGCGGCCCGCTGGCCACCGCTCATGTTTGCGAGAGGCCGGTGCCCGGATTCTTCCGTCACTGTTTCAGTTTTCGTCTTCCCCGTACGGTGGGCGCGGTCCAGCCACGCCCACCGGCCTTCCTACCTACTGATCGAAGGAGCGCGAGAGGTCGATATCGCTCTGGACATCCACGCCCACGTCACCGCGACGGAACGCGGCACCCTCCCGCTTGGGAATGGCATTCGCGGCCTTGACGTAATCATAGGCCGCGGCGCCCGCGGCCGATCCCGCGGCCTTCTTCAAGAACGCCGTCCAGGACATGGGCACGGCATTGACTTCCCGGAGCTTGTCCGGCTGGCCGCCGGCTTCAGCGAAGGTGGCGGCCGTGGTCTCGGCCGGCGCAGAAACGGAATCGGCCGATGCCGACGACGCGAAGACGACGCCGACGGTCAGGCCGGCGACACCGATTGCGAGCGCGCGAAGCTTAAGCACAATAAACCCCCATGAATATTTCTTTCGACTTTCGTCACCAATGAAGCGAACCCAATGAGCATACATGACGTTTCGAACCATGATCGCCACGCGATTCACGCCACGGCGCACCCAGGTTTACGAATCAATTACTCCGCTTTTGCTTCAAGAATAAATAAGCGGAGGGGGTGCCGCGCGGAGCACCCCGGAAAACACCGACGTGCCACAGGACGGTGTCCTGTGGCACGTCGGTGCCGCTTCCGGTGTGGCGGCGAGGTTCAGCGGACCATGCGCTTGTGGACGTAACCCACGAGGCGCGTCAGGGCGTCGCGGGCTGCAGCCTCCGGTCTGGTGGGCCACATCTTCAACCTCGGCCACGGCGTTGAGCCGGCGACCTGGAACCCTCGCTAACGTCGGCATGACCAAGCGGCGGTAGTCGGCGGGGGCCAGCGATGTGGGGATGCCCGGTCCGTCGACTGAGCCCAGCAGGGTCGCTGTGCTGGTGAGCTGGCTCGAGGCATGTCCAAGGCCTGGAGCTTGGTGATGTTGGCGGAGTGGCCCCGCCGCTACGCGGGGGCGCCGGAGGTGAAGCGGCGCAGCAGCGGGGAGAGGACGAGCACCGACTTGGTGCGCTCCACGAAGGGTTCGCCCGCGATGCGCTCCAGGACCCGCTCGAAGTGCCGCATGTCGGAGGCGAAGACCTGGACGAGGGCGTCCGCGTCGCCGGTGACGGTCGACGCGGACACGACCTCGGGGTACCGCTCCAGCCCCCGCCGGATGTCGTCCGGCGAGGTGTTGTGGCGGCAGTAGATCTCGATGAAGCCCTCGGTCTCCCAGCCCATGGCGGCCGGGTCGACGCGGACGGTGAAGCCGGTGATGGCGCCTTCCGCCCGCAGCCGGTCCACGCGTCGTTTGACGGCCGGGGCCGAGAGCCCGACCTCGGAGCCGATGTCCGCGTAGGAGCGGCGGGCATCCTCGGCGAGGGCGTGCACGATGCGTTCGTCGAGATCGTTCAGTCGCACTGCGGGTGGATCACATTTCTGCTGTGGCCAGTCGGGAGCGGCGGACGCCGTACAGGAAGTACACCACGATGCCGACGGCCATCCAGACACCGAACGCGATCCAGGTCGGCAGCGGCAGGCTGTACATCATGTACGCGCAGGTGATGAAGCCCAGGATCGGGGTGACCGGGAAGAGGGCCACCTTGAAGGTGCGCGGCATGTCCGGCTTGGTGCGGCGCAGGATCACCACGGCGACGTTGACCAGGGCGAAGGCGAAGAGGGTGCCGATGCTGGTGGCGTTGGCCAGCTCGTCCAGCGGGATGAAGGCCGCGAGGACGCCGCAGAAGAGGGAGACGATGAGCACGTTGGCGCGGGGGGCGCCGGTCTTCTCGTCGACCTTGGCGAAGACCTTGGGGACGAGGCCGTCGCGGGACATCGCGAAGAGGATGCGGGTCTGGCCGTAGAGGACGGCGAAGACGACGGAGGCGATGGCGACGACGGCGCCCGCGGCAAGGACGACGCCCCAGAAGGAGTGGCCGGTGACGTCGGTCATGATCTGGGCGAGCGCGGCCTCGGTGCCCTCGAAGTCCTGCCACGGCATGGCGCCGACGGCGACGAAGGCGACGAGGCAGTACAGGGCGGTGACGATGCCCAGCGAGAGCATGATCGCGCGCGGCAGGTCCTTCTTCGGGTTCTTGGCCTCTTCACCGGCGGTGGAGGCGGCGTCGAAGCCGATGTAGGAGAAGAAGAGGGTGGAGGCGGCGGTGCTGATGCCGGCGATGCCGAGCGGGGCCAGCGGGGCGTAGTTGCCGCCCTTGATGCCCAGGACGCCGATGCCGATGAAGAGCAGCAGCGTGACGATCTTGACGAAGACCATGATCGTGTTGATGCGGGCGCTCTCCTTGGCGCCGCGCATCAGGAACACCATGGCGAGCAGGACCACGACGAGCGACGGCAGGTTCATGAAGCCGCCCTCGCCCAGCGGGGCGGAGAGGCTCTCGGGGATCGTGAAGCCGAATATGCCGTCCAGGAGCTCGTTGAGGTACTGACCCCAGCCGACGGCCACGGCCGCGACGGAGACCGCGTACTCCAGGACCAGGCACCAGCCGCAGACCCAGGCGATGAACTCGCCCATCGTGGCGTACGTGTAGGAGTACGAGGAGCCGGAGACGGGCACCGAGCCGGCCAGCTCCGCGTAGGAGAGGGCCGAGAAGAGCGCGGTGAGGCCCGCGAGGATGAAGGAGATCGTCACGGCGGGGCCGGCCACGGGGGCCGCCGTGCCGAGGACCACGAAGATGCCGGTGCCGAGGGTGGCACCGATGCTGATCATGGTCAGCTGCCACATGGTGAGCGAGCGGCGCAGCGTGCCGCCCTCACCCTGGCCGCCCTCGGCGACCAGCTGCTCCACGGGCTTGCGGCGCAGCAGCGGGTTCACAGGCTTGCGCTTCTCCTGGGGGAGCGGCGGCGCCTGACCGTGATCGAGCACGAAGGGACTCCTTTGACACTGCGGAGGGGGAATGAGGCATCGACCGCAGCGGTCCGGGCAGGACGCAGACAAGAGTCTGGGCATGGGGGGACCGCCGAGCAGGCGGTCCGCGCCACTCCACGTACAGCGAGTGAGCCTACGAGCAGAGTGATACCGCCCGTAATGCACCATCCTTGCACATTGGCGCACGATCGTTGCACGGATCCGTCCGGAATAGACCTTTGTTGCGTACGGATGATCGATCGGTGCGCCGGAGACCGGAGAGGCCTCTTCTGATGCACCCTCAGACAACGCGCGGCACGGCACCGCGGGGCGCCCCCGGGACGACCGGCTGGCTCGATCCGGAACCCTTCCTGCGCGGGGTCGCCTGGCTCGACCGGGGCCGCCCCGTGCGGGCCGACCCGGCCGACACCATGCGGCTGCCCTGGGACACCGGCCGGCGCGCCGACCTGCCGATCGGTGTGCGGCTGGAGTTCACCGCGCCGCGCGCCGCCGCCGTCGAGATCCGCTACCGGGCCGAGGTCCCCGACCCCACCCCCGGCACGATGCGGAACCTCGCGCACGTCTTCGCCCTGTGGGACCGCCGCGGGCTCCTCGACGAGGTGTGGGCGGAACCCGCCGCCGAGGGCGCCGTCCGCATCCCGCTCCCCGCCGGGCCCGGACCGTTCACCGTCCACCCTCCCGAGACGTGCTCGCCCCGCGTCCTCGCCCTCCGCGGCGTCGGCGGCCCCCTCTCCCCCGCCCCGCCCGCACCCCGGTGGGTCGTGCACGGCGACTCGATCACCGAGGGCTGGTGGTCCACCCGCCCCGCCCACGGCTGGCCCGCCGTCGCCGGCCGGGCCCTCGGCTGGGACACCGTGAACCTCGGGTACGCCGGCTGCGGGCGCGGCGAACTCGCCACCGCCGAACAGCTCTCCCGCCTCCCCGCGGACGTACTCACCCTCGCCTTCGGCACCAACTGCTGGGCGGGCGTGCCGTATTCACCGCCCCTGCTGTACGAGACCACCCGCGCCTTCCTGGACCTCGTCCGCCAGGGCCACCCCCGCACCCCCCTGCTGCTGCTCTCCCCCGTGCTCCGGCCGGACGCCGAGGACACCCCCAACCGGCTCGGCGCCACCCTCGGCGGCCTGCGCGCCGCCATGGAGCGGGCCGTACGCGACCGCATCGCCGCCGGGGACGGGCACCTCGCCCTGCTCCCGGGCCGCGACCTGCTGAGACCGGAGCACCTGGCCGACGGGCTGCACCCCGACGACGAGGGACACCGGGTTCTCGGCCTTGCTGTGGCCACGTCCCTGCGGCGCGCCGGGTTCGACGCGCGCTGAGTGAGACACCCCACACCGGTGGCGTCGAACAGACCGGTCCCCGCACGGCGTGTCCTTCGCACAACTGCCGGCGCACCGCACACCGCGGAGGCGCCGGACGGACACACCGAACGGGAGAGACCACCATGGGCATCAAGCGCGGGAGCACCCTGGCCGCCGTCGCCGCCGTCGTCGCACTGACCGCCACGGCCTGCGGCGGGAGCGGCGGCAGCGAGGCCGGTTCCGCGAAGCCGGCCGGGGCCGCCGCCCAAGCAGCCGGCGCCGGGGCCGACTCCGGCTACGGGTCCGACTACGGCTCGGGCTCCGGAGCGGGCTCCGGCTACGGCTCGGCGGGCGACGCCGGAGCCGGCAGCGGGCCCGCCGGGCAGCTGGCGGTCGCCGAGACCGACAAGGCCGGCCCCGTCGTCACCGACTCCGCCGGACTCACCCTCTACCGCTTCGACAAGGACACCGCCGAACCCCCGAAGTCGAACTGCGACGGCGACTGCGCCAAGGCCTGGCCGCCCGTACCCGCCGGCGCCAGTGCCGCGGCCGGCATCGACCCCAAGCTGCTCGGCGAGGTCGTCCGCAGCGACGGCAGCAAGCAGCTGACCGTGGCCGGCTGGCCCGCGTACCGGTACGCCAAGGACACCAAGGCGGGCGACGTCAACGGGCAGGGCGTCGGCGGCACGTGGTTCGCCCTCGCGCCCGACGGCAAGAAGGCGGCGAAGCCGGCGGCGGGCGGGGGCGGGGCCGCCCCCGCCGCCCCGGAGCCCAAGCCGGAGGGCGCGCAGCCCGCCCAGGCCGGTCTCTCCGTCGCGACGAACCCCAAGCTCGGCGAGCACGTCGTCGACGGCAACGGGATGACCGTCTACCGCTTCAAGCCGGACAGCGCCTGGCCGATGGTCTCCAAGTGCACGGGCGACTGCCTGGCCAAGTGGCCGGTCGTACCGCCGGTGGACAAGGCGAACGTGAAGGGCGTCACGCTGAAGAACTTCTCGGTGCTGGACCGGCCCGACGGCAGGAAGCAGCAGTCCATCGACTGCTGGCCGGTGTACACCTTCGCCGGCGACAAGAAGCCCGGCGACGCCAACGGCCAGGGCGTGGGCGGCACCTGGTACGCCATCTCCCCCGAGGGCAAGCTGATCACCGCCTCGTAACCGCCGGCCCCTCCGCTCCCCTCCCCCCACCCGCGGACCGCGCGGCCCCCCGCTCCCCCTCCCCCAGGCGGGCGGGCCGCGCACCCGTTCCCCCACAGCGCGCCCGTCCCTAGACTTCCGTCGCATGCTGCGCGTACTGGCCGTCGACGACGAGAAGCCGCTCCTGGAAGAGCTGCTGTACCTGCTGCGCACCGACGCCCGGGTGCTGAGCGCCGAGGGAGCCTCGGACGCCACCGGGGCACTGCGCCGGATCACCCGCGCGCTGGAGAGCGGGCCCGACGGCCCGGACGGCATCGACGTGGTGTTCCTCGACATCCACATGGCCGGGCTGACCGGCCTGGACATCGCCCGCCTGCTGGCGGGCTTCGCGCGTCCTCCGCTCGTGGTGTTCGTCACGGCGCACGAGGGCTTCGCCGTCCAGGCGTTCGACCTCAAGGCGGTGGACTACGTCCTCAAACCGGTCCGCCCGGAGCGGCTGGCCGAGGCCGTCCGCCGGGCCTGCGACCAGCTGGGGCGCACCACGGCCCGCCCGGCGGAGCCCGGCGGCGGCCCGCCCGCCCCGGCCGGCCCCTCGCGCCACGAGCCGGGAGCCGGGCCGGCGCCCGCCGGGAGCACCTCGGACCGGGCGGCTGAGATCGCCGTCGAACTGGGCGGGGTGACGCGGTTCGTGCCCGTCGCCGACATCGCGTACGTCGAGGCCCAGGGGGACTACGCGCGCCTGCACACCGATGCGGGCAGCCACCTCGTACGGATCCCCCTGTCGACCCTTGAGGAGCGCTGGGCCGCGCGGGGCTTCGTCCGCATCCACCGCCGCCACCTGGTGGCGCTCGGCCGGATCGAGGAGCTCCGGCTGGCCTCCGGCACCACCAGCGTCCGCGTCGGGTCGGCGGAGCTCCAGGTCAGCCGCCGCCACGCCCGCCAGCTGCGGGATCTGCTGATGCGCCGGGCGACGGGGTAGCCCCGCCGGCGCCGGCCGCGGCCACGGGCAGGAGGAGCGCGGAGGCGGCGTGGACGGTCAGCCGGATCGGCAGGAACTCCACGGCGTCCAGGCGGGGTTCGCCGGTCCCCGGGTTGAGCGCGTAGCGGGGGTGGGCCGCGGCGGCGACCTGCCAGCGGATGCGGTGGCCGGGCTCGAAGCGGTGGGCGGCGCTGCCGAGGGCGACGCGCACCCCGGTCGGGCGGCCCGGCTCGGCCCGGATGGGCGCGATGCCGTCGCAGACGTTCACGGAGCGGCCGTCGGGAGCCACGTCGCAGAGCCGGGCGAAGACGTCCGTGTGCCCGGTGTCGCTGGAGACCGCCATCCGGGCCGTGACGGGGCCCAGGATCTCCACAGCCTCCTCCAGCGGCGCTCCCGTGAACACCAGGACGTCCTCGCGGGCCTCCACGGCGCGGGTGTCCCGGGCGCCGGCGGTGCGGGAGAGGAGCCGGCCGCCGACGGACGGGGCGGGGTCGTCGGGGTCGTGGCGCAGGGTCGCGAGCGGCTCCTGCCCGTCGGCGGGAGGGTACGCGGAGAGGCCCGCGCCGGGGGCCGCGTACCAGGCGGCGGTGGCCGGTTCGGCCGGCCAGTCGGGGAGGTCGCGCCACTCCTGCGCGCCGCCGGTGTGGACGCGGACCGGGGTGGGCCGCAGCCCGGAGGGGTCGTCCAGGAGGTGGGCGCGCAGCCAGGCGAGGGCGTCCGCGAACATGTCGGGCAGCCCCCGTCCGAGGGCGGAGGCGTGGGTCCACGGCCCGACCAGCAGGCTCACCGGGCAGCCGGCCCGGCGCAGGCGCCGGTACTGCTCCAGCGACTGCTCGGCGAGGAGGTCGTGCCATCCGGTGGCGAGGGCGGTCGGGACGGTGACGCGGTCCAGGGAGGGCGCGAGGTCGGCGCCGTCCCAGAAGGCGTCGTCCGGGTCGGGCCGGTCCATGGCCTCCTCCAGCCAGGGGATCTCGCCGAGCGCCTCCCGGTGGGCGCCGCGCAGGGGGCGTGCGGTGGTGACGGCGCCCAGCCGGCGCTGCAGCCGCAGCATCGCCCTGGCGAGCGCGAGGACGCCCCGGTGCTGGTGGGCCATGGCGGCTCCGATGGCCAGGGACGTGTCGAGGTTCGGCACACCGCCGGCGTGGTAGCAGGCGTGCGGGTCGTGCAGGCCCAGCTGGACGACCATCGCCTTCAGCTCGGGCGGCGGGTCGAGGGCCAGGGCCCACTGGGTGTAGCCGAGGTAGCTCGGGCCGATGGTGGCGAGCCGCCCGTCGAACCAGGGCTGTCCGCGCAGCCATTCCACGGCGGCCCGGCCGTCGGCGGGCTCGTTGCGCCAGAGGTGGAAGGCCCCGCCGGAGCCGCCGGTGCCGCGGCAGCTCTGCACGGCGACGTGGAAGCCCTGCTCGGCGAAGAGCAGGCCGTACAGCGGGGACCAGGGCAGGCCCCGGCCGTACGGGGTGCGGACGAGCAGCGTCGGGAAGTCGCCGCGGCCGCGCGGGAAGTAGTGGTCGGTCAGGAGCGGGCTGCCGTCCGCGGCGGGCACCGGCACGCCCGGCTCCCACCCGACGGCGTGGCGGCGCGGAGGGAGGCCGCGCCAGGTGCTCCGCATGAGCCGGGCGGAGAGCGGCGGCCTGCCGGAGGGCGGAGTCCAGGGGGGCCGCGTGCGGGGGCCGGGAGCGGGAACGGGGCCGGATCGGGGAGGCAGGGGCATGGCGGTGGCAACCACCCTTCTTTGCGTACGGTGCACTACGTACGACGTACGTTAATCCTTCGCGGGAGTCCCGGCAAGGCCGCGCCCGACCGCCTGCCGCCGCATCCGGGCCGTTCGTCGCGCCGCGGGCCGCGTACGGCGCCCCGCCCGCGCCGTCGGCCGCAGCGCCCCCCGGCTCCCCCGCCCCGGCCCCCCGGACGGCCCTATCGTGGGAACGACGTCATCAGGGAGGGTGGGCGGATGGCCGACATCCAGGCGCTGCTCGACGCCGTGGCGGGCCTGCCCCGCGCCCGGCCCGCGGGACCCGCCGAGGCCGAGGCGCTGCTCGCCCGGCTGCGTAGCGCCGCCGCCCGCTGGGCCGACGTCCTGTACGAGGCGGGCGAGGGCGCGGGCAGGCAGTTGCCGCCGCGCGCCGAGGCCGCCCTGAAGCTGGCCTTCCGGCGGGCCGAGGACTCGTACGTGGAGCTGGAGATCGCCTTGCGGGACTGCGCGGAGCACGGGGGCGCGGGGCGCTGACCGCCCCGCGCGGCAGGCGCTGGGGCGCGGTGACGCCCGGTCCCGCGCGCCGGCGCCGCCCCGGCCGGGCGTGGCCGGAGCCGGGCGCCCGAACGCGCCGGATCACGCCTGTTGCCACTCGCGCACCGTGCGTAGACTCCGTCACCCCTCCCCCGGCCGAAGGACCTCCGTTGAACCAGGCGTACGCGCTGACCGCGGTCACCGCCGTCGTCCTGGCCACGGTGCTCGTCGGCGCGCTGGGGCTGCGGATCTCCCGCACCACCTCCGACTTCTACGTCGCCTCCCGCACCGTCGGCCCCCGCCTCAACGCGGCCGCGATCAGCGGGGAGTACCTCTCCGCGGCCTCCTTCCTGGGGGTCGCGGGGCTGGTGCTGCTCCAGGGGCCGGGGATGCTCTGGTATCCCCTCGGTTACACCGCCGGCTACCTGGTGCTGCTGGCGCTCGTCGCGGCCCCGCTGCGGCGCTCGGGGGCGTACACCCTGCCGGACTTCGCCGAGGCGAGACTGGAGTCGCGGGCGGTGCGCCGGATCTCCGTGCTGCTCGTCGTCGGCGTCGGCTGGCTGTACCTGCTGCCGCAGTTGCAGGGGGCCGGGCTGACGCTGGAGATCCTGACCGGGGCCCCGCACTGGGCGGGCGGCGTCGTCGTCGCCGTCGTGGTGACCGCGGCCGTCGCCGCCGGCGGGATGCGGAGCATCACCTTCGTCCAGGCCTTCCAGTACTGGCTCAAGCTGACGGCGCTCCTCGTGCCGGCGTTCTTCCTGCTGGCCGCCTGGGCCGCCGACGGCGCCCCGCGGGCCTCCCTGGACGCCCCCGCCGTCTTCCGAGAGCACACCGCCGTCACCCTCGCCGAGGACGTGCGGCTGGCCCTGGACGCGCCGCTGGCGGTGACCGCCACCGGCCGCGTCGACGGGCGCACGCACACCGCCGAACCGCTCACCCTCTCCCCCGGCGAGCACCTCGTCGGGGCGCGCACACGGCTGGAGTTCGCGCCGGGCACCCCCGTCCCGCGGTCCCGTGCAGCGGCCGGGGCGGGCGCCTCCCGCTGGTCGGAGCCGCTGGCCGCGGACCGCGGGGACGGCCGGGCGTCCGGCCTGTACGCCACGTACGGGCTGATCCTCGCCACGTTCCTCGGCACCATGGGCCTGCCGCACGTCGCGGTCCGCTTCTACACCAGCCCCGACGGGCGGGCCGCGCGCCGCACCACCCTGGCCGTCCTCGCCCTGCTCGGCTCCTTCTACCTCCTGCCGCCGCTGTACGGGGCCCTGGGTCGGACGTACGTCCCCGAACTCGCCCTCACCGGCGACGCGGACGGGGCCGTGCTCGTGCTGCCCGAGCGGGTCCTCGGCGGGCTGCCGGGCGATCTGCTGGGGGCGCTGCTGGCCGGCGGGGCGTTCGCCGCGTTCCTGTCGACGGCATCCGGGCTGACGATGGCGGTGGCGGGGGTCCTGCACCAGGACGTCCTGCCACGGCGCGGGTTGGGCACGTTCCGCATCGCGGCCGTCGCGGCGATGGCGGTGCCGCTCGCCGGGAGCACCGCGCTGGCCGACGCGCCGGTCGCGGACGCGGTGGGCCTGGCGTTCGCCGTGTCCGCGTCGTCCTTCTGCCCGCTGCTCGTCCTCGGCATCTGGTGGCGGGGGCTCACCCCGCCGGGGGCGGTCGCCGGGCTGCTCGCCGGCGGCGGGGCGGCCCTGGGCGCGGTGGCCGCGACACGGGCGGGCGCCGCCCCGCAGGGCTGGGCCCACACCCTGCTGGCCTGGCCGGCCGCCTGGTCCGTACCGCTGGGGTTCCTGACGATGGTGCTGGTGTCGCTGGCCACGCGGTCGCGCGTGCCGGCCGGGACGGCGGCGACCCTGGCCCGCCTCCACCTGCCGGAGTCCGTGGCCGGCGCCCGCCCGGGCGGTGCCCCGTGAGCGCGGCACTCGCTGCGGCGTGCGCCGCTGCCGCGGCGGCCCTGGTGTGCGCCGGCTGGGCGGGCGGCCGGTGGCACGCCCGGCGCGCCGAGCGGGCCTCCGGGCCGGCCCTCGGGACGCCGGTGGAGCGGGCCACGTTCCACACCCTGCACACGGCCTCCCTGGCCGCTCCCCCGCTGCGCGCCGGCCTGACCGCGGACTCGGCCCGCAAGGCCGCCCGGCGGCTGCGGTCGCTCCTGGGCACGGAAGCCCTGTGCCTGACCGACCGGGAGGCGGTGCTCGCCTGGGACGGGCCCGGCGCGGACCACCACGGGGAGCGGGCGGTGGCCCGGGTGGCGGCCGTCCTCGACTCGGGGCGCAGCCTCAGCGTGCGCACGGGCTGCGAGCGGCCGGACTGCCCGCTGCGGTGGGCGGTGGTGGCCCCGCTGACCGGGGAGGACGGGGTGCTGGGCGCGCTCGTGGCCTACGGCTCGCGGGAGTCGGCGGTGCTGGTGCGCGCGGCGACCGAGGTGGCGCGCTGGGTGTCGGTCCAGCTGGAGCTGTCCGAGCTGGACCGCTCCCGGACCCGGCTGATGGAGGCGGAGATCCGGGCGCTGCGGGCGCAGATATCCCCGCACTTCATCTTCAACTCCCTCGCGGCGATCGCCTCGTTCGTGCGGACCGACCCGGAACGGGCCCGCGACCTGCTGCTGGAGTTCGCCGACTTCACCCGCTACTCCTTCCGGCGGCACGGTGAATTCACCACGCTGGCCGAGGAGTTGCGCTCGATCGAGCAGTATCTGGCGCTGGCCGGGGCCAGGTTCGGGGACCGGCTGAAGGTGACCCTCCAGGTCGCGCCGGAGGTGCTGCCGGTGGCCCTGCCGTACCTGTGCCTCCAGCCGCTGGTGGAGAACGCGGTCAAGCACGGCCTGGAGGACTCCTCCGGGGAGTGCCTCATCACCCTCGCGGCCCGGGACGCGGGCGCGGAGGCCGTGATCACCGTCGAGGACAACGGGGTGGGGATGGACCCGGCGCTGCTGCGGCGGATCCTGGCCGGGGAGGCCGGGGAGCGGGCGGGGTCCTCGCCGGGGATCGGGCTGACGAACGTGGACGAGCGGATCCGGCAGGTGTACGGGGACGCGTACGGCCCGGTCATCGAGACGGGGGTCGGCGCGGGCATGAAGGTGACCCTGCGGATCCCCAAGTACCGCGCCGGAGTGCACAGCAGCCCGCCCGGCCGGCGACCGTGACGCGCCGCGGCCCCGTGACGCGCCGCGGCCCCGTGACGCGCCGCGGCCCCGTGACGCGCCGCGGCCCCGTGACGCGCCGCGGCCCCGTGACGCGCCGCGGCCCCGGCCCCGCCCCGCTGCGGCGGGGTACGGGGCCGGG
>NZ_JBVIGV010000006.1:87315-113619 GCF_055570615.1 Streptomyces sp. NPDC031121
GCCCCCGCAACACCCCCCTCCCCCGTACCGTCCTGCTCCCCCGTGACACGCCACGCCCCCGTGACGCCCCCCGACCTCGCACCCCCCCCGTTGTGCCGGGGTACGTCCGTGGCCGGGGCCGCCGGGCGGACCGGGCGGAGGGTCAGCTCCAGCTGGCGTGCAGCGGCTTGCCCTCGGCGTAGCCGGCGGCGGACTGGACACCGACGACGGCCTTCTCCGCGAACTCGTCCAGCGAGCCGGCACCCGCATAGGTGCAGGAGGAGCGGACACCCGCGATGATCGAGTCGATCAGGTCCTCGACGCCCGGGCGCTGCGGGTCGAGGAACATGCGGGAGGTGGAGATGCCCTCCTCGAACAGCGCCTTGCGGGCGCGGTCGTAGGCGGACTCCTCCGAGGTGCGGTTGCGGACGGCCCGCGCCGAGGCCATGCCGAACGACTCCTTGTACAGGCGGCCGTCGGCGGCCTGCTGGAGGTCGCCCGGGGACTCGTAGGTGCCGGCGAACCAGGAGCCGATCATCACGTTGGACGCGCCGGCGGCCAGGGCCATCGCCACGTCGCGCGGGTGGCGGACGCCGCCGTCGGCCCACACGTGCTTGCCGTACTTCTTCGCCTCGGCTGCGCACTCCAGGACCGCGGAGAACTGCGGGCGGCCCACGCCGGTCATCATGCGGGTGGTGCACATGGCGCCGGGGCCCACACCGACCTTGATGATGTCGGCGCCGGCGTCGACGAGGTCCTTGACGCCCTCGGCGGCGACGATGTTGCCGGCGACGATCGGGACCTGCGGGTCCAGGGCGCGCACGGCCTTGATCGCGTTGATCATCGACTCCTGGTGGCCGTGGGCCGTGTCGATGACGAGGGTGTCCACGCCGGCGTCGAGGAGCTGCTTGGCCTTGCCGACGTAGTCGCCGTTGATGCCGATCGCGGCGGCGATGCGCAGCCGCCCGGCGGCGTCGGTGGCCGGCGTGTAGAGGGTCGCGCGCAGGGCGCCCTTGCGGGTCAGGATGCCGACGAGGCGGCCGTCGGCGTCGACGGCGGGGGCCAGCTTGCGGTGGCCGGCGTCGAGCTTGTTGAAGGCCTCGCGGGCGTCGATGCCGGCGTCGATGAGCAGCAGCTCCCTCGACATGACCTCGGAGAGCTGGGTGAAGCGGTCCACACCGGTCAGGTCGTGGTCGGTGACCACGCCGATCGGCCGGCTGTCGGCGTCGACGACGACACCGGCGCCGTGGGCGCGCTTGGGCAGCAGGGAGAGCGCGTCGGCGACGGTCTGGGAGGGCGCCAGCGTGATCGGGGTGTCGAGCACGAGGTGGCGGGTCTTGACCCAGGAGATGACGTCGGTGACGACCTCGATCGGGATGTCCTGGGGGATGACCACGAGGCCGCCCCGGCGGGCGACGGTCTCCGCCATGCGGCGGCCGGCGATCGCGGTCATGTTCGCGACGACGAGCGGAATGGTGGTGCCGGTGCCGTCGGGCGACGAGAGGTCCACGCCCTGGCGGGAGCCGACCGCGGAGCGGCTCGGCACCATGAATACGTCGTCGTACGTCAGGTCGTACGGCGGCTTCAGGTCATTGAGGAAACGCACGTGCAGAACATCCCAGTCGAGTCGGAGGATCCCGTCCTACCCAGGAAGGGCAGCCGAGGAAACGCACGTACTTCATTCTCCCACGGCAGGGCGCGAAAGCCGCCCCGGCTGATCGTCCAGGACATACCGGGCCTGCTGGTCGGTTCCTACCAGGGGGCGGTCAGGGCCCGCCGTCCTGCGATCCAGGGGTCCCGTCGCTTGCCCCGGAGGGGCCCGCGGATGCAACGTTGATTACATGATTACAGCCGAACAGAGCGAGCAGCTCCGCACCTGGTTCGCCGACCGCCTCCCGGCCGGCGTCTACGCGTCCGTGGTCGAGGTGGTGGCCGACCGCGAGGAGATCACCGTCGTCGGCACCCTCCCCGCCGGCGAGTCACCGGAGGCGTTCCGCGAACGCACCCGCGAACAGCGCATGGAAGTCGCCCGCGAGGCGGAGGAGCTCTACCGCCGGAAGGTCGCCTGGGGCGTCCGCTCCGGTGCGGAGCGCATCCTCTTCACCCACCTCGCCGTCCCCGTCATGACGCGGCTGCGCCAGCCGGAGCGGCAGGTCCTCGACACCCTCGTCGAGGGAGGGGTGGCCCGCAGCCGGGCCGACGCCCTCGCCTGGTGCGTCCGCCTCGTCGGCCGCAACACGGACGCCTGGCTCACCGAACTCCGCGACTCCCTGGCGAAGGTCCGCGAGGTCCGCGAGGCGGGCCCGGACCGCGAGGAGCCGGCCGGCGGGGAGGGCTCACGGAACGGGAGGGAGGAGGGGGAGGAACCGGATCAGGCCTGACGGGGGAGGCTGACCGGCCGCGCCGAAACCGGGATCCGCATCAGGGCCGGGTGTCGGGCGCGCCCGCGGGCCGCGGCACCGGGCCGTCGTCGAGGACCACGTCCAGCAGCGCCCCGCCGCCCGGCTCCCGCCCGCGCGCCACGGCCTCCTCCAGCACCTCGCGGAGCGTCTCCCACTCCCCCGGGTGCGCAGCCGCCCAGCCGCGCCAGGACGTCACCGCGATCAGCCGCCCCGGCGCCTCCGGCAGCCACGACAGGTCCCCCAGCGCGTCGGCCAGCGCGTCCCAGTTCCGCCCGAACCAGTGCGGCAGCGCCAGCGCCTCCTCCCAGCGCCGCATCAGTTCCGCCTTGCCGCGTACGCCGTCCAGGTCCACCCGTACGGTCGCCCAGCCGGCCTCCTCGGCGGCGGCCACCGCCGGTGCCAGCGGTCGCGGATGCAGGGTCATCGGAGAACCGCCTTGAAGGAGTCGTAGTGGTCGTCCGTGTAGTAGAACTCGCCGCCGCTCCCCGTCACGATCCGCCGGGCGCCGCGGTCGCGCTCCCCCGGGGTGGGCACCGTGTACTCGTGGTAGTAGCCGCGCCTCTGCCGGGGCAGGACCCTCTCGAAGTTCCCGAACACCGTCCCGTCCTGCCGGTACGGGTACGGCCCGCCCCTGTCGATGAGGGCCAGCACCTCGCGCGCCTGCGGGGGCAGCTCGTCGGCCCGTACGGTCGCCATGCCCTGCACCCACGCCGGGGCCGACGCCGACGGCCGCTGCGACGGCAGCGCGCCCTGCGCGGACCCGGACGAGCCGCACCCGGCCACCGCGACCAGGGCGACGACCAGGAACACCGCCCCGAGCACGCGCGGCAGCAGCCGGGACACGTTCCTCGCGATCATGACCCGATCGTGCCAAAGATCCGTTTCGGGGGCGAATCGCCCGCCGGGGGGCGCCGGATCAGTCGTCCGGGTCGGCCCGGTCCAGCGCCGGCCGCAGGCCCGGCTCCGACTCGGTCAGCAGGTAGTCCGCCACCGCGGTGTCCGTGACCAGGCTCGTCACCAGGCCCGACCGCAGGACCGCGCCGATCGCGGCCGCCTTGCGCAGGCCGCCCGCGATCGCGACCACCTCGGGGATCCTGCGCAGCCGGTCCGCCTCGACGGTGATGCAGCGCTCGCCGAGATCGCGGCCGACCCGGCGGCCGTCCTTGTCGAAGAGGTGCGCCGACATCTCGGCCGCCACGCCGAGGGAGGCGTAGTGGGCGCGCTCCTCGTCGGTCAGCATGTCGTGCACCGTGGAAATGCCCGGCTCCCAGGAGCCGATCGACACGGCCGCGACGGTGACCTTGTCGAAGTAGTCGAAGGCGCGCGCGATCCCCGTCTGGTTGCGCAGCGCGGCCGCCGTCGCCGGGTCGGGCAGCAGCATCGGCGCGTAGATCGGGTGCGCGTCGCCGCCGGACACCTGGGCCGCACGGCGCACGGCCTCCACGGAGCCCCGCTCGGCCGTCCCGGCGTCGTACACACCGGTCAGCTGCACGACGGTGCACTGCGGCAGCCGGTGCAGCGAGGCCGCCATGTGGATGGTCGACCGGCCCCAGGCCAGGCCCAGCACGTCGCCCTCGCTGACGAGCTCGCCCAGCAGGTCGGCCGCGACCGCGCCCAGGTTCTCCGGGTCGGGCGCGTCCTCGGTCGTGTCCGCCGGGGACTCGACGACGACGGCGTGCCGCAGCCCGTACCGGGCGCGGAGCGCGTCGGAGCGCTCCGCGTCCAGTTCGGCCGGCACCCGGATCTCGATCCGCACGAGGTCGCGCTCGAGGGCCGTCTCCAGGACCCGGGCCACCTTGAAGCGGCTCACGCCGAACTCCTCGGCGATCTGGATCTTGGACTTGCCCTCCAGGTAGAAGCGGCGGGCCATGGCCGCCGCCTGCACCAGCTCCGCGGGTCCCATCCGCAGGGCTGACCGTCCCGCCGACATTGCCGACACCGCGTTCTCCTCACTGCTGTTCACACTCTCGACTCGCCGTTCATCCTGTCAGATCCGGCGGCCGTTGATCAGCCTGGACGGCTCCCGTTCACCGAGCCGTCCACCAACCCTTGCCTCAGTGGTCGCATACCCAGGGCGCCGCCGCGATCGCGACGTCCGCCTGCTCGCGCAGGGTACGTACGGCGGCTGCCGGATCGACCGCCCCGTAGACCGCGCTGCCGGCCACGAACACGTCGGCCCCGGCCTCCGCGCACCGCTCGATGGTGGTGGCCGAGACACCCCCGTCGACCTGCAGCCAGATGTCCAGCCCGTGCTTGGCGATCAGCTCCCGGGTCCGGCGGATCTTCGGCAGCATGATGTCGAGGAACGGCTGGCCGCCGAACCCCGGCTCGACCGTCATGATCAGCAGCATGTCCAGCTCGGGGAGGATGTCCTCGTACTGCTCGATCGGCGTCGCCGGCTTGAGCGCCATGGCCGCACGGGCGCCCTTGGCCCGGATCTCCCGCGCGAGGCGCACCGGCGCGGCCGCCGCCTCGGCGTGGAACGTGATCGAGCCGGCCCCGGCCTCCACGTACTGCGGCGCCCAGCGGTCCGGGTTCTCGATCATCAAGTGCAGGTCGAGCGGGATGTCCGTGGCCCGGCTGAGCGACTCGACGACAGGCACGCCGAGGGTCAGGTTCGGGACGAAGTGGTTGTCCATGACGTCGACGTGCAACCAGTCGGCACCCTCGACCGCCTTCGCCTCCTCGGCGAGGCGGGCGAAGTCGGCGGACAGGATGCTGGGAGAAATCTGAGCGGCCATGCCCCAAGCCTGCCATGCCGCCGCTGCCTTCCGGCCACGACCCCGCACCCCGGCGACCCGGCCCGCCCGGCACCGGCGATGCGCGGCGGTGGCGGGGGGCGGGAGGGGTCGGCCGCAGGCGGCGGGACGCAGGTGAGGCGGGAGCCCCGAGGGCCGGCCTCCCCTACCCCACCCTCCGCAGCAGCGCCAGGTACATCGCGTCCGTCCCGTGCAGGTGCGGCCACAGTTGGACGTCGGGACCGTCGCCCAGGGCGGGGACGCCGGGGAGGTACGGGCGCGCGTCGATCAGTTCCGCGGCCGGCGGCTCTGCTGCGGCGCCGCGGCCCTTCAGGACGTCGTCCACGACGACACGGGTTTCGGCCAGGTGCGGCGAGCAGGTCGCGTAGCCGACGACGCCTCCGACGCGGACCGCGGACAGGGCCTCCCGGAGCAGCGCGCGCTGGAGCGGGGCGAAGCCCTCGATGTCCTGCGGACGGCGGCGCCAGCGGGCCTCGGGGCGGCGGCGCAGGGCGCCGAGCCCCGAGCAGGGCACGTCCATCAGGACTCGGTCGAAGGAGCCGGGGAGCCAGGCGGGGCGAGTGCCGTCGGCGGTGATGACCTGGTAGGGGCCGGGGTTGCCGTGGAGGGCGCGTTCGACGAGCCGGGCACGGTGCGGCTGCTTCTCGGAGGCCAGCAGGAAGGCCCCGCGCTCGGCGGCCAGGGCGGCCAGGAGGGCGGCCTTGCCGCCCGGGCCCGCGCAGCCGTCGAGCCAGCGCTCGTCGCTGCCTTCGACGGGGACGGCGGCGAGGGCCATCGCCACGAGCTGGCTGCCTTCGTCCTGGACTCCGGCGCGCCCCTCGCGCACCGCGTCCAGCGCGCCGGGCTCGCCGCCCTCGGCCATCCGGACGGCGTACGGCGACCAGCGCCCCGGCAGGGCGGCGTCCTCGCCGACGGCGGCGACGAGTTCCTGCGTCGTCGACCGGCCGGGCCTCGCCACGAGGGTGACCTCGGGCCGCTCGTTGTCGGCCTCCAGCAGGTCCTCGATGCCGGCGCGACCGCCGCCGAGGGCGTCCCACAGGGCGCTGACGACCCAGCGGGGGTGGGAGTGGTGGACGGCGAGGTGTTCCTCGGCGTCCTCCTCGTACGGCGGGGCCACGCGCTCCAGCCAGGCGTCCAGGTCGTGCGCGGCGATCCGGCGCAGGACCGCGTTGACGAACTTGGCGCGGCCGTCGCCCAGCACGACACGGGCGAGTTCGACGGTCGCCGAGACGGCGGCGTGGGTGGGGATGCGGGTGCCGAGGAGCTGGTGGGCGCCGAGGGAGAGCACGTCGAGGACGGGCGGGTCGACCTCGCGCAGCGGGCGGTCGATGCAGGCGCTGATGACGGCGTCGTAGGTGCCCTGGCGGCGGAGCGTGCCGTAGACGAGTTCGGTGGCCAGGGCGGCGTCGCGGGCGTCGAAGTCCCCGTTCTCGCGGGCCTTGCGCAGCAGCGGCGGCAGGACGAGGTTCGCGTACGCGTCCCGCTCGTCGACGGCCCGCAGCGCCTCGAAGGCCAGGATCCGGACCGGGTCCTTCTTGGGCCGGCGGTACGGCTTGGGCTGCTTGCCGCCGGGGGCGGCGGGACGGCGGCGGGGCTGTTCGCTCACGGGAAAGGTGCTCCGGATGTATGGGAGTGCGTACGGGAACTTGCTGGAGGGACGAACGCGTGTCGACCGGGTCGAAAGGGGCCGGACCGGCCGGCTTCTGCCAGCCTACGTCGGCCCCTGCGGGCCGGCCCTGCCGCAGGGGGAAGGGCGCGGAGGGCGGGGCCTAGCCCAGCCGCTCGCCCGCCGTGATGCGGACGCCGCGGGCCCAGTCGGCACCGCGCATCGGCTTCTTGCCCTGCGGCTGCACCCACAGCAGCTCGGCGGCGTGGGAGCCGGTGCCGACGTACACGTTGTTCTTGGCGGCGGCGAGTTCGCCCGGGGCGAGGTCGGTGCGGTCGGGCAGCAGGCCGAGGGAGACGACCTTGAGCCGTTCGCCGCGGAACACGGTCCAGGCGCCGGGTGCGGGGGTGCAGCCGCGGACGACGCGGTCGGCGCGCATGGCGGGGGCCGACCAGTCGATGCGGGCGTCCTCGACGGTGATCTTGGGGGCGTGGGAGACGCCGTCGGCGGCCTGGGCGACGGCGCGCAGGGTGCCGTCCTCGATGCCGTCCATGGTGGCGGCGAGCAGCCCGGCGCCGGCGAAGGCGAGGCGGGTCAGCAGGTCGCCGCTGGTGTCGGTGGGGCGGATCTCCTCGGTGAGGACGCCGAAGACGGGGCCCGTGTCGAGGCCTTCCTCGATGCGGAAGGTGGAGGCGCCGGTGACCTGGTCGCCGGCCATGATGGAGTGCTGGACGGGGGCTGCGCCGCGCCAGGCGGGCAGCAGGGAGAAGTGCAGGTTGACCCAGCCGTGGCGGGGGATGTCGAGGGCGCTCTTGGGGAGGAGGGCGCCGTAGGCGACGACGGGGCAGCAGTCGGGGGCGATCTCGCGGAGCCGGGCCTGGAAGTCGGGGTCGCGGGGGCGGGCCGGCTTGAGGACCTCGATGCCGGCTTCCTCGGCGCGTTCGGCGACCGGGCTGGCGACGAGGCGGCGGCCGCGGCCGGCCGGTGCGTCGGGCCGGGTGACGACGGCGGCGACCTCGTGGCGCCCGGAGGCGATCAGGGCGTCCAGGGCGGGGACGGCGACCTCGGGGGTGCCGGCGAAGACGAGCTTCACTGGGGTCCTACCTCGATATCTCGGCTGTCAGCAGCGCACCAGTCTATGGGGCGGGGGTGCGGCGGGGCCGCGCCGGGCCGTCTCGTCGGCCCCATCAGCCCCACCAGGGGGCGGGCCGCACATGCGCGCGCCTCTCGCATATGCCGACACGCCCCCGAGGCGTGACTTCCTCGACCGGTGGCGCGTTGGTCAAGAGAGATTGACCGAAACCGGGCCGCGTTCAGAACGGTGTCTGCGGCCCGATCCGCTCTTCAGCACCGGTTCGAGAGGCTTCTTCATGGCCGACCACGCCACCCACGACGCCCAAGCACGGGCCAGCCTGCATCTCCTGGTCCGGGACATCGAGCGGGTCCGCCGGCAGGTGGACGCTCTGCGTACGCTCACCGCCCAGCTCGGCAACGTGTACCGCCCGCGCCGCTCCGGTCCGTCGACGGGCTTCGTCGTCTACGGCCGGGCTCCGGCGCCGACCGTCCGCCTCGCCCAGGAGCTGCGGGACAGCGTCGAGACGCTGGTGACCGCCGCCGTGGACTTCGACCGCTCGCTCGGCTTCTCGTGGGATGCGGTCGGCTCGGCGCTCGGCGTCACCAAGCAGGCCGTGCACCGGCGGTACGGGGCCCGGCGGGCGCAGGCCGCCGAGGCGGCGGAGCCGCTGGCCGAGGGGACGGCGACGCGGACCCTCAACCCGCTGCCGACGGTACCGGCGGCGCGGTCGGTGCCGCCGCAGCCGGTGCGCGAGGAGTCGCAGGCCGCGGCGGGTGCCCGGCCGGCCGCGTTCCCCGGGCCGCGGAACGGCTGACCGCCCGTCCGGCCGCCGGGACGCCGACCCCCGTCGGCCGGCCGGGCCGCCAAGGCCGCGGCCGGGCACACCCCCGGTGGGACGACTTTCCGGTCGTCCCACCGGGGGTTTTCTGCGCCCCGGGCCCCGCTCAGCCGATGTCCGGCGGATCGATCCGCACCCGGATCGCGTCGCCGGCGGGGACCCCGCGGGCGAGGCGGGCCGCCTGCGCGGCCTTGAGCGCGGCGGCCAGGGCGGCCCCGCTGCCGGGCGGGACGCGGATCAGCACCCGCTCCCCCGGGGAGGGCGCGCCGCGCCGCCCGGGCAGCGGTACGGGGCCCAGTACCTCGGCGTCGGACGGCAGTTCGGCGGTGTCCAGGAACGCCTCCAGGGCTTCTCCGCGGCCGGCGACGGCCGCCATCCGGGAGACCGGGGGGAAGCCGAGCTGGGCCCGTTCGGCGAGTTCCCGGGCGGCGTGCCCGGCGGGGTCCCAGCGGACGAGGGCCTGGACGGGGCGCAGCGTCGGCTCCGCCACGACGACGACCTGCCCGCCGGCCCGTACGAGGGAGGCGGCGCTGATCCAGCGGCGCAGGGCGTCCTCCCCGGCGCGGAGGTCGGGGCGGGTCAGCATGGCCCAGCCGTCGAGGAGGAGCGCGGCGGCGTACCCGGCCCCCGCCGCTACGGGTTCGGCGCCGGGGGTGGAGACGACGAGGGCGGGCCGGTCGGGGACCTCGTCCAGGACGTGGTCGCGGCCGGAGGTGCGGACGGGGACGGCGGGGAAGGCCCGGCCGAGTTCCTCGGCGGTGCGGCGGGCGCCGACGACCTGGGCGCGCAGCCGGAAGGAGCCGCACTCCTCGCAGTGCCAGGCGGTTTCGCCGCGGCCGCACCAGCCGCACTGGAGGTCGCGGGCGTCGGGCGCCTCCAGCGGGCCGGCGCAGGCCCGGCAGCGGGCGGGCATACGGCAGCGTTCGCAGGCCAGGCGGGGGGCGTAGCCGCGGCGGGGCACCTGGACGAGGACGGGCCCGGTCTTCAGGCCGTCGCGGACGGTCTCCCAGGCGAGGCTGGGCAGGCGGGCGGCGCGGGCGGCCTCGTCGCGGGCGAGGAGTTCGTCGCCGACGGTGCGGATGCGGGGGGCGCAGGCGCGGACGGTGTCGCGGTCGGCGGCCAGGGGACGCGCCCAGCCGGAGGCGACGAGCTGGGCGGCCTCCACGGTGCAGCCGGTGCCGCCGGCGAGGAATCCGCAGCCCTCGCTGACGGAGCGCAGTTCGAGGACTTCCCGGACGTGCGGGAAGGGCGCGCGGTCCTCGCTGTGGCCGGAGTCCCCGTCGTCCCAGACGGCGACGAGTCCGAGGTCGCGTACCGGGGCGAACATGGCGGCGCGGGTGCCGATGACGGCGCGTACGGAGCCGCGGTGGACGGCGAGCCACTGCCGGTAGCGCTTCTCCGGCCCGGATTCGGCGGTGAGGGTGGCGTGCCGGCCCTCGCCGAGGAGTGCGGTGAGGGCCGCGTCGACGCGGGAGGCGGTGCGCCCGTCGGGCAGGACGGCGAGGGCACCGCGGCCGGAGGCGAGGGTGGCGGCGATGGCGCGGGCGAGTTCGTCGGCCCAGCCGGGGCCGGGGAGGGCGGTCCAGACGGCGCGCGGGGTGCCGCCCGCGGCGAGGGAGCGCAGGAAGGCCGGTCCGGCGGCGTAGCGGGTCCAGCCTCCGGGTTCGGGGACGGGCGGCGGGGGCAGCGGCGGCGGTGAGGGCTTGGATTCGGCTCGGGCGTTGCGCGGGGGCAGGGCGAGCTGGAGGACGTCGGCGAGGCTGCCGGCATAGCGGTCGGCCACGGCGCGCGCGAGGGCGAGCAGCGCGGGGGTGAGGACGACCTCGGGGGACACGACGTGGGCGAGGGCGGCCAGGGCCCCGTGGTAGTCGGTGTCGGCGCGGCGCTCGACGATGAACCCGTCGATGAGGCGGCCGCCCTCGCGGCGGCCGCCGTGGACGTGGTGCGAGCCCGCGCCGAAGCGGACGCGGACGCGGACGCCCGGTCGGGCCGCCTCGGAGAGCTCCTCGGGGACGGCGTAGTCCCACAGCTGGTCGAGGTGGAGGACGCCCTTGTTGACGAGGACGCGGGCGACGGGGAGGTCCTTGGCGAGGGCTGCGCCCCGCCAGGTGCGCGGCTTGGCCTTGGGTGCCTTGGCCTTCGCCTCGGCGACCATCTCCCGGATGAGGGCGAGCTGCTCGGGCGGGCCGCCGGGACGGCTGTCCCCGGGCCCGTGTCGGGACTCGTTCTCGCTGCTCACACCGCATTCTTACCAAAGCACGCCGACAGTGGCGGATGCCCGCCGGGCCCCGCCTCCGGGGGCGGGACGCGGGAGGGCCCCGGACCTCGCGGTCCGGGGTCCTCCCGTCGTGTGCTGCGCCGTCCCTCGGGCCGGCGGCGGCCGTCCTACAGGCCGGCGGCGGCGCGCAGGGCGTCGACGCGGTCGGTGCGCTCCCAGGTGAAGTCCGGCAGCTCGCGGCCGAAGTGGCCGTAGGCGGCGGTCTGGGCGTAGATCGGGCGGAGCAGGTCGAGGTCGCGGATGATCGCGGCCGGGCGGAGGTCGAAGACCTCGGCGATGGCGTCCTCGATCTTCGCGGTGTCGATCTTGGCGGTGCCGAAGGTCTCGACGAACAGGCCGACGGGCTCGGCCTTGCCGATCGCGTACGCGACCTGGACCTCGCAGCGGGAGGCGAAGCCGGCCGCGACGACGTTCTTGGCGACCCAGCGCATCGCGTAGGCGGCGGAGCGGTCGACCTTCGACGGGTCCTTGCCGGAGAAGGCGCCGCCGCCGTGGCGGGCCATGCCGCCGTACGTGTCGATGATGATCTTGCGGCCGGTGAGGCCGGCGTCGCCCATCGGGCCGCCGATCTCGAAGCGGCCGGTGGGGTTCACCAGCAGGCGGTAGCCGTCGGTGTCGAGCTTGATGCCGTCCTCGACGAGCTCCTTCAGGACGTGCTCGACGACGAACTCGCGGATGTCGGGAGCGAGCAGCGAGTCGAGGTCGATGTCCGAGGCGTGCTGCGAGGAGACGACGACCGTGTCGAGGCGGACGGCCTTGTCGCCGTCGTACTCGATGGTGACCTGGGTCTTGCCGTCGGGGCGCAGGTAGGGGATGGTCCCGTTCTTGCGGACCTCGGACAGGCGGCGGGAGAGCCGGTGCGCGAGGTGGATCGGGAGCGGCATCAGCTCGGGCGTCTCGTCGCACGCGTAGCCGAACATCAGGCCCTGGTCGCCGGCGCCCTGCTTGTCGAGCTCGTCCTCGTCGCCCTCGACGCGCTTCTCGTAGGCGGTGTCGACGCCCTGCGCGATGTCCGGGGACTGCGCGCCGATGGACACCGACACGCCGCAGGAGGCGCCGTCGAAGCCCTTCTTCGAGGAGTCGTAGCCGATCTCGAGGATCTTGTCGCGGACGAGCTGGGCGATCGGCGCGTACGCCTTCGTCGTCACCTCGCCGGCGATGTGGACGAGACCGGTCGTGATGAGCGTCTCCACGGCCACGCGCGAGGTCGGGTCCTCGGTGAGGAGCGCGTCGAGGATCGTGTCGCTGATCTGGTCAGCGATCTTGTCGGGGTGGCCCTCGGTGACGGACTCCGAGGTGAACAGGCGGCGGGACACATCGCTCCCTGGGGTTGCAGCGGCTGCTGGCTGATCGTTTGGCGGAACGATACCGGGGGCTGCGCCCGGACGCGTTCCGAATGCAGTTTATCGGTCGCCACCGGTCGCAGGACCACCCGTCTCGCCCTCTGGGAGGCGTGTGACCTGCGACACCCCATTCTGGACCACGGCTCGGGCGGAGGCCGGGCGGCGCGGCTCAGGCGAGTCGCGCGGCGACCTGGTCCCAGACGATGTCCGCCAGGGCTTCCTTCGGACCGTAGGGCACGGGCAGTTCGGCTCCGTCGGAGGCGAGGATCACCGCCTCGTTCTCCTCTGATCCGAAGGTCTTGTCCTCTCCGACCTCGTTGACGACGAGGAGGTCGCAGCCCTTGCGGCGGAGCTTGGCGCGGCCGTTGGCGAGGACGTCGTCGGTCTCGGCGGCGAAGCCGACGACGACCTGCCCGCCGCGGGCGCGGTCGGCGGAGACCTCGGCGAGGACGTCGGGGTTGCGGACGAGGGCGACGGGGGCGGGCTCCCGGCCCTCCTGCTTCTTGATCTTCCCGGTGGCGTACTCGGCCGGCCGGAAGTCGGCCACGGCCGCTGCCATGACCACGGCGTCGGCGTCGGCGGCCGCCTTCAGGACGGCCTCGCGCAGCTGGACGGCGGTGCCGACGCGGACGACGTCCGCCCCGGCCGGGTCCGGCAGCGCGGTGTTCGCGGCGACGAGCGTGACCCGGGCGCCGCGCGCGACGGCGGTGCGGGCCAGGGCGTAGCCCTGCTTGCCGGAGGAGCGGTTGCCGAGGAAGCGGACGGGGTCCAGGGGCTCGCGGGTGCCGCCGGCGCTGATCACGACGTGGCGCCCGGCGAGGTCGGCCTCGGCGGTGCCGCGGGCGAGGACGGCCCGGCACACCTCGAAGATCTCCTCGGGGTCGGGCAGCCGGCCCTTGCCGGTGTCCTTGCCGGTCAGGCGGCCGACTGCGGGCTCGATCACGACCGCGCCGCGGCGGCGCAGGGTGGCCACGTTCTCCCGGGTCGCCGGGTGCTCCCACATCTCGGTGTGCATCGCGGGGGCGAAGACCACGGGGCAGCGCGCGGTGAGCAGGGTGTTGGTGAGCAGGTCGTCGGCGAGGCCGTGGGCGGCCTTGGCCAGCATGTCGGCGGTGGCGGGGGCGACGACGACGAGGTCGGCTGCCTGGCCGATGCGCACGTGCGGCACCTCGTGGACGGTCTCCCACACCTCGGTGCCGGCCGGGTGCCCGGAGAGGGCCGCCCAGGTGGCCTCGCCCACGAAGTTCAGGGCCGAGGCGGTGGGCACCACGCGCACGTCGTGCCCGGACTCGGTCAGCCGCCGCAGCAGCTCGCACGCCTTGTAGGCGGCGATGCCGCCGCTGACTCCGAGCACGACCTTCGGATTGCCCACCACACTCGCCCTTCCGGCTGCTGTCACCGGCCGCGGCGTCCCCGGCCGCGGCACACCTGCCTATGACACACCACAGGCCCGGCAGTCGTGCTGCCGGGCCTGTGGCGCAAGGATTCCTCGGTGCCCTACTGGACCGGGGCCTCGATGGCCTCGGAGGTCAGCAGGCCCGCGTTGATCTCGCGCAGCGCGATCGAAAGCGGCTTCTCGTGGACGTGGGTGTCCACCAGCGGGCCGACGTACTCGAGCAGGCCCTCACCGAGCTGCGAGTAGTACGCGTTGATCTGACGCGCGCGCTTGGCCGCGTAGATCACGAGGCTGTACTTCGAGTCCGTGGCCTCGAGCAGCTCGTCGATCGGCGGGTTGATGATGCCCTCGGGCGCAGTGATGGAAGAGGACACGCTCTACCTTCCGAAGATGGATGAAAGTTCAGATGTCCAGCGGTGCGCACACCGGTGGACGATCACACAACGTCCATCAAGGCTAGCAGCTCACGCGCCACGTCCTCGACGGAGGTGTTGACCAGGGTGGTGTCGAACTCGGATTCGGCGGCCAGCTCGACCCGGGCCGCCGCCAGGCGGCGCTCGATGACCTCGGCGGACTCGGTGCCCCGGCCGGTGAGCCGGCGGACCAGCTCTTCCCAGCTCGGCGGCGCCAGGAAGACCAGCTGGGCCTCCGGCATCGACTCGCGGACCAGGCGGGCGCCCTGGAGGTCGATCTCCAGGAGGACGGGCTCGCCGTTCTCCAGGCGCTCGACGACCGCGCCGCGCGGGGTGCCGTAGCGGTTGCCCGCGAACTCGGCCCACTCCAGCAGCTCGCCGTTGGCGATCAGCTTGTCGAACTCGTCGTCGCCGACGAAGAAGTAGTGGACTCCGTGTCGCTCACCGGGCCGCGGCTTGCGGGTGGTGGCCGACACCGAGAGCCATACCTCGGGGTGGACCTTGCGCATATGCGCGACGACCGTGCTCTTGCCGACCCCTGAAGGGCCGGAGAGCACGGTCAGCCGCGGACGAACCTCTGCTGCCATAGAGCGATTATCCAGGTTCCCGGGACTGCCCGGTAACGCCGGAGGCACTCCGGGCGGCACGTCAGCCGGCAGGGGTGCCGAACTCACGCTCCAGCGAGGCGATCTGGTTGGAGCCGAGACCTCGGACACGCCGGGACTCGGAGATGCCGAGGCGCTCCATGATCTGCTTGGCGCGGACCTTGCCGACGCCGGGCAGGGACTCCAGCAGGGCGGAGACCTTCATCTTGCCGATGACGTCGTTCTCCTGGCCCGTCTTGATGACCTCTTGGAGCGAGGCGCCGGAGTGCTTGAGTCGATTCTTCACCTCGGCCCGCTCCCGGCGAGCCGCGGCGGCCTTTTCGAGCGCGGCTGCGCGCTGTTCAGGGGTAAGGGGCGGAAGAGCCACGCCTACGTCACCTCGGATGTCGAACTGTCGGATACGGACCGGTGGGAGCCCGTGGGACGCCACACCAGGCGAATGCCCGAACAGCGGTGGAACTGGTTCGCTGCTCGTTCACTCTGGTCGGAGACTAGCGGCCAAGGCCGCTCCAGTCAGCGAGAACGGACGAAAAGTCCTGGTCAGCCTCCACTGAACCGTACATCACGGACAAACCGCCCTGGATTTGTCCGGTGAAGGACGTTCGAATCTCGTCAGATTTCGTCAGACCGTACGACGAGCGGGTCAGGCGGAGACGGCCCCGCGGATCTCGTCGGCGAACCGCTCCGCGGCTCCGCGCAGCGCGGCGGCGTCCGGCCCGTGCCGGAGCACGCCGCGCGAGACGTTCGGCACGACGTTGCGCACGGCCGCGCCGAAGACGCGGGGCAGGTCGGCGGCGGTCGCTCCCTGCGCGCCGATGCCGGGGGCCAGCAGCGGGCCGTTGATGTCCAGGTCGAAGGAGGACAGGTCGCCGAGGGTGGCGCCCACGACCGCCCCGAAGGAGCCCATGGGGGACGCGCCGGCGTTCTCGGCGGCCAGGTGGGCCAGCATGGTCGCGCCGACGGTCCGGCCGTCCTCGCGGACCGCCCGCTGGACCTCGGCGCCCTCGGGGTTCGAGGTGAGCGCGAGGACGAACAGGCCGGCGCCCGAGGCACGGGCCAGCTCGACGGCGGGGGCGAGGGAGCCGTAGCCCAGGTACGGGGAGACCGTCAGGGCGTCGGAGAACAGCGGCGAGTCCTCGCGGAGGAAGGTCTCGGCGTAGGCGGCCATGGTGGAGCCGATGTCGCCGCGCTTGGCGTCCATGACGACGAGGGCGCCGGCCGCGCGGGCGTCGGCGACGGTCCGCTCCAGGACCGCCACGCCTCGGGAGCCGAAGCGCTCGAAGAAGGCGGCCTGCGGCTTGAAGACGGCGACCGTGTCCGCGAGTGCCTCGACCACCGTGCGGGAGAACCGCTCCAGCCCGGCGACGTCGTCGTCCAGCCCCCAGGAGGCCAGCAGGGAGGCGTGCGGGTCGATGCCGACGCAGAGGGGCCCGCGCTCGTCCATGGCGGAGCGCAGGCGGGTGCCGAAGGAGGGGGTCACTGGGCGGCCTTTCGGGTCTCGGCGCCGACGGCCTCGGCGAGGGTGGCGTACGGGCTGGCGGCGAGGCGGGCGGCCAGGCCCTTGTGGATGGCGCGGGCGTAGAACGGGCCCTCGTAGATGAACGCGCTGTACCCCTGGATGAGGGTGGCGCCGGCCAGGATGCGCTGCCAGGCGTCCTCGGCGTTCTCGATGCCCCCCACGCCGACGAGGACCAGGCGGTCGCCCACGCGGGCGTACAGGCGGCGCAGGACCTCCAGGGAGCGCTGCTTGACGGGGGCGCCGGAGAGGCCGCCGGCCTCCTTGACCAGGGCCGGGTCGGACTTCAGGCCGAGGCCCTCGCGGGCGATGGTGGTGTTGGTGGCGATGATGCCGTCCAGGCCGAGCTCCAGGGCGAGGTCCGCGACGGCGTCCACGTCCTCGTCCGCGAGGTCGGGCGCGATCTTGACCAGGAGGGGGACGCGGCGGTCGGGGACGCTGCGGTCGGCGGCCTCGCGGACGGCGGCGAGCAGCGGGCGCAGGGACTCGGTGGCCTGGAGGTTGCGCAGGCCGGGGGTGTTCGGGGAGGAGACGTTGACGACGAGGTAGTCGGCGTGCCGGGCCAGGCGCTCTGTGGAGGCGACGTAGTCCGCGACGGCCTCCTCCTCAGGCACGGCCTTGGTCTTGCCGATGTTGACGCCGACGACGGTCCTGAAGACCGCCTTGCGGGCCGCCAGACGGGCCGCCACGGCCTCGGAGCCGTCGTTGTTGAAGCCCATGCGGTTGATCAGCGCGCGGTCCGGGACGAGGCGGAACAGCCGCTTCCTGGGGTTGCCGGGCTGTGCCTGGGCGGTGACGGTGCCGATCTCGACGTGGTCGAAGCCGAGCATGGACATGCCGTCAATGGCGACGGCGTTCTTGTCGAAGCCGGCCGCGAGGCCGAAGGGGCCGTGCATGCGCAGGCCGAGGGCCTCGGTGCGCAGCTCCTTGTGGCGGGGGGCCAGGGCGGCCGCGGCGAAGGTCCGCACGACGGGGGTGCGGGCGGCGAGGCGGATCCAGCGGAAGGCCAGGTGGTGGGCCGCCTCGGGGTCCATCCGCTTGAAGACCAGGTTGAAGAAGAGCTTGTACATGCTTCGGGGGTTCCCTTGTGCGCTCATGGAGAGGGGGACACCTTCGCGCGGTCGCGCTCGTGGTGTCCCCCTCGTCCGGACGGGCTGCTAGTCGCGGGCCGCGGTCAGGTGCTCGGCGTGCTCCTGGAGGGAGCGGACGCCGACCTCGCCGTGTCCGAGCGCCTCGATGCCCTGCACGGCCGCGGCGAGCGCCTGGACCGTGGTCAGGCACGGGACGCCGCGGGCCACGGCGGCGGTGCGGATCTCGTAGCCGTCGAGGCGGCCGCCGGTGCCGTACGGGGTGTTGACGATCAGGTCGACCTGGCCGTCGTGGATGAGCTGGACGATGGTCTTCTCGCCGCCGGGGCCCTCGCCCTCGCTGAGCTTGCGCACGACGGTGGCGTTGATGCCGTTGCGGCGCAGGACCTCGGCGGTGCCGGAGGTGGCGAGCAGCTCGAAGCCGTGGGCGACGAGCTCGCGCGCCGGGAAGATCATCGAGCGCTTGTCGCGGTTGGCGACGGAGATGAACGCGCGGCCCTTGGTGGGCAGCGGGCCGTAGGCGCCGGCCTGCGACTTGGCGTACGCCGTGCCGAAGACCGAGTCGATGCCCATGACCTCGCCGGTGGAGCGCATCTCCGGGCCGAGGACCGTGTCGACGCCGCGGCCGTGGATGTCGCGGAAGCGCGACCACGGCATGACGGCCTCCTTGACGGAGATCGGCGCGTCGAGCGGCAGGGTGCCGCCGTCGCCGGTCTTCGGCAGCAGGCCCTCGGCGCGCAGCTCGGCAATGGTCGCGCCGAGCGAGATGCGGGCGGCGGCCTTCGCGAGCGGGACGGCCGTGGCCTTCGAGGTGAAGGGGACGGTGCGGGAGGCGCGCGGGTTGGCCTCCAGGACGTAGAGGATGTCCCCGGCCATCGCGAACTGGATGTTGATCAGGCCGCGGACGCCGACGCCCTTGGCGATGGCCTCGGTGGAGGCGCGCAGGCGCTTGATGTCGAAGCCGCCGAGGGTGATCGGGGGCAGGGCGCAGGCCGAGTCGCCGGAGTGGATGCCGGCCTCCTCGATGTGCTCCATGACGCCGCCGAGGTAGAGTTCCTCGCCGTCGTAGAGGGCGTCGACGTCGATCTCGATGGCGTCGTCGAGGAAGCGGTCGACCAGCACGGGGCGGGTCGGGGAGATCTCGGTGGACTCGGCGATGTACGCCTCCAGGCGCGCCTCGTCGTAGACGATCTCCATGCCGCGGCCGCCGAGCACGTAGGACGGGCGGACGAGGACGGGGTAGCCGATCTCGTCGGCGATGGCCTTGGCCCCGGCGAACGTGGTGGCGGTGCCGTGCTTGGGGGCGGGCAGGCCGGCCTCGGCGAGCACGCGGCCGAAGGCGCCGCGGTCCTCAGCGGCGTGGATGGCCTCCGGGGAGGTGCCGACGACGGGCACGCCGTTGTCCTTCAGGGCCTGGGAGAGGCCGAGGGGGGTCTGGCCGCCGAGCTGGACGACGACGCCGGCGATCGGGCCGGCGAGGGACTCGGCGTGGACGATCTCCAGCACGTCTTCGAGGGTGAGGGGCTCGAAGTACAGGCGGTCGGAGGTGTCGTAGTCGGTGGAGACGGTCTCCGGGTTGCAGTTGACCATCACGGTCTCGTAGCCGGCGTCGCTGAGGGCGAAGGAGGCGTGGACGCAGGAGTAGTCGAACTCGATGCCCTGGCCGATGCGGTTCGGGCCGGAGCCCAGGATGATCACCGCGGGCTTCTCGCGCGGCGCGACCTCGGTCTCCTCGTCGTAGGAGGAGTAGAAGTACGGGGTCTTGGCGGCGAACTCGGCGGCGCAGGTGTCGACCGTCTTGTAGACGGGGCGGACCCCGAGGGCGTGGCGCACCTCGCGGACGACGTCCTCGCGCAGGCCGCGGATCTCGGCGATCTGGGCGTCGGAGAAGCCGTGCCGCTTGGCCTCGGCGAGGAGCTCGGGGTCGAGCTTCTCGGCGGCGGCGAGCTCGTCGGCGATCTCCTTGATCAGGAACAGCTGGTCGACGAACCACGGGTCGATCTTCGTGGACTCGAACACCTCCTCCTGGGTGGCGCCGGCGCGGATGGCCTGCATGACGGTGTTGATGCGGCCGTCGGTGGGGCGGACCGCCAGGGCCAGCAGCTCGTCCTTGTCGCCGGGCTCGCCGGTGAAGGCGAACTGGGAGCCCTTCTTCTCCAGGGAGCGCAGGGCCTTCTGGAGGGCCTCGGTGAAGTTGCGGCCGATGGCCATGGCCTCGCCGACGGACTTCATGGTGGTGGTGAGGGTGGCGTCGGCCACCGGGAACTTCTCGAAGGCGAAGCGGGGGGCCTTGACGACGACGTAGTCGAGGGTCGGCTCGAAGGAGGCCGGGGTCTTCTCGGTGATGTCGTTGGGGATCTCGTCCAGGGTGTAGCCGACGGCCAGCTTGGCGGCGATCTTGGCGATCGGGAAGCCGGTGGCCTTGGAGGCGAGGGCCGAGGAGCGGGAGACGCGCGGGTTCATCTCGATGACGATGATCCGGCCGTCGTCGGGGTTGACCGCGAACTGGATGTTGCAGCCGCCGGTGTCGACGCCGACCTCGCGGATGATCGCGATGCCGATGTCGCGCAGGCGCTGGTACTCGCGGTCGGTGAGGGTCATCGCGGGGGCGACGGTGATGGAGTCGCCGGTGTGGACGCCCATCGGGTCGAAGTTCTCGATGGAGCAGACGACCACGACGTTGTCGGCCTTGTCGCGCATCAGCTCCAGCTCGTACTCCTTCCAGCCGAGGATGGACTCCTCCAGGAGCACCTCGGTGGTCGGGGAGAGCGTGAGGCCCTGGCCGGCGATGCGGCGCAGCTCCTCCTCGTCGTGGGCGAAGCCGGAGCCGGCGCCGCCCATGGTGAAGGAGGGGCGGACGACGACGGGGTAGCCGCCGAGCGTCTCGACGCCGGCGAGGACCTCGTCCATGGTGTGGCAGATGACCGAGCGGGCGGACTCGCCGTGGCCGATCTTGCGGCGGACCTCCTCGACGACCTCCTTGAACAGGTCGCGGTCCTCGCCCTTGTTGATGGCCTCGACGTTGGCGCCGATGAGCTCGACGTTGTACTTCTCCAGCACCCCCTGCTCGTGCATCGAGATGGCGGTGTTGAGGGCCGTCTGGCCGCCGAGGGTGGGCAGGAGCGCGTCGGGGCGCTCCTTGGCGATGATCTTCTCGACGAACTCGGGGGTGATCGGCTCGACGTAGGTGGCGTCGGCGATCTCCGGGTCGGTCATGATCGTCGCCGGGTTCGAGTTGACGAGGATGACCCGCAGGCCCTCGGCCTTGAGGATGCGGCAGGCCTGGGTGCCGGAGTAGTCGAACTCGGCGGCCTGGCCGATGACGATCGGGCCGGAGCCGATGACCAGGACGGACTGGATATCGGTGCGCTTAGGCACGCTCGGCCTCCATCAGGGCGGTTTCCATCAAAGACGTGAAGCGGTCGAAGAGGTACGCGGCGTCGTGCGGGCCGGCGGCCGCCTCGGGGTGGTACTGGACGCTGAAGGCCGGCTGGTCGAGCAGCTGGAGGCCTTCGACGACGTTGTCGTTCAGGCAGACGTGGGAGACCTCGGCGCGGCCGTAGGGGGTCTCGGAGACCTTGTCGAGGGGCGCGTCGACGGCGAAGCCGTGGTTGTGGGCGGTGACCTCGACCTTGCCGGTGGTGCGGTCCTGGACCGGCTGGTTGATGCCGCGGTGGCCGTACTTCAGCTTGTAGGTGCCGAAGCCGAGGGCGCGGCCGAGGATCTGGTTGCCGAAGCAGATGCCGAAGAGCGGCGTCTTGCGCTCCAGGACGCCCTGCATGACGGAGACCGCGTGGTCGGCGGTGGCCGGGTCGCCGGGGCCGTTCGAGAAGAACACCCCGTCCGGGGAGACCGCGTAGATGTCCTCGACCGTGGCGGTGGCGGGCAGGACGTGCACCTCGATGCCGCGCTCGGCCATGCGGTGCGGGGTCATGCCCTTGATGCCGAGGTCGACGGCGGCGACGGTGAACCGCTTCTCGCCGATGGCGGGGACGACGTAGGGCTCCTTGGTGGCGACCTCGGCGGAGAGGTTCGCGCCCTTCATCTGCGGGGCTTCCTGGACGCGGGCGACCAGGGCCTCGTCGCGGGCGCCCTCGGCGGCGGCGCCGGAGAAGATGCCGACGCGCATGGCGCCGCGCTCGCGGAGGTGCCGGGTGAGGGCGCGGGTGTCGATGCCGCTGATGCCGACGACGCCCTGCGCGGCGAGCTCCTCGTCCAGCGAGCGCTTGGCGCGCCAGTTGGAGGGGACGCGGGCGGGGTCGCGGACGACGTAGCCGGCGACCCAGATGCGGGCGGACTCGGGGTCCTCGTCGTTGACGCCGGTGTTGCCGACGTGCGGGGCGGTCATCACGACGACCTGCCGGTGGTACGACGGGTCGGTGAGGGTCTCCTGGTAGCCGGTCATGCCGGTGGAGAACACGGCCTCGCCGAAGGTCTCCCCCACTGCGCCGTAGGCGCGGCCGCGGAAGATGCGGCCGTCCTCCAGGACGAGTACGGCGGGAGCTTTTGCTGCTCCCCTGGTGGAGGTCGTCATCGTTCGGCGCCTTCCGTCGTGGTGGTGTGGTTCAGGTTCATGGAGGTGATGGCCTCGACCCAGGCGGCGTGCTCCGCCGCCCGGTCGGAGCGGAATCCGGAGTCGATCAGCGTGCCGCCGTGCTCCCAGGTGACGACGAGCAGACCGCCCTCGGTCAGTACCTTGCCCGCGATTCCCTTGTCGAGGCGGGCGCCGCGCAGCTGCGCGGCGGGTACGAAGAAGTCGCCTGCACCCGGACGGACCACTTCGAGGCCCGCGTCGGTGAGGGTGAGCTCGACCCGGCTGCGGACGCCCAGCCCGTGGGCGACGATCCGGTCGAGCCACTGTCCGGCGGTGGTCGACCCGTGGTACCGGCCGGTGAGGGCCAGCCGGTGCTCGGGGAGGCCGTCGGGGGCGGCGGGCAGTTCCGGCAGGCCGCTCTGCAGGGCGCCGCGCCATTTCCAGCCCTGCCGCATCAGCCAGTAGACGAAGGCGATGAAGACGAGCAGACCGATGACCCACGCGATGCGCGCGCCCCAGTCCGTCACCTCCGCCGACTTGCGTTCGGCGGCCTCGGCGGCCAGTTGGATCACTGCAGGTGTCACGCGAGCTTCCCGTCCACGACCGTTGTCCGGCCCCGCAGGAAGGTGTAGGTCACGCGACCCGGCAGCTCGCGGCCCTCGTACGGGGTGTTGCGGCTGCGGGAGGCGAACTGTGCGGGGTCCACGACACCACGGTACGAGGTGTCGACCAGGGTGAGGTTCGCGGGTTCACCTGCCGAGACGGGGCGTCCGTGGCGGTGGGACAGGCCGCCGATGCGGGCGGGCGCGAAGGACATGCGCTCGGCGACTCCGGCCCAGTCGAGGAGGCCGGTCTCGACCATCGTCTGCTGGACGACGGACAGGGCGGTCTCCAGGCCGACCATGCCCATGGCGGCGGCGGCCCACTCGCAGTCCTTGTCCTCGTGCGGATGCGGGGCGTGGTCGGTGGCGACGATGTCGATCGTGCCGTCGGCGAGCGCCTCGCGCAGGGCCGTGACGTCGCGCTCGGTGCGCAGCGGCGGGTTGACCTTGTAGACGGGGTCGTAGGAGCGGACCAGCTCGTCGGTGAGGAGGAGGTGGTGCGGGGTGACCTCGGCGGTGACGTCGATGCCGCGGGACTTGGCCCAGCGGACGATCTCGACGCTGCCGGCGGTGGAGAGGTGGCAGATGTGGACGCGGGAGCCGACGTGCTCGGCGAGGAGGACGTCGCGGGCGATGATCGACTCCTCGGCGACGGCGGGCCAGCCGCCGAGGCCCAGCTCGGCGGAGACGACGCCCTCGTTCATCTGGGCGCCCTCGGTGAGGCGGGGCTCCTGGGCGTGCTGGGCGATGACGCCGCCGAAGGCCTTCACGTACTCCAGGGCGCGGCGCATGATCACGGCGTCGTGGACGCACTTGCCGTCGTCGGAGAAGACGGTGACGCCGGCGGCGGACTCGTGCATGGCGCCGAGCTCGGAGAGCTTCTTGCCCTCCAGGCCGACGGTGACGGCGCCGATGGGCTGCACGTCGCAGTAGCCGGACTCCTTGCCGAGGCGGTAGACCTGCTCGACGACGCCGGCGGTGTCGGCGACGGGGAAGGTGTTCGCCATGGCGAAGACGGCGGTGTAGCCGCCCGAGGCGGCGGCGCGGGTGCCCGTCAGGACGGTCTCGGAGTCCTCGCGGCCGGGCTCGCGCAGGTGGGTGTGGAGGTCGACGAGGCCCGGGAGGAGGACCTGCCCGGCTGCCTCGATGACGGTGGCGCCGTCGGCGGGGAGGTCCGCGCCGACCGCAGCGATGGTCTCGCCGTCGATGAGGACGTCCTGCGCCTCGCCGCCGAGGACCTTCGCACCGCGGATCAGGGTCTTGGACATGGTTACTTGGTCTCCTCGGTGCGGGACGGGGCGGTGACGGCGGGCTGGGAGCCGCCGAGCAGGAGGTAGAGGACGGCCATGCGGACGGAGACGCCGTTGGCGACCTGCTCGACGACGGTGCAGCGGTCGGAGTCGGCGACCTCGGCGGTGATCTCCATGCCGCGGACCATCGGGCCGGGGTGCATCACGATGGCGTGCTCGGGCATCTTCGCCATCCGGGCGGCGTCGAGCCCGTACCGGCGGGAGTACTCGCGCTCGGTGGGGAAGAACGCGGCGTTCATCCGTTCGCGCTGCACACGCAGCATCATGACCGCGTCGGACTTCGGCAGCACCTCGTCGAGGCTGTAGGAGACCTCGCAGGGCCAGGTCTCGACGCCGACGGGGACGAGCGTGGGCGGGGCCACGAGGGTGACCTCGGCGCCGAGCGTGTGCAGCAGGTCGACGTTGGAGCGGGCGACGCGGCTGTGCAGGACGTCGCCGACGAGGGTGATGCGGCGGCCGGCGAGGTCCTTGCCGAGTCCGGCGTCGCGGCCGACGAGGCGGCGGCGCATGGTGAAGGCGTCCAGCAGGGCCTGGGTGGGGTGCTGGTGGGTGCCGTCGCCGGCGTTGATGACGGGGGCGTCGATCCAGCCGGAGTTCGCCAGGCGGTACGGGGCGCCGGAGGCGCCGTGGCGGATGACGACGGCGTCGACGCCCATGGCCTCCAGGGTCTGCGCGGTGTCCTTGAGGGATTCGCCCTTGGAGACGGAGGACCCCTTGGCCGCGAAGTTGATGACGTCCGCGGACAGGCGCTTCTCGGCGGCCTCGAAGGAGATCCGGGTGCGGGTGGAGTCCTCGAAGAAGAGGTTGCAGATCGTGCGGCCGCGCAGGGTGGGCAGCTTCTTGATCGGCCGGTCGGCGACGCGCGCCATCTCCTCGGCGGTGTCGAGGATCAGGACGGCGTCGTCGCGCGTGAGGTCGGCGGCCGAGATGAGGTGGCGCTTCATCTGGGTGCTCCGTGTGTCGAAGGAGGGCAGAGCGGCGGGCGGCGTGCCGGAGGGGTGCGGGGCAGGCCGGAGCGCGGGCCCGTGCGGGGCCCGTCAGGGTGTCGGGCTACTGCCCGGCTTCGGCGTCGGTCCGCTGGCCGAGCAGCACGGCGTCACGGCCGTCCTCCTCCTGGAGCTGGACCTTGACGATCTCCCGGAGGGAGGTCGGGAGGTTCTTGCCGACGTAGTCGGCGCGGATCGGCAGTTCGCGGTGGCCGCGGTCGACGAGGACGGCGAGCTGGACCGCGCGGGGGCGGCCGAGGTCGCCGAGGGCGTCGAGGGCGGCGCGGATGGTGCGGCCGGAGAAGAGGACGTCGTCGACGAGGACGACGAGGCGGCCGTCGATGTCGTCACCGGGGATCTCGGTGCGGCCGATGGCGCGGGCCGGCTTCATCCGCAGGTCGTCGCGGTACATGGTGATGTCGAGGGAGCCGACCGGGATCTTCGCGCCGGTGATCTCTTCGAGTTTGGCGGCCAGCCGGCGGGCGAGGAACACGCCGCGGGTGGGGATGCCGAGGAGCACCACGTCGTCGGCGCCCTTGGCGCGTTCGACGATCTCGTGGGCGATGCGGGTGAGGACCCGCGCGATGTCCTGCGCCTCGAGGACGGGGCGCATGGGCCCGCTCTCGACGGCACCGGCGTTCAAAGCCTGAGCGTCCATGGGAAAAGGACCTCCTTCTCCGCCTCACGGGACGGACCTTAAAGGACGTCTGCACAACGGGGTCCACGGTACCAGTGGTCCGGGCGGGGGCCGAACCGGGGCCGGGCGCGGACCCCCGTCGGCGGGCGGGGGTCGGCATTCGGCTTGACGCACCCAAGTCACGCTGCGTAACCTCACAGTGAGTTACCAGCCGCGCGGCGAGCCGCTCGGAGTCAAGTAGCCACAGCGTCACAGCGTCCGGGAGCGTTATGTCCAGCGAATACGCCAAACAGCTCGGGGCCAAGCTCCGCGCCATCCGCACCCAGCAGGGCCTCTCCCTCCACGGTGTCGAGGAGAAGTCCCAGGGCCGGTGGAAGGCCGTGGTGGTCGGTTCGTACGAGCGCGGGGACCGCGCCGTGACCGTCCAGCGCCTCGCCGAGCTGGCGGACTTCTACGGGGTGCCGGTGCAGGAGCTGCTGCCGGGCACGACGCCCGGCGGGGCGGCCGAGCCCCCGCCGAAGCTGCGCCTGGACCTGGAGCGCCTGGCGGGCGTCCCCGCGGAGAAGGCCGGACCCCTCCAGCGCTACGCGGCGACGATCCAGAGCCAGCGCGGCGACTACAACGGCAAGGTGCTGTCGATCCGCCAGGACGACCTGCGCACCCTGGCCGTCATCTACGACCAGTCGCCCTCGGTCCTGACCGAGCAGCTGATCAGCTGGGGCGTTCTGGACGCGGACGCGCGCCGCGCCGTGGCGCACGAGGACGCGTAGCACCCCGGTCCCCCAGGACCAGCAGAAACGTTACCGGTGCGGGGGGGGGGGGGGGGGGGGGCCCACCCGCCCCCGGTTTTTTCCCTTTCGTTGGGGAGGGTGAGGCCGAAGGGGGAGGCGAGGGTGGTTTTCGGTTTTGTCCCCCCTCCTCTCTTTCTTTGTTTCCC